>JAHCJV010000056.1 GCA_026126105.1 Enhydrobacter sp.
TGTCGAGGCCCTCGCGCAGCAGGTTGATGCCGACCAGTACGTCGAACGCGCCGAGCCGCAGGTCACGAATGATCTCGATGCGCTCCAGCGTGTCGATGTCGGAGTGGAGATAGCGGCAGCGGATGCCGGCCTCGTGGAGGTATTCGACCAGGTCTTCGGCCATGCGCTTGGTGAGCACGGTGACCAGCACCCTCTGGCTCTTCTTCGCGCACTCCCGGCACTCGGCGATCAGGTCGTCGACCTGCTTCTCGACCGGGCGGATGAGCACCGTCGGATCGATCAGGCCGGTCGGGCGGATGACCTGCTCGATGAAGGTGCCCTGCGTGCGCTCCATCTCCCACGGGCCGGGCGTGGCGCTGACGAACGTCGTCTGCGGACGCAGCGTCTCCCACTCCTCGAACTTCAGCGGCCGATTGTCGATCGCCGACGGCAGCCGGAACCCGAACTCGGCCAGCACGCTCTTGCGGTTGAAGTCGCCGCGGAACATGCCACCGATCTGCGGCACCGTGACGTGGCTTTCGTCGACGATCAGCAGCGAGTTTTCCGGGAAGTACTCGAACAAGGTCGGTGGCGGCTCGCCCGGCTTGCGGCCGGTGAGATAGCGCGAATAGTTCTCGATGCCGGCACAGGCGCCGGTCGTCTCCATCATCTCGATGTCGAACAGCGTGCGCTGCTCGAGCCGCTGCGCCTCGAGCAGCCGGCCGGCGCGGTTGAACTCCGCCAGCCGCTGCTGGAGATCGCGCTTGATCTGCTCGATCGCCTTCTGCATCGTCGGCTTGGGCGTCACGTAGTGGCTGTTGGCGTAGACGATGATGTCGTTCAGCGTCACCGCCTTCTCGCCGGTCAGCGGATCGAACTCGGTGATCGATTCGATCTCGTCGCCGAACATCTCGAAGCGCCAGGCCTTGTCCTCGTAGTGCGCCGGGAACAGGTCAATCGTGTCGCCGCGCACCCGGAAGGAGCCGCGCTGGAAGGCGTTGTCGTTCCGTTTGTACTGCTGCTCGACGAAGCGGCGCAGCAGGGAGGTGCGGTCGATCTTCTGGCCCTTGTGCAGGCGGAAGGTCATCTTCTGGTAGTTCTCGAGCGGGCCGATACCGTAGATGCATGACACCGAGGCGACGATGATCACGTCGTCACGCTCCATCAGCGCGCGCGTCGCGGCGTGGCGCATGCGGTCGATCTGCTCGTTGATCGACGAGTCCTTCTCGATGAAGGTGTCGGTGCGCGGCACGTAGGCTTCCGGCTGGTAATAGTCGTAGTAGGAGACGAAGTACTCGACCGCGTTCTCGGGGAAGAAGCCCTTCATCTCGCTGTAGAGCTGGGCCGCCAGCGTCTTGTTGGGCGCCAGCACCAGGGCCGGCCTGCCCTGCGACGCGATCACGTTGGCCATGGTGAAGGTCTTGCCCGAGCCGGTGACGCCAAGCAGCACCTGGTCGCGCTCGCCTGCCTGCACGCCTTCGATCAGCTGGCGGATCGCCTCGGGCTGGTCGCCCGCCGGCGTGTAATCCGACACCAGCTTGAAAGGCCGGCGCGCGACGTCGAGTTCCGGCCGGCGCTGGATGTACGGCATCAGGAGCGGCATCGCCGGCAGAGCGAGATTCTTTGAGGGCATGGCCTGCATTATATGATGCCGGGGTTGCCGGGCCGCAATGTTAGCGTGGCCTGGCCCGATGCCGGACCTGTTGGCCATTTCCTTCCTGATCGCCGCCGGCGTGGCCGTTATCGCGGGCATGGTGCGCGGCTTTGCGGGCTTTGGCGCAGCGATGATGATGACCCCGGTCTTCTCGGCGCTGTACGGGCCGGAGACCGGCATTTCGCTCTGCCTCCTGCTGGAAATTGCGGTCGCCCTGCCGCTTCTTCCGCGCGCGGCGAAGTACGTCGATTGGCGGCGAATCGGGCTGCTCATGCTGGCGGCAATGGTCGGTGCACCGCTCGGCAACCTGGCACTCACCCAGGTGGCGCCGGAACCGATGCGTTGGACGATCTCGGCGATCGTGCTGGCGGCGGTTGTGCTTCTGGCGAGCGGCTGGCGCTTCCACGGCGAGTGGCGCGCCCCCGTCACGCTCGGGATCGGCGCCACCAGCGGCTTCCTGAACGGCCTGTCCGGGATGGCCGGGCCGCCGATCGCCTTCTACTACCTCGCGGGTAATGAAACGGTAACGCGGGTGCGAGCGAACCTCACGACCTACTTCGTGTTCGTCGATGCAGTCGCGCTGCTGGTTTTCGCCGGCCGCGGGATGGTGCATCGGGATACCGGCGTACTGGCGCTGTGCCTTGCTCCTGCCGTGATCGCCGGAGGCCTGCTCGGCGAAAGGCTGTTTCCCCTCGCCAGTGAGGCCTTTTATCGCCGTCTGGCGCTCGGCCTTTTGGTCGGCGTGGCGATCGGCTCCTTGATCCTGTAACGCGGGTCGCGTAGCGAGCAGGCATGAAGATCTGGGGAAAGATCGTCGGGGGCACGGCGGGCTTCGCCATCGGCGGGCCCATCGCGGGACTGTTGGGCGTCATGGCAGGTCACGCCGTCGACCAGCTTGTCGGGCAGCAGCCTGGAGAGCAGGCGGGAACGGAGCTCGCCGCACCGACCGATTCCAGAAATCATCCGGGTCTGCGTGAGATCGGCTTCACCATCGGCGTGATCGCGCTGGGCGCCAAGATGGCGCGGGTGGATGGTGAGGTGACGCACAAGGAAGTCGAAGCCTTCCAGTCCTTCTTCCAGGTGCCGCCCGGCGAGGAAAAAAACGTGCAGCGGTTCTTCGACTTGGCCAAGCGTGATGCGGCCGGCTTCGAGCCGTATGCGCGGCAGGTCGCTGCATTGTTTCCCGACGCGCCGGAAGTGCTGGAGAACGTCCTCGAGGGCCTGTTCGACATCGCCAAGGCGGACGGCAAGGTGGGCGGCGCGGAGCTGGCCTATCTTTCCAAGGTCGCAAGCCTTTTCGGCCTCAGCGGCGAGCGCCTCGAGCGTGCCCGCGCGGCCTCCCTGGGTGACGTGGAGTGCGAGCCCTGCGTGGTGCTGGGCATCGATCCGCTCGCGACCGACGAGCAGATCCGTGAGGCGTGGCTGCGCCAGGTACGCGCCCATCACCCTGACCGCCTGATAGCGCAGGGCTTGCCGGAGGAGGCGATCAAGGTCGCCAACCGCAAGCTCGCCCTCATCAACGACGCTTACGACCGGCTGCGCAAGCAGCGCGGCCTCATCGCCGCCTGACGTGGCTTACATCGAGCGGCCGTCGCCCAATCACGCGCCGCGTCCCGACGGGACGACCGTCGACATCCTCGTGCTGCATTACACCGAGCTGCCGCTGCAGGAGTCGCTCCACATCCTGAGCGACGACTCGCGCGAGACCAGGGTGAGCGCGCACTACGTGCTGGCCGAAGATGGGACGACGTACCGCCTCGTGTCTGAGGACCGCGTCGCCTGGCATGCGGGGCGCTCGCACTGGCGCGGCCGCGAGGCGCTGAACGCGACTTCGATCGGGATCGAGATCGTCAACCTGCACGGTGATCGTCACGATTATCCGGCGCGGCAGATCGCCTCGCTGATCGAGCTCTGCCAAGGCATCCTCGCGCGTCATCCGGCGATCGAGCCGCGCAATGTCGTCGGCCATTCCGACGTCGCCCCGCAGCGCAAGATCGATCCCGGTCGCCGCTTCCCGTGGAAGACTCTGGCCGATGCCGGCATCGGCCTGTGGCCCGAACCACAAGGCAGGCCGCTGTTCGGCGAAGTTCCCGCCGCTCTGCAACGCTATGGCTACGCTCCCCCGATTGCCGTCCCGCCGCGGGACATCGTCAAGGCCTTCCAGCGCCATTTCCGGCCCGCGCGGGTCGATGGCATGCCCGACCCAGAAACGCGCCTGATTCTGGCGGCCCTGCTCGATCAAACGGGCGCGAGGTAATTCGCCACCTCGTTGGTGTTCTTGCAGGTCTGGCTGTTCTCGCCGACCGCTTGACCGCGTGGGGAAGGACGCCTAGTCAGGCGCCGCAGGTCAGACGGCTGGATGGCTGCGCTTGCCCGGGCAACCGGGAGGGTGAGGAAAGTCCGGGCTCCACGGAGACACGGTGCCGGCTAACGGCCGGCGGGGGCGACCCCAGGGAAAGTGCCACAGAAAGTAAACCGCCGGGCGGGCCCGCTCTCGAGCGGCAAACCTGCAAGGCAAGGGTGAAACGGTGGGGTAAGAGCCCACCGCGCGACCGGTAACGGAAGCGGCACGGCAAACCCCACCGGGAGCAAGACCAAATAGGGGTGGCATGCCGGGCAACCGGCAGCGGTGTTTCCGCGCCGCCGCCCGGGTCGGTCGCGCGAGGCGTTCGGTAACGGACGTCCCAGAGGAATGGCCATCCATCGCCGCACGGCGAGGACAGAACCCGGCTTACAGGCCGTCTGACCTGCGCTCTCGTCGTCCAGATACTGGGGATGGGATCGCGAATGCCTCCAATATCTGCTGAAGGCATGGTCTGCCTGCTTTTCCACCAAAGCCATGCCCCTAGGGCTTGCGGGTGCTTTCGAATGGCGCACAATATGTCGTGGACAAAAAATGCTTGGATTCCTTGATGAATCGGGTGGTCAACGTTGCTTCCCTGGAAATCCCATGATATCCCATTGTATCCCGTGTAACGGACAACGCAGGGGCGTAGGGTACCGACGGGAGATCGAGGGGGAGAGGCCCGGTGGCGTTCCGGTCCGAAATCCTGATCAAGCTCGACAAGAAGGGGCGGGTCCTGTTGCCCGCCGCGTTTCGCGATGAGTTGCCGGCTGATGATCGGGGTGCCTTCGTGCTGTATCATTCACCAAACGTGGCAGGTGTCGTGAACGGGAATTCCCGCTCCGGGTTCGACGCCATGTTGGAGCGCCTGCGCATAGAGGCACTCGGGACCAAAGGCGCGCTCAAGGTCGCTCTCGACGACGAGGCATTCGATCCGGCAGGCTATCTCTCGGCCAGCGCTCGAACCATCGCTCTGGAGCCGGACGGCCGGTTCACCATGCCGACCGAGTTTGCCGAGACACTCGACGCCGACGACGGCGTGACGCTGGTCGGCAAAGGGGACAAATTCCAGCTGTGGAATCCAGCGCGCTGGCAGGCCCGGCGCGATGCGGACCGGCAGAAGATGGCTGCCTTCGTGCGCGGCCTCTCGGCGGGCGAGGCGTGAGCGCCGTGGCTGGCCATGTTCCCGTCCTGATAAACGAGGTCGTCGACGCGCTGCAGCCGCGCGATGGCGGCCGTTACGTCGACGGCACGTTCGGCGGTGGCGGGTATACCGGCGCGCTCCTCGATCGCGCGGCCTGCGAAGTGATCGCGATCGATCGCGATCCCGACGCTATTGCTGCCGGAAAGGCGCTCGCGGCGCGCTATGCCCCGCGTCTGCATCTGATCGAAGGCCGCTTCGGCGAGATGGAGCAGCTGTTGTCGGCCGCGGGCGTATCGGCGGTCGACGGTGTGGCCCTGGATCTCGGGGTCTCCTCGATGCAGTTCGATCGCGCCGAGCGGGGCTTCTCCTTCCGCAACTCGGGTCCGCTGGACATGCGTATGGCCAGGAGCGGCGCGTCGGCGGCGGACCTGGTGAACGGCAGCGAAGAGACCGAGCTAGCGGATATCATCTGGCGCTACGGTGAGGAACGGAAGAGCCGCCGTGTCGCCCATGCAATCGTTGAGCGCCGCCGCGAGAAGCGTATCGAGACGACTGGCGAGCTGGCCGCGATCGTGCGGCGCGCCGTAGGCCCATCCGCCAAGGATGAGAGCGATCCTGCGACGCGCACCTTTCAGGCGCTGCGCATCGCGGTCAACGACGAGCTGGGGGAACTCGAGCGTGGACTGGCGGCTGCGGAGCAGGCACTGGCGCCGGGCGGCCGTCTCGCTGTCGTCTCCTTCCATTCACTCGAAGATCGGACGGTCAAGGAGTTCGTCCGTACCCGCTCCGGCGGCACGCCGGCGCCCTCGCGCCATGCCCCGCCGCGCGCCCACCAGCGAGCGACGATGCGCGATCTGACCCGCAAGCCGGTGCTTCCATCCGATGCCGAGATTGCCACAAATCCTCGCGCGCGGTCGGCCCGCCTGCGGGTAGCGGAGAAGCTCGCGGGAGCGGCCGCATGATTCATCGCGGGCTCCTCTTCTGGTCGGTCGCCGCGGTCGCCACCGCGGTGGGTCTCTTTACGGTCAAGTACAGGGTGCAGGATCTCGAGGAGAAGATCGACCGCACGAACCAGAAGATCGTCGAAAGCCAGAAAGCGACCCACATCCTGCGGGTAGAGTGGGCGCATCTCAACGAGGCCGAGCGCATCGAGGCCCTGGCCCAAAAGCATCTCAAGCTCGAGCCGGCAAATATCAAGCAAGTCACCCGGCTCGATCTTCTGAAGTTCGATAGCAATCAGCAAAGGCGCGATTCACCACTTCCTTCCCCCCCACGAACGGGCAGCGACGTCCCCTCGTCGACAGTGCCCGGTGGTGGTCGCGTCTCAGCGGAGGCCGGCAGCCCCTCGCCGGCCTCCGCACCCCCTCCACGGCGTACGACAACCGGACCCGCGACGCCCCCTCGACCGGCCCAGATACAAGAGCCGGCAACATTGGGTCCGGTTGGCGATGGCCAGATCGCCTCGACGTCCATCGACGAAATCCTCTCGAAGAAAGAAGGGGTACGTCGGTGAGGTGGTGGCGCAGATCTGGCTCGCCCGAACCGGCCGCCGCGAACCCCGCGGCGGCCGGCGCGCGTTACGGGTCGGAGAAGGATCGGCTGAAGGGCGATGCGCAGGAAACTGCGCGTCAGCGCCTCGTCGTCGCCTCGGCCCTTTTCACGATGGTGTTCTGCGCGGTCGGCCTGCGCATGGCGTACGTCTCGCTGCTGCGCGACGGTGGCGAGCCGACGCAGCGCGTTGCGGCGCGTGGCGGGTCCATCCAGTCCGAACGAGCCGACATCGTCGACCGCAACGGCGTGGTGTTCGCGACTTCGGTGCCGGTGATGTCGGCGTTCGTCAATCCGCATCTCCTGCTCGATACGGCAGACGCCGCGCGCAAGATCGTCTCGGCGCTTCCGGAGATGAAGTACGAGGAGATCAAGGAGAAGCTCGACAGCGACAAGACCTTCGTCTGGATCAAGCGCGGTCTCGCACCCCGCGAGCACTTCCTTGTCAACCGGCTCGGTATTCCCGGCCTCGAATTCCAGGCCGAGGAGCGGCGCGTCTATCCGCAGGGCATGACCGGTGCCCACATCGTCGGTTACGACAGCATCGACAATGCCGGGCTGGCCGGCGTCGAACGCTACTTCGACCAGCGCTTGCAGAGCGGAGAGACGGTGCAGCTCTCGATCGATCTGCGTCTGCAGCGGATGGTCGAGGCGGAACTCGTTCGAGCGGTGAAGAAATTCTCCGCAATCGGTGCCACCGCCATCGTGATGGATGTGACCAACGGCGAGGTGCTCGCCATGTCGTCGCTGCCGAGCTACGACGCAAACAAGGCCAAGACCATCACCAACGAAGCGTTGTTCAATCGGGCGACGCTCGGCGTCTACGAGCAAGGTTCGACCTTCAAGATCTTCAACACCGCGATGGCGCTCGACACCGGGAAAGTCACGCTGTCCAGCGTGTTCGACGCGACGTCGCCGATCAGGATCGACCGCTTCACCATCAACGATGATCATCCGCAGCGCCGGCCGCTCACCGTCCCGGAGATCTTCACCTACTCCTCGAACATTGCATCGGCCAAGATGGCGGTCGAGGTGATGGGGCCGGAGGGGCAGAAGGCATTCTTCGACAAGATCGGCTTCCTCAGGCCGCTCAACACCCAGCTTCCCGAACTCGCCGCCCCGCTGTGGCCGCGTCACTGGGTCAAGATCAGCACCATGACGATCGCCTTCGGGCACGGCATATCGGTGACGCCGCTGCATCTGGCTACCGGATCGGCGGCGATGGTGAACGGCGGCATCCTGTACCAGCCGAGCTTCGTGAAGCGGACCTCGGCGAGCGAGCCCGGGCGGCGGGTGATCCAGGCCAAGACGTCGCAGATGATGCGCCAGCTCATGCGCCTGAACGTGATCCAGGGCACCGGCAAGAACGCCGACGTCAAGAACTACGAGGTCGGCGGCAAGACCGGCACGGCCGAGAAGCCGAGCCGAGGCGGCTACCGGCAGAAGGCTCTCATCAGCTCGTTTGTTGGAATGTTCCCGATGAGCGAGCCCAAGTTCCTGATCGTGGTGTCGCTCGATGAGCCCAAAGGTCTCCCGGAAACAGGCGGCTATGCCACGGGCGGCTGGGTTGCCGCGCCGAGCGTCAAGGCGATCATCGAGAACATCGTGTCGCTTTACGGGATCCTGCCCGGCGACTGGAGCAGCCAGACTCCGCTCGAAATCGCATCGACGCCGATTGCCCTGCCACAGCCGGCCACAGCCGCTCCGATCCTCGCCGTGACGGCGCGCGGCCGTGTGCCGGAACGCAAGGCCCTACCGGCGCGCGCCGGCGGGCAGGCAGCGGGCGGGCCGGGAGTGCGTCGCGTTGCGTCTGAGTGAGCTCATGGGTGGAAGCGGCCTGCCGCGCGATCCGACCGTTGCCGGACTGACTCTCGACTCTCGCACAGTCCAGCCTGGTTTTCTCTTCGCCGCGCTCGGGGGCTCGAACGCCGACGGTACGAGCTTCGTCGCCGATGCGGTCGCGCGCGGTGCCTGCGTCATTCTCGCTGCATCCGATGCGGCGCTACCGGCGCTCCATGACAATGTCGTCGTGCTACGCGATGCCAATCCGCGGCGGCGCATCGCGCTGATGGCGGCAAGGTTTGCCGGCCTCCAGCCGGCCACCATTGCCGCGGTCACCGGCACCAACGGCAAGAGCTCAATCGTGCATTTCGTGCGACAGATCTGGGCCGCGCTCGGCCTCGAGGCGGCCAGCGTCGGCACGCTGGGGATCGTCTCGCCGGGCTTGACGCGCGGTGCCGGATTGACCACGCCGGATCCGGTTCAGCTGCATGCCGATCTCGCCGCGCTCGCACGCCAAGGCGTGACGCACCTCGCGATCGAGGCCTCGAGCCACGGTCTCGACCAGCATCGCCTGGACGGAGTCAAGCTGTCGGCGGCGGCGTTCACGAACCTGACGCACGAGCATCTCGACTATCACGCGTCGATGGAGACCTATTTCGACGCCAAGGCACGACTGTTCGACACCCTGCTGCCGGAAGGCGGCACCGCCGTCGTCAACGCCGACAGCGATCGCGCCGCCCGGCTGGCCGAGATCTGCGCTGCCCGCCGCATTCGCTTGTGGACATACGGCAGCGCAGGCAGTGAGTTCCGGCTGCTGCGCGACCACCCGATGCCGAACGGCCAGCATCTCACCGTCGAGGCGCTCGGCTGCACGTACGAGGTCGATCTGCCGCTGGTCGGCAGCTTCCAGGCTTCCAACGCGCTGGCCGCGCTGGGCCTTGCGGTTGCCACGGGCGGAGATGTCGCGCGCGCGGTGGTAGCGCTGTCGAGCCTGAGCGGCGCTCCGGGCCGGCTGCAGCTTGTCGCGCGACACAAGTCAGGCGCGCCGGTCTATGTGGATTATGCCCACAAGCCCGAAGCGCTGGAGACGGTGCTCGCTACTCTGCGGCCGTTTGCCAAGGGCAGGCTGGTTGTGGTGTTTGGCTGCGGCGGCGACCGCGACCGTGCCAAGCGGCCGGTGATGGGCGAAATTGCCACGCGTCTCGCCGACCTTACGCTCGTGACGGACGACAACCCGCGCAACGAGGAGCCGGCCGCGATCCGGGCCGAGATCCTGCGGGGTATTCCGGTCGGGCGGCGCAACTGGATCGAGATCCGCTCGGACCGGCGTGCTGCGATCGAACGCGGCATGGCGGCGATGACGTCGGCCGACGACCTGCTGCTCATTGCCGGCAAGGGGCACGAGACGGGTCAGACCATAAAGGGCGTGTCGCATCATTTCGACGACGCCGAAGTGGCGCGGGAACTCGCGTCTTGAGCCCGCTCTGGACCTCGGAGGAGGTCGCGCAGGCTCTTTCTCCGGTCGCGATGTCGGGTCCGTTCGAAGCGACCGGCGTCAGCTTCGACAGCCGCGCGGTGGGAAGAGGCGACATTTTCTTCGCGCTTCCCGGAGAGAGCACGGATGGCCACGCTTTCGTCGTTGACGCGCTGTCGCGAGGGGCGGCCGTGGCTGTGGTCTCTCGCGACGTGCCGGGCGTTCCGGGCAATGTCATTCGTGTCGCCGATACGATGGCGGCGCTCGTCGAGCTCGGCCGCGCTGGCCGCGCCCGCAGCAGTGCACGCATCGCCAGCGTCACGGGCTCGGTCGGCAAGACCAGCACCAAGGATGCGCTGCGACTCGTTCTTTCCGACCAGGCGGCGACCTCGGCCAGCACGGCGAGCTTCAACAACCACGTCGGCGTGCCGATCAGCCTTGCCCGTCTGCCGCGCGAGGCGCGATATGGCGTGTTCGAGATCGGCATGAACCATCCCGGCGAGATCGAGCCCCTGGCGCGCCAGGTCGAGGCTCATGTCGGGATCGTCACCAACGTCGAAGCGGCACACATCGGTCACATGGGCAGCGAAGAGGCGATCGCCGACGAAAAGGCGTGCCTGTTCGCCGGCATGCGCGAGGCGGCTGTCGCCGTGCTCAATCGGGACAATCGGCACTACGAGCGTCTGCTGCGCCAGGCACGCAGCTTCGGCGTGGCCCGATGCGTTGGGTTCGGCCGGCACGAAGCCGCCGAAGCGCGTCTCATAGAGTGCCGCCTGCAGGATTCGGGCAGCGACATCGTAGCCTTGATCCATGGCAGACGGATCGAGTATCGGCTTGGCGCGGCCGGCGAGCACTGGGTGCTGAACAGCATTGCGGCACTCGCCGCCGCCGAAGCATTGGGAGCGGACGTCGGCAGGGCAGCGGTGAGCTTGGCGGAAGTAAAGGCTTTGCCGGGACGCGGCGCGCGGCGTCGGCTCAGGTTCGGCGTTGGCACGATCGAATTGCTGGATGAGAGCTACAATGCCAACCCTGCATCCGTGCGTGCCATGCTGGCGGTGCTGGCGCGGACCGAGCCGGCGCCAGGTGGCCGTCGCCTGCTGGTGCTGGGCGACATGCGAGAGCTTGGGGAGCAGGCCGACGCCTATCATGCCGGTCTGGCGCAGGCGGTGGCGGGGAGCGGCGCTGCACAGGTCTTCCTGTGCGGCCCCCACATGAAGGCGCTGTGGCATGAGCTCGCCGCGACCCAGAAGGGGCTCCACCGGCCGGATTCCGGGGCGCTTGCAGGCGAGGTGGTCGCGGCGGTGGGACCGGGCGACGTGCTCGCGATCAAGGGATCGCTCGGCTCGAACATGAAGTTGATCGTCGATGCCGTTCTCGCGGCAAGCGGCGGCGAGGCCAGGTACTGAAGATGTTCTATAATTTCGTCTATCCCCTGGCGGACCTGTTCGGTCCCTTCAACCTTTTTCGCTATCTGACGTTCCGCTCGATCGCGGCGTTCCTCACGGCGCTCATCCTGAGCTTCGTGATCGGCGGCGGCCTGATCCGCTGGCTGCGCAGCAAGCAGGCCCATGGTCAGCCGATCCGCGAGGACGGGCCGGCCAGTCATATCGTGTCGAAGAAGGGCACACCCACCATGGGCGGACTGCTCATTCTGATTGCTATTTCCGTGGCGACTCTGCTGTGGGCCGACCTCACAAACCGGTATGTGTGGTGCGTGCTCGCCATAACCGTGACGTTTGGCGCAATCGGCTTGTGGGACGACTATCTGAAGGTCTCCAAGCGCAACCCCAAGGGGGTGCCGGGAAGGATCAAGTTCCTGCTGGCGATGGCAATTGCCGCCGTCGTGGCGTGGTTCATCGCCCAAGGATCTCCTCCGCCATTGCGCTACACGCTCGCGGTGCCATTCCTCAAGGACGTCCTGGTGCCACTCGGCATCGTCGGCTTCCTCGTCTTCTCCGTCATGGTAATCGTGGGCACGTCGAATGCCGTGAACCTGACGGATGGTCTCGATGGTCTCGCAATCGGTCCGGTCATCATGGCGGCCGGAGTGTTCGCGCTTATCGCCTATGTCGTCGGCAACGCGATCTACACCAATTACCTCTACGTCCATCATGTTCCCCGCGCGGGCGAGCTGTCGGTGCTGCTGGCGGCGCTCGTAGGGGCGGGCTTGGGCTTCCTGTGGTTCAACGCGCCTCCTGCCATGGTGTTCATGGGCGATACTGGTTCGTTGTCCATCGGCGGCGCTCTTGGCGGCGTCGCGGTGGTCACCAAGCACGAGATCGTGCTGGCGATCGTCGGCGGCGTGTTCGTGCTCGAAACCATCTCGGTGATCGTGCAGGTCCTGTCCTTCAAGACGACCGGCAAGCGCATCTTCCGGATGGCGCCGCTGCATCACCATTTCGAGCAGAAGGGCTGGGCCGAGCCGACCATCGTCTTCCGCTTCTGGATTATTGCCGCCATTCTCTCGATGGTGGGTCTCGCCACGTTGAAGCTCCGGTGAGTCGATGATCGACCTGGCGGTCTTGAGGGGTTCGTCCTACGTCGTCCTGGGGCTCGCGCGCTCCGGGCTGACGACGGTCCGTGCCCTGATGGCGGCAGGCGTCGACTACGTCGCGTGGGACGACAACGCGGAGGCGCGGGATGTCGCGGCAACGATCGGCACCCGATTTGCCGATCCCTCGGCCATCGACTGGAGGAAGGTCACGGCCCTGGTGATCAGCCCTGGCATTCCAAACCGCCTTCCCAAGCCGCATCCCATGGCCGCGGCGGCGCGCGCCGCCGGCGTGCCGCTGATTTGCGACGTCGAGCTGCTGGCTCAGGCGCAGCCGAAGAATCGATTCATCGGCGTCACCGGCACGAATGGAAAGTCGACCACCACGGCACTGATCGGCCATGTCCTGAAAGCGGCGGGCGCGTCGTGCGAGGTCGGCGGCAACATCGGCCGAGGCGCTCTAGATCTCGAGCCGCTCGGGCCGCATGGCATCTACGTCCTGGAGCTATCGTCCTACCAGCTCGAGCTTCTGCGGACTTTCCACGCCCATGTCGCGGTGTGGCTCAACATCGCACCCGATCACATCGACCGTCATGGCGACATGGCCGGTTATGTCGAGGCGAAGATGCATATCTTCGACCGCCAGGACGAGCGAGACTGCGCCGTAATCGGCGTCGATGACGACTATTCGCGCGCGGTCTTCGCCGAGTACGGCAAGCTTGCTAGGCACAACAGGATCGGTGTCGTGCCGGTCGCCCACGATCGCCTGCTCGCGGCTGGCATTTCATACCACGCGGGTCAACTGACCGATGCCGACCGGTACGTCGCCAACTTCGCCGATGTGCCGACCCTCCCGGGCGATCACAATGCGCAGAACGCGGCCTGCGCCTGGGCCGCATGCCGCTGGCTGCGACTGTCGCGCGAGGAGATTGTCCGGGGTTTCCGCAGCTATCCAGGCCTGCCGCACCGCCAGGAGCAGGTCGCGGCTGCGGGAAAGGTCATTTACGTCAACGACAGCAAGGCGACGAACGCCGACGCGGCGGCGCGCGCCCTGTCGTCCTACCGTGACATCTACTGGATCCTCGGCGGCCAGGCGAAGGAGGGTGGCGTGGCGTCGCTCGAACCGTGGTTCGACCGTATTCGCCACGCTTTCCTGATCGGTGAGGCGACGGAGCTGTTCGCCACACAGCTCGAAGGCAAGCTGCCGTTCGACCGATGCGGCGATCTGCAATCGGCGCTCGAGGCTGCGCATGCCCGCGCCCAGGCTGAGTCGCAGTCGGCGTCGGTGGTGCTCCTGTCGCCGGCCTGCGCGTCTTGGGACCAGTGGCGCAGCTACGAGCATCGCGGCGATGCGTTCCGTGAGATGGCGCGCGCTCTGCCGGGCGCTCGACGCTTGGGAGAAGCGGCATGATCCAGGTACCGCGCGACGACCGCAGCGTCATCGGTCAGTGGTGGTGGACGGTTGACCGGTGGGCGCTGGGTGCCGTGCTCGCGATCATGGCGTTCGGTGTGATGTTGACCTTGGCCGCCTCGCCGCCGGCAGCGGAGCGCATCGGGGCGGACTCCTTCATGTTCGCCAAGCGGCAGTTCATCTTCCTGCCGCTGGCGATGGGTCTCATGTTGGCGATCTCGCTTGCTTCGCCGCGACATGTTCGGCGGCTGGCCCTGTTGGTGTTCTGCGGCAGTCTGGTGCTGCTCGCCGCGACCTTCGTCGTCGGGGTCGAGATCAAGGGCGCGCGACGCTGGATCTCCATGCCGGGCCTGTCGAGCGTCCAGCCGTCCGAATTCGTGAAGCCGAGCCTCGCTGTGATCTCCGGCTGGTTGCTGGCGCAAAGCCGCTCCGAGCGCCGTTTGCCAGGCTATTTCCTGTCAACCCTCCTGGTTGGCCTCGTGCTCGCCTTGCTGGTGCTGCAGCCGGATCTCGGCATGAGCGTCGTGGTGGCGGCAGTATGGGCCGCCCAACTCTTCGTGGTCGGCCTGCCGATGTGGATCGCTGGCTTCGTCGCCATCGGTGGTGCGGCAAGCCTCGTCGGTGCCTATTTCATGTTCGGGCACGTGCGCAGCCGCTTCGACCGCTTCCTCGATCCGACGTCCGGTGACAACTACCAGGTCAATACCGCCCTCGAGGCGTTCATGAACGGCTCGTTGTTCGGCCGCGGGCCGGGCGAAGGCACGGTCAAGGCGCAACTGCCCGACGCCCATACCGACTTCATCATGGCGGTATGCGGCGAGGAGTTCGGGCTCGTGGTCTCCCTGATCATCCTGGCGCTGTTCGCCTTCGTGACCCTGCGGGCGCTGTCGCGCGCTTCGAGGGAAACCAGCCTCTTCATCACGCTCGCTGCTACCGGGCTTGGCGTGCAGTTCGGCCTGCAGGCGGCCATCAACATGGCATCTACAATTCAGCTCATTCCGGCCAAGGGCATGACCCTGCCATTCATTTCCTATGGCGGTTCGTCGGCACTGGCGATGGCAATCTGCGTCGGCATGCTGCTGTCGCTGACACGCGAGCATGCCGGCTTGAGGGAGGCGGTATGAACGCCATCCGCCCCGTCGTCCTCGCGACCGGCGGCACCGGCGGGCATGTGTTCCCGGCCGAGGCGCTCGCGGGAGAACTCGAGGCGCGCGGCGTGCCGTTCACGCTCCTCACCGATTCCCGGGGCCGCCAATGGCAGGGTGCCTTGGCGCGCCGACCAATCCACTACATCCATTCGGCCAGCCCGACCGGCTCGCTTCGGCGCCGATTGATGGCGGTGCTCTTGCTCGGGCTCGGCCTGTTCGACGCCTGGCGGGCGCTGGGCCGCATCGGTCCGGCCGCCGTGGTGGGTTTCGGCGGCTACGCGTCGGTGCCGACCATGCTCGCGGCCCGCCTGCGCCGTATGCCGTCGATGGTGCATGAGCAGAATGCGGTTCTCGGCAAGGCCAATCGCTGGGTGGTGCGCGGCGTTTCGAAGGTCGCGACGTCATTCGCCCACACGCGGTTCGCGGAGGATGATCGCGTGCGACTGGTCGGCAATCCCGTGCGTGAGGCAGTGCGCGCTCTGCGCGGCACGGCCTATCGCGCTCCGGGCGCCGGTCGCGTGATCGATCTGCTGGTATTTGGAGGCAGCCAGGGCGCCGCGTCCTTCAGCAAGGTCATCCCCGACGCCGTCCTGACGCTTCCCGCGCCGATGCGTGCGAGGCTGCGCGTCGTGCAGCAATGCCGGCCGGAGGACCTGGAACGTGTCCGCACGCTTTACCTGCAGGCCGACATCGTTGCCGAACTGGCGCCGTTCTTCGCGGACCTGCCGCAGCGGCTTGCCGGCGCGCACCTGGTGATTGGCCGCTCTGGTGCGTCGACTGTCGCCGAGCTGGCAACGGTCGGCCGTCCGTCGGTCCTAATCCCCTACCCCTATGCCGCCGACGATCACCAAACTGCCAACGCCCGCGCCTTCGAGGCGGCCGGCGCCTGCGTCGTGATCCCGCATGCCGACTTCAACGCGACGGCCCTGGCCGGTCATTTGCGAGCGCTGTTCGATGCGCCGCAGCGGCTGGCGGAAATGGCCGCCAACGCGCACGCCGCCGGTCGTCCCGACGCTGCGGCACGGCTCGCCGATCTCGTCGGCGAGTTGATTGTCCCCCATACCCTTTCAGGAGTCGCCGCATGAGAGCGCTGCCGCTGGACATCGGCATCATCCACTTTGTGGGCATCGGCGGCATCGGCATGTCGGGCATAGCCGAGGTGCTGCACAATCTGGGCTACAAGGTCCAGGGCAGCGACCTGTCCGACGGGCCCAACACCCGCCGCCTTGTCGAACTCGGCATCAAGGTGCATATCGGTCATCGCGCCGACAATCTCGGCAATGCCCAAGTCGTGGTGGCTTCTTCAGCGGTGAAGAAGGACAACCCCGAGGTCTTGGCCGCCCGCTCGCGTTTGGTGCCCGTGGTACGCCGCGCCGAGATGCTTGGCGAGCTGATGCGGCTGAAATGGTCGATTGCCGTCGGCGGCACGCACGGCAAGACGACCACTACCTCGATGATCGCCTCGATGCTCGACGCCGGCGGTCTCGATCCGACCGTGATCAACGGCGGCATCATCAACGCCTACGGCACCAATGCCCGCCTTGGCAGCGGCGACTGGATGGTGGTGGAGTCCGACGAGTCGGACGGCTCGTTCTTGCGGCTGCCGGCCACCATCGCCGTCGTGACCAATATCGATCCCGAGCACCTCGACCACTACGGGACTTTCGACGCGTTGCGGGATGCCTTCGTGCGTTTCGTCGAGAACATTCCGTTTTACGGGTTCGCCGTACTCTGCGCCGACCATCCGGAAGTGCAGGCCTTGATTCCTCGGGTTCCCGACCGGCGCCTCATCACCTACGGACTGGGTGTCAACGCCGACGTGCGGGCGATGAACCTAAAGCTCGACCGCGGCGGAGCCGACTTCGACATCCTGATCGAACACCGCGCCACCAACCAGTCGCGCACCATCGTCGATGTACGTTTGCCGATGTTCGGCCAGCATAACGTCCAGAACGCTCTTGCCGCGGTGGCGGTGGCGCAGGAGATGGGCCTGCCCGACGAGACAATCCGCCGCGCGTTGGCCAGCTTTGCTGGTGTCAAGCGCCGCTTCACCAAGACAGGCGAGGCCCACGGCATAACGGTGATCGACGACTACGGCCACCACCCGGTGGAGATCGCTGCAGTGCTGCGGGCCGCGCGCCAGGCTTACGGTGGTGGAGGTCGGGTCATTGCCGTGATGCAGCCCCATCGCTTCAGTCGGCTGAGCGCGCTCAAGAACGAATTCGCAGCGTGCTTCGTGGATGCTGACACTGTCATGATCGCCGATGTCTATGCGGCGGGCGAGGCGGCGATCGAGGGTGTCAACCGCGACATGCTGGTCGGCCTCGTCCAGCGCGCCGGTCATCGCGACGTTCATCCTCTCATGGGGCCGGCCGACCTCCCTGGCGCCATCTGGCAGGTCGCCCGGCCGGGCGATGTGGTGGTTTGCCTGGGCGCGGGCAACATCACCGCCTGGGCGCATGCGCTGCCGGGCCAGCTCCAGCAGATCGCCAGCGAGCAGGCCGGCCCGCGCGCCATCGCCAACGATTCCGGGACCGCCGCATGATGGCGCTCGAGGTCGCGCCCTCGCATCTCATCGACCGGCTGCCCAAGCCTCGCGGCCGCCTGACGCCCGATGCGCCGCTAGGCTCCCAGACCTGGTTCCGCACCGGCGGACCGGCAGAGGTGCTGTTCCGGCCCGCCGACGCCGCCGACCTCTCGAACTTCCTTAAGGCGCTTCCAGCCGATGTGCCGGTGACGGTGCTGGGCGTCGGCTCGAACCTGCTGGTGCGCGACGGCGGAATCAGGGGCGTGGTGATCCGCCTCGTGCGCGGCTTCACCGGCATCGCGGTCGACGGAAGCGAGGTGGTGGCCGGTGCGGGCGCGCTCGACCTCAACGTCGCGCTGACCGCTCGCGACCATGCGTTGGCCGGGCTCGAGTTCCTGAGCGGGATCCCGGGCACCGTCGGTGGAGCCTTCCCGACGAACGCCGGCGCCTACGGCGGCGAGCTAGCCGACGTGCTCGTCTCCGCCGACATCGTCGACCGGACGGGCACGATCCGCACGGTGACGCCCCCCGAGTTCGGCCTTTCCTACCGCCACAGCACGGCGCCGGCCGACTGGATCGTCACCTCGGCGCGTCTGCGCGGCGTCCCTGGCGATCAACTGGCCATCGCTCGACGCATTGCCGAGATCGAAGCAGCGCGGGCGGAGACCCAGCCGCGCAGCCGTACCGGTGGCTCGACCTTCGCCAACCCGCCCAACCTCAAGGCGTGGGAGTTGATCGACCGTTCAGGCTGCCGCGGGCTGCGGATCGGCGACGCACAGGTTTCCGAGAAGCACTGCAACTTCCTGATCAACCTCGGGGGGGCTACTGCAGCCGATCTCGAATCGCTCGGCGAGGAGGTGCGCAGCCGCGTCTTCAAACGTAGCGGCGTGCTGCTGCAATGGGAGATCAGGCGCATCGGAGAGACAGTTCCTCCCGTGAGCGGAGCCCAACGATGAGTACGGTCGCAGTCCTGATGGGCGGCTGGTCGCCCGAGCGCGAGGTTTCCTTGGTGAGCGGCAAGGCCTGCGCCGAGGGGTTACGCGCGGGCGGTCACACCGTCATGGAGTACGACGTGCAGCGCGACCTCCGTGCTCTCGTCGAGTTCCTGCGGCCGTCCACCGGCGGCGGGCCCGACGTCGTGTTCAATGCGATGCACGGAAAGTATGGCGAGGACGGCTGCATCCAGGGCGTTCTGGAGATTCTCGGCGTGCCCTACACCCATTCCGGCGTGCTCGCGTCGGCGATCGCGATGGACAAGCCGATGTCGCGCCATGTCTTCACGTCGATCGGTATCCGCGTCGCCCCCGGCAGGGTTGTCGAGCGACGCTCGCTGGCAGCCGGCGATCCGATGCCGCGGCCCTATGTCGTGAAACCGATCGACCAGGGCTCCAGCGTCGGCGTCCATATCGTGCGCGACGGCGACAATCTCGCGGCTGTCGAAGCGGCCGAAGCGCGATACGGCGAGAAGGTGCTGATCGAGAAGTTCGTGCCCGGACGCGAGCTCACCGTGGCCGTCATGGACGACAAGGCGGTGGGCGTTACCGAGCTGCGGCCGCGCACCCGGTTCTATGACTACGAGGCTAAGTACACCGACGGCGTCACCGAGCACCTCATTCCGGCGCCGATTCCCGCCGAAGTCTACGAGCAGGCCAAGGAGTGGGCGCTGATGGCCCACCGGGCGCTGGGTTGCACCGGACTGAGCCGCGCCGACCTGCGATGGGACGATTCGCTGCCGGGCACTTCGGGTCTGGTCGTGCTGGAGCTCAACACCCAGCCCGGCATGACGCCGCTGTCCCTTGCCCCCGAGCAGGCAAAATGGGCCGGCATCTCGTGGCCGGAGCTCATGACATGGATGGTCGACCATGCGAGGCGACCGGCATGAGCAAGGCGGCAAGAACCGCCAAGTCCGATGCGCCGACGCGCAAGGACTACGATCGTCGCAAGCGCAAGGGTGCGGTCCGCCGTTCGTCCGGCCGCCCGATCTGGCGTCAGCCGGTGCTGCTGGGGCTAGCCGTATTGTTGTTGGGTACCGGTGGCGCCGGCGGCTGGTGGGCCTGGAAGGAAGGTTTGCTGGCTGAAGCGCAACAACACTTCGATGAAGCGTCACGCAGCGTGCTGGGCGTGCTGACACCGTTCAAGCTCGCCGACATCACGGTCGAGGGGCGTGATTATGTCGAGCGAGATGCGATCCTGGCGGCCCTGAGCGTTCGTTCCGGCGATTCCCTTCTCGCCATCGACTTGGAAGGCGCCCGCAAGCGGCTCGAGGCCATCGACTGGGTTGCTGCCGCCACGGTCGAGCGCCGCCTTCCCGACACGCTCTATGTCACGCTGAAGGAACGTCGCGCGGTCGCGATCTGGCAGAATGGCGCGGAGTACACCCTTATCGACAAGAACGGCCGCACCGTGCGCGCGAGCCGTATGCCGCCCGGCGCGGACAAGCTGCTGCTGCTGGGTGGCCCCGGCGCGCCCGAGCAGGTCGGCGAGCTTCTCCTGTTGCTGGCCTACGAGCCGGCCATTGCCAAGGTGCTCCGCGCCGCTGTCTGGGTCGGACAGCGACGCTGGAACCTGGTGTTGAACAACGACACCGAGATCTGGTTGCCGGAAGAAGATGCGGTCGCGGCCCTCCAGCGCATGGCCAAACTCGACGCATCGGATAAACTGCTGCAACGCGAGTTCGGCGTGGTCGATTTGCGGCTGCCGGACAAGCTCTATCTCAAGAAGCGAGCGCCGGTCGGCGACCCTCCGCCGAACGGACCCGCCTAGAAACGTTGCGTACAAGCACGGGGATACATCGTGGCGAAGACAAGAAATGGGGTAATTGCCGCTCTCGACATCGGCACCAGCAAGGTCGTCTGCTTCATCGCCCGCGTCGACGGGCAGGGGCTGCGCGTGGTCGGTATCGGGCATCAGGCGGCGCTCGGCATGCGGTCGGGGAACATCATCGACATGGAGGCTGCGACCCGCGCCATCTCCTCGGCGGTGTCGACGGCCGAGGAGATGTGCGGCGAGCATGTGCGCGAGGTCATCGTCGGCGTGAGTGGCGGCTCGCCCGCGTCGCACAATCAGGGCCTCGAGGTCGCCATCGGCCATCACGAGATCGGCGAGCGGGACGTGCGCCGCGTGCAGCAGCAGATATCGCTGCCGGCAGAGACCGCGGATCGCGACATCATCCACTCCGCCGCCATCGGCTATACCGTCGACGGCACGCCGGTCCGCGACGCGCGCGGCATGTTCGGCGAGCGGCTCGGGGTCGATGTCCACCTGGTCACGGCGGCGAGCGGCTCGATGCGCAACCTGCAGGTCTGCGTGCGGCGGGCCCATCTCGAGATCTCCGAGCGGGTCGTCGCCAGCCACGCGGCCGGCCTCAGCTCGCTGGTTGCCGACGAGCGCGACCTGGGAGTCACGTTGATCGACCTGGGCGGCGGCACGACCTCGATCGCAGTGTTCTACGAAGGCAATCTCGTGCACGTCGATTCGATCCCGGTTGGCGGCGAGCACGTCACGCGCGACATCGCGCGCGGGCTGTCGACGCCGGTCGCCCATGCAGAGCGCATGAAGACGCAGATCGGGCGCGCCGTCGCCAAGCCCAACGACGAGTACGACATCATCGACGTACCGCTGATCGGCGAAGAGGATCGTACGCGGCCCAATCACATCCCCAGGTCGATTCTCGTCGGCATCATTCGCCCCCGCATCGAGGAGACCTTCGAACTCGTGCGCAGCCGGCTCGAGGCCTCCGGTGTGGATAAGTTGGCCGGTGGACGTGCCGTGCTCGTCGGCGGCGGGTGCCAACTCGACGGCGTGCCCGAGGTCGCGGCCGCCATGCTCAACAAGAAGGTTCGAACCGGTGCGCCGTTGCGTCTTGCCGGACTCGCGGATTCGACAGGCGGACCAGCATTTTCCGCAGCTGCCGGCTTGCTGGCGTTCGCGCAACAGCATCATGCTGCCGCAACGCAATCCCAGCCGGCCGCGGTGGAAGCGCCTTCAAGTCGAATTGGTCGCATTGGCAGTTGGATAAGGGAAAACTTTTAGGCAATATCAGGCAACATGTTGTGTGGGATGTGGCAGTCCCCACAGTCAGTAGAAAACGATAACAAAGCCGGTGGTAGTGTAAGGGCTCACGGCAAAGATGGGCCCACGCTGCCGCTCCGCAGATACCCCCCTCGTTTGCGTGGAGAGCGCCGAATGACCATCAACCTCAGTCTCCCTCAGAAGGAGTCGGAGATTAAGCCTCGCATCACCGTCATTGGTGTCGGCGGTGCGGGCGGAAATGCCGTCAACAACATGATCAGCGCCGCGCTGGAAGGCGTGGAGTTCATCGTTGCCAACACCGACGCTCAGGCGCTCGGCCAGTCGCTCGCCGACCGGCGGGTCCAGCTCGGCATCACGATCACCCAGGGTCTGGGCGCCGGTGCGCGTCCCGAGGTTGGTCGCCAGGCAGCTGAAGAGGCGTTGCCGGAAATCCTGCAGCTGCTCGACGGTGCGAACATGGTGTTCGTCACCGCCGGCATGGGTGGCGGCACGGGCACCGGTGCCGCTCCCGTGATCGCCGAGGCGGCGCGCGCGCAGGGGATCCTCACCATCGGCGTCGTGACCAAGCCGTTCCACTTCGAGGGCCGCCGCCGGATGGTGTCGGCCGAACAGGGCATCACCGAACTCGAGAAGGTGGTGGACACTCTGATCGTCATCCCGAACCAGAATCTGTTCAAGATCGCCAACGAGAAGACGACGTTTGCCGACGCCTTCAAGATGGCCGACGACGTGCTGCACATGGGCGTGCGCGGCGTCACCGATCTCATGGTCATGCCCGGCCTGATCAACCTCGACTTCGCCGACATCCGCACCGTCATGGGCGAGATGGGCAAGGCGATGATGGGCACTGGCGAGGCCGAGGGTCCCGATCGAGCGCGCGTCGCTGCCGAGAGCGCGATTTCCAACCCGCTGCTGGAAGACCACTCGATGAAGGGCGCCAAGGGCGTGCTCATCAATATCACCGGCGGCCTGGACATGACCCTGCACGAAGTCGACGAGGCGGCCAATCGCATCCGCGAGGAAGTCGACCAGGATGCCAACATCATTTTCGGTTCGACATTCGACGCCACGATGCAGGGCCGCATGCGCGTATCGGTGGTTTCGACTGGCATTTCCGCGATGGCTGCGCAGCAGCCGGCACCGAACTATCTCAACCTCGACGTCAACCGGCCGATCCAGACGGGCCAGCCGGCGCTCAGCCGGCCGGCGCCGACTCCGGTCGGCCGCGGCACCATGCCGACGGCTGCGGTCGCACCGCCGCCGATGCCGGCCGCACCGCCGCCTGCGCCCGTAATGCAGGCGACGCCGCAGCCGGCGCCTGTCGCACCGCCTCCCGCCCCGATGCCGGAACCCGTGGTGGTACAAGCCCCGCCAGCGCCCGTTGCGGAAGCCCCAATCCCCGCGCAAATCGAATCTCAGGCCGCGTATGCACCGCCACCGGCCGCCGCGCCGGCACCCTCGCCAGCGCCTGCCCCGGCACCAGTCGCAACCGCTCCCGCAACCGCTCCCGCGCCCGCGCAGCAGAGGCCGCTGGTCGACGAGAGCGACTGGCGAATCAGCCGGCCGGCCCCACGCCAGCCTGTCCGGCCCACGGAGCCGTTGGCACGTCCGGCCGCCGTACGCCCGGTCGGGGGCGATAGCCGCGCGCCCAACCTCTTTCAGCGCATCACCGGCGCATTCTCGACTGCCCCGAAGGGGATGACCCCGGCCGTGACAGTGGCGCCGACTGTGGAGCCGACGGTCGCGCGTCCAGCAGCCGTCGAGAACGTCGTGGCTGTTGCACCGAAGTCGCCGCCGGCTCGTCCGGCGCCGGTTCAAGCCAACTTCGACGTGACCGAGCGCGCCAAGCCCGCGCGGGAGGATGACGACCTGCAAATTCCGGCTTTCCTGCGGCGGCAAGCCAACTGACGCAGGTGCTCGCGCTCTCCACGCATTATCTCGAGGGGCCGTCGGGCCCCTCTTTTTTTGAGCTTGCCGTGATATAAACCCGCGGCTCTATCGGCTTCACGGATGGGACATGGCGCAAGACTCGGTCATCGTTGTTCGGCAAGCGCACCGCGCACTGGCGCTGGTCATCGCGACGGCGTCGTTGGCCGGCTGCAGCTGGTTCGACAGCTCGACGGACCAGACCTTCACCGAGCAGCCGGTCGAGGTGCTCTATAACCGCGCGCTGGATGATCTCGGACGCCAGGAATACAAGCTGGCGGCGAAGGAGTTCGAGGAAGTCGATCGCCAGCATCCCTATTCGGTGTGGGCAACCAAGGCGCAGATCATGGCTGCCTTCACCTACTATCAATCCAACAAGTACGACGACGCGATAATCGCGCTTGATCGTTTTATCCAGCTCCATCCCGGCCATCGGGATATTCCATATGCCTACTATCTGAAGGGCCTGTGCTTCTACGAGCAGATCTCCGACGTTGGTCGCGACCAGCGCGTGACCCAGCAGGCGCTGGATGCACTCTCTGAAGTCGTCACGCGTTTTCCTGATTCGCCCTACGCCCGCGACGCCCGCCTGAAGGTCGAGCTGTGCATCGACCATCTCGCCGGCAAGGAAATGTCCATCGGCCGCTACTATCAAAAGCAGCAACAGTATGTCGGCGCGATCAACCGCTACCGCATCGTCATCGAGCGCTACCAGACCACCACACACGTGCCCGAGGCGCTGCATCGCCTCGTCGAAAGCTATCTGGCACTCGGCGTGCAGAACGAGGCCAAGGAAACCGCGGCCGTGCTCGGGTACAACTTTCCCGGCAGCGACTGGTACCAGGACAGCTATTTCCTGGTTACGGGCGAAGGGACTCCGGCGCCGGAAGAGAAAAGCGGCGGCTGGTTCTTCGGACTGTTTTGACCGGACCGGCATGCTTCTCTCGCTTTCGATCCGCGACTTCGTCCTGATCGAGAAGCTCGACCTTGCCTTGACGCGTGGGCCGAAGGGCGGCCTGGGCGCTTTGACCGGCGAAACCGGTGCCGGCAAGTCCATCCTGATCGATGCGCTCGGTCTGGCGCTCGGCGCGCGGGCCGAAACCGCCGCGGTCAGGCGCGGCGCATCGCACGCGTCGGTCGCTGCCAGCTTCGAGTTGGCGAAGAACCACGCCGCACATGCGATCCTTGCCGAGCAGGGGCTCGGCGAGGACGACGTCCTGACCCTGCGCCGCATGATCGGCGCGGACGGCCGCGGTCGAGCATTCGTAAACGACCAGCCTGCGTCGGTCGCGCTGCTGCGCCGGCTCGGTGACACACTGGTCGAGATTCAGGGTCAGATGGAGCAGCACGGCCTGCTCGATGTAGTGACGCATCGAGCGTCGCTCGATGCGTTTGCCGGCCTGGAGAAGGAGGCCGCTCTGGTGCGCGCCGCATGGCAAGCCTGGCGTGACGCAGAGCGGGCGTGCGCGGAGGCCGAAGCGACGGCAGCGGAGGCGCGGCGCGACGAGGAATTCCTGCGTCACGCCCTGAAGGAGCTGAAGGCTCTGGCGCCCAAGTCCGACGACGAGGAGACCCTGGCTGCAGAGCGGCAGATGCTGCGCGCCGGCGCCGCGCTCGGCGAAGCGGTGACCCAGGCTCTTGGAGAGCTTGAGGCCGGCCGGGGCGCGGTGTCTGCCCTGCGTGCTGCGCACCGCCTGGTCGAGCGTGGCGTCGAGAGGGCATCCGGCCGTCTCGATGCTTCCCTGGCGGCGCTCGACCGGGCGTTGAGCGAGGCGACCGAGGCTCAGGCCCAGCTCGAGGCGGCGCGCGATGCGCTGGAATTCGATCCGGCCAGGCTGGACAGGATCGAGGAGCGCCTGTTCGCGTTGCGCGCCGCGGCGCGCAAGCACAACGTCACGGTACCCGAGCTGGCGCCGCTGGCCGAGAAGATGGCCTCCCGGCTCGAGGCGCTGGACGATGGCGCGGCGGAGCTGACGAAGCTCTCGGCGGGAGCGAGGGCTGCACGCGCGACTTACGTCGCGGCGGCGGAGGCACAGGCGGCCGCGCGACGCAAGGGTGCGGCCCGGCTCGACAAGGCGGTGTCCGCCGAGCTCGGACCTCTGAAGCTCGACAAGGCTAGGTTCGTGACCGAGCTGGTGACGCTGCCCGAGTCGGAATGGTCCGAGGCTGGGGTCGACCGTGTGCAGTTCACCGTCGCCACCAATCCCGGCGCGCCGCCGGCACCGATCGGGAAGATCGCCTCGGGGGGCGAGCTGTCGCGCTTCATGCTGGCGCTAAAGGTCTGCCTCGCCAAGGTGGGCGACGTGGCGACGATCGTCTTCGACGAGGTCGATTCGGGCATTGGCGGTGCTACGGCGGCTGCGGTCGGCGAGCGGCTGAAGCGGCTGGCGATGGACGTGCAGGTGCTGGTCGTCACCCATTCGCCTCAGGTCGCTGCAATCGCCGACCGCCACTGGCTCATTCGAAAGATCACAACGCGCAACGCGGCCAGTACCGATGTCGTGCCGCTCGATGCCAGCGGCCGCCGCGAGGAGATCGCGCGCATGCTGTCGGGCGCTGAAGTGACCGCCGAGGCTCGCGCCGCCGCCGACAGGCTCCTGGCGACGGCACACTGATTGGCGCGCATCGGCCAGTGCTTCGTCGCGACGGGTTCAGATGGACCGGGCCGGCTTCCTCGCGATCGCGATGATGTTGGAGCACCAGGCAGGTAAGCAGTCGGCGAGAAAAGTGCTGGCTCTGCTCGTGAACAGACCTCCGGTTTGGGGGAGAAAGCTCACACCCCTTTGGTCGACATTTTCATAGCCGATTTGGTTGAGATGCGACTTGAGCGTCGCCACGTTGTAGAGCCGGACGTGATGGATGATGTTTCGATATTCCATCATCGCCGGATATTTTCCCAACGGGACCCATATTCTGTTTCGCAGGCAGTTGATATTTGGTGTCGAGATGATCAACCAGCCGCCGGGAAGCAGACGATCATAAGCTCGTGCGAGGAAGCCATCGGTGTCGACCATGTGCTCCAGCACTTCGAACGCGGAGATGAAGCTGGCCGGCTCGGTATCCGGAAGCACGCGGTCCAGGTCGGCCTGTCGATAGGACCATCTGTCCTTGGACGTGTGGAGCGCCGGATCCCAATCGTCGACCCCGGTCGCTCTGACCTCGTAGCGATCGCAAAGAAAGTTGAGAAACTGGCCTTGATTGCAACCTAGATCGAGCCACGTCGAGCCGGCTCGGAAATTTGCACCATTGAGCTCAAGCAGCTTCAAGCTTCGCTCGAACCGAAACTTGTCCTCCAAAGGGAGCCTGCTCGCAACTGAACTCATCAGGCCGCTTCCTCAAATCACGCGAGAAGTTGGTATTCTTGACGATCGCCGCCACGCCCACTCTGCCATTTGACGGCATCAGTCAACTGTTGTTGCCGTCACTTCGGCTGGTCTTCAGAATCCTCAAGTCAATCAGGTGGTGCATTGGAACTTCACCAAAAGTCGAGCGCTTGGGTTAGAGTACCGCCATGTCGAAAGCCGCCAAGGTCGTGGCCGCGCTCGCCGTGGCCGATCTCACCGAGCGCCAGGGGCGTTCGGAGCACAAGCGCCTGAGCGAGGAGATCCGCCATCACGATGCGTTGTATCACGACAAGGACGCGCCTGAGATCTCCGACGCCGAATACGACAGGCTCCGCCAGCGCCTGAAGGCGATCGAGGCGAAGTTCCCGCAGCTCGTCGACCCGCTCAGCCCGACGCAGCAGGTCGCGCCGCTGCCGAGTACGGCCTTTGCCAAGGTCCGCCACGCGCGGCCGATGCTGTCGCTTGACAATGCTTTCACCGACGAAGAGCTCCAGGGCTTCCTCGACCGGCTGCGCCGTGCGCTGGAGCGCGAGACCGACCTCAAGCCGGAGGACGAGATCGCGCTCGCCTGCGAGCCCAAGATCGACGGGTTGTCGATCAGCCTGCGCTACGAGGATGGCGAATTCACTGTCGGTGCGACACGGGGCGACGGCACGACCGGCGAGGACGTGACGGCAAACCTCAAGACCATCAAGGACATCCCGCACACGCTGAAGGGCAAGGCGCCGAAGGCCCTCGACGTGCGCGGCGAGGTCTATATGGAGCGTCACGCCTTCCAGGCGATGAACAAGCGCCAGGAGGAAGCGGGCGACAAGAGCTTCGCCAACCCGCGCAACGCCGCCGCGGGCTCGCTGCGGCAGCTCGACACCACGATCACCGCCAGCCGGCCTCTGCGCTTCTTCGCCTACGCCTGGGGTGAGGCCGAGCCGCGCAGCTGGAAGACCCACACGGAGTATCTCGAGCTGCTGCGCGGCTGGGGTTTCAGGGTCAATCCGCTGTCGCAGCTCTGCGGCACCCCCGAGGAGGTGCGCGCCTTCTACCGCCAGATGGCCGTCGAGCGGCCGTCGCTGCCCTACGACATCGACGGTGTCGTCTACAAGGTCGACCGTATCGACTGGCAGGAGCGGCTCGGCTTCGTGAGCCGCGCGCCGCGCTGGGCGATCGCCCACAAGTTTCCGGCCGAACAGGCGCGCACGCGGCTCAACGGCATCCTGATCCAGGTCGGCCGGACAGGCGCGCTGACCCCGGTCGCCGACCTCGAGCCGGTCAATGTCGGCGGCGTCATGGTGGCGCGAGCGAGCCTGCACAATGCCGACGAGATCGAGCGGCTCGACGTGCGCGCCGGCGATATGGTCGTGGTACAACGCGCCGGCGACGTGATCCCGCAGATCCTGGGGTTCGTGCCCGAGGAGCGCCCGAAGAAGACCGCGAAGTTCGACTTCCCGACGCACTGCCCATGTCCGCTCGCGACGCCGGTGAAGGCAGAAGAGGGCGGCGTTGTGCGGCGCTGCAGCGGCGGGCTCGAGTGCCCGTTCCAGCAGGTCGAGCGGCTGCGCTATTTCGTGTCGCGCAACTGCTTCGATATCGAAGGTCTCGGCGGCACGCACATCGAGAACTTCTTCAACGACGGCCTGCTCAAGATCCCGGGCGATATCTTCCGCCTTCCCGGTCGAGTCGACGAGATCAGGAAGCGCGAAGGCTGGGGCGATCTCTCGGTGCGCAACCTCGTGGCCGCGATCGAGGCGCGCAGGACGATCGCGCTCGACCGCTTCATCAATGCGCTCGGCATCCCGCTGATCGGCGAGGCGACGGCCAAGATCCTGGCGCAGGAATATGGCGACCCCGACAGCTGGCTCGCCGAGATGCTGGCGGCCGCAAGAGAGCGCAAGCACAAGCCCGATGACGTCAAGAAGGAGAAGGCCGCCGTCGAGATCGGCCCGAGCTACGGCCGGCTGTGCAATGTCGAGCAGATCGGCGTCACCACCGCCGACGCGATGTGCGCCTTCTTCAGCGAAGGGCACAACGTCGAGATCATCGAGGATTTGCGCAGGCAGCTCACGATCGAGGGCGTGACACGGCGTGTGGTCGCCGACGACGCACCGCTCAAAGGCAAGACCGTGGTCTTCACCGGAGAGCTCTCGACCATGACGCGCGAGGCTGCCAAGGCGCGCGCTGAGGAGCTCGGCGCGAAGGTAACCGACTCGGTATCGAAGAAGACCAGCCTCGTCGTGGTTGGCGAGAATGCCGGCTCCAAGGCCCGCAAGGCCGCCGAACTCGGCGTGCAGACGCTCACGGAAGAGGAGTGGGCGAAGCTCGCCCACGGATGACCCCAATCGCCGGGCTCCCGGGCGAGCCAGTTGCCAATGCCGTCGGTCGAGCGTCGATCTGACGGCTTTTTCGCGTCTTTGGGCGATGCTAGATGTTGTTGCTTCGATGTAGCGCGCGTGCGGCGCCGAACGTCTTTATTGGAGTTGATTGCAGATGGATCTGGCCCGTTTCCCGCGTCGCCGCTACACCCATGCTCCCACGCCTATCGAGCTGCTGCCGAACTTCACCAAGGCGCTCGCGGCGAGCTGCCCGGGGGGCGTCGGTCCGGAGATCTGGATCAAGCGTGACGACTTGCTCGGCCTTTTCCCCGGCGGCAACAAGACCCGCAAGCTGGAGTTCCTCGCGGCCGATGCGCTGGCCCAGGGCGCCGACACGCTGATCACCTGCGGCGCGCCGCAGTCCAACCACTGCCGAATCACCCTGTCTGCTGCCGTCAAGGAAGGGCTGAAATGCCGCTTCGTGATCGAGGAGCGGGTGCCGAACAGCTACAGCAAGGAAGCCGGCGGCAACAACTTCATGTTCGAGCTGATGGGCGTCGAAGCCATCACCGTGGTGCCCGGCGGTTCCGACATGGGGGCCGCGATGTCGAAGGTCGCGCAGGAAGTCGCTTCGCTGGGACGCAAGGGTTACATCATTCCCGGCGGCGGCTCGAACGCCATCGGCGGCTTGGGCTATGTCGCCTGCGTACAGGAGATGCAGCAGCAGTGGCTCGAGATGGGGCTGGCGGTCGATGCCGTCGTGGTTGGCTCGGGAAGCTCGGGCACCCATGGCGGCATGGCTGCGGGCTTCTTCGGCAACAACATCAAGATCCCCCTGATCGGCATCGGCGTCAGCCGCGATCCGGCCGACCAGGAGCCGCTCGTCCATAAGGAAGCGCAGGCGGTCGCCGACCTGCTCGGAATCGGCAAGGTGCCGCGCGAGGCGGTGAAGAGCGTCGGCGGCTTCTGGCAACCCAAATACTCCGTGCCCAACGCGAAGATGGTGGAAGCGGTCCAGATGCTGGCGCGGACCGAAGGCGTCCTGCTTGACCCGGTCTATACCGGCAAGATCATGGCCGGCCTGATCGGCCTCGCCCGGCAAGGCCATTTCAAGCCCAACGCCAAGGTTCTCTTCATGCACACCGGTGGACTGCCGTCGCTCGATGTCTATCAGGACGTCGTGCTCGGTCGCACCGTCGTGAACGACTGACGACATCTCGTCTCCGCGAAGCGTCCTTCGTCAGAGCGGCCGCGTCGCCTCGTTCAGCCACATGCGCGTGGCGTCGTCGACCTGCGGCGCCATGACCTCGCGCACGCGCGCGTGATAGCCGTTCAGCCATGATTTCTCCGCCTCGGTCAGCAGGCCGACGTCGATGGCGTTCAGGTCGATCGGAGCCAGGGTGAGCGTCTCGAACTCGAGGTAACGGCGGTCGGCGCCCTCGATCTCGGCTTCCTTCACCGCGACGAGATTCTCGATCCGGATGCCATACGCGCCCGTCTTGTAGTAGCCGGGCTCGTTGCTGACGATCATGCCGGGCTGAAGCGCAACGTTGTTGGCGACCTTGGAGATGCGGTGGGGTCCCTCGTGCACAGAGAGGTAGGCCCCGACGCCATGGCCCGTGCCGTGATCGTAGTCGAGCCCCACCTGCCACAGGGCATAGCGGGCAAGCGCATCGAGCTGCGAGCCTGTCGTTCCGGCCGGAAAACGCGCGGTTGCGAGGGCAATATGGCCCTTCAACACCCGGGTGAAGCGATCCTTCATTTCGGCGCTGGGTGTGCCGACCGCCACCGTGCGCGTGATGTCTGTCGTGCCGTCGCTATACTGGCCGCCCGAGTCGACGAGATAGAGCGAACCCGGCTCGAGCGTGCGCTCGGTCGCTTTCGAGGCATGATAGTGGACAATCGCGCCGTTCGGCCCGGCGCCGGAGATCGTGTCGAAGGACAGATCGCGCAGCTTGCCGGTCTCCTGGCGCATCGCCTGCAAGCGATCGGAGACCTCGATCTCGCGCAAGGCGCCGCTCCTCGAGGCGGAGGCGAGCCAGGCGAGGAACCGGCTGACGGCAGCGCCGTCGCGACGATGGGCGACGCGGATGCCCGCTAGCTCGATGGCGTTCTTGCAGGCCTTGGGCAGAGCGACCGGGTCGGCATCGCGCACGACGGTGACGCCGGCTGCCTGCAGGCGTGTGGCGGCCCAGTACGGGGCCGTCGATGTCTCGACCAGCACCCGCTTGCCCAGCGTGCCGAGCGTGCCGATCGCTGCGCCGAGTTCCTCGGGTGGCGCCAGCGTCACCGCATTGCCCAGCCAGGCGACCGTGCGATCGGGAATCTTGCGCCGGTCCATGAAGAGATCGACATGGCCGTCGGTGTGGAGCAGGGCGAATCCGAGCGCGAAGGGCGTGCGCGGCACGTCGCCGCCACGCACGTTCAGCAGCCAGGCGATCGAATCTGGCGCGGTGAGAAAGGCCACGTCGGCGCCCTTGGCGGCGACGATGTCGGCGATGTGCCTGCGGCGCTGCTCGCTGGTTTCCCCGGCGAACTCGACGGGGTGGGGCAGCACCGGTGCGAGCGGGGGTGCCGGACGATTGCGCCAGACCGCGTCGATCGGGTTTTGCTCGACCGGAACGAAACTGCCGCCGGCCCGCGCTGCGGCGCGGGCAAAGCGTTCATGCCCGTCAACCGTCTGCAGCCACGGATCAAAACCCAGCCTGCCGCCCTTGGGGAGGTTGGCGACGATCCACGCTTCGGGCGATTCCTCGGGAATCTGCAGCGGCACGAACACGTCGGTGTCGACCTGGGCGCGCACCGCCAGCGTGTAGCGACCGTCGATGAAAATCGCCGCCGTATCGGCGAGCACGATCGCGAGGCCCGCCGAGCCCCTGAAGCCGGTTAGCCAGGCGAGGCGCTGCGATCGGCGCGGAACATATTCTCCTTGATGCTCGTCGGCCCGCGGCACAACGAAGCCGTCGAGGCGCCGCCGCTTCAACTCGGCCCGCAGATCGGCAAGTCGCTCTTCTGGCGCGGGGGAAGCTTCCAAGCCGTCGTCAGCCTTCGCAAGCTCTGCCCGCCACGCAGTCAGAGCCTTCGTCAGTTCTGCGTCTGGCTGGGGATGGAACAACTCGACCCATTCGGGGCCGGCCAATCCTTCGGGGGCGGCGACCACGCCTCGCATCAGGGAATCGAGCGCCGCAGGGTCGGCCAGGCGGCCGCGCTGGCGAAGAAGCTGGAGAACGTCGATAGGCGCGGAAACCATGGAAGCTGCTACCCTACGCGGGGGCCGGAAGACAGGCAATCTGCGCAATAATTGTTCTTTCTCGGATGCGAAATGCCAACTCGTGAGGCGACATGCGTGTAGCGCATAGCAGAGCGGCTGATCTCGCTATTATCATGCTTTCCTGAGGCTCTATATTGGCTGTGTGCAGATGCAGCATGAATATCGCATCGCACAATAGAGGAGCTTTCCAATGATGACCCAGCCGATCCAGGTGTTCGAGAATCTGACGAGCGAAACTTCGCCGGCGGGGGGAAACGCACTTACCAAGATGGGATTTTCGTTTGACGACCGGCGTTTGATCGAGCGCGAGGCACGCCTTCTTCGCGCTGCCGCCGTGGCGGAAACCGTTACCGACGCGCTCTTGTGGGTGCGCCGACATGTCAACCACCTCATGGCTGGCATAAAGGCCGACCTCAAGCTTCGTGCTGCGGAAGCCCAACTCTCCCGCATGAGTGATCGCGAGCTGTCCGATCTCGGTTTGTGTCGTGCGGATATCCACTTCGCGGTGCGTGAGAGAACCGAGGGCGTCATGCCGCAGTTCGACGCCGTCGCCGGTCATGGTACCCCGGCAAACCAGAATGTGCGCCGCGCAGCGTAAGTGGCGCGATCCGAGCGTAGCGTAGCGTAAGCGTAGAGTAGAAAGGGCCGGCCAGTCGCCGGCCCTTTTTCTATGGCGCCTTGCGCAGGACCAGGCTGCGCCACCAGTCGCCGCCGGTTTCGAGGTCGATGTGGCGCTCGGCGACGAAGCCGCGATTTTCGTAGGCTTCGAGCACCATTTCTGCCTGCTCGACGAGAAGACCGCTCAGCAGCACGCGGCCGCCGGGATGCACCGCCGGGGCGAACGACGTCGATAGCTCGACCAGGGGACCGGCCAAGATGTTGGCGACGATCAGGTCGTAGGGCGCGCGTCGCGCCAGTTCTGGAGCCTGCAAGCCGGCCGAGGTGACGAAGCGGCAGAGTGGCGCAACGCCGTTCAGCCGGGCGTTCTCGATCGCGACGTCGACGGCCTCGGCATCGTTGTCGCCGCCCAGCACCGGCCAATTCCAGAGCTTGGCCATGGCGATGGCAAGAATGCCGCTGCCACAGCCGACATCGACGGCATTGGCGGTCTCGGCCGGGTCGAGGGTGGCGAGCATTTTTAGGCAGCCACGGGTGGTCGCGTGCGTGCCGGTGCCGAAAGCCATTCCGGCATCGATCTCGATCGGCAGCAGCCCGGCCGGCATGCCCTCGCGGACGTGACCCGGGTGAACCCAGAACGGTCCGACCTGGAAGGGGCGGAACGAACGGTGATTCTCGGCGACCCAGTCCTTTTCCGGAAGCTTCTCCCATGTCCAGCTGCCTTCGAGTTCCGGCCGTTCGCCGTCGCCGAAGATCTCGATGCGCCAAGGGCCGTTGCGCGAGACCTCGCGGCTGGTAACGACGACTCCTTCCTCCCCGAGGTAGTCCAGGGACTCCTCGGCTTCGGCGCGCTCGGAGGCGGGCACGAGCCGCCAGGCTGTCCAACCGTTCATGCCGGCAAGTAGAGCATGCGCGCGGGCGGCAGCGCCACGCCGACGGTCTCGCCGATGGCATGCAGGTCGGCGCCGGACTGAAACGGCGTGTCGACCAGGATCTCGCGGTCTCCGATTCGCACGCTGTAGCGCACCGTGGCGCCGAGGAATTCACGATGTGTGACGGGGCCGCTCATCGTGGCGCCGGCAACCGGCGACAGGCTTGCGTGCTGCGGCCGGAACACCAGCCGCTGGCCCGCCGGCATCGTCGCGCCCGCGCCGCCGTCGAGGATGTTGGCCGAGCCCAGGAAGCTCGCGACGAACAGGTTGGCCGGCCGCTCATAGAGCTCCATCGGGGTTCCGACCTGGCGGATGACGCCAGCTTCCATGACGGCGATGCGATCGCAGATCGTATTCGCCTCCTCCTGATCGTGGGTGACGAAGATCGTCGTGATACCGAGCCGCTGTTGCAGCTCGCGCAGGTCGCGCCGGACGGTGACCCGCATCCTGGCGTCGAGATTCGATAGCGGCTCGTCGAGCAGCAACACCTTGGGCTGGATGGCGATCGTGCGGGCGAGCGCAACTCTCTGCTGCTGGCCGCCCGAGAGCTGAGCCGGCCGGCGCTGGGCGTAGGCGGACAAACCCACCAGCTCGAGCGCTTCGTCGACCCTCGCCGTGATCTCGGCGCGCGGCCTGCGGCGTTCTTCGAGCCCGAAAGCGACGTTCTGCGCCACCGTCATGTGCGGCCACAGGGCGTAGCTCTGGAACACCAGGCCGACGTCGCGCTTCCATGGCGGAAGCGCGGCGACGTCCTGGCCGTCGAGTAGCACCTGGCCGGTCTGCGCCTGAGCGAAGCCGGCGATCAGCCGCAGCAGGGTGGTCTTGCCGCAGCCGGAAGGGCCCAGGAAGGCGAACAGCTCGCCGGGTTGGATCGAGAGATCGATGTCCTTCAGGACGTGCGTCGGCCCATAGGACAGGTTCACGCCTTTGATGTCGATGGCGACGGCACTCATAGATCCAGTCCCCTGGCGCGTTGCGAACGGTCGGCGACAAGTTGCGACAGGCCCATGCAGACGGCGACGATGACCACGGCGATGACGCCCAGCGCCGCGCCGGCGCCGCGGCCCGCGGGAGTCTGCATCAACACGTAGAGGCCGTAGGACAGAGGCGCGTCGGAGTTGTTCTGCACCAGCATAAGCACGGCGGAGAGCTCGACCGCGGCCGTCGCGAAGCTGGTGACGAAGCCTGCCAGAAGGCCGCCGGTCATCAGCGGGATAACAATGCGCCGCACGGTGCGTGACCTGGTGGCGCCGAGGTTTTCGGCGGCCTCTTCCAGCGACACCGAGATCTGCTGTAGGGCGGCATAGGCGGCGCGCAGCGCGTAGGGCAGGCGGCGGATGGCGATTGCCAGCACGATCATGATCCACAGCGCGGCGAGCGGCGTGCCGTCGGGCAACTTCACGCCATAGAAGGCGCGTAGATAGCCGATGCCGAGCACGACGCCGGGCACTGCCAGCGCCGCGCCTGCGCCCCAGTCGAGGATGGTGCGGCCGGGTAGTCGGGTGCGCAGCATGAGGTAGGCGATGGCGCCGCCCAGCACCACGTCGATCGCCGCGGCAAGGCCGGAATAGAGCAACGTATTGGTGATGTAGACCGAGCTGTCGCCCAGCACGCGGGCATAGTGCGCGAACGTGTAGCCGTCGGGCAGCGGGCTGAACGACCATACCGTGGCGAGGGACAGAAGCAGCAATCCCACATGTGGCGCCAGCACGAGCGTCAGGATCGAAAGCACCAGCGTATAGGCAAGGATCGATTGTCGACCGGTCAATCGGCGCCTGGCCAGGCCGCCGCCCCCGCGTTGCGTCGTGGCGTAGTCCTTTCCTTTCAGCACCTGCGCGGAGCCCCACATGGTGAAGACGGCAATCACGATCAGCACGACGGCGATGACATAGCCCATCGGGTCGTCGATGCCGATCGAAGTGATGCGAAGGTAGGCTTGCGGGGCGAGCATCTCCTTGACGTTGAGCAGCAGCGGGCTCGCGACGTCGTCAAACACCTTGATGAACACGAGGCTCGCGCCGGCGACGTAGCCGGGGAGGGCCAGCGGAAAGGCAATGCGGCGGAACAGGCGCAGGCCGTGCGAGCCGAGATTTTGCGCCGCCTCCTCCATCGACCGGTCGATGTTGCGCAGCGCGGCAGAGAGATTGACCAGGATGAACGGGAAATAGTGGATCGCCTGAAGGAAGATGACACCGTTCAGGCCTTCCATGAAGCCGATCTTGAAGCCGAAATGCTCGTCGAGCAGCAGGTTCACGGTGCCGTTGCGGCCGAACAGGAGCTGCATCGCCACCGCACCGACGAAGGGCGGCATGATCAGCGGCAGGAACCCCAGAGTCTGCACCAACCCGGCACCGCGGAACTCGAACCGCGTCGTGAGGTAGGCGAGCGGCAAGGCGAAAGCCGAGGACCACAGCACGGTCATCGCCGACACGTAGATCGAGTTCCAGAACGAGCGCACGAACAGATCGGTGCGTGCGAAGTCCACGAAGTTGACCAACGTGAACCCGCCGCCGCCTTTCTCGGTGAAGGCCACGTAGACGACCGTGGCCACCGGCACGACGAGGAAGGCGACGAGGAATGCGCCGATCGCCAGCGCCAGCAGCGCCGCTCCCGTCGATCGGTATGTTGACAGGGGAGTTACGGCAATTGCCATTGACCGTCATATTCCTCTCCCCCGCTAGG
>JAHCJV010000057.1 GCA_026126105.1 Enhydrobacter sp.
GACCACGGTGGCATCGGGCGGCTCGTTCTCGGCCGACATCTCCCTGGCCGAGGGCGTGCATCACATCCGTGCCTTCCAGACCGATGTCGCCGGCAACGTGAGCTCGGTTTCGGCGGGTCTCGACGTCACGGTCGACACGACGGCGCCGGATGCGCCGACGGGCCTCGATCTCGACGCGGCGGACGACTCCGGCGTCAGCACCGATAACATCACGAGCCAGACGAGCGGCCTGACGATCAGCGGTGCGGCGGAGACGGACGCGACGGTGTCCCTGTTCGACGATGTCAACGACAACGGCGTGATGGACGGCGGCGAGTCGGTCATCACGACCACGGTGGCATCGGGTGGCTCGTTCTCGACCGACATCTCGCTGGCCGAGGGCCTCCATCACATCCGCGCCTTCCAGACCGACGTTGCCGGCAATGTGAGCACTGCCTCGGCGGCGCTCGACATCACCGTGGATACACCGGTCGCCGCACCGACGGACCTTGACCTGGCGGCCGCCGACGACACCAACGTCGACACCGACAACGTCACCAGCCAGACGTCGGACCTGACGATCAGCGGCGTGGCGGAGACGGGGGCGACGGTGTCGCTGTTCGACGATGCCAACAACAACGGTTTGATGGATGGCGGCGAGTCGGTCATCACGACGGCAGTGGCGTCGGGTGGCTCGTTCTCCGCCGACATCTCCCTGGCCGAGGGCCTGCATCATATCCGCGCGATCCAGACCGACATCGCCGCCAACGTGAGCACCGCCTCGGTCGCGCTTGACATCACAGTCGACACGCAGAGCCCCGCGGTACCGGGCCTCGACCTTGCCGCGGCGGACGACTCCGGCATCAACACCGACAACATCACCAACGTTACGTCGGGCCTGACGATCAGCGGCGCGGCGGAAGACGGTGCGACGGTCTCGCTGTTCCTCGATACGAACGACAACGGCGTCCTGGACGGCGGCGAGTCGATCCTCACGACGGCGGTGGCGTCTGGCGGCTCGTACTCGACGGACATCTCTCTGGGCGAAGGTCTGCATCATCTTCGGGCCTTCCAGACCGATGTCGCCGGCAACGTCGGCACCGGGACGACGGTGCTCGACATCACCGTCGACACCACGGTGGCGGCGCCGACGGTAGCGATGGAAGTGGTGATCGACGCCAACGACGCAACGAATGGTGTGTCGCTGACGGTCGCCGGGCTGGATCCCGACGCCACGGCGGTGGTCACCTTGACCGACAGCATCGGCAACACGGTCACCTTCAACGTGCCGATGGGTGGCAACGGTGTCTACAACGCGGTGCTGGATCTCAGCGGCCTGGTCGATGGCAAGATTACGCCGTCGATCGTTGCCACCGACATCGCAGCCAACAGCAGTGCGCCGACTTTGGGCGCGGCGGGAGTGCTGGCACGCGGCAGCGATCTCACTTTCTCGGTGGCGCAGTACCTGGCGGCGGATCCGTCCGAATATGCCGGGTTCGATCCAGTGACGGTTTCGAGCAGTTCGAGCTCGTTCGCACCCCTGACCACCAATCAGATCGAGGAAATGGCGACCAACGGGGTCGACTTCCTGGGCAGCCCCTCAGGTTCCTTGTTTGTCACAGCCGCGGTCTACGCAGGGGCGGTCGCGAGTTCGCTGTCCTTCGTCGGTAGCAACATCGTCACGCTGCGCGACACCGCAGCGGCCATCGAGGCGCTTTCGCCGGCCCAGCTGGCGGAACTGGTAAACGAGGGTGTCGACGCTGTCCGGTCGGACGACGTCGGCCTGCACCTGACGGTCGACCAGTATCGCGCGATAGGCAGCGTCCCGATGCTGCCGAGCAAGTCGGTGACGCTGGAAGACACCGCCGCGGCGCTGGGCACTCTGACCGTGTCGGAGATCGGCGGCCTCGCTGCGAGCCAGGTTATCACCCTGGCCGTGACGAGCGGCACCTTCGAACTGTCGGTGACGGAGTACCAGGCACTCGGTGCCGTGAACGTGACTGGCGTTGGAGTGACCCTGGCAGATACCGGCTCGACGTTGGCCGCGTTGAACGCCAATACACTCGCAGGGCTGGCTGCCAAGGGCATCGACATCCTCGACTCGACGACGGATGCGCTGACGCTCACTCCCGCCAAGTTCTCGGCATTGAGCGTGTCATTGACGGGGGCTGACACGGTCACCATCAAGGGGACCACGGCAGAGTTGCTGGCCCTCAATCTCGGGGCGCTGGCCGGTGCCGGGGTCGATATCCTCAACTCCACGGACAACGTGGTTACCCTGACGGCGGCGCAGGCCGCCGCGCTGGGAACGGTGCGCTTCGTGGACGGTGACGCCGTGACGATAGCCGACACCGCGTCCAACATCGAGGCGCTCGGTGTCTCCGACTTCGCGGGCTTTGCCTCCAAGGGCATCGACATCATCGATGCCTCGGGCGCCCTGACTCTGTCGGCCGAAGAGTTCGCGGCGCTGGGCAAGGTCCAGATCAATACCGCCGACGGGCTGACAGTTGTCGGTGCAGGTGCAGACGACGAATTCACCTTCAAGGACCAGGTGCTCGACGGCAACACGGCGGTGGCCGGCAACGGTGGCTTCGACACGCTATCGCTGAACGGCGACTATTCCTCTGGTGTGGATATTCATGCCAGCGTCGAGCGGGTGAAGGTCGCCGACGGGTTCAGCTATGACCTGACGGCCGACGATGCCAACCTCGGCGTCGGCCAGAACATGAGCATCATCGCCACCAGCCTGGGTGCGACCCGCACGATCACCTTCGACGGCTCCGCCGAGAGCGATGGCGGCACGTTCGAGTTCAAGGGCGGCACCGGCACCAATGACTTCACCGGCGGTGACGGCGGCGACAAGGTGGTTGCGAACGCCACCGGCACGGACATCGTGCACTACACGGCGGCGTCGCAGTCGACCAGCACCAGCTACGACACGGTGGTGGGCTTCAACGGGACGAACGACCGGTTCGACCTCGACACCGCCGTCACGCTCGCGCCAGCGATCAATGGGGGAACCCTGAACGCGGCAACGTTCGATGCGGACCTCGCTACAGCGATGGCAGGGCTCGCTAACGACACTGCCGTGCTCTTCAAGGCCAACGTCGGGGACCTGAAGAACATCGACTTCATGGTGATCAACATCGATGGCAACGTGGGTTACGACGCCGGGCAAGACCTTGTCGTCCGCCTCAACAGCCACTCCAACATCTCCGACAGCTCGTTCGTCTAACGCGCTGCCGGTCCGCATCCCTCCCGCTCCTTCTTGGGGCGGGAGGCAATGGACAGTGCCAGTGCGCGGAGAGCGGCCATGTGTCCATATGGTTTCGCGACCCGCTCGTTGGAGCGGCAAGACTTGCAGTTGCCGCAGTCGTAAACTGAAGGGTTGCAAACGCCGTGGAGGCAAGAGCCACCAAATCATCGGTGGTCCAAGCCGTGAAAGACAACGTTTCCGGCTGACGAACTGGCAGGTCACCTGCGCCCCGCGGAATGGTGACCCGACCGTCTATGTTGCCGACGTGCTCGCCAGAGTCGTCGCATGCCATCGCATGAGCCGCATCGACGACCGGCTGCCCTTCGCCTACGTCAAGGCGAAAAACGTCGACCGCGCCGCGGCCTCACACCACCGGGGAACATCCTCATTTGGATTGACTGAGAGGTGCGCCCGGGATCGACTCCCGGAGCGGGGCCAGCCACCATCGGGCCTTTGTGGAACCGGAGGAGCCTGCGCAATGGCCAAAGCGACCAACCTGACGCCGGAACAGCGGATCAAGCGCGAGCTTGCGATTCGCAAAGCGGCAGAGGCCCCCACCATCTTTTTCGAGGAAGTCAGCACGTTCGGCATTCGGAACACGGTGGGTATCATGACCCTGGACATGGCGCAGTTCATCACGGCGGACGACGCCGTGATCAGCGGCAAATGCACCGTTGCGCATCTGCGCTTCCCCGTCGCGGCGATACCTTCCCTCCGCAATGCTCTCGACAAGATCGAACTTCAGTTGAAGCCGGTGCCGCAGAAAATGAAGAACTGACCCCACCCGCGCTCTACCGGACTTGCTCGATGGGATGGTGGACGCCATTCGGGAGCGCGCAGCCAGCGGCAATCGGCCAGGGCATGCGCCTGGTCCGCCGAACGTATCAAAGCAGCCTTGATGCGTTTTCGGCCACGGGGCCTGTGCTCGCCGGCCGCACGCCGGGAATCCGGTCGATCACCTGAATCACCTGCGCCGCCGTGATAAGGCGGGTGCATTCGAACTGGCGATCGGTGCCGGCATGGCGAGGGCACCACATGTAGTCCTTGTGGTCGAAACGCAGCCGGACGTCATTCCAGCAAGAGTTGCACGCATGCCAGTTGATGATGCGGAACGGACTGTGAAACTCATTGTTTGGATGGGTGAAACCGCTGATCATGACCACGGGCGTACCGGCGGCCCACGCAAGCCAGGACAGGCCGCTCGACACGCCAATGAAGAAAGCCGCGTGGCGCAGCCAACGGACTCGCTCGGCAAGCGGGCGATCGCCGGTCTCGTCCTCTGCGCCATTCGGAATGTGGGTCCAGACGAGACCCGAGCCGTGCTCCGCCTTTTGATCGATGCAGACCACTCGGTAGCCGCGCGCCTTCAGGATTCCGATGACTTCGCGCCAGCCGTGAGGGTTGTTCCACTTCTTGCAGGCGCTGCTGCTTTGCACGGCGATGACCACGTAGGGCTCGGCGATCGGCCGGTCCTCGTCCGGAATGCCGAGCCGGGGCGGGGTCTCGGTCGGATCGACGCCCAGGATGTAGCCGGCCGTGCGATGCAACCCGACGTGCCGGAAATCGGTCGGTTGCCAGATGTTCTCTGCATCATCGAAGAACAGGCCAAGGTAATATGTGGCATAGCTCGCCTCGGGGAGCTTCTGCTCGATTTCCTGCTCATGGGTAACGAAGCGGATGTGCGGGTAGGCGTCCCTGAAGAGCGGGATCAGCAGGTTGGACATGGCGCAGGTCACCCTGGCGCCGTGCTTTTCCGCGAACGCTGCGGCGTAGGGAAACCAGCCGACGGTGTCGCCGAGCGTCCCGATCGGGAACTGGATAAGCACCTCCCGGCCCCGACAATCGAATTCGTGCGCCAGCACCTGGGTCGCCGCGCCGGCCGAATCGATGCGCCATACATCGACGGCGAAGCGAACGTAGAAGTGCTTGGTGGAGGCGACGAAGGCGCCCTGGCTGGTCGCATCGAACAGGATGTTGCCGGTATCGAGATCGCGGAGCACGACACGCCAGCTGCCCGATTCGACAGGCGGCAGCAGAACGCGGGCGCCCATATTGAAGTCGAAGCGGACACCCGACTCATGAAGCTGCGTAGGCAGGCCGGCGGCCGGCGGATATGCCGGCTTCGCCGGTTCCTGGGGCGCCGCCGAACCGGGGGCGGGCTCCGAGCCGGCAACGGGCGAGCCCGACGAGCTGCTGCCGTGCCCGCTCTCCACGATCGCATTCGCTCCCGCAGCCATCTACGTCATCCCTTTTCGTAATGCGTGGCCGCTCGCACGAACCACAAGCGGTTCATCCGGCAACGAGACCCGAATGTCGGTGGCCTGCTGCCGTGCTCAGGCTTGATAAGTCAGCAGAGTGCCGCCGCGGCCATCGGAGCCTACTACGAAGTTATCGGCGGAATGCGTACCTTGGAAGTACAGGATCTGCGATGTGCCGAGGCCGAACGCGCCGCCTTCGATCTCGAGCACACCGTATCCCGCGTGCTGCGTGTATGTCGGATCCGCGCCGAACACTTCGGTATAGCCCGGCCCCAGCAGGTCGATGCTGTCGCCTTCTCCGAACCCCGCGACGAGGGCACCGACGTACAGCTCAGACGCCACAATGAGCTGGTCGCTGTCGCCAGACATGTCCAGCACTTGCCCGCTGCCGATCACCGCGGTGGCTCCAAGCGAAACGAATCCTCCGGAAATGACGAGCCCGCCTGTGATCGTGCCGGAGACGAAGAGGCCCGCGCCGCTCAGCACCGTTCCGCCCTGGAAGGTGCCGCCCGCGGATACGTAAGCCCTTGCGCCGCCGCTCAGGACCGTCCCCGATGCCATGCCGCCGGCGGTGACGATCTCGACACCGCCCGCGTTCACGACCGTGTCGACGAGCGTCCCGCCGCTCAGCGCCTGCAAAGTGAGGCCGTTCGATACCACCGTACCGGAGTCGACTGCGCTCTGGACCCCGCTTATGGCGCCCGCCGCGAAGGTTGCGCCACTAATCGAGCCTCCCGCGTTTACCAGCATGCCGCCGCTCGCGACATAGGTGCCGCCCGCCATGCCCCCAGAAAACACGATCTCGGTGCCGCCGGAACTGATCATCGTGCCGGACGTGGAGCCTCCAGCCGAGACATACTGCGAGCCACCCGCCTTAACGTCGGCATCGCCCGCCAAGCCGCCCTGCATCACATCCTGGCGGCCCATGATCGTGGCGGACTGAGAGACACCGCTGGAGTGCACCGTCTCAATGCCTCCAGCATCGATCGTCGTGCTGACGGAAGTGCCGGAAACGACGGCGCTGCCGCCGGCGGTGATAAGGGTACCCCAGGACTCGCCTCCGGAAAGCACCGTTTCGACGCCCCCCAAGGACACCGTCGTGCTCGTGGACTTCCCGGCCACAAACGCGTTGCCGCTGGCGGCAATGGAAGTGCCGAGCATTTCGCCGCCCGCGTAGACCGTCGCGGTGCCGGCTACCGTCGTCTGCTTGGCGATTCCACCGGAAGAGACGAAGATACGGCCGTTGCTTGTCAGATTAGTGGACGATGCAGTGCCGCCGCCCGAAACCCTCATGCTCCCGATGAAGAGCGTCGTGCCCACGGCCGTACCGCCTGACATGACATCGACGCTTCCACTGACCACCGAGGCTGCGCTGGCAAGGCCGCCGCTCTCCACAATGATGTGACCGCCGGGCGTAGCTGTCGTGTTGACCGCCAGCGCGCCCGCGGAAATGACTTGAACGCCACCACTCTCGACTTTCGTGCCGATCGCCAGCCCTCCGCCCACGAGGGAGATGTCGGCGTCGCCGAGCAGAAGCTGCGTGCCGCCGCTGGAGATGACGGAAGCGCTCGCAAGCCCTCCATAGAAGACCGTCTGCTGTCCAAAGACGATCGCACCCGACGTCAGGCCCTGGTTCGCGATCCACTGCGCACCGCCGGCGAGCACGGTCGTGTCTCGCGCGGTCCCGGCCGAGCCGATGGTTTCACCGCCGCCGCTCGACACGCGCGTATGGCTTGTAACACCGCCGATATGGGCACTCAGCAAGCCGCCATTCTGAACGTCGGTGCTATGCGCCAGGCCGCTATTCACGACCAGGACCACGCCGCCGCTTCCTGCAACGGCCCCGGTTACCGAGGCGCCGCTCAGCACGCCCAAGGTGACGCCGCTGCTCACCGTGCCGCCACTTTGGGCGACTCCCATCAGGCCGCTGGTGGCGCCCGAGCGGAAGCGCGCGTTGAGGATTTCTCCGCCGACATTTAGCAACGTGCCGCCGCTGCTCACGACCATTCCTGTCGCCAAGCCGCCGGAAGAAACCACCGCGAGCCCGCTGGCATGAACCCGTGTGCTTGCTGCAGAACCACCCTCCAGCACGACCTGGATTCCGCCGGACGACACTATCGTGCCTCGCGTTCGCCCTCCGGACGATACGAGCTGAGCCCCCGATGCGACGATGGTTGCCTCGTCCGCCGCGCCGCCGGTGCCGATTCCCTGCACGCCGCCGGAGATCATTGCCGACGTCGAAAGCCCTCCTGAGGATACGACGTCGAGCCCGCCGCTGTTGACGATGCTGGCGTGCGTCCTGCCTCCTGAAGACACGACCTCGAACGCGCCCGAACCCACGACCGTTCCGAAGGTGCGGCCCCCGCGCAGGATCGCCAACGTGACTCCGTCTGCCACGCCGCCGCCGCTCTGCGTGGTGCCCTGTATGGCGCTGATCGCTCCCTGGAGGAACGTAGTGCCCGATACCGAGCCCCCGTTATTGATCAGCATGCCGCCGGAGGACACAGTACCTCCACTGACCAACCCCTGCGAACGCACTGTCATCTTGCCGCTGCTCGTCACCGTCGCATCGATCACAGTGCCACCCGAACGCACGATTTCGTGGCCGCCGAATTCCACCACGTCGTTGCGTGTGCTGGCGCCCGATCGCACGGAGAACTCTGCTCCGTTCTTGATGCGGTTGCCGAACGCAACGGCGCCGCTTCCCAGCCTGAGCACGCCCCCGCTCTGGATCACGGTTCCGGACAGCGTGCCGCCGACCGCCAAGACCGCGGACGCTGCATTGGTGATGATCGTGCCGCTCGCATAGCCGCCACGGTGAACTTTCAGGAGGCTGCGGTCGTACAGGCTGGCACCGATCGCCGACCCGCCATTCAGCACATCGACAATCGCGCTGGAGACTACGGGATGTCCGTTTTGGGTGCTCGCTCTCCCGCTGATGACCGCGCCCGCCAGGGTACCGCCGCTCGACACCGTGGCTGCGGCACTGCCGGACCCCGTTATGAAAGCTCCGCTCACGCTGCCCTGGATGATGGCCGACGTGTTCATGCCGATCTTGACGTTGGTCGCCAGGCCTCCCCGTTCCACCGTCAGCAGGCTCTCCAGCGTCATGGGCTGATTGCCCTGCTGGAATTGGTCGCGGTAGTACTTCGGCACACCGTAGCCATTGCCGCTATCGAGATCCCGAACCCAGATGAGCCACGAGCTGACGTCGACATCGTGGGCGACGCCGCCGTCACGCACGGTCAGCTTGGATCCGTATAGCGTGACCTTGCTGGCAACACCGCCCGAGAACACCTCCTCGGTGCTGGCATTCACCTGGCCGTTAATGAACCAGCCATACAATGTGTCGTTGAAGCTGTTGCCGTAGACGGAAATGCCGGGCTGCGGACCGTTGAACTCGCTCATCAGCGAGATGTTATCCCTGCCGATCCCGCCCTTGAGGATGACGATCTTGGCAGCACCGACCGACGGGTTGATGCCGATGTCGGCGTTGGTGTACTGGGAATTGGTCGCAGACAGGATGCCGCCAGAGTAGGCGGCCACGGTGTAGGGCGTCTGGAAGTTGGTCGAGATCCCGCTCAGCACCTTTCCGCCGCCCACGGCGAAAGTCGCTCCCCTCGACATGGTATAGCCGGTGAGATCTCCGCCGGCCCAGACAAGCGTGCCGCCGGAGTTGACCGTGACATTGGCGGCGCTGCCGCCAGTGGATACGATTTCCGTGCCGCCGCTCAGCACCGTGCTGCCACTGAGCGTCGCACCGGACAGTACCGCCAGGACCTGACCGCCGCTGACGGTCGATCCAGACTGCACGATGCCTTGGATGCCGCTGATCGCTCCCGCCGCGTAACTCGCATTGTTTATATTCGTGAGGGTCCCGCCGGCATTGATCAGCATGCCGCCACTGCTGACCATTGCTCCGTCGGCGGTGCCGCCAGAGGAGATCACTGCTACGGCGCCACTCCCCAGGGTCGTCGACGAGAGAACGCCGCCCGACAGCGCTGCGATGACCTGGCCGCTGGTCAGGTTCTTGCCGCTCGACGTGATGCCCAGCAGCCCGACGATCGCGCCCGGCGCGAACGCGGTAAGGCCGGTCGTCACGCCGCCGGCGCTGACAAGCATGCCGCCGCTCGAAACCGCGGCTGCATCGGCGACCGCGCCGGAGGACAGTACGAGGCGGCCGCCGCTGCTGACGGTCGTGCTGCGGGCCTCGCCGCCGGATAGCACCGTTTCGATGCCACCATTCCTGACGACGTCGGCGGTGGTCGTTCCGCCAGCTCCCACTACGAGATTGAAGCCGCTGTCCAGCTGGGTCGCGATGCCCTGGCCGCCCGACATGTACGAGACCGTTGCGCCGGCATTCAGGACAGTGCCGCTGGCGACCGCCCCGGAACCGGCGATGATTAGTTGACCGCCGCTGCTGACGACCGTGCCGCGGGCAGTGCCGCCGGCCGAAACTGTTTCGATGGCGCCGCCCGACAGGATGGTCCCTTCTGTGATGCCCCCCGACGAAACGACCTGCGTGCCGCCGCTGTTGACGGCGGTGTTGCGGGCCGTGCCGCCGCGCACAATCTCCGTGCCGCCCGCGAGCACGCTGGTGCCGCCGGAGATGTCAATCCCGGTTTGCCCGCCGGACGAAACGATCGCGGTACCGCCGCTGCCAACCTGGAAGTCGGTGAGCACGCCTCCGCTGAGCACAAGCATCGAGATGCCGCCGGACACGGAGCCGCCTGACTGCAGAGCGCCGATGACGCCGCTGCTTGCACCGTTCTGCAGGACCGTGCTTGTGAAGCTTCCGCCGCCATTGAGCAACAGGCCTCCGCTGCCCACGACAGTGCCATTCAGCACCGCGCCGGACAGTGCGGCCAGGATCTGGCCGCTGGCCACCCCGCGATTGGTTTGGGCAATGCCGAGGACGCCCGTGATGGCGCCCGCTTGCATGATCGTGTTGGCGACGGTGCCGCCGGCGCTGACGACCATGGCGCCGCTGCCGACGGTGATCCCCTCGAGCGTGCCTCCAGCGAACGCCGCCAGTCCCTGGCCGCTGGTCAGGACCGTGCCGGACTGGGTAAAGCCCATTACGCCACTTATCGACCCGGCGAGATAGGTGGCGCCGACGATATTGGCGCCGCTCTGGGCAATGAGCACGCCGCCGGCGCTGACGATTGTACCGCTGACGTTGCCACCCCAAGAGACGACTTCCTGGCCGCCCGACGAGATCACGTCGCCTTCCGTCGTGCCGCCGCCGGTCACGGTCACGCGGCCGCCCCCCAGGACGGTGGTGGTGCTCGCCTTGCCGCCGCCAGACACGGTCAGGTTGGCTCCGTCGCCGGAAACCACTGCCCCTCTCGCCTCGGCGCCGGAGACGACCTCCATTCTGCCGGCAACCTTCGCGTTGAAGCTGTCGCCGACGATCAAGACATAGCCACCGGAGGAGACAACGGTGTCGAAGTCTCCCGCGCCGTCCAAAACCACAGCGCTGCCACCGGAGGCGATCGTCGTCGCTGTCGCGGCTCCTCCGTAGTTTACGAGCATGCCGCCGCTGCCGACGGCAGTGCCGCTGACGGTTCCGTAGCTGCTGACGATCTGCGTGCCGCCGCTGCCGACGACCGAGCGCATGGCCGATCCCTGGGCGTGGACGATCTCTCCGGCGCCGGCACTGATGACCGTATCGTAGGCGATGCCGCCCGAGCTGACGTTCGCCTGCCCACCGCTGAGCACGGTGCCGCTGGCGGAACCGCCGGCGAAGACCGTGAGGTTGCCGCCGGCGTGAACCGTCGACGCCTCGAGCATGCCGCCGGCGGACGCATGGAGCCTGCCGGTGTTACGCACGACTGTGCTGACCAGCCGGCCACCCTCGAGGGCCTCCAGCGTGACGGACGTCACCTCGACATTGCTCAGCGTGAGGTTTCGGACCGCGCTGATCGCGCCTGCCGCGAAGCTCAGGCTGAGGTTCGGCCTGCCGTAATACAGCTGCTCGCGGGGATAGGTTTCGCCGTAAAATCCCGGGTTGGTCAGATTGCGCACGTAGGTCGGGGCAGATCCGTCCACTATGACCTTGCCGCCGGCGAGGACGGTGCCGGTGGCGAGCGTATTGGCGGTCGCGCTCAGGATGCCGCCTGCCGACACCACGACCTGCTGAGCGGTGCCGGCCTTCCCCGCGAATCCCTCGACCCACTGCCGATAACCGACATCGGGAAGCATCGAGGAGAGCAGGAGGACACCGCCGGCACTGATGGTCGTGCCGTACGCGAGGCCAGCCTCGAGCACGGTCACCTGGCCACCCGACCGGATGGTCGTGTTGACGTCGTAGGCCGTCCTTTCGCTCAGGCCGTAATCGGTTCCCGAAACGACCATGTAGCCGCCGCCGGACACGACGGTGTCCATCGTGGCCGCCTTTTTTTCCAGCGGCTGCGGCGGGTTGAGGAGATAGTCTCTCGCCGTGGCGAGGACATAGCCGCCGCTGCTGATGACGGTACCGACGGCAAAGCCGTCTTCCCCCACGCGCATGAGCCCGCCATTGCGCACGGTGGTCGCATAGGCCCCGCCCTGGGCGACGCGCAGGATACCCCCTGAAGACAGCACGGTCCCGGAGGTCGTGCCGAAGCTCTCCTGCACCGCGTTTGTGCCGCTGACCAGAGTATTGTTGGCAGACGCAGTCTGCCCGACATACATGTAGCCCCCGCCGTTGACGCGGGTATCGTTCGCATAGCCCCCCAGGATCATGCGTCCGCCGCCGTCTACGATCGTGCCGGTCGCGCTGTTGTATGTCGTGGAATTGACGTAGTAGCTGGGCTCATTGCGTAGCGAGAGGCCGTCCCAATACTCCCGTCCCTGCACGAGGATATTGCGAACGTTGCCGATGGCCACGAGCAGGGTGCCGCCGGATTGAACATGGGTACCGGTGACAGTGCGGCCTTCGAGCTGAGTATGGCCGGTCGCCCATACGCCGGTGCCAGTATTGACGGCCAGACCAATGATGTTCAGGGCGGTGGCAGCACCGCCACCTATGACATTGTAGTAATTCTCGACGTGGAGGGTCTGCCCGGCGCTTACGACGGCTCCGGCGTGCGACCCGCTGTTGAGATGGATGTCGTTCGGCGAATCGGCAGCCGAAACCAGGCCACCTTCGTACACGAGAAACTGGAACCCGGACTTTTGCCCCTGAAGCGCCAGACCCGCGTCGGGGCCGAAGATAAACAGGGCCCTCGCGAGACTAGCAAATGCATTAGTCGGATCGGCCATCTTTCCCGCTGGATCTCGCCGCGTGACCGGCGCACACCATGTGAAGCTTTACCGCCCGCGCATCATGACACCTAAGGGCCATGTATAAGGCACTTGCAGCTCTTAGTCGTCGCGTAGCCTAGCGCGTGCGTTTTGCCACCTTGGATATTAATAGTCTAGTCATGCTCTGCGCAGAAACAGCACCTTGACGGCCGGGAAATCGAACATGGGGGCTGACATTCAACGTCCCGCCTCGAAGGACGCCGGCAAAGGAATGTCGACTTCTTTTCGGCACCACCTGGCTGCACGCTGGTCGGCAAATGGCGAGCAAATCCTGGTGGTCGGGGACGCGATGCTGGACGTCTACATCCTGGGCGCCGTGAATCGAATCTCGCCGGAGGCGCCAGTGCCGGTCGTCCGGCAAACCGAGATCAGGGAAATGGGCGGCGGCGGCGCCAACGTGGCCGCGAACATCGTCAGCCTGGGGGGGGCCGCACATCTAATCGCATGCGCTGGGCGGGACGCCGAGGGTCAGCGGCTGGCCGCCGCATTGTCGGCGGCGGGGGTTCGCTTCGACCTGATCGACCTCGACGATCGTCCAACGACGGTCAAGACGCGCTTCTTCTCCGGACAACATCAGCTGCTGCGCGTCGACAAAGAGGAGCTCATCGGCCTTTCATCCGCCGCAGAAGAGGCCGTCATCCGCGCCATTGAGCTGCGGGTCGGCGGGGCACGTCTGGTAATCGTGTCCGACTACGGCAAGGGACTGCTGACCGACCGAGTCCTCGAGCATACGATGGCTCTGGCGCACGCTGCCGCCATTCCCATTGTCGTAGATCCGAAACGTGTCGACCTTTCCGCCTATAGGGGCGCTACTGTCATCACACCCAATCGAAAAGAGCTGGAAGCAGCCACGGGAATAGCCGTAACGAGCGATCTCGAGGCCGAGCAGGCGGGGCGTGCCGCGGCCGCGATCACCGGTGGCAGCATTCTCGTGACGCGATCGGAGGCCGGAATGTCGCTGGTGTCGCCGCAAGGGAGCGCGATCCATATGCCGACGCAGGCGCGCGCGGTCTTCGACGTGGCTGGCGCCGGCGATACGGTTGCCGCGGCCTTCGCCCTCGGGTTGGCGTCCGGCCGACCCGTCGAGGAAGCCATGGCGTTCGCCAACCTCGCTGCGGGTATTGCCGTTTCCAAGCCGGGGACGACCGTCGTTCAGGCCGACGATCTCGAGGCGGAACGAGCCCTTCTGGCCGGCGATGGGCTCGTCGACAAGGGTGCCCTTGCAGAATGGGATACTGCGTTGCGCCTCCGCCGCCTCTGGCAGCACCAGGGGCTGGTCGTAGGTTTTACTAACGGCTGTTTCGATCTGCTCCATCCCGGACACGTGAGCCTGCTGCGCGAAACCGCAAAAGCCTGCGACAGGCTCATCGTCGGGCTAAACAGCGATGCTTCGGTTCGTCGCCTCAAGGGATCCGGTCGACCGGTGCAGGGGGAGCGCGAGCGCGCTGCCGTGCTGGGGGCGATCGATAACGTCAGCATCGTCGTGATCTTCGAGCAGGACACGCCTGCGCAGCTCATCGAGCTGCTGCTGCCCGATCTTCTCGTCAAAGGCGCCGACTACACGATCAACGAGATTGTAGGGGCGGAGACTGTCACCCGAGCCGGCGGGCGTGTCATGACCGTCGATCTCGTGCCGGGACACTCGACCACTCGACTGATCGCGAACAGCGCGCGGAGCGACTAGCGCAATGATCCTGGTGACCGGAGCGGCCGGTTTCATCGGCTCGAACGTCGTCGCAGCGCTGAATGATACCGGGCGATCCGATATCGTCGTGTGCGATTGGCTGGGTACGGACGAGCGCTGGCAGAATTTGCGCAAGCGGGCTTTCCGCGACTTCGTCTTTCCCGACGACCTCGCGAGCTGGCTACGGGATGCGAGGCTCGATGCCGTCATCCATATGGGCGCCAACTCCGCGACGACCGCCCGCGACGGGGACGAGATCATGCGCAACAACTTCCAGGCGTCGTTGCGGCTGCTCGACTGGTGCGCCGCACGCGGTGTTCCTCTGGTGTATGCCTCGTCGGCCGCGACATACGGGGACGGATCGCGCGGCTTCAAGGACGGCCTCTCGGTATCGGCCTTGCGTGAGCTCAGGCCGCTCAACCTCTACGGCTGGAGCAAGCATCAATTCGATCTTGTCGTCGCCGAGCGGGTCGAAAAGGCGCTGCCTCTTCCGCCCAAATGTATCGGCCTGAAATTCTTCAACGTCTTCGGCCCCAACGAGTATCACAAGGGCGAAATGATGAGTGTCGTCGCCAAAAATTTCCGGACGGCGGCGGAAGGCGGCGAGGTCCGGCTGTTCAAGAGCCACCGCGAGGGGTTTGCCGACGGCGGCCAGCGGCGCGACTTCGTCTACGTCAAGGACGTAGTCGACGTCGTGCTATGGAGCCTCGACCGCGGACCAGAGCACGGCTTGTTCAATGTCGGCACTGGCCGGGCGACGACATTCCGCAACCTTATCGGCGCGCTCTACCGGGCAGTGTCCCGTGAAGAGCGCATCTCGTATGTTCCCATGCCCGATGCGCTGCGGGATCGCTACCAGTACCACACGGAGGCGGTTCTGGATGGGCTGAGAGGAGCGGGCTACGCCGGCCAATTCACCTCCATCGAGCACGCCGTGGCCGACTACGTTTCCTACCTGTCGAGCGACGACATCCTTCGCTGAGGCGCGCAGCGATACCTTCAGCGACCGGTGAATCTCGGAGTCCGCTTTTCGGCGAAGGCGCGGGCTGCCTCCTTGTGGTCCTCGGTCTCGCGCAGTTGCATCAGATTGGCGCTCTCATTGTCGAGGCATTCGGCAAAGCTGCCGTTCATCGCGCGGTTGAGGTTGTCCTTGATGAAGCGGTGCGCCAGGCGCGGACCCGCTGCGAGGCGCTTGGCGATCTCCAAGGCCTTTGTCTCGAGCTCGGCGGCTGGCACGACCCAGTTCACGAGGCCGAGGCGCAGGGCCTCCTTCATGTCGATGCGATCCCCCAGCAGGTAGAGCTCGCGCGCCTTGGCCGGGCCGACCAGTTGCGTCAGAAGGTAGGTGCCACCGTAGTCGCCCGACAGGCCGATCTTCACGAAAGCGGTGCTCATGATCGCCGTCTCGGCGGCGATGCGCATGTCGCACGCCAGAGCCATCGAGAGGCCGGCGCCGGCGGCGGCGCCCGGCAGGGCGGCGATCGTCGGCTTGCCCATCTCGAACAGGCGAAGCGACGTGCGCCGTTGCGACTGGCGCTGGTTTTCCATGCGCCGGAGCTGGTCGACCGGCGCCCCTGCGGAGAGGCGAGCCATGTTCTTGACGTCGCCGCCGGCGCAGAACGCCCCGCCGGCGCCGGTCAGCAGCACGCAGCCGACCTCGCGGTCGAGCTCGGCGGCGGCAAGCTCCTCGCCGAGCCTGACCTGCATGTCCTGGGTCAGCGCGTTGCGGTGCTCCGGCCGGTTGAAGGTCAGGACCAGGACGCCGTCCTCGCGCCGAACCAGAAGATCGTTGTTGTCGCTCATCGCTTCCTCCTGTTGTCGCAATCTTCGATCAGCCCCGCCGCTCGGGGAAGGCGACTTTCCGTGCGGTCATGTCATCGATCTCGGCCTGGCTATAGCCGGCTTCGGCAAGGATCTCGCGCGTGTGCTGGCCGAGTCGCGGCGCGAACCGGTCGGCGGGCGGCGGCGTTTCCGACCAGGTGCTGGGCTCGCGCATGGTCCGGATGCGCCCCTCCGAGGGATGCTCGCGAAACTGGAAGAAGCCGCGATCATGCAGATGCGGGTCTTCCAGCAAAGTCTCCAGAGTGTGCGGCACCATGTTGGGTATGTCGGCCTCGTGCAGGATCTTCTGCCACTCGGCTGTCGGTCGCGTCTTAAGCTCGTCGGCGATCATGTCGTACAGTGCGTCGATATTGCTCGTCCGCGCGGCAATGTCCGCGAAACGTGGGTCCTCCTTGAAGATGTGACCCTTGCCGACCGCCTCGAAGAACCGCCGCCATTGACCGTCATTGTACGGCAGCACGGCCAGATAGCCGTCCTGCGTGGCATAGGGCCGGCGCGAGCGCGACAGCGTGCGCGCGTAGCCCGGCGGGCCGGTCGGCGGGTCGAATGTGGCGCCCTGCATGTGCTCGCACATCACGAACTGCACCATCGTCTCGAACATCGGCACTTCGATCTTCTGGCCGACGCCGGTGCGCGCCTTGGCCAGCAGGCCCGCCAGCAGGGCATTGGCCGCGGCGGTGCCGACGATGCGGTCGATCGCCGCCATCGGGATGAAGCGCGGCTCGCCGGTCGAACGCTGCAGCAGCATCGGAATCGCCGAGGCAGCCTGGATCAGATCGTCATAGGCGGGCCGACCGGCGTAGCGGCCGCCGCTGCCGTAGCCGACCATGCCGAGATAGACGATCGACGGGTTGGCCTTACGCACGGCTTCGTAGCCGAGACCGAGGCGTTCGAGCGGGGCAGGGCGGATGTTCGAGACGAAGGCATCCGCGCCCGCGGCCAGCCGCAGGATCGCGTCGCGCGCCTCGGGCTTCTTCAGGTCGAGAACGATCGATCGCTTGCCGCTCGCATTATGCTGGAAGCCGCCGCTCATGCCGCGGTTGCGCGCGTTGGCGCCATAGCGGCTGGAGTCGCCTTCCGGCGCCTCCACCTTGATCACTTCCGCGCCGAGGTCGGCGACGATGCGCGTGCACCACGGCCCCATCTGCACGGTAGTGAGGTCGAGGATCCGAAGGCCGGCGAGGGGTCCAGTCACGCGTTACGCTCCTTGAACAAGACGATGACTCTTCCAGTTTCCCAACGTTCAACCGATGGCGCCGCAGGCTTGCAACTCCGAGATCTCGGCGGCACCGAAGCCCCAGTCGCCGAGCACGTCTTCTGCCTGCTGTCCGCCTGATCCTGCGGAATGACGGATTTCCGGCCTGGTGCGGCTGAAGCGCGGTGCAGGCGCCGGCTGTACGACACCATCGAGCTCGACGAAGGTGCCGCGCGCCTTCATGTGCGGGTGATGCGGCGCTTCGGACATCGAGAGGACGGGGGCGAAGCAGACCTCGTATCCGGTCATGATCTCGCACCACTCGTCGCGGGTCTTCTCGCGGAATTTCTCCGTGAAGCACGCCCTTATCGCCGGCCACCCATTACGGTCGTGGCGGTCCGCCGGGAAGGCAGAGCGGTCGACTCCGAGGCGGTCGAGCAGCGCTTCGTAGAATTGCGGCTCGTTCGAGCCGACGGATATCCATTTGCCGTCCGAGGTTTCGTAGACGTCGTACCAGGGCGTCCCTGAATCGAGCCGGTTGGAACCGCGATTGTCGGTCCACAGGCCGGCGGCGTGCATGCCGTACATCATCGTCATCAGGCTCGCTGCCCCGTCGATCATCGCGGCGTCGACGACCTGGCCCTTGCCGGATGACCGCGCTTCGAGAAGGGCGCAGACGATGCCGAACGCCAGGTACATCGCGCCGCCGCCGAAGTCGCCGACGAGGTTGAGCGGCGGGATGGGCGGGCCGCCCTTCGCGCCGATAGCATGCAGTGCCCCGGTCAGGGCGATGTAGTTGATATCGTGGCCAGGCTCGGCCGCGAGCGGACCGTCCTGTCCCCAGCCAGTGATGCGACCGTAGACCAGCTTCGGATTGAGCTTCAGGCAGTCATCGGGGCCGAGACCCAGCCGTTCGGCGACGCCGGGCCGGAAGCCCTCCGTCATTGCGTCCGCCTTGCCGATCATCCGCCTGACCGTCTCGACGGCGCGCGGGTTCTTGAGGTCCATGGCGATGGTGCGGCGGCCGCGATGGAGCAGCTGGTAGCGCTTGTCGAATCCCTTGATCCCTTCCGTGCCAGGGCGGCGCGCGATGCGCACCACATCGGCTCCCATCTCGGAGAAGAGCATGGCCGCGAACGGCCCCGGACCGATCCCGCCGAGTTCCACGATCCTGATGCCCGCTAACGGTCCCACGTGTGTCTCCTTAGTCTGCTGGGAGCGCGGCTCTCCAGAGCCGCTCTTCCTTCGGTTTTTCCAACCCCATGGGCGGCTCTGGAGAGCCGCGCTCCCAGCGCTCAGTACGCCGCCTCGAGGAGCTGGAGCGCGTCGGCGATCTGGGCTTCGGGCGATCGCGCACCGGCGTTCGCGTTGAAGTTCTTCACCGTATCGGCGGCAATCTTCGGAAAATCCTCGCGCGGAATGTCGAGCTGACGGACGCGTGTGGGCATGCCGAGACGAGCGTAAAGCTCGTCCAGCCTGTCCGCCGCGGCGAGGGCAGCCTCGCGGCCGTCCATGCCGGGACGCCAGACTTCGAGCGCCTCGGCGACCTTCTGTGCCGCCTGAGGATCGATGGATTCGGAGGTCCTGATTCTCGTGGAATGGATGACCGCCGTGGATTCGCCCTGGCCGATCCGCGGATAGCGGATATGCAGCGCCGTCGACACCGCGTAGCTACCGGAGAAAGCTCTCCCGCGCAGCAGGCGGCTCATGCCGTCGTCTTCGGCACGATTGCGCAGGAAAGCGGCGATGCTGATATCGATGAGCAGGGACGGGTTGGTCGGCTCGTCCGGCAGTCGCCTGCAAGCGCGATAGGACAGACGGAAAGCCTGGTCGTCGTCGCCCTCGACCAACGGATTCGAATCGAGCTGACCCTTCGCCGCGACCGAGCCCGCGAACACTGTGGCAGCGGTCGAGTTGATCAGCTGCGGCGGCGTGGCGAGCAGCGCGTCCTCGTCGATGAAGATCGAGTGCGGGCGCGTCTTGGGGTCGAAATACTCCATGCGATGGTCGAGATCCGGATTCTTCAGCGCTGTTCCCGCCCGGTTCATTGCGCTGTTCGGCGTGGTCGGCACGTTGATGATCGGCGGCTTGGGTGCCGACAGGCGCGGACTGAAGGCGGCGCGACCCTCCGGATACTGCGTCATGAGCTGGAATGGATCGCCTTGCTCTGCCATGAAGATCGCCACGCCGCGCGCGGCCATGATCACGGTGCCGCCGCCGACCGCGATCAGGAGGTCCGCGCCGGCTGCGACGGCAGCCTCCTTGGCGGCCTTCACCGAGACGTAGGTCGCATCGTTCTCGATCGCGTCATAGACACCGGCGTACAGGTCGCCCAGCGCTGCGGCGACACGGCGAACGCTGTCGGTCTTGCGGGCAATCGACGGCGAGCAGATGACGAAGGCACGCCTCGCGCCGGCCCGGATCACGGCCTCCTTGAGGCTTTGCTCCAGGACCTGGCGACCGCAATAGAGACGCCAGGAGAAGCCCGCCGCCCTGAATCCGTCTGCACTCATCTGATTTCCCCCTGTCGGCGCGATTTGAGCGGCGCCAAGCTTGCAGGTCCAGCGCTCGTCGATGCCATGTTCCATGGTTCGGAATGCATTGGCATATATGCGTATACAAGCCGCCCGGCGTCGCACAAGATGTTTTCAAATGGGAAGAACATTGCAGATATGAGAAGTTGGGTGGACTTCGAACCATAGCTGCTGCAGGACAAGATGACGGTCAGAACCGCCGATCGCACGCTCGACATCTTCGAAAGCTTCGCCCGCCGGCAGCGTCCGATCACCGTGTCGGATCTCGCGCGGGAATTGTCGCTGCCGACCTCGACCTGCTTCGCCCTGGTCCGGACCCTGGTCGATCGGGGTTTCCTGTACTACCTACGCCCGCGCGGCGCATTCTATCCCACCCGGCGTCTGAGTATGGTCGCCGATGCGATCGCCCATCACGACCCGATCGCCCAGAACATCAGGCCGCTTCTCGAAGCCCTGCGCGATGCCACCGGGGAGACGGTGATCCTGGGCAAGCTGCAAGGGCTGGGCATTGTCTATCTCGAGATAATCGAGTCGCCGCACGCCATCCGCTACACGATGACGGTCGGTTCCGTTCGGGCGCTGCATGCCTCCTCGATCGGCAAGGCGATCGTGTCAGCCATGGACGACGAGCCGCGCGAGCGGCTGCTGTCGCTGCTCAAGTATCCCAAGCTCACCGAGCGTACGATCCGCAGCCGGGCCCAATACGTCCGGAGCCTGGAGGAGGGCCGCAAGCGCGGCTACTGGACCAACATCGGCGAAAGCTCTCCCGACATCATGGGCGTGGCGCTGCCGGTCCGCATCTTCGGCGATCTCTACGGCATAAATCTGGTCGGCCCGCAGTCGCGCTTCGATCGAAACCTCAAGTCGTATGTCGACGCCCTGAAGACGACGATCCGCAAGGTCGGAGCCGTTCGAACCTCGCTGTATGACGACTAGCGACCGGAAGACCCGGTTTTTCACGTGGATGGGAGTTGAAGCGATGACCCGAACAAGCACCGCGACGGAGCGGAAACGGAACAACCTGGCTCTCCGGTTCGGCTCTGCGCTGCTGGGTGCGGCGTTGGGTCTGTGCGCAGCGGCTCTTCCCGCCCATGCCCAGAAAGCCGGTGGCACGCTGCGGGGGCAGATGGCCGACACCCCTCCCAGCCCGTCGCTGCACGAGGAGATCACGGTCTCCGTCGCCGTGCCGTTCATGGGCGTGTTCAACAATCTGGTGATCTACGATCAATCGGTCGAACGCAACACATTCGAGTCGATCCGCCCGGAACTGGCGACGGGCTGGACGGTCAGCGACGATGGCCTGACGGTGCGCTTCGACCTGCGACAGGGGGTCAAGTGGCACGACGGCAAGCCCTTCTCCAGCGCCGACGTGAAGTGCACGTTCGACATGCTGATGGATAAGGGCGAGGTGAAGCTCCGGCGCAATCCGCGGGGCGTCTGGTACGAGAACGTCGAGAAGGTGACTGCCGACGGCGACTTCCAGGTCACCTTCCGTCTCAAGGCGCCGCAGCCGTCGCTTCTGGCTTTTCTGGCGGCGGGGTGGACGGCGATCTATCCTTGCCACGTGCCGCCGGCGCAGATGCGGCGCCATCCGATCGGCACAGGACCGTTCAAGTTCGTCGAGTTGAAGAGCAACGAGCGCGTGAAGCTTGAGAAGAATCGCGACTACTGGAAGCCCGGACGGCCCTATCTCGACGGCATCGAGTATTCGATCATCGCAAACCGCGCAACGCGCATGCTGGCCTTTACGGCCGGTCGTGCCGACATGACGTTCCCCACGGACGTCACAGTGCCGTTGCTGAACGACATGAAGAAGTCCTTGCCGACGGCGCAATGCACCTTGCGGCCGCTCGGCGTCAGCTACAACCTGATCATCAACCGCGACGAGGCGCCGTTTAACGACCCGCGTACCCGCACCGCTGTAGCCCTGACGATCGATCGCAAGTCCATCGTCGAAATCATCAGTGAGGGCAAGGACCTCATCGGCGGCGCGATGCTTCCGCCACCGGCCGGCGTCTGGGGCGTCGATGCCGAGGTACTGAAGGATCTGCCCGGCTATGGCGGGGATATCGAAGCGTCGCGCGAGAAGGCACGGGCGCTGATGCGCGAGGCAGGCTACGGTCCCGACAATCGCCTGAAAATCAAGGTGAGCACACGCAACACGGCATCCTACCGCGACTTCGCGGTGATCCTCATCGACCACCTCCGCCAAATCTACATCGACGGCGAGCTGGAGATGATCGACAGCGCGGTCTACTTCAACCGCCTTTACCAGAAGAAATACACCCTGGTGCTCAACGCCACCGGCAGCTCGCTCGACGACCCCGACCAGCATTTTGTCGAAAACTACGGCTGCGGGGCGCTGCGCAACTTCAATGGCTACTGCAACCCGGAGCTCACGGCGCTCATGGCCACCCAGTCGCGCGAACGCGACACCGACAAGCGCCGGGCGATCGTGCGCGACATCGAACGCAAGCTGGTCGAGGACACCGTGCGGCCGATCATTTCTCATTCCGTGGCCGCCGCCTGCATGCAGCCGGAGGTGAAGGGCCTCACCATCATGAGCAACAGCATCTATAACGGCTGGCGCTTCGAGGACGTCTGGCTCGACCGCTAAGCGCAATCCAGTCCCGAGGCGACAGTTCACCGCCATGTGCGAAAATCATGCCCCCTGACGGAACTGCAGGGGGACAGCTACGTTGGCGATGCGAAATCGACCAGGTCCAAGGTCACTGCATCTGTCCGTGCTGAATTCCGTCGCCAAGATTACCGTACTTATGAATTCTGCCGCCGGTTCGGTGAGTGGACGCGGGGATTCCGCCGCTCGCGTGACGGCGGCTTTCGCCGTTCATGGCGTCAACGCGGAAATTCAGGCCGTGAAGGGGGACAGGCTCGCGGCCTGCGCTCGGGAATTCATGGCCGAACGGGCGAACGGCGAGGATGGTGACGGCCACGCGCTGGTCGTTGCTGGCGGCGACGGCACGATTAGCGCCGCGGCGGGCGTTCTCGCCGGAACCGACCTGCCGCTCGGGATCCTGCCACTGGGCACGCTCAATCATTTCGCCAAGGACCTTGGCTTGCCGCTCGATGTCGACGCAGCCGCTGCAGTCATAGTCGCAGGCAAGACGCGCAAGGTGGATGTGGCCGAGCTCAACGGCCGCGTGTTCGTGAACAACTCCTCCGTCGGCCTTTATCCGTTCATGGTCGCGCGGCGCAACGCCCACCAGCATCGGCATGGCGTCGGCAAGATGCTCGCAACGCTGCCGGCGATGGTAGAGACCTTGCGTCGCGCATCGTGGCATCGCCTGCAAGTAGCGGCGTCCGGGGCCCGCCAGACTATTCGAACGCCCTGCATCTTCGTCGGGAACAATTGCTACGGGGTCGGCCTCAACGCCCTCGGCAGCCGCGCTTGCCTGACCGACGGCGAGCTCGATGTTCATGTGGTCCGGCAGCAAAGCCGATTGGGAGTCGTGCTACTGCCCTTCAAAATCGCGCTTGGCATCGTCGATCCGGACCGCGACGTTCAGAGTTTCCGGAGCCAGGAACTCGAAATTATCTCACGCCGCCCGCGCTCCATGCGCGTGTCCCTCGACGGCGAGGTCGTCCGGATGAAGACGCCGCTTCGCTACCGGACCCGACCCGGCTCATTGAGGGTGTACTGCGATACGCCGGTCGCGCCCATGCCCTCTTGGTGAGGTGCGTGAATGCGCAGGATCGCCCATCTCTCCGACCTGCATTTCGGCCGTACGGACGAGGCGGTACTTCCTGCGCTTGTCGCTACGATCCATGAGGCCAAGCCCGATGTGGTCGTCGTCTCCGGCGACCTCACTCAACGAGCGCGCCGCCGCGAATTTCGAGCGGCCCGCGATTTCCTGGCAAGGCTCGAGTTCCCGCAGCTCATCGTGCCGGGCAACCACGATGTCCCGCTCTACAACGTCTATATGCGGGCCTTTCATCCTCTCAGCCGCTTCCGGCGCTTTTTTGGCCAAGACGTCGCGCCGTTCGTGGCCGATGACGAAATAGCCATCGTGGGCGTCAACACCGCGCGGTCGCTCACCTTCAAGGACGGGCGCCTCAACCGGGAACAGGTGGCGGACGTCTGCCGCCGGCTGTTGCCTGTCGGCGAGCGCGTCACGCGAATCGTCGTGAGCCACCATCCCTTCCTTGGGACCAGAACCCGTCCCGGCAGGGACCTCGTCGGACGCGCGGCAATGGCGATGGCGGGCTTCGCAGGCTGCCGGATCGATCTCGTCCTTTCTGGCCATCTCCATATCGGTCAGTCTGCGCTGGGCGAGCAGCACTACGCGAACGCAGGCTATTCTGCTCTACTGATCCAGGCAGGCACCGCGACGTCGATTCGCCGTCGCGGCGAGCCCAATTCGTTCAACATGATCGTGATCGATCGGCCCCAGGTAACCGTCGAGCGGTGGAACTGGAATCCGGAATGTGCAGAATTTGCTCTTTCCGGGCGAGAGCGCTTCATCAAGGCCGGCGACGCATGGAAGGCGGGGGTCGGCGGTGTAACGCAATGAAAGTGGCAGCGCCGGCAATGCTTGCCGTCGGCCTGTCCGCGCTTGTGGCGGGCGTGCAGTGGTGGCCATGGATCGCCGTGGTCGACGCACGCATCAACGACTTTTTCGCGGCCTATCGTTCGCAGCCGTTTCTCGCCGGATTCGTCTGGCTGACCGCATTCGGTGCAAATCCCACCGTCGTGGCAGTCTGTGCGACGACGTCGGCATTGCTTTGGGTCGCGCGGCTGCCTGGTCTGATGCTGCCTCTGTGGATCGCCTTTCTGGGCGCCCAAGCAACGGGGTGGAGCCTGAAGTTTCTGGTCGGGCGGACGCGGCCTGCGTTCCTGGAGGTGGCCAGCGCAATCTCACCGTCTTTCCCCAGCGGGCATTCATTAGGGTCGATCGTCGTCTATGGATTCCTGGCCTTCGTCTTGGCGCGGCACGGACCGCGCGGAACGCTGGCTATCGCTGCGCCAGCGATGCTGGTGGCCCTGGTCCTGTTGATTGGCTTCAGCCGGATGTTCCTGAGCGTCCATTACGCGAGCGACGTTCTTGGGGGCTTCCTGGTGGGCGGCTTGTGGTTGCTCGTCGCGATCGCGCTGTCGGAGCGAACGACCGCTTGAACCGCTGCCGTCACAGCCAGCCGTTGGCCTTGAAGGGGCCGAGATCGATGCCGGGAGGGGCATACCATCCGTCGGCGCTGTACCGGGCGCCGAGTTGAAACGCGATCTCCTTATTGCCGTAAGGAATTCTCAGCGGCGTGTTCGTGGCGGCGTTCTTCAAGGCGTGTGCGCGTGAGGGCTCGTCGCGACCAACGGCGGTCTTGCTCTTTCGTGCCTTTCTGAGCGGCGTCGCCTTTTCGTCGGCCCGCGTTGCACTTGTGCGGCGCTGCCGCTTCTTGGCGGCCCGCTTTGCACCCTCCACGGAAGCCGACGACGAGCTTGCCGGCGGCGCGGTGCTTCGCTTGCCTCCCGGCTTCCCTGGCGCGTGTTGATCCAGGAATGCTCGGCAGGCAGGGCCTGAAGCGGCATAGTCGGCCGGGAGTGCGACTCTGTTCTGCCGCGCGAGGCTTTCGGCATAGCGCTTCATCGCGTCGGTGGGCGGCCTGTCGCCTCCGCCGCCGTTCGCCCGTGCACTGCCCACGAGCAACGCGCCGCCAGGCACGGGGCCGTCGGTCAGCTTGCCGATGATGCGCCGGGCGACATCGCAGACGGCATCGACCGCACCCATCATCTGTTGCTTGCCGACGACGACATCGTCGAGGAGGCATTCGAGCTGGGCCGTCTGTCCCGGGTCGACCAGGGCCGGGTCGGCCGACTTCAGCACGCCGAACAGCTTCAGCCCGGTGTCGGTGGGCACGATAGTCTTGCCTTGGGCGACGAGAAACTCCTGCTTCTTCAGCCCGCCGATGATCTCCGCCCGGGTCGCGGGCGTGCCGATTCCCTTGGCCTCCTTCAGCCGGTCGCGCAGCAGCGGGTCGTCCACGAAGCGCCACGCATTCTGCATCGCCTCGATCAGCGTGCCTTCGCTGTAGCGCGGCGGCGGCTTGGTCTCCTTGGCCTCGACCTCCGGATCGCGCAGCCGGGCCGGTTCGCCGTCGCGCATCGCCGGGAGCAGTTGCCCACCGTCGCCCTTTTCGTCGACCGGCTGCCATTCCGGAAACGCCGCGCGCCAGCCGAGGTCGAGCGGTTGCCGACCGGTCGCCTTGAAGGGGAAGCCCTTGACGTCGAGCCTGGCGGTGGTCTGGCGATAGCGGAAGTCCGGCATGAGCGCGGCCAGGTAAGCGCGGGCGATGACGTCGAACAGCTTCTTCTCGTCGACCGACAGACGCGGCCAGACCTCGCGCAGCGTGTCCACGGTGTTGGCGTTGGGAATGACCGCGTGATGGCTCGCACCCTCGAGGCCCTTATCGTGGAATGTGCCGCTCGCGCCGCGGCGAATGAGGGGCGGGACGGGGACAGGAATGTCCCTGAACGACTGGCCGACCTGCAGGCCGGCCACGATCCTGGGAACGTCGGCAACCAGGCTCTCGGGCAGGTAACGCACCTCCGCGCGGGGATAGGTGATGATCTTCTTGCCCTGGCCGTCGTAAAGCTCCTGCGCGACCTCCAAAGTCTTGGCGGCAGACCATCCGAATCGCGCGGAGCACAATTTCTGCAACGACGGGAGGTCGTGCAGCTTGGGCGGTCCTTGTCGCTTGTCTTCGACACGCACGGCGAGCGGGCCCTCGAAGTCGCGTGCTGCCTCGACGACGGCTTCGGCCAGTGCGCGACGCAGAATCCGCTCGGCCGGCGCATGCCGCATCTTGAATTCGCCGCTGGCGACCTTCGCCGTGGCGACGACTTCGAAGTAGGTGACCGGCACGAAGTTGCGGATCTCGAGCTCGCGCTTGCAGACGATCGCCAGGGTCGGCGTCTTCACCCTGCCGACGCCGATGACACCGCGAGCGCCCCGTCCCAGGATCACCGTGGCGGTGCGGGTGAGGGAGAGATTGTAGATCTGGTCGGCCTGCCGGCGGGCGACGGCGGCCGCATAGAGGCGGGCATACTCGGCGTTCGGTTTGGCTGTCCTGAACGCATCCTGGATGGTCTTGGGATCCTGGGCGGTGAACAGGACCCGCATCACCTCGCCGCGATACTTGTAGTGCTCGAGGATTTCCTGGCCGATCAGCTGGCCTTCGCGATCGCAGTCGGTTGCCAGCCAGACGCGCCGGGCGCTGCGCAGGGCGTCGCAGATGGCGGCCAGCTTGGCGGCCTTGTTGCCGCCAACCGCCGGCCGCGTGCCGTAGAGCCCCTCCGGCTTAAGCAGGATCGGCGACCAGCGTTTCCATTCCGGAACGACGTCTTCCGGCTCGAGCAGATCGATCAGGTGACCTTCGGCTGGAAGGATCGTGCCGTAGCGGGCGCCGACCGCGCCGCGGACGTCCTTGGCCTGGCTGCTCTTCTCGGTGATGACGATCTGGTCGGGCATCGCACGGAACATAAACAGAACGAGAGGCGGCAACAAGCGGCGGCGGGCGGCAGTGGAGCGCGCGGCGTGCCGGATTCATGCGGTAGGATGCGGGCCGGATACGGGAGAGATCATGCGTATATGCGTGTTTGGGGCCGGTGCGATCGGCGGCAATTTCGCGGCGCGTCTGGCCGATGCCGGAAACGAGGTTTCCGTCGTGGCGCGCGGCCGGCACCTCCAGGCGATCAGGGCCAATGGCCTGACCCTGATCGCGGGCGACAGGCGTATCGTCGCCCGGGTGAAGGCAAGCGACCGTCCGGAGGACCTCGGACCGCAGGACGTCGTGATCTCGACCTTGAAGGCGACCGGGCTCGATGCGCTTGCGGCCGGCGTCGGGCCGCTGCTCGGCCCGGGAACGGCGGTCGTGTTCGCGCAGAACGGCATCCCGTGGTGGTACGGACACGGCCTCGGCAAGACACGGCCTCCGGCGCCCGATTTGTCCCGGCTCGATCCGGGCGGAGCGCTTGCCAAGGCGGTCGGCTATGACCGTACTTTGGGCGGTGCCATCACCTCACCGAACCACGTTGTCGAGCCCGGCGTGATCGTCAACGAGCAGCCCGACCGCAACACGCTCTGGGTCGGCGAGATCGACGACCGGCAGACGCCGCGAATCGAGGCGCTGCGCAGGACGCTGATCGCCGCCGGCATCGCCTCGCCGTCGACGCGCGATATCCGCTACGACATCTGGCACAAGCTGATGGCCAACCTCACCGGCTCGTCGATCTGCCTCGTCCTGGGCCAGCCGTCGACGATCCAGAAGACGCCGTTGGTCAACCAGATGGCCCGCCGCGCCCATGCCGAGGCGCTGGCGGTGGCCGCCGCGCACGGCGTCGTGCTCGACGACAGTCCCGACGTGCGCTACGGACCCAAGCGGGTCTATTTCGATCACCGCCCGTCGATCCTGCAGGACTATGATCTCAGGCGCCCGATGGAGATCGAGGCCATCGTGCGCGCGCCGCTCGCCTTTGCCCGCAGCGCCGGCGTGCCGACGCCGACCTTGGATGCCATCGAGGCGCTGACCGTCAGCATGGCGACGTCGAAAGGTCTCTACACGCCCTGACGACGCGGGCTGCCTTTCACGACGCTCGTCGTCGAATGCCGCCGGCATGCCGCACAGGATCGCCTCGACCTTCGCAGCCGGCAGCCCGGCGGCTTTCGCGATACGTTCGTGCGCCGCGGTCGGAAAGGCCGACCGCCAGTGGCTGGTGATGACGCAGACGGCAATCTCGCGCTCGCGTTCGCTCAACGAGTAGCCGCCGGGCTGGAAGTGCGCACCGAAAGGCCCCGCGACCTTCGCGAGCTTCGGGTTGTGCACCCAGATCTTCGTCGGGCCCGGAAGGCGGCCGCGCGCCTCCATCATGGCGTCGTAGCCTGCCTGCTGCTCCGGGCTCATTTTGTCGTAAGGGATTTCGGCGTAACGGCAGAACGTCGGCGTCTCGGCTTGCGCGGAAAGAACCCCTCGTTGAGCGTGATGCGCCGGTCGGGCGAGCTGTTGGCGAAGGAGCCGTGCACCAGCTGGCGGTTGGTCACGATCGTGTCGCCGGCATCGCACTGCATCGGCACCGCGCCTTCGATGCGGTCCGAACCGCTCTCGGCGACCATCTTGCGGATGTCGGCCTTGCCGCGCCTGTGGCTGCCGGGCAGCACCCAGACGCCGTTCCCCGCCGTGCTCGGATAGAGCTGCGTCATGAAGTTGAAGTGGTGCGCGCCCTCGTCCGAGTCGGGCGCGTTCCAGTGCGTTTTGCCGTCCTGGTGCCACGCGACCGACGGCCCGAGGCGCCCCTGAATGCCCGACCAGATCGTCATCATCGAGAAAAGCAGCCAGGCCAAGGATGTCCGAGGTGAGGTCGGTGCCCCCTACGGGACAATCCTCCCGACCGAGGCCACCTGATCGCTCTGCTCGAACCGGAGGATGTGGTTCCGGAAAGAAGCACCGCCACGCTTGGCGGGTCTCCGAAAAATACTAGCTAGTTGACTAGCTAGTATTTATCCTGCGTTCCATTCATGACTTCATGAGCTTCAGCAAAAGGGGAGGAACCTATGCGAACAATGAGCTTGAGCCGCCGAAGGTTGATGGCGACGGCGGGCATACCCGCGACGGCGCTGACGGCGGGCGGCCCAGCCCGCTCCCAGGCCGACTATCCGACGCGGCCGGTTCGCCTCATCGTGCCTTTCCCGGCCGGCGGTGCAACCGACATCATAGGCCGGCTGGTCGCCCAGAAGCTTACGGAGGCGCTCGGTCAGCAGTTCGTGGTCGAGAACAAGCCGGGTGCCGGCGGCAACATCGGTGCCGCGATCGCGGCGCAGTCGGCGCCCGACGGCTACACCCTGTTCATGGGATCGCCCGGCACGCACGCCGTCAACGCTCATCTCTATGACAAGCCGGGCTACGACGGCATCAAGGATTTCGATCCGATCTCACTGGTCGTAAAGGCCCCGAATCTGTTGGTCGTGCATCCGAGCTTCCCGGCCAACACCCTGGCCGAGTTCATCGAGTACGCGCGCAAGAACCCCGGCCTGACCTACGGCCACACCAGCAACGGCGGCACCAAGCACCTCGCCGGCGAGCTGCTGCGGCTCAAGGCGAACATCGACATCGTCCCGGTCGCCTACAAGGGCAGCGCGCCGATGATGGCCGACCTCGTGGCAGGACACCTGAAGGTGGCATTCGACGACCTCATCACCTCGCTGCAGCACGTGAACAACAAGTCGATCCGCGCGCTTGCCATCACCGGCCAAAGCCGCTGGCCGAGCGTGCCGGACGTGCCACGCGTGTCGGAGCTGGGCGGTGTGTTCGCCGACTACGATGTGACGGCCTGGTACGGGCTGCTGGCGCCCGCGCGCACGCCGAGGCCGATCATCGACAAGGTGAACGCGATCGTCGTCAAGGCGCTGCAGGACAAAGTGTTGCGCGATGACCTCTATGCCAAAGGCGTCGAGCCGATCGGCTCGTCGCCCAAGCAGTTCCAGGACTTCATCGCTGCCGAGTATGCACGCTGGGGCGATGTGATCCGCCGGGCGGGCATCAAGATGTCCTAGGGATGACGATGACAACCAGCACTCCTGCGAGGACACCAGCCATGCCGAAGGCCGGTGAAGGCGCGGACATGCGCCAGATGCTTGCGGAAGTCGAGGCGCGGCGCGCCTCGGCGATGGACGACGCTCGTCCTCGTGCGGTCGCCCGCCAGCGGGCCGATGGCAAGAAGACGGCGCGTGAACGCATCGAGGCGCTCTGCGACCCGGGATCATGGCGCGAATTCGGGGCACTGGTCACAGCCGCCGCCGACACCGACGTCACGCGCGACCTCGACGCGCCGGCTGACGGGATCCTGACCGGCCTGGCGACGATCGACGGGCGGTGGGTCGTGGTGACGTCGCAGGATTTCACGGTATATGGCGGCAGCAGCAGCGTGATCGGCAGCCTCAAGCTGGCGCGCGCCGTCGACAAGGCCATCGACTCCGGCATGCCGCTGGTCCGCCTGCTCGAAGGCGGCGGGCACCGCATCCAGGAAGGACTCGACGCCCGGCACTTCGCGTCGGCGAAGGGGATCTTCAACGCCTTCACGCGGGCCTCGGGCTGGGTGCCGATCGTCGCGGCGATGCTGGGACCCTGCTTCGCCGGACCGACCAACCACGCTGCCTTGGCCGACTATGTCGTCATGGTGCGCGGCATCGCCACGATGGGCATGGCAGGGCCCGCTCTCGTCAAGGCGGGCACGGGAGAGGCGATCGACAAGGAAGAGCTGGGTGGCGCCGCGCTGCAGGTCGATGAAACCGGCGCCGCCGACCTGGCCGTCGATACCGAGGAAGAATGCTTCGCCGTTATCCGCCGCTATCTGTCCTACATGCCGGCCAACGCCCGGGAACGCCCGCCGGTCGCGCGGATCGGCGACCCGATCGAGCGGCGCGACGAAGCGCTGCTCGACCTCGTGCCGGCAAACCTGCGCAAGCCCTATGACGTGCGCAAGGTCGTCGCCGTGCTCGCCGATGGCGGCAGCGTACTCGAGATCAAGCCGACGCATGCGCGCAACATCGTTACCGCGCTCGCCAGGCTGGACGGCCAGCCGGTCGGCTTCGTCGCCAACAACCCACTGTTCGCCGCCGGCATGCTGGACGGAAACGCGTGCGACAAGGCGGCCCATTTCATCGCCGTGTGCGACGCCTTCGGCTTGCCGCTGGTCTACCTGATCGACGTGCCGGGTTTCGCCATCGGTTCGGCCGCCGAACGCAGCCGCATGCCGCGGCGCAGCGCCAAGCTGATCCATGAGCTGGGTAACGCCACGGTGCCGCGGGTCTCGGTCGTGCTGCGCAAGGGATACGGCCTTGGCTATGTGGCGATGTGCGGCGGACGTGGTTTCGGCGCCGACGCGAGCGTGGCGTGGCCGACGGCGCAGATCTGCGCCATGTCGGTCGAGGGCGCCGTCGACATCGCGTATCGCAAGGAGATCAAGGCCGCGCCAGATCCCGAGCAGCGTCGCGCCGAGCTGATCGAGGACTTCAAGGAGCGGCTGGGCGCCGTCCGGGCGGCCGAGCATTTCGGCATCGACGACGTGATCGATCCGCGGGACACGCGGCGCATGATCGTCGAGACCCTGCAGACCACCCCGCCGCGGCGACGGGTCAGCCTGCCACCGAAATTTCGTTCCATAGCACCGATCTAGACAGGAGCATCCGGCATGAAAGTCGGTTTCATCGGCCTTGGCCGCATGGGTGGGGCGCTCGCGCGCCGGCTGATGCGCGAGCATCGCCTTGCCGTGTACGACCTGCGCGCGGAAGTCCGTGCGGCATTCGCCGGCGAAGGGGCCGAGGCGATGCCCGACCTCCGCTCGCTCGCTGCAGCCTGCGATGTCGTGCTGACCTGCCTGCCCACCTCGGCGGAGGTGAAGGCGGTGATCTTCGGGCCGGATGGCCTGGCGGAAGGCATGCGCCCCGGCAGCTTGATCGCCGACATGACGACCGGCGATCCCAATGCCACGCGGCAAATGGCGGAAGCCCTCCAGCCAGCCGGCATCGAGCTTATCGATGCTCCAGCGAGCGGAGGACCGCATGGCGCCGCGGCCGGCACGATCGCCATCATTGTCGGCGCGTCGCCGAAGCAGTTCGAACGGACGAAGCCGATCTTCGCGGCGATCAGCCCCAACGTCTTCCATACCGGCGGCGTGGGCTCGGGCCAGATCATGAAATTGGTGAACAACGTGATCGCGGCCGGGGTGCGCGCGGCGACCTTCGAGGCGGTCGCGCTCGGCGTGAAGAACGGCCTCGACCTCAAGACCTGCGTCGATATCCTCGCCAAGGGAACGGCGCGCAGCTACACGACGGAGCTTGCCTTGCCCGGCCTGCTCGACCCCAACCGCAAGATGACCTTCACGCTCGGCCTGATGCACAAGGATGTCAGGCTCGCCACCGACGTTGCCTCGCAGACCGGCGTGCCGATGCCGCTGGCATCGGCGGTGCGCGAGGTTCTGCAGACCGCGATCAACGAGCTGGGCTCCGAGACCGACCTCAACGATCTCATACGCGTCAGCGAACGTCAGGCGCGCGTCGACATCGTTCCGGCATGACGGTGGCCGCCGACGATCGGATGCTCGCCGTCACTTGCCGGGCGTGGGCCGAGTATGCGTCGCTGCCGCTCGAGCTAGTGCCGCGTCCGGCGATGCGAGCGGGCGGCGTGCGGATCGCGATCCACGCCGCCGGAGTCAGCTTCGCGACGACGCTGATAACCGCCGGCCAGCACCAGACCAAGCCGCCGCTGCCTTTCACGCCCGGTACCGAGGTCGCCGGAATCGTGACCGAATGCGCGCCAGGCGTGAAGAGGGTGAAGCCAGGCGACCGCGTTTGCGCCGCGCCGGAATGGGGAGGCCATGCCGAGGAGGTCGTCGCGCTCGAGCACAATGTCTTTCCGATACCCGCCGATCTGCCATTCGCGACTGCCGTGCAGTTTCCACTGTCGTACGGTACGGCCTACGGTGCGCTGGTCTGGCGGGCGGCGTTGAAAGCCGGCGAGACCCTGCTCGTGTTCGGCGCCAGCGGCGCGGTCGGGCTGGCGGCAGTCGAGGTCGGCAAGGCGCTCGGCGCGCGGGTCATCGCTTGCGTCGGATCCGAGGAGAAGGCCGCCGTGGCACGCGCGCATGGCGCCGAGCACGCGCTGGTCGGACCACCCGAGAGCCTGCGGGAGGAGATCCGGCGGCTGGCAGGCAGCCATGGCGTCGACGTCGTGTTCGATCCGGTGGGCGGCGCTGCCTTCGAGGTCGCCATGCGCGTGGCCGCGCCGTTGGCTCGCCTGATCGTTATCGGCTTCGCATCGGGCACGCGTCCGATCGTGCCGGCGAATATCCTGCTGGTGAAGAACATCGACGTGATCGGCTTCTACTTCGGCCGCTACATCTGGGACGGCGTCGTCCCGCGCGTGCCGTGGGACGAGCAGGTCGCCGATGCCTTCGTCCAGCTCTTCCGCTGGTACGGGGCAGGCGCGCTCGAGCCGACCGCGCCGCTGCGCTTTCCGCTGCAGCAGTACCGCGAGGCCATGGCCAGCGTCGTCGGGCGCCGGGCCATCGGCAAGGTCGTGCTCGAGATGCCGATCGCAGGAGGAGACTGAGCGTGTCGCATTACGCGGGCATCAGGATCATCGACGCCAGCCAGGGCATCGCCGGTCCCTATTGCGCCATGATGTTCGCGCAGCACGGCGCCGACGTCATCAAGATCGAGCCGCCCGACGGCGACTGGACGCGCGGGCTGGGCGAGCGGCGTGGCGACCACACCATCACGGAGATCTGCGCCAACCGCGGCAAGCGCAGCCTCGCCCTCGATCTGCGCGATGCGCGAGCCGGTGACATCGTGCGGCGCCTCGTCGAGGGGGCCGACGTGTTCCTCGAAAGCTCGCGGCCCGGCGTCGCCAAGCGGCTCGGCATCGATCACCCGACGCTCGTCGGCTACCGGCCGAACCTCGTCTATGCCTCGTTTAGCGGCTACGGCCAGCAGGGGCCGTATGCATCCCTGCCGATGACGGACACCGTTGCCCAGGCCTTTTCCGGCATCATGGCGCTCAATCGAGATTCGAGCGGCACGCCGCAGAAGGTCGGGCATTATGTCGTCGATCTGATGGGATCGCTGTATGGCTTCCAGGCACTGGCGGCCGCCCTGTTCGCGCGCGAGCGGCGCGGGACCGGCGCGTTCCTCGACATCAGCCTTATGCAGGCTGCCGCGGCGCTGCAGGCCGCCAAGATCGCCGAGTTCGCCTTTCATGGCGGCGCCGCGGCGGCGCTCAACGTACCGGCGGGCAGCTACCGTACGGCCGACGGCTGGATCGCGGTCACCCTGATGCGGGAGGAGCAATATGTCCGCCTGTGCGGCGTGCTCGGCCGCGCCGATCTCGCGGTCGATGCGCGCTATCGCGACTTCCCCGCGCGTGCCGTCCATGCCGACGACTTGCGGGCAACGCTCGTGCCGATCTTGGCCGGCCGGAGCACGGAGGACTGGCTGCAGCGGCTGCGCGACGCCGATGTGATGGCGACGGCGGTGCTGGACTATGGGCAATGGCTCGCCGATCCGCACGTCCAGGCGGTCGGCGCGGCCTTTCCGGTCGTGCAGCCCGGATTCGGCGAGCTGCCGGTGCCCGCCATTCCGGGCGTAGCTCCTGTGGGCGCGGCTGACCCGCGCGCGATTGCTCCCGATATTGGCGCGGATTCCCTGAACATCTTGCGGGAGGCCGGGTGTACGCCGGATGAGATTCGCGCACTACACGACGCTGGCGTGATCGTTGCGGCCCTGCCGGCCTTCGGCTAGACCAACCACCCCATTCGCTTGCAACAGGTCATGGCGCGACAGAACTCCAAGGCCGCGCTCGCCGCGCCGCGCAAAGAGCGCAGAAGCAATGAGCAACGGCGCCAGGAGTCCGACAAGCGCTTGCTTGACGCCGGACTGCGCCTGGTCGCGCAGAAGGGCGCGGTTGGGGCGACATTGGCGGATATCGGTGTGGCGGCCGGCTTCAGCCGCAGCCTGCCGCTCGAACGGTTCGGATCAAAGCTGCAGTTCCTCGTCGCGCTGGTCGATCGGACAGAGCACTGGTTCAACCAGTGGGCTTTCGCCGACCTTCAGGGAAAGGAAGGGTTGGAGGGTCTTACCGCCCGGATCGAGGCCCATCTTGCCTCCGCGACAGCGAGCTGGGACGCAACCAGCGCGCTCTTCCTTCTCTACTTCGAATCGCTCACTGTCGTCCCGGAGCTGCGCCCCAGGGTGGCGGCGGTGGGGCAGGCCTATCGCCTCGCCTTGCGCGATCTGATCCGCCAAGGGCAGGAGCGTGGCGAGATCCGCGCCGACGTCGATCCCGATGTCGAGGCGACCGTGCTGTTCGGCGCGATTCGCGGCACTATCGCGCAGTGGCTGTTCGAGCCAAAGAGCATCGACCTAAAGCGCGTCGCGCAAGCGCTCGCCGAAAGCACCCGCCGCGCGCTCGCTGCAGAGCGCCGCCGCTCGGCGAGGTAACCCGAGGCGCTGGCCGATGAAGATCAGAGCACCAGGCGCTGGGTAGTTACTATCATGCGACATTCGCTTTATCGTCACCGCGCCATGCCCGCTGCGCCGTCGGGAACGTCGTAGAAGGACAGGGTCATCGCGACGCTGGTGTAGTGGCCCATCAACGTGATGACGTCGGTGATGCCGACATGGCCGAGCGCCTTGACGGCGCGGTCGTGGAGCCCGCGCGGCACCCAGCGGCCGCTGGAAAGCACGATCGCCATCTCGTAGACGATCTGTTCC
>JAHCJV010000058.1 GCA_026126105.1 Enhydrobacter sp.
GCATGCGCGCGATCGGCGTCGCGGAGCGGGCGCTCGAGATGGCGATCAAGCGAGCGAAGAGCCGCGTCGCCTTCGGCCAGCGCATTTCCGAGATGGGCGTCACCAAGGCCCATGTCGCCGACATGCGCATGGAGATCGACATGGCCCGCCTGCTGGTCCTCAAGGCCGCCTGGGCAATGGACAAGTTCGGCAACAAGGAAGCCCGTCAGCAGATCGCGATGATCAAGGTCGCGGTGCCGAACATCACCTCCAAGGTGGTCGATCGTTGCCTGCAGCTGCATGGCGCCGGCGGCGTCAGCCAGGTGTTCAAGCTGGCCAGCATGTACGCCCACCAGCGCACGCTGCGCCTGGCGGACGGACCGGACGAGGTCCATCGCGATCAGGTCGGCCGGCTCGAGATCGCCAAGTACAACTGATGATGACCGGGAGTGCGCACCTTCGAGGAGGGGCGCGCTCCCGGCCATGAGCTTCTCCGAAGAGGCGGCCCGCCGCACCGAAGCGCTCGGTCCCGCGATCCGCGGCATGCTATGGATGACGTTGTGCGGGCTCTGCTTCGCCGGCCTCAACGCCACCACGCGCGTCATCACCGCCGACCTCCATTCGTGGCAAACAGTCTGCCTGCGCTACGCCTTCGGCGCGCTGGTGATGCTGCCGCTGGTGCTGCGGGCCGGCATGGGCGTGCTGCGCACCAACAACCTCGGGCTCCAGGTCGCGCGCTGCGCGGTGCACAGCCTGGGCACCGGCATGTGGTTCCTCGCCTTGCCGCTGGTGCCGTTGGCCGAGATCACCGCCATCAGCTTCACCAGCCCGATCTTCCTCGCGATCGGCGGCATCCTGTTCTTCGGCGAGAAGGTCCGGAACGAGCGGTGGATCGCGATCGGCGTGGGGTTCCTGGGCGTGATGCTCGTGCTCTATCCCAAGCTCGAGCAGGGTATCGCCGCCAATTGGGCGAGCCTGCTGCTTGTCGCCGCCGCGCCGGTGTCGGCCGGCTCCTACCTGCTGGCGAAGCGGCTGATGCGCTACGACAAGACAGAGACCATCGTGCTGTGGCAGGCCATGCTCGTCGCGCTCTTCACGCTGCCTTTCGCACTGTATTTCTGGCGGCCGATGACACCGACGCTGCTGGCGATGTTCATCGTCGTCGGAATCCTCGGCTCGGCCGGCCATTACGCACTCAACCGCTCGCTCAAGGCGACGGATATCGCCGCGACCCAGCCGGCGCGCTTCCTCGAATTGGTCTGGGCGTCCGTGCTCGGCTTCCTGATCTGGAGCGACGTGCCGCCGGTGTGGACTTTCGCCGGCGCCATGGTGATCTTCAGCGCCACGACCTGGATCGCCCGCCGCGAGGCGATCGCGGCGCGCGGCGCGCGTTGACTACGGGCGCGTCTGGCGAAGCAGCTTGCCGGAGGGCCGCTCCGGCACGATTCCGGGCTCCGGTAGCGGCACGCCGTTCACGACTACGGCGACTATACCGCGCGGCCGGCTGATCAGACGATCCTCGCCCGCCGGCAGGTCGTGCACCCTCTCGAGCTTGCCGGCACCGACCGTCGCGGGATCGAAGACGACGATGTCGGCCGGCACTCCGACAGCGAGGCGGCCTCGGTCCGTAAGGCCGAAGATATCGGCGGGACGTTGCGTCAGCTGATGCACGGCGTGCTCCAGCGTGATCGCCTTTTCGTCACGCACCCAATGGCCGAGCAGGTGCGTGGCGTAGCAGGCGTCGCACAGCTGGCTCATATGCGCCCCGCCGTCGCCCAGAGCGATCAGCACGTTGGGGTCCTGGATGATCTCGCGCACCTCGTCCTCGGCGAAGTTCAGGACATTGGCTCGCAGCCGGATGCGCAGATCCTCGCCTGCCAGATCGAACATCAGGTCGGCCGGGTCGACACCGCGCTCGCGGGCGACATCGACCAGCCTGCGCTCGATCAGTATGTCGTCCCGTGCCGAGGAGATAACGAGATTGCGGAACATCTTGCGACGAGTGTCGCCCTCGATTTCCTTCCCCATGAACCACTGGTCGTCGGGACCGCGGCCGGCGAGTTGCGCCTTGACGCGGTCGCGGAAGGCCTTGTCGGCATAGACCGTGCGGCGCTCGTCGTCGTTCGATGCGGCGCGCAGGCGCTCGAACGAGGCAAAAGTGTCGAAGACCACCGGCGAGCGGAAATCGAACTCGATCTGGATCGGCCGGCAGGCGCCCTGTGGGAAGATCGGCAGGCCGCGCGCAATCAGCTCGCTCGATTTCTGCAGCTGGGGGCGGTGCGAGTTTGGACCCAGCGAGCCCGCCAGCAAGGCGGTCCAGATGACCGGGCGACCGCTCTTGCCGTGTAGCTGCTCGTACTCGTCCCAGCGCGGGTCGCGACCGACATTGTAATGGATGATGCCGTGGCCCGATTTGCCGACGGCATCGGCCATTTCCAGCATCTCGCCGAAATCCGCAAGACGGCTGGGCACGGGCCTGCCGGAATAGCCGATATGAACCTTGGACACGGAGGTCGCGAAGCCCACCGCGCCGACTGCCATGGCTTCGGCGACGATGCGCTTCATCGCGGCCACTTCGGCGGCCGTGGCGGCGCGCGTCGTCGCGTCGTCGCCCATCACCGAGAGCCGTACCGGCGTGTGACCTACCATGACGGCAACGTTGATGCCGAGCGGTTGGCGCTCGAGGGCGTCCATGTATTCGGGGAAGGTCTCGAACGGCCAATCCTTGCCGATGCCGGCCTTGAGCGCTGCAAGGCTCATGCCCTCGACGCGCTCCAGCGTGCGCAGCACGAGGTCGCGATGTTCTGGCCTGGTCGGCGCGACACCGAAGCCGCAGTTGCCGACCACGACCGAGGTGACGCCGTGCCATGGCGAGATGGTGAGCATGGGATCCCAAAGGACCTGGGCATCGTAGTGGGTATGGATGTCGACGAACCCCGGCGAGACGATCATGCCCGTGGCATCGATGGTCTGCGCGGCCGTGCCCGGTGCGTCACCCAGTGCCACGATGCGCCCGTCCTTCACGCCGACGTCGCCGCGCCGTCGCGCCGCACCGCTGCCGTCGACGATCTCGCCGCCCGCGATCTTGAGGTCGTAGTCCAATGCCCTACTCCACCTTGACGCCGGTGTACTCGATCATCTGCTTCCAGTACGCCATGTCGTCTTTCTGTCGCTTGGCGAACTCGGCCGGCGTCGAACCGATCGGATCGAAGCCCAGCGTCTTCCACTTCTCGATCGAGTCGGGATCCTTCAGGGCCTTGTTGATGTCGGTCGACAACTTGTCGACGATCGCCTTCGGCGTCCTGGCCGGCGCGAACATGCCGTACCAGCCGTCGACCACGAAGTCGGCGAAGCCTGCCTCGACCATCGTCGGCAGGTCCGGCGCCGAAGGTGAGCGCGTCGCACAGGTCTGCGCCAGCGCCTTCACGCGGCCGGCGCGCGCCTGCGGCAGGGCCGACGGCAGATTGTCGAACATGAACGCTATGCGGCCTGCCATCAGGTCGGGCTGCGCCTGAGCGCTGCCGCGATAGGGCACGAGCGTCGCCTTGAGGCCGGCGCGCTTGGCCAGCAGCTCGGCAGCGATGTGTTGGCTCGATCCGGTCGCCGCCGCGTAAGAGACGCCGTCCTGCTTCTTGACCCAGTCGACCAGCTCCTGCGCCGTGTTTGCCGGGATGCTGGTCGGGATCACCAGCGCCATGCAGGCGGTGCCGAGCAGGGTAAGCGGTTCGAAGTCCGCAATCGGGTCGTACGGCAGGTTGGGATAGAAGATCTTGTTGGAGCCGTTGGTGCTCTGGGTGCCGAGCTGGATGGTGTAGCCATCGGGGGCGGCCTTCGCGGCGAGGTCGGTGCCGATCGCGCCGGCGGCTCCGCCCTTGTTCTCGATGACGATGCCGGGCTTCCAGACCTCACCCAGCTTGGCCGCCAGAATGCGCGACAGCGTGTCGGTGGGGCCGCCGGGCGGGAAGGGAACGATCCAGCGGATCGGACGGGTGGGAAAAGCTTCCTGAGCGCTTACGGGTGCCAGAAAGGCCAATAAAAGCCCGAGAAACGAGAGTCCGCCGAGCACACGCACGCTGTGCCTCCCCGCCAGTGGTGAGATGGAGCCGTGTGTAGCCGTAACCCGATTCTTGCCAGCCTGTACAAAAAGTCTTTGCTCGTGTGCTTGCCAATAACTTACTGACTGGTAAGTTATTTATATGAAACCCAGGAAGCAACGACGGGCGCCGGCCAAACGGCCGGGCGAGATCCTCGAAGCGGCGCTGGCGCTTTTCGTCGAGAAGGGCTTCGCCGCAACCCGTCTCGACGACGTCGCGGCGCGCGCCGGCCTCAGCAAGGCGGCGATCTATCTCTACTTCGAGGACAAGACGGCGCTCTTCCAGGGGGTGGTGCGACAGGCCATCGGCGGCAATCTGATGACCGTCGAGGAACTGGCCAGGGCCCACCAGGGGCCGGTCGCCACGCTGATCCCGCTGATCCTCGATTTCATGGCGAGCCGGGTCGAGGACACGCCGATGGCTTCGATCGCGAAGGTGGTGATCGCCGAATCGCGCGCCTTTCCCGAGATCGGGCAATTCTACCTCAAGGAAGTGATCGGCCGGGGCATTCCGATCTTCGAGAGGCTTATCGCGAGGGGCGTCGACAGCGGTGAGTTCCGCAGGGTCGATCCCATGCTGACCGTGCGCTCCCTGATCGGACCGATGCTGCTGAGCGTCATCTGGAAGACGGTGTTCGAGCCGATCGGCGCGGAGAAGCTCGATGCACGCGCCCTCGCCCGCCATCACGCCGATCTGATGCTGCATGCGCTGAGGCCGTCATGAAACGCATCGTGCCGATCCTCGTGGTGGCCGCACTCGCCGCAGCCGGTTTGTACTGGCGCGCGCCGCTCTTGTCCGCGCTCGGCTTCGGCGACGAAGAGGGCCGCTATCTCGGCTATGTCGAAGGCGAAACCAGCCTGATCGCTCCACCGATTGCCGGCAGGCTGGTCGAGCGGCCGGTGAATCGCGGAGATCAGGTCAAGAAGGGCGACAGGCTGTTCGTCATCGACCCGGTGATGGCCCAAGCCGAGGTCGCCCGCGCCGAAGGAGCGCTGGCCGAGGCCGAGGCGCGTTACGAGAACCTGCTCAAGGGCAAGCGTCAGGAAGAGCAGGAGGTGGTGCGGGCGCAACGCCGCGAAAACGAGGCCGCGCTCGCGCAGACAGAGGTCGAGTTCAAGCGACAGACCGAGCTCCTGGCCAAGGGCGTCGGCACGCGCAAGGACTACGAGCAGGCGGAATCCATGGTGCGCCAGCTGCGCTCACGCGCTGCCTCGCTGGCGGCGCAGGAAAAAGTGGGAGAGCTGGGCGCACGGCCCGACGAGATCGCTGCCGCGAAGGCGCAGGTCGATCAGGATCGGGCCAACCTCGCCCAGGCGAAGAAGCGGCTCGACGACCTCATGCCCGTCGCGCCCGAGGATGGGCTGATCGAGAACACCTTCTTCAATGTCGGGGAATGGGTGCCGGCCGGCACACCCGTCGTGTCGCTGCTTCCGGCGTTCCGGGTGAAGCTGCGCTTCTTCGTGCCGCAGGAAGATATCGCGCAGGCACGGATGGGAGCGCCGGTCAGCTTCACGTGCGACGGCTGTCCGGCCGACCTGAAGGCAAGCATCATCTACGTCTCGCCCCGTGCGGAGTTCACGCCGCCGGTGATCTACTCCCAGACCGCGCGATCGAAGCTCGTCTTCCTGATCGAGGCCCGGCCCGAGGCGTCGCAGGCAAGGCTGTCGCCCGGCCTGCCGATCGCCGTCGCGCCGTTGGCGGAGTGAGGCCGCCATGCCGCTCGCGATAGACGTGCACGACCTGGTCAAGCGCTACGGCAAGCGCACCGTCGTCGACCATGTGAGCCTCGCGGTCGAGCAGGGCCGGATCTGCGGCTTCCTCGGTCCCAACGGCTCGGGCAAAACCACGACCTTGCGCATGATCTGCGGCCTGCTGACGCCCGACGGCGGCGGCGGCACCTGCCTCGGCCACGACCTGGTACGGGAGCGCGACGCGATCAAGCGCCAGGCCGGCTACATGACGCAGCGCTTCGGTCTCTATGAGGATCTCACCATTCGGGAGAACCTCGAATTCGTCGGCCGGGTTTATGGCCTCGGCCGGCTGAAGGCGCGGGTCGACGGCTCGCTCGAGCGGCTAGGCCTCACGACCCGTCAGAAGCAGCTCGCAGGCACTCTGTCGGGTGGCTGGAAGCAGCGGCTGGCGCTCGCTGCCTGCGTGCTGCACGAGCCCAAGCTGCTGCTGCTCGACGAACCGACGGCGGGCGTCGACCCCAAGGCGCGCCGCGCCTTCTGGGACGAGATCCACTCCTACGCCGCCGAGGGCATAACGGTGCTGGTGTCGACCCACTACATGGACGAGGCCGAGCGCTGTCATGAGATCGCCTACATCGCCTACGGCGCGCTGATGGCGCGCGGCACGGCGGACGAGGTGATCGAGGAGTCGGGCCTCGTCTCCTTCATCGCGACCGGATCCGGCGCCGACCGGCTTGCGCCGAGATTGCGCGATGCGCCGGGCGTCACGGCGGCCGCCGCCTTCGGAGCGACCTTGCACGTCTCGGGACCCGAGCGAGGACCGCTGCTCGCCGCGATCGACCCGCTGCGAACCGACGGGCTCGACTGGAGGGAAGCGGCGCCGACGCTCGAGGATGTGTTCATCCACCTGATGGGGAAGGCGCACGACAACGCGCCCGGCTCGTGAGACGGCCCGCATGATCGGCTGGGGTTTCTGGCGGCGATTGCGCGCCATCATTGTCAAGGAAGTCCAGCAGCTTCGCCGCGACCGGCTGACTTTCGCCATGATGTTCGGCGTGCCGATCATGCAGCTCCTGCTGTTCGGCTACGCCATCGACACCGATCCGCATCATCTGCCGGCGGCAGTGATCTCGGCCGACGATACGGCGATCACCCGCACGATCGTCTCCGCGCTCGCCAGCACCGGTTACATGGACTTCACCCATCGGCCGGCCTCGGAGGCCGAGGCCAATGCCTTGCTGCAGCGGGGCGAGGTCCAGTTCGTCGTGACCATCCCGTCGGACTTCACGCGCCGGCTGGTGCGCGGCGAGCGCGCCCAGATCCTGATTGACGCGGACGCCACCGATCCAATGGCAGCCGCCAATCCTCTGGCGTCGGCGCAGCCCGCCATCGAGCAGGCGCTGCGGCGCGACCTTGTCGGCCCGCTCGCCGGGCTCAATCCCAAGCCGGGCGCCGTCCAGATCGTGCTGCAGCGCCGCTACAATCCCGAGGGGAAGGCCCGGCTCAACATCGTCCCCGGCCTGCTGGCGGTGATTCTCACCATGACCATGGTGATGATGACCGCGCTCGCCGTGACGCGCGAGCGCGAGCGCGGCACGATGGAGAACCTGCTCGCCATGCCGGTCCGGCCGATCGAAGTGATGATCGGCAAGATCGTGCCCTATATCGCCATCGGCTCGGTTCAGGTCGCGGTGATCCTGCTGGTGTCGCGGGTCCTGTTCGACGTCGCGACCGAGGGCAGCCTCGCCCTGCTCTGCCTCGGCACGGCGCTGTTCATCACGGTCAATCTCGCCATCGGCTTCACCATCTCGACCGTGACGCAGAACCAGCTCCAGGCGATGCAGGCCTCGGTCTTCATCCTCCTGCCATCGATCCTGCTGTCCGGCTTCATGTTCCCGTTCCGCGGCATGCCGGTCTGGGCGCAATGGCTGGGCGAGGCGCTGCCGGCGACCCACTTCATGCGTCTGGTTCGCGGGCTGATGCTGAAGGGCGCGGAGCTGAGCGACGTCACCGGCAACCTGCTGGCACTGACCGCGATCCTGCTGGCCGTCTCGGCGCTCGCCATCAGCCGTTACAAGGTCACGCTCGACTGACCTGCGAAAGGCGCGGCTTGACCGCCACCATCCGTGCAGGCAAGCCCGTCGCCTGATGGCCGCCCCTGCGCCCACGATCAACGTGCCTGACGCGCCGGACGCGCTTTCCCGCCTGATCCCCTCGCGGGTTGCGCGCGGCTTTGCCATCGCCGTCGTCTCGGGCCTGTTCTTCACGGGGCTCAACGCCTCGGTGAAGGAACTCGCGGGCGAGATGCCGCCGCTCTTGGTCTCCTGGGGCCGTTGGATCGCGGGCCTCGTCGTGATCGTGCCGATCCTGCTGTGGCGATCGGGCATCCGCGGCCTCGCGACCCGCGATCTCAAACTCCACTGCTTCCGCGGCCTCTTCCACACCGGCGGCTATGGGCTGTGGTATGAGGCCGTCGTTTGGCTGCCGCTCGCCACCATGGCGGCACTTGGCTTCACAGGGCCGATCTTCGTGACCCTGGGCGCCGCCCTGTTCCTAGGCGAGCGCGTGCAGGCGCGTCGCTGGCTCGCGGTCGCGGTCGGGTTCGCCGGCATGCTGGTGATCGTGCGACCGGGCATGACCGACATGAACCCCGGCATCTGGATGATGCTGGCCGCGATTCCTCTGATCGCCGGCTCCAACCTGGTCGCCAAGGCAGTGTCGGGCCGCGACCTGCCGGCCCTTGTCGTGTTCTGGCAGACGGTGATCGCCGCGCTGTGCTTCACGCCCTTCGGCCTGTGGTTCTGGCAGACGCCCACACTCACCCAGCTCGCCTTGTTCGCGGCAGCCGGCGTCTTCGGAACCCTGGGCTACTTCTTCATCACCTGGTCCTACAGGCTGCTCGACATTTCCGCCCTGCAGCCCGTCAGCTACATCGGTATCGTCTGGGCCGCCTTGATGGACGTGGCGCTCTGGGGCAAGACCTCTGATCTCTGGACGTTCGTCGGCGCGGCCATCATCGTGGCCGCCACGAGCATGATCGCCCATCGCGAAGCCGTTGCGGGAGGAAAGAAGAAATGACCGATCGCCTGAAGGGCAAGGTCGCGCTGATCACCGGCGGCGCCTCGGGCCTCGGCGCCAACGCCGCCGAGCTCATGGCGCAGGAAGGCGCCAGCGTGGTCGTGGCGGATATCGCCGCCGACCGCGGCAAGGCGGTCGCCGATCGGCTGGGGCCGGCGGGCCACTTCGTGAAGCTCGACGTCACCAGCGAGGACAATTGGAAGGCCGCGATCCAGGAGACGGTCGACAAGTTCGGGGCGCTGCACGTGCTGCTCAATTCCGCCGGCATCGGCCTCAGCAAGACGGTCGAGGACATCACGCTCGAGGAATGGCGCAAGGTGCATGCGATCGACCTCGACGGGGTGTTCCTCGGCTGCAAGCACGGCGTCGCCGAGATCAAGAAGCACACCGCGCGCCTCGGCGGCTCGGTGATCAACATCTCGTCGATCTCCGGCATCATCGCCGGCGCCAACATGGCGGCCTACAACTCGGCCAAGGCCGGCGTGCGGCTGCTCAGCAAGTCGGTGGCACTGCACTGTGCGAAGTCCGGCTACAACATCCGCTGCAACTCGGTGCATCCGACCTTCATCGATACGCCGATCCTCGACAAGTACCGCGACCGCTTCGGCCAGGAGCAGATGCAGCAGAAGCTCGGCCGCCAGGTCCCGATCGGCCGCCTCGGCCGACCGGAGGAAGTCGGCTGGGCCCTCGTCTTCCTCGCGTCCGACGAGTCGAGCTTCATGACGGGCTCGGAAGTCGTTATCGACGGCGGAATTAGCGCAATGTGATTGAACCGTCGTCCTGAGCGAAGCGAAGGACCTCACGCCGGCAAGGGACTCGGTGGTCGTTCGGTGAGGTCCTTCGCTGCGCTCAGGACGACAGACTTGGGAGGTTTTCATGCTCTTGTCTCTGGACGGACGTCGCGTCTACTTCGACCTTGCCGGCCCGCAGAACGCGCCGGTCGTGTGCTTCACCCATTCGCTCAATTCCGACGGCGGCATGTGGGTCGAGCAGATGGTGCCGCTGCTGGGCGCGGGCTACCGCGTGCTGCGGCTCGACATGCGCGGCCATGGCGGCAGCGCGCCGGTCGACGGCGACTACACGATGGACCAGCTCGCGGCCGACGTGAAAGGGGCGCTGGACGTCCTGAACATCAAGAAGGTTCATTACATCGGCCTGTCGATCGGCGGCATGATCGGCCAGGGGTTTGCACTGGCGAATCCGGGCTATCTCGCCTCGCTCTGCCTGTGCGACACCCAGCCGTCGACGCCAACCGGGTCGGCCGGCACCTGGGAGGAACGCAAGGCCACGGTGCGCAGCAAGGGGTTGGCGGCACTGGCCGACGCAACCATGCAACGCTGGTTCACGGACGAGTTCAAGCAGGTGAATCCGCAGCGCTGGACCGAGATCCGCGACACGATCAGCGGCACCACCCCGCAGGGCTCGGCCGGCTGCATGTCGGCGATCCAGAACTTCGACTATCTCGACCGGCTGCCGACCATCAAGGCGCCCACCCTGGTGATCTGCGGCGACCAGGACGAAGGCACGCCGCCGGAGCGCAACAAGCTGATTGCGTCCAAGATTCCGGGCGGCCGCTACGAGGAAATCGCCAAGGCGCGCCACCTGCCCAACGTCGAGCGGCCCGAGCAGTTCAACCGCATCATGATGAGCTGGCTCGCAGCCAATCGCTAGTGGCGGGACGCGGCACCTCGTCGGTCGGTTTCAAGCTCGCCAACATCCTGCGCGAGCGCGTTGCGGCCGGGAAATACAAGCAGCGCTTTCCGACCGAGAACGAGCTGATCGCCGAGTTCGGGATGTCGCGCTATGCCGTGCGCAGTGCCATGCAGCGGCTGGAGTCGGACGGGCAGATCCATCGCCAGCCCGGCCGCGGCACGACGGTGGTCGAGCGCTCGGCTCCGGAGTCGCGCTGGGCGATCCGTACTGTCGAGGACCTGATCGACCGCAATCTGCTCGAGCGGCCAAACGTGCTGTCGGCCGGTGTGGTGCCGGCTCGCGACCATCCCCGTGCCGCCAGGATGTTCGGGGTCGGCCCGCGGGGCACGCTCTTCCTGATCGAGCGTGTGAGCCGCGCCGGCACGGACGGCCCCTCTTTCTTTTCGCTCAACTTTCTTGCCGCGGACATCGGCCTGGCGCTGCCGCGCACCCGCATCGGCAAGGAACCTTTGATCGTGCAGATCGAGCGGCATCGCAAGATTCGCGCGCACCGCGTGCGGCAGGAACTGTCGGGCGGCAAGGCCACGGCCGACATCGCCGCGCATCTCAAGGTGACAGTCGGCCATCCCACCGTCGTGGTGCATCGCACCTATTTTGGCTGGGACAACGACGTGATTGCGCTAGGTGAGCTTCACTACCGGCTCGAGCTGTTCAGCCAGACCATCGATCTGTTCCGGGGCAATGTCGCGGAGCGATAGCTTCCGCACGTTGTATTATTCGAATATTTGGCTATTGTTCCCGTCACGACAGGCGCGAGGGACAGATGGCGCAGGCACTCAGGGAAAAGAGCCCGGACGCAATCGCGGCGGACATGACGCCGCTCGACGGCGTCGACCTGCAGGAATGGTACTTCGCGCAAGGCTTTACCGACGGCCTGCCGGTCGTGCCGCCGACCGAGGAGAAACTCGAGGCGATGATCGAGGCGTTGGGCGGCGAGCCCGCCTTCCTCGAGGCGCGCGTACCGCCGCGCTGGGGCAACCTGACCCGCAGAGTGCTGGCGATCAATGCGGTGATGGCCGGCTGCCTGCCGAGCTACGCGCCCGTTCTGCGCACCGCGCTGCGGGCGATGTGCGAGAACCACTTCAATCTCAACGCGATCCAGGCAACCACGCACGTGATCGCGCCGCTCGCCATCGTCAACGGCCCAATCCGCAAGCAGATCGGCATGAATGCCGGCCACGGCGCTTTCGGTCCCGGTAACCGCGCGAATGCCACTATCGGCCGCGCCATCCGCCTTGTTCTGCTCAATGTCGGCGGCGCCCTCCCCGGCGTGCTCGACAAGAGCACACAGGGCACGCCCGCGAAGTATTCCTACTGCGTGGCCGAGAACGAGGAAGACAGCCCCTGGGCGCCCTATCACGTGGAGAAGGGCTACCGGATGCAGGACTCGACGGTGTTCGTGATCGGCGCCGAATCGAACCACAACATCAACAGCCCGCTTCCCAACGATCCCGAGGGCATCCTGAACGACGTCATCTCGTCGATGACCACGGTCGTGCACAACAATGCGCGCGCGAGCGGCCATTGCACCGTCGCGCTGTCGCCCGAGCATGCGCAGGCGATCGCCAAGCACGGCTGGACCCGACACGACGTCCGTTGCTACCTGCAAATGTATGCGACCAACAAGTTCGGCCGCATCGTCCACGACCACAAGTACGGCAAGGCCTACAATCGCCATCTGCCCAAGTGGTATCGCCGCGACCTCGATTCGGACATTCCGATCGTGCCCTCGCCGGACAATATCCACCTGTTCGTGATCGGCGGCACGGCCGGCCGCTTCTCGTCCTTCATTCCCGGTTGGGGCCACTACAACAATCCGGTGCTGCGTTCGATCGACGGCGCCGTGCCGAATGGCGGGCCGGTTTGCATCGATGGCACCTGCTACCTCTGATCCCACACGCAATCCCAGGAGATCGTCATGGACCATCGCTCCCCGCTCTACGGTTACGATCCGCGCGGCATCGTCGAAGCCGAGCCGCGCGCCCTGTCGCCGCGCGCCGCCGACCTCAGTGGCCTTCGGCTCGCCGTGCTCGACAACGCAAAGATGAAAGCAGGCAAGCTGCTCACCTATACGGCCGAGATCCTGAACGAGGAGTTCGCCTTCTCGCAGGTCAACACCTACGTGAAGCGCGGCTTCTCCTACACCGCCACGCCGGAGATGATCGAGCAGATCGCCGCCGGCAACGATATCTGCATCACCGCCATAGGCGATTGAGGAAGCTGCACATCGTGCAGTGTGCACGACGGCATTGAACTGGAGGCTCTCGGCCGCCCCACGGCGGTCATCGTGACCCGCGAATTCGTGAGCGAGTGCGAGACCCAGCGCGCCGCTCTCGGCATGACCGGCCTGGAGCCGGTGATCGTCGACCATCCGCTCTCGAGCTGCACCGACGAGGAGATCCGCCACCGCGCCCGCCAGGCCGCAGCGCAGATCAAGAAGCTGCTGGTCCGGCGCTGAGACGGCGGGCCATGCACAAGATCCTCGCGGGGATCCGCGTCCTCGACCTGACGCAGTTCTTCTCCGGCCCCCAGGCGACTCTTTTCCTGGCCGGCCTGGGGGCAGAGGTGATCCGCATCGACTCGCCCGCCGGAGCGAGGAATGTGGCCGTGGCGCCGCCTTATGCGGGGCGCAACGGCGTGTCGTTCGAGCGCACGTCGCCCGACGATCTCAGCGTCAACTACCTGAAACGCACACGCGGCAAGAAGGCGATCTCGCTCGACCTCAAGCAGCCAGAGGGCAAGGCCCTCTTCTATCGCTTGCTGGCGACCGCCGATGTCGTGGTGGAGAACTATTCGGTCGGCGTCATGGAACGGCTGGGCCTCGACTACCCGAAGCTGGCTGCTGCCAATCCCCGCATCGTGCATTGCGCCCTCACGGGCCACGGCTCCAGCGGGCCGGACGCAGATCTGAAGGCCTACGACGTCACCGTGCAGGCCGCGGCCGGACTGATGAGCGTCACCGGCCTGCCCGGCCAGCCGCCGACCAAGGCGGGCACCGCCTTGTCGGATGCCATCGCCGGCACCTTCGCGATGTCCGGCGTGCTGGCGGCGCTGCTCGACCGCGAGCGGACAGGACGCGGGCAATTCGTCGACGTGTCGATGGTCGATTCGCTGTTCGCGCTGCTTTTCGACGATCCGATCGACTGGTACGAGCGGCTCGGCGTGCCGGTGCGCCAGGGCAACCGAATCCTGCGCTTCTCACCGATCAACACCTACGCCACGCGCGACGGCTGGGCGGTTCTCGGCGCGGCGACCGGCGGCCAGTGGAACGGCGTGTGCAAGGCGATCGGTCGCGAGGACCTCCTGGGCGATCCCGACTGGAGCAGCCTCGACTGGCGGGTCGCCAACAACGATCGCTGCGATGGACTGCTGCGCGACTGGGCCGCTACCCGCACCACCGAGGAGGCGGTGACGGAAATGCTCGCGGCAGGCGGGGTCGCCTCCGCAATACGCGGTCCCAAGGAGCTTGCGGAATGGCAGCATCTGCGCGCCCGCGACATGTACCTGCCGCTCGACCATCCGACCCTTGGACCTTTGGCCGACATCGGCGCGCCGGGCTTTCCGATCAAGTTCGGCAACGCGACGGCTGGTTACGATTCGCCGGCGCCGCTGCCGCGCCAGCACAATCACGAGATCTACGCCGGCCTGCTCGGGCTGGACAAAGCTGAACTGGAACGGCTTGAGAATGCCGGCGTGATCTGACCGGGAGGAGAACCTGGTCGGTCACATCCCCCTGTTACGAACAGCCGTGCCTGGGTCGGCGGCGGGCGGAACGCCCAGCGAAATAGGTGATGTCCTGGATCACGACGCGGTCAACGCCCTCAATGGACCCAAAGCACTCGTTATTCGCGGGGATGCGTGCCGACGTGGCGCCGATGGCGGCATCCGACTTCAATGCCTTCGTCTCGAAGGACCTTGCGAACATCGCCGCACTCGTCAAACTGGCGCAAAATTCCCCCCAACTAGGAGCCGCGGCACCACGCCGTGGTCGATGGACCGTTCACCATGGATTTCGCCTTCACCGAAGACCAGCTCTCGATCAAGGACAGTGTCGGCAAGCTGTGCGCCGAGTTCGACGGCACCTACTGGCTGAAGAAGGACAAGGAAGGTGGCTTCCCGGAAGACTTTTACCGCGCCATGGCCGACGCCGGCTGGCTCGGGATCGCCATGCCCGAGGAGTATGGCGGTGCGGGCCTGGGCATCACCGAAGCCGCGATCATGATGCAGACGGTCGCGGAATCGGGCGCGGCGCTGCAGGGTGCGTCGGCGGTGCATCTCAACGTGTTCGGCCCCAACCCCATCGTGGTATTCGGCACCGAGGAACAGAAGCAGCGCATCCTGCCCGACATCATCAAGGGCAAGGTGAAGGGCTGCTTCGCCGTCACCGAGCCGGACGCCGGCCTCAACACGACCATGCTCGACACCAAGGCCGAGCGCGACGGCAACGGCTACGTGGTGCACGGCAAGAAGACCTGGACCACCACGGCGCAGGTCGCCGACAAGATGCTGCTGATCGCCCGCACCACGCCCAAGGACAAATGCAAGCGGCCGACGGACGGCCTATCGCTGTTCTACACCGACTTCGATCGCGGCAAGATCGAGGTGCGCGAGATCGAGAAGATGGGCCGCAAGGCGATCGACACCAACCAGGTGTTCATCGACGGGCTGAAGGTGCCGCTGGAGGACCGCATCGGCGAGGAGGGCAAGGGTTTCCACTACCTGCTGCACGGCCTCAACCCCGAGCGGATCCTGATCGCGGCCGAGGCGATCGGCATCGGCAAGGCGGCGCTGGCCAAGGCGACTCAATATGCCAAGGAGCGCGTCGTGTTCGGCCGGCCGATCGGCAAGAACCAGGCGATCCAGCATCCGCTGGCGGAGAGCTGGATGCAGCTCGAGGCCGCCAACCTGCTGACCTTCAAGGGGGCCTGGCTGTACGACAACGGCAAGGATTGCGGTGCCGAGGCCAACGCGGCGAAGTATCTCGGCGCCCGCGCCGCCTACGATGCCTGCGAACGCGCTATCCTGACCCATGGCGGCTACGGCTACGCCAAGGAGTTCCACGTCGAGCGCTTCCTGCGCGAGGTCATGATCGCCCGCATCGCTCCCGTCAGCGAGCAGCTGATCCTGTGCTACGTCGCCGAACGGGTGCTCGGCCTGCCGAAGAGCTATTAGGCGGAATCAATTTGGTTGGCCGAGGGACTCACGACCGCGTTCCCCTGCATTGGGCCTTGCCAACTGGCTTTGCTCTACATCTCGAGCGGAGCGAAAGCCCAGGGCTTCTCGAGCAGAACAGACTCGAATCGCTTGGTCAGGTCGGCACCATCGTTGGGCAGTAGCGCCCAGTACCGCTTATCCAAAGCGACCTCGTGCTCGCCAAGGTCCTCTTCGGTCAGATAAATGGCTCTTGCTTCGATCAGGAAGTCGGCGACGTCGGAACTTCCGAAATAGCGAAAGGCCTCGATCGCCTCTTCGAATTCACCGTTCTCGTGAAGAACTTCTACCGCGTTCAATACCCCACCGTTCCACACATAGCCGTCCGCCAGTATCATCGCCAAGAGCGCGCGATCCCCTTCTCTCAGACCCGATACGTCCTTAAGACATGCGAACTCCAGACATGCACGATTCCAGATGCGATCGGCGACGATGCGATTTGTGAGTTCTTCCATCCCCAACCCTTCCTCAACTTGATGCGACCAACCGCATTTAGTGATTCTTAGTGGAGTCAGCCGTCGCGCTCCACTCCGTGACCACGCGCGCCAAGTCGCGGAGGTTCTGGTGCATCTGCTCGAGCGCGAAGCCGATGGCGAAGAAGCGCTCGGCAGCGTCGCCTGGAAGCGTCCGCGTCAGGCCTTCGGCTCGCACGGCGTCGACCTCCGCATCATAGGCGTCGAGGGCCCGCTCGAACGCCTCTAGGGGCGGCGGTCCCTGGCTGGCAAGCAGCGACGCGCTGCAGGCGCGCAGATAGGTCGAGGCCGTCAGCGAGATCTCGTCGAGTCGAGGCGACAGCCGCGGGCGCATTGCCTCGGGCAGGGGTGTGTGGGCAGCCCGTCCGACGATCACCAGGTCATGGCGCAGGCGCAGCAGGGTGCGCCGCAGCGGTCCGGTATCGGCTTCCGACGACAGTCGCGCCCGGCGCTCGCGCTCGGCTTCGGCGCCGATCGTGTCGAGATCGGCGAGGCCCTGTCCGATGCCGTCCTGCAGACGGTGCAGCTCGTCGTCATCCAGCCCGCGGCGCAAGCCGGCCATCAGCGCGACCAGTGCGCGCGCCATCAGGTCGAGAATGCGGGCCGCCGCCTGGCGCATCTGGCGATGCGCGCTCGACGGGAGCACGATGAACGACACCACCAGCCCGACAAGCGCTCCCAACGCGACCTCGAGCACGCGATATATTGCCGAGTCGAGGGGGCTGGTGTGGGTGATGCCCGGCAGAAGCAGCACGATGATGGCGGTGATCGGCACGATGTTCATGCTCGGCCGCACTGCCGCCAGCAAGGCAAGCGGCGCGAGCGCGACCACCAGGACAGCCAGCAACGCCAGCTGTCCTTCGTGCGGAATGAGGATCGCGACGGCGCCGCCGTACACAGAGCCGCCGATCGTTCCCACCAGATAGTCAGCGGTGGCCTTGAGGGAGCGACCGACGCTCATTTGCGTGACGATCACCGCCGTCAGGACCACCCAGAGCGGCAATGGGAGCCCGAGCAACTGGGCGGCAAGAAGGGCCAACACGGCGCCGATGGTGACCCTCAGGCTGAGCGCCAGATGCACGCGCCGGAAACTCACGCGAGCCCGGAACCACCGCCAAGCGAGCTCAAGTTTCGTCACGCAGCACGCAAAGTCTTGAGATTCCCCATTGGATGCAGCGGTAGGCCTTCCCCCCGTTCTTGGCAACCGAGCGTGCTCCCGGGGCGTTTGTTTGGCAGGAGGCAGGAGGGAAATATGAGTCGGACCGAATTCGTCGCCGCAATCTTGGTGGGCAGCTTGGCCGTGGCTGCAACGGCGTTTGCCGCCCAGCCGGTGTCAGTGTCTCCCCAGGCGCGCGCCGAGATGGCGTGCCGCGATCACGGTGTCCAGCCCCGGTCGGCAGCGTGGGAACGCTGCCTTTCGCATGTGACGCGTGCCTACGAGTGGGGCGAGCGGAGTCTGGCCAAGCAGCTGGCTCGGGCCGCCGGCGACGCACGCGTTTCATGCCTCGAGGAGGGATTCCGGCCCGAGGGGCAAGGCTATGCCACCTGTGTCAACAAAGAGATCGAAGCGAACAGCCAGTTGTTGATCCTCGGCGACGACCAGAGCGGGGTGAATGTGGCGGAGGCCAGGTAACCCGTCATCAGCGTGGAATGCCGTTTGCGTACTCCGCGCTCAACTTCCTGAAGATATCCCAGAAGGCCGGCGGAGCCCGGCCTTCGAGCTTTTCGACCAGCACCGTGAGATGGCAATGCCATCCGACCGCGTCGCCGTCACGCTCGGCTTCGGTCGGCAGCTTCCGGTGAGTGAGCGTCAACAGCACCTTGCCGTCCTTCGGCGCCAGCTCGAAAACCACCTCTGACCCACCGCCCCAGGTGAAGGCGAGCCGCCGCGGCGGATCGAACTCGGTAATCGTCTCCTCGCCGCTGTGACCTTCCGCATCCATCGTCGCGTACTGCTCGGGCGCAGCCGCCTTCTTGGACGACAGGTCGGCATGCTTGAAGCGCAGGAAGACCTTGCCTCCAACCCTCGGTTCGAGAGGGCCGCTCGCCAACCATTCGCCGCGCTTTTCCGCATCCGTCAGGTAGTTCCAGACCATCTCGATCGGTCCAGGCAACAACCGTTCAAAACGGATCTCGGTGGGCGAGAGCACGCTCGGATACTCTTTCATTTCCTGCTCCTTCTTGCGGCATCGCGCGTCAGCGCCCGTTCCAGGTCGTCAAGTCGCATCGACCAGAAGCGCTCGTAGGTGGCGAGCCATCGATCGGCCGCCTCGAGAGGTCCGGCTTCGATCCGGCAGCGGTGGGACCGGCCTTCGATCGTGCGGCTGAGGAGGCCCGCCTGCTCGAGCACCTTGACGTGCTTGGCAGCGGCCGCAAACGACATGGCAAACGGCTCGGCGAGCTCGCTCACGGTACGCGTCCCACCGGCCAACCGGCGCAGCATGGCACGGCGGGTCGAATCCGACAGTGCGCCGAACACGCGGTCGAGCCCAGCCGACGATTCTTCAACCATGTGGTTGAACATACAGTTAGTCGGCACGACGCTCAACCATTTAGTTGAACGTCTTCCCGACCTTTTACGCGATCGCAACTGATCGCGACAGAAGGGCGTTCCTTGGACACAGGACGCACAGACCCTTGCGCGAGGAGGACCGAATGTCCCGTTTGAATATCATCGTGATCGCAGCTGGCGCCTTTGCCTCCGTTGCGGTCCTGTCGCCAACGCCGCGTGCTCAATCGGGCGACGCGCTCGCCCATGCAGAGAGTGTATGTCTCGATGCCGGTATCGGACCGCACTCAGTACCATTCGAGGCCTGTGTGACGCGCGCGGCGCAAGCCTATGATCGCGGCCAGCCCTATCGAGCTGCCGCCGAGGCCCGCACCATCGGCGATGCCAGCAAGGCGTGTCTCGCCAACGATGTCGAGCCCATGACACAGGAGTATCGCCAGTGCATGGTAGACGAGAGCACCACGACCACCGCCTATCGCTACGCGGCGCGGTAAGGCTACATCAACGACCGCAGAGCGGCGAGATCGGGCCGGCCGGGCAGTTGCCCTGCCGGCTTTTTCGTGGACTCAATCGACCATGGATCCCCTGCCCGCTACCGTTCTCCCAGCCGGCGTCCGCGCCCGCATTCTGCCGGACATCAACGGCCTCGCTATCCACGTGCTCGAAGCCGGCCATGAAACGCCCGGGCGCCCAGCTGTCCTGCTGCTGCACGGTTTTCCCGAGCTCGCCTACAGCTGGCGCAAGGTCATGCCGGCATTGGCCGCCGCCGGCTACCACGCGATCGCGCCCGACCAGCGCGGCTACGGCCGCACGACCGGGTGGGATGCCGATTACGACGGCGATCTCACCGGCTTCCGCTTCATGAACCTGCTGCGCGACGCGATCGGCGTCCTGTTCGCCTGCGGCCATCGCACAGCCGAGGCCGTTGTGGGCCATGATTTCGGTGCCTCGGTCGCAGCCTACGCCGCCCTGGTGCGGCCCGACATCTTCACCCGCATGGTGCTCATGAGCGCGCCGTTCTCGGGTCCGCCATCTGTACCCTTCGGGCCACCCGCCGCAAAGGCGCCCGACATCCACGCCGCGCTCGCAGCGCTTCCAAGACCACGCAAGCATTACCAGTGGTACTACTCGGCCCGTCCCGCCAACGAGAACATGTGGCATGCCAAGCAGGGCGTGCACGATTTCCTGCGCGCCTACTACCACCACAAGAGCGCCGACTGGAAAGCCAACAAGCCTTTCGAGCTCACGGGCTGGACGGCCAACGAACTCGCCAAGATGCCGACCTACTACATCATGGATCTCGCCGAGGGCATGGCCGAGACGGTGGCCAAGGAGATGCCGTCAGCCGCGGAGATCGCGAGCAACAAGTGGCTGCCCGATTCAGAACTCAAGGTCTATAGTGAGGAATATGCGCGCACCGGCTTTCAGGGCGGCCTCAACTGGTACCGGGTGCGCACCGGCGGCAAGGTGAGCGGCGAACTCGAGGTCTTCACCGGACGTACCGTCGACGTGCCCTCGACCTTCATCTCCGGCCGCAGCGACTGGGGCATCTACCAGACGCCGGGCGCGATCGAACGCATGCAGACGGTCGCCTGCACGAAGATGAAGGAGATCCATCTCATCGAAGGTGCCGGCCACTGGGTGCAGCAGGAGCAGCCCAACGAGGTCAACCGGCTGCTGCTGCAGTTCCTCAAGACCCCGGCTTGAGCCTCCAGGCCGCAGCTTCCGCCGGATCGGCATTGCAGGCGGCGGCCACTAGGGCTGCGGTCAGCAGGGTCGCCTGGCGCAGCTCGCTTTGCGCCACCTTGTCCCGCGTGTCTGCAGGCGTCAGCACCACGCGCAGATGGGCGTTTGGGTCGTCGAAGCCCGCGACCAGACGGATCGCCGGAATGCCGCCGGCGGCGAAGTTGGCATGGTCGGAATTGGTCATCAGCGGCCGCACCGTGCGCAGCGACTGGCCGTTCTCCGCCGCCACCCGCAACAGGAATGGCTCGACGCCAGGATATCCGCTGGTCAACGCCGCGAGATTTGGGCTGCCTGCAACCGAGTCGAGGTTGATGTTGAGGGCGATCTTGTCGCGCTCCGCGCCGCCGAGGCTTTGGACATATTGCGCCGAGCCCGTCAGTGCCCATTCCTCGACGCTGAAGAACATCACCCGCAGTCCGCGCCGCCATGTTGCCGCTTCGGACGATAGAGCGCGCGTCACGGCCAGCACGACGGCCAGGCCGGTACCGTTGTCCATCGCCGACTCGGCAAGGTCGTGGCCGTCGACATGTGCCGACAGCACCACCCATTCGTCGGTCGTGCCGGGATAATCGTAGACCAGCGTCTCCGTCTCCGCCGGGGCCTCGTCCGTCTCGATTGTCATAGTGACGGACGGCCAGCCATCGGCACGGCGCGCCAGCCGTGCCGCCGTCTCGGGCGAGATGCCGAGCGCCGGGATACCATCGCCGCTTTCACGTCCGGACGAGCCCGCCACGACATGACCCGACAGCGGGCCGCCGATCAGGAAGCCTACCGCGCCGTTGGCCCGCGCCATGTCGTACTTGCGCCGGCGGTGGACCGTGCCGGCGGCGAACATCAGCTCGTGACGCACGAGCACGATGCGGCCCTCGATCTCGCCCGCGTGCTCCGCAAACTCCTCCGGCGTGCCGCGACCGAGATCGATAACCTCGGCGGTGAGGCCGTCCTGCGCGGTGGCGATCGTGCGGACCAGCGGATGACAAGGCGCCATCGTGCCATCGGGCAGGCGCAAGGTGGCGCGCTTTGCCTGCCATCCGTTGTACGGCACCGGGATGGAACGCCCTGAGTTGGCGGGGGACGCTGCACGCACGCGCTCTCGCAGAAGGGCAAAGGCCTTCTTCTCGCTCCCAGTCCCCGCGAGGCGGCCGCCGCAATCGCATATGTCGTAGAAGTCGCGCCACAAAGCGGGGTCCGCGGCGAGCCGTGCCGCAAGCGCCGGTGCCAGTCGAAGGGCATCGTTCATCGCGGGCTCCCGAGCTTCGAGTCGAGCAATTCGAGGAAGGCGGCTGCCAGCACCGACGGCTCACGATCGCGGCGGTGGAAAACGCCGATGTCATAAGTGACGGCTGGTTCGAACTGCCGCGTCACCAGACCGAGCGAAGAGAAGCTCTGCGCCGACAAAGGATCGACCAGCGACCAACCGGTGCCGGCAGCGACCAGGGCGCAGCAGCTCGCGAAGAACTCGGCCTCCACCACGGCGTTGATGTGCGCGCCGGCCGCGGCGAAGGTACCGTAAACCCGGCTCAGCATCTGCGGCGAGCGCGCCGGCGCCACCATCGGCTGCCCGGAGAGAAGCGCCGGCGTCAGCAGCTTGCGGGACGCCAGCGGGTGCCGCGGCGGCAGGATCGCGACGCAGCGCATCTGGTAGCGCACCAGCCGCACATCGGTCTCGTCGACCGGCAGTTCGGCGATGCCGAGTTCATAGGCTTCCGTCGGCAGGAGCTGGCTCACCACGTCGGAGTGGCGCGAGATCATCCGGACCGACACGCCCGGCCGTTGCGCGACGAAATCGGCGACCAGCGCGGGCAGCAGCGAGATCGCCGCCGCGGGGTGGCTGGCGATCACCAATCGCCCGGACTGGCCCTCGCGAATCTGCGCCGTTGTCGCTGCCAGGCGATCGACCTCGCCCAGCACGCGGGTTGCTTCGGCATAGAACAGCATGCCTTCCGGCGTGGGCTTGAGCCGTCCGCCGGCTCTCTCGAACAGAGGAAAGCCGACGCTTTCCTCGAGCTTGGCGATCTGTCCGGATACTGCTGGCTGTGTGATGCCCATGGCCTGCGCGGCAGCCGTGACCGAGCGGGTGTCGACGACCGCCCGGAAGGCTTCGAGGAGCTTTACATCCATATACTATAAGCACTCCTTATTGCCCCTCAATAGCGCACCTGCAGCGCTGGATGCAAAGAGGCAACCATGAATTCCGGCACTTGGCGAGCGGCATAGGAATTGCTTATGGTCTCCCCATGGCGGGCACACCGATAATCGTGGCGGACGCAGTGTCGAAGAAATTCGGCGATCACCAGGTGCTGACCCGCGTCACGCTGCCTGTGATGGAGCGCGACGTCGTCTGTGTCGTGGGCCCAAGTGGCTCGGGAAAGACCACCCTGCTGCGTTGTCTCGCCCTGCTCGAAACGCCGAGCGAGGGTCGCGTCGTGATGCAGGGAACCGCCATCTCGACACCGGGGCAGGAGAAACCGGTCAAGGCAGCCGCCCGCGCGGTGCGTTCCGACATCGGCATGGTGTTCCAGCATTTCAATCTCTGGCCGCACATGACGGTTCTGGAGAACCTGATCGAGGCGCCGATCCGGGTGAAGAAGCTGCCGAAGGACCAGGCCGTCGCGATCGCCGAAAGGCTGCTCGCGAAGGTCGACCTGTCGGAAAAGCGCGACGCCTATCCGGCGCGGCTGTCGGGCGGCCAGCAGCAGCGGGTCGCCATCGCCCGCGCGCTCGCCATGTCGCCCAAGGTGCTGCTGTTCGACGAGGCGACCAGCGCGCTCGACCCGGAGCTGCGCCGCGAGGTGCTGCTCGTCATGCGCCAGCTCGCGCAGGAAGGCATGACGATGCTGGTGGTGACGCACGAGATGAATTTCGCACGCCATGTCGGCACGCGTACGGCGTTCATGGATCGCGGCGAGATCGTCGAGGAGGCGCCGGGTGCCGCCTTCTTCGATGCACCGAAGACGGAGCGTGCACAGCGATTTCTGCAGCAGTTCGAGGAATAGAAGGGAGATAATGTCATGAGGCTGAAGGCAATTTTCGCAGCGTTCGCCGTGGCGTGCTTTGTGGCGGCGGCGGCGATTCCGGTCGAGGCACAACAGACGCAATCGCGCCTGTTCGAGGTCACCAAGAGCAAGAAACTGCGGGTTTGCCAGTATCCGCTCTACTACTCGATCTCGTTCCGCAATCCCAAGACGGGCAAGATCGAAGGCATCGATGCCGACTTGGCCGAAGAGCTGGCAAAGGAACTCGATGCCAAGCTCGAGATCGTCGAGTCGAGCTTCGGCAGCTTCATCGCCGACCTGCAGGCCAACAAGTGCGAGATCGGTATGTTCGGCGTCGGCGCGACCCTGAAGCGCGCGCAGGCGGTGGAATTCTCGCGTCCGTACCTGCTCACCAACATCTATGCCGTCACGCGCAAGGACAGCAAGATCAAGAAGTGGGCCGATATCGACCAGAAGGGAGTCAAAGCCGCAGTCTCGCTCGGCAGCTACATCGAACCCTTCATGAAGGGCTACCTGAAAAACGCCGAGGTGGTGTCGGTGGCGCCGCCCAACACCCGCGAAGCCGAGCTGGTGGCCCAGCGGGTCGACGTGATCATGACCGACTTCCCGACCGCCATCAAAGTCACCGACGAGTTCGACTGGGCAACCTACATCCTGCCCGAGGAGAAGCTCGCCATCACGCCCTACGCCTACGTCGTGCCGCAGGGGGACCAGATCTGGCTGAACTACATCAACCTGTTCGTCGATACCATCAAGCTCGACGGCCGGCTGATGAAGTACGCCAAGAAGCACAAGCTCGATCCGATCGTCGCGCAATAGTCTTCTGATCGCGGACGACATGTTCAAGTACCAGTTCCGCTGGGACACGGTGTGGGGCAGTTTCGACTTCCTGATGTCGGGACTGCAGATGACCCTGGTCATCTCTGCCATCACGCTGGTGCTGGCGATGGTCCTGGGCCTGGTCATCGCCCTGATGGACATGTCGCGCTTTGCACCGTTGCGCTGGATTGGCGTCTCGATCGGCGAGGTGATCCGCAACACGCCGATCCTGGTCCAGCTGCTGTGGGTCTACTACGTGCTGCCGATCGTGTTCAGCGTGCGCATCGAATCGCTGACGGCGCTGGTGATCGGCCTGTCGCTCTATCAGGCGGCCTTCATCTCCGAAGTCTATCGTTCGGGTATCCAGGGCGTCCCGAAGGGACATCGGGAGGCCGCGCAGGTGCTCGGGCTGACGCCGACCCAGTCGTTCTTCCGTATCGTCCTGCCACAGGCGGTGCGCATGACCCTGCCGCCGCTTGCCTCCAACTTCGTGCAGCTCATCAAGTTCTCCTCGCTCGGCGCGGTCATCTCCGTGAGCGAGATCACGCGGCGCGGCATGGAGCTCAGCGCCACCAACTTCCGGCCGCTCGAGACCTTTACTTTCATCGCGGTCGTCTATTTCTTGATCTGCTGGCCGCTCGCAATGGGCATCCGCTGGTGGGAACGCCGCCTGCAGGCCCGCTAGCCATGGCAACCTTGCGCAATGAGCTTGCCCGGCGGGTCGACGCCTCGCTCGACCGGTTGATCGCCGTCACGCAGCGGCTGGTCGCCGTCGCCTCGCCCAATCCGCCGAGCGATACGGAGGAGATCGCCAAAGTCGCCGAAGCGCTGCTACGGGAGATCCCCGGTATCGATGTCGAGGTGATCGAACCGGCGCCGCGGGTGAAAAGCCTGATCGGCCGCATCCAGGCCACCCAGCCCGGGCGGCGGCTGATCTTCAACGGCCACCTCGATACCTTTCCGATCCTCGAGAACCTGCCCTGGACGGTCCCTCCGCTGGGCGGCGTGCTGAAGGACGGCAAGCTCTATGGCCGCGGCGTCTGCGACATGAAGGGCGGCATGGCCTGCTCGCTGCTTGCGGCCCAGCTGCTCGCCGAGCATCGCGACGCCTGGTCGGGCGAGATCGTGCTCACGCTCGCGGGCGACGAGGAGAACATGGGCTCGCTCGGCACCGGCTGGATGTTGGAGCACGTGCCGCACGCCAGGGGCGACGCCAACATCTGCGGCGACGTCGGCTCGCCGAAGGTCGTCCGCTTCGGCGAGAAGGGCCTGATGTGGGTCGAGGTCGAGGCGACCGGTTCGCCGGCGCATGGTGCGCACGTGCATCGCGGCACCAATGCGATCGACCGCCTGCGCACCGCGCTCGATCGGTTGAAGGATCTGGAGGGCATCCCCTTCCAGGCTCCGCCGGTAGTTACGCAGGCGATCGCCAAAGCGAAACCGATTTCCGAGCCATTGTCCGGCGCCGGAGAGTCGGAGACCCTGCAGCGCGTGACAGTGAACATCGGCACGATCGATGGCGGGACCTCGCCGAACCTCGTGCCGACCCACTGCATCGCCCGCGCCGACATCCGCCTGCCGGTCGGTATCACGACCGACGTGCTCGCTGCGAAGCTCGACGAATGGCTCGGCTCGCTCGAAGGCGTGACGTGGCGCGCGATCCGCCGGTTCGAGCCATCCTTTACGCCACCCGATGACGAGATCGTCGTGCGCACCGCGCAGGTCGCAGCCGAGGTACTGGGAACCGCGCCGGCGGTGAACATGCGGGTCGGCGGATCTGACTCGCGCTGGTATCGCCCCGCCGGCGTGCCCACGGTCGTGCTCGGGTTGACGCCCTTCAACATGGGTGGCGCTGACGAATATGTTCTGGTCGACGAGCTGCTCGCCGTCGCCAAGATCCACACGTTGACAGCCTTCGATTTCCTGGCAGGCGCCTGACCCATGTATTCCGACGACGAGCTCTTCACCTCCCCGCTGACCTTCATGGGCGCGCCCTACGGCCGGCCCGGCCCAGGCAACAAGGCCGCCATTCTGGGCATCCCGTTCGACTGCGGCACCAACATGCGGATCGGCGCGCGTGGCGGGCCAGATTCGGTGCGCCAGCAATCGGCGCTGATGCGTCGCTTCAACCCCACGAACGCCGACTTCGATCCGGTGGCGGCACTCGGGCTGGTCGATTGCGGCAACGTCAAGCTGACTCCGAGCAAGATCGTCGACGCCTTCGAGCGTACCGAGCAGGCGGTCGATCGCATCGTGCAGGCAGGAGCAATCCCGATCACGATCGGCGGCGACGGCTCGGTCACCGTCCCGGTCGCGCGCGCCGTCGGCAAGAAATACAAGAAAATGGCAGCGCTGCACGTCGACTCGCACACCGACTCCTATCCGTACGGAGAGGAGGAGAAGTACAACTCCGCCACACAGTTCACGCACGTCGCCGAGGAGGGTCTGGTCGATCCGGAGTTCTCGTGGCACGTCGGCATTCGCAGCACGACCTACGCGCAGGGCGTCGTGCCACGCGCCATGAGCCTCGGCTACAAGGTGGTGTCGATCGACGAGTTGATCCGTGGCGGCTTCGCCCAGCGCATGGCCGAGTTTCGCGACAAGGTCGGCAAGCGGCCGGTCTATCTCTGCTTCGATATGGACGTCTTCGATCCCTCCACCGCGCCCGGCGTCTGCACGCCGTCGTGGGGCGGCCTCAGCGCGCGCGAAGGAATCGACCTGCTGCGCTGCCTCACTGACCTGAATATCGTCGCGGTCGACGTGAACACGGTCAGCCCGCCGCAGGACGTGAACGGCATGGCTGCCCATCTCTGCGCCCACGTGATCTACGAGACGATGGTGCTGCTCTGCCGTCAGATGGGTCTCGCAACCGCGAACTGACCCTATTGCGGCGAGGACCGCCCGGCCCCACGCTCGCGGCATGCGCATCCTAAGCCTTGCCGCCGCTCTCCTGCTCTCTTTCGCCGCCACCGCGCGGGCGGACTATCCCGAGCGCCCGATCCGGCTGATCGTGCCGTTTCCGGTGGGCGGCGTCACCGACGTGGTGGCGCGCCTCGTCGCCGAACGGCTGTCCGCGGAGTTCGGGCAGCAGGTCATCGTCGACAACAAGGCGGGCGCGGGCGGGGTGATCGGCACCGAGGTCGTCGCGAAGGCAGCACCTGACGGCTACACGATCCTGCTAACCACGCCCGGCCACACGATCAACGCCGCGCTCCGGGCGACGATGCCCTTCGACACCGAAAAGGATCTCGCCCCCATCTCGATCGTCGGGCAGGTGCCGATGCTGCTGGTCGGTCATCCGAGCTTGCCGGTCAGCGACTTTCCGGGCTTCGTCGCCTACGCACGCAAGAACCCGGGCAAGATCAATGTCTCCCATGCCGGCAACGGCACGCTGCCGCACGTCACGATGGAGCTGCTCATGGCCAGGGAGCAAATGCAGGTGACCAGCGTGCCCTATCGCGGTGCCGCTCCCGCGCTCGCCGATCTGGTGGCCGGTCAGGTCCAGGCCAAGCTCGACACCTACACGACGTCGACGCAATTCGTCGCCGACGGCCGGCTGAAGGCGCTCGGAGTCACCAGCCGGAAGCGGCTGAAGCAACTCCCCGATGTCGCGACGGTGTCAGAGACTGTGCCCGGTTTCGAGGGCTATCTCTGGATGGGCCTGGTAGCGCCGGCTCAGACACCTCAGCCGATCCTCGACAAGCTGGCCCTCGCGGCCAAGCGCGCCGTGGACCGGCCCGAGGTGCAGGCGCGGTTCGACAGGGACGGGGTCGAACCGGTCGGCGGCACGCCGGCCGAGTTCAAGGCACTGGTCGCCCGTGAGATCGCGCAATGGCGCGAGCTCGCGAAGCAATCGAACATCAAGATCGAATAGAGAGCGCCGTCAGTTATTGCTGTCGGCGCGCAGCACGGCGCGGATGTCGTCCGGGTCGACCGCCACCTTCACACCCGCGCGCTCCTGCTGGAGGATCATCGACGAGCGCGAATCGCGGGCCTGCCAGCCGCGACCCAGCGCCTCGGTCATCTCTTCCAGTGTGAGGTTGGCAAGGCGCATCGGCACGCCGACCTCCTTGCCGAGCTGGGTGGCGAGCGACACGTCCTTGTGGGCGAGCTTCAGCGCAAAGCGCGCCGGATCGTAATGGTTGGGCAGGAAGTGCTCCGCCAGCGTGTCGAAGGTGCGCCGGCGGCCATTGGCGCCTTGCCTGACCGCCTTCCACAGCAGCAGCGGGTCGACGCCTGCCTTCACGCCCATGGTGAAGCATTCGGCGAGGGCGGTGTTGACCATGTAGCCCGCGAGGTTGTGCACCAGCTTGGCGACCGATGCCGCGCCGATTTCGCCCATGTAGAAGATCTGGTCGCCCATCGCGTCGAGCACCGGGCGATACTTGTTGTAGCTCGGCTCGTCGCCGCTCACCCACAGCGCCATCTTGCCCGACGCCGCACCTCCCGGGCCGCCGCTGACCGGGCTGTCGAGCAGGTGGGCGCCCTTGTCGGCGAACGCCTTGTGCAGGCGGCGGATCACGGTCGGCGAGTTGGTCGACAGATCGAACAGCGCCTGGCCGCGCTGCATGCCGTCGAGCAGGCCGTTCTTGCCGACCGCCACGGTCTCGAACTCGGGCGGGCCGGGCAGCGAGGTGAAGACGACCTCGCACGACGCGGCGAGGTCGCGCGGCGAGCCGGCCCATTCGGCGCCGTTCGAGATCAGCTTCTCCGCCGCTTCGCGCCGCAGGTCGTGCAGCACGAGCTGGTGCCCGGCTTTCTGAAGATTGTTGGTCATGCCCGAGCCCATGAGCCCGAGCCCGATGAATCCCACTCGCATCGCTTCCTCCGGTTGTTACTTCAGCAGCTTGTCGAAAAATGCCCGGGTGCGCGCCTCGGCATCGGGCGCAGCCACTGGATCGTAGGCAAGATGATGCGTCTTGCCCGGCGCGCCCGGCACGGTGCGTTCGCGCGTCTGCGCATCGAACGAATGAAAGGCATTGGGGTAGTAGACCGTCTCGACGAGTTCGGGGCGATCTGGTTTCAGGCGGCGACACGCGTCCGCCTGCGTCCAGTCGTCCTTGTCGCCGATCAGGATCAGCAGCGGCAGGTCGACCGCGGCATTGAATGCCGGCGCGCAGCCCGGATAGTACGCCACGCCGCCGCGCAGCCCGCGCGACTTCAGGTCGAAGGGCTTCTGCAGGGAACGCATGACCGTCGAGCCACCATGACTATGGCCGATGATGCCGATGCGGCCTCTGATCACGTCGGGCCGCGCTGCGAGGTAATCGAGGGCGCCCGCGACGTCGGCCACCCGGTTGTTCGGTGTCACAACGTTTGGCGTGTTGCAGACCGCCTTCGTACCGCGCGGACTGAAGCTGTCAGGGGCCAGCACGAGATAGCCCCATCTCACCAGCCGCGCGCCCCAGGCATCCGTGTGCGGCGTCATGCCGGCGCAGCTATGGGCCAGGATGATCGCCGCAAATGGGCCGGGACCGCCAGGCTTGATCAGCTGGCCGGTGATCTCGGGACCGGCCGACACGCTGCCGACCGCGACGCTGGCAAGGCGCACCGTCTCGGCTCGCATATCGGCACTGGACCCCAGCAGCAGGGAGGCAATCGCAAGCAAACGCCACATCCCCCGTAGTATAAGGGGGCAACGGAGGAAACGGCCATGTTCGATCTCGTCATCAAGGACGCGGAGATTTTCGACGGCTCGGGCGCCAAGCCGGTGCGCGGCGACCTCGGGGTGAGCGGCGGCAGGATTGCGGAAATCGGCCCCAATCTCGGCGCCGCGAAGGAGACGGTGAAGGCCGACGGCCTGGCACTGGCCCCCGGCATCATCGACGGCCACACCCATTACGACGCTCAGATAACGTGGGATCCGTTCGTCGATCCCTCGCCCGCCCTCGGCGTCACCACAGCCATTCTGGGGAATTGCGGCTTCACCATCGCGCCCTGCAAGCCGCAGGACCGCGACCTCACTATGCGGCACCTGACACACGTCGAGGGCATGTCGCTCGATGCCCTACGCGCCGGCATCAAGTGGGGCTTCGAGAGCTTTCCGCAGTACCTCGACATGCTGGCCAAACAGGGGGTCGGCCCGAACGTCGCGTGCTTCGCCGGTCACTCCGCCATCCGCACCTTCGTGATGGGCGAGGAGGCGACCGAGCGAACCGCAACAGGCGACGAGATCGCGCAGATGGCCGAGCTCGTGCGTGAGTCGATGGCGGCCGGCGCGGTCGGCTTCGCCTCCTCGACGGCAGAGGCGCACAACGGCGAAGGCGGCACGCCGATGCCGTCGCGACTGGCCGACGACAAGGAGCTGCGCACACTGGTCAAGGCGATGGGCGAACGTGGCCAGGGCGTCTACATGCTGACCAAGGGCAGCAAGACCACGATTCCCTATCTCGAGGAGATCGCCGCCGAGGCCAAGCGCCCGGTGGTGATCGCAGCCCTCTTCCACTCCAACACCAATCCGACGGCAGCGTTCACGACGCTCGACCAGGTCAACGCCGCGCGGTCGCGCGGGCATCAGCTCGTCGCGCAGACATCGTGCTGCCCACTCAGCATGGATTTCACCTTCAAGAGTCCGTACCTGTTCGAGAGTATGCAGGCCTGGAAGCCGGCGATGGCGGCGCACGATCCTGCCGAGCTCAAGAAGATATACAGCGATTCGGCGTGGCGCGCGTCGGTCCGTAGCGAGCTCGCCGAGAGACAGGGACGGCTGGTGTTCAACGGCGAGTGGGACAAGCTGTTCGTGGTCGAGACCGCGAAAGGCGTCAACCGCCAGCTGGAGGGCTCGACACTCGCCGAGATGGCGAAGCAGGCCGGCAAGGACCCGCTCGACTGCATTCTCGACTTTGCTTTGTCGGAAGACCTCGACACACTGTTCGTGGCACAGCTGCTGCACAACGACGAGAAGGAAGTTGGCAAGATCTTGGCGGATCCCAACACACATATCTCGCTGAGCGACGCCGGTGCCCACCTTACCTTCTTCTGCGACGCCGCGTTCGGCCTCCATCTGCTTGGACACTGGAGCCGCGATCTCGGCGTGCTCGACCTGCCTCAGGCGGTGCATCGCCTGAGCGGTCAGCCGGCCAAGCTGTTCGGCCTGCACGGCCGCGGCCTGCTGAGGAAAGGTTACGCCGCCGACCTGATGCTTTTCGACAAGGCGACCGTGGCGCGCGGCCCCAAGCGCCGCGCGAACGACCTCCCCGCTGGGGCGCCACGGCTGACGACCAGCGCGGTCGGCCTCCAGGGCGTCTGGATCAACGGCGCGCAGGTGACCGACGCGGACGGTTTCTGCGCCGATCCGAAAAGCCGTCCGGGCGAGGTGTTGCGCTCCTTCGCTGCTTGAGCCGAGCCCCGGCCACGAGATCCTCCTCGCCTAGATGTTCATCAGGGAATAGAGCAAGCAGCTCAGCGCGCTGTCGGGATCGGCGAGCTGCCGCGGCTCCTCGAAGTGGTTCGCCGAGAAGATTTCTCCGCCCCCTGCCAGCCGGCCCATGCCCTGCAGTGCCGCGGCCAGGACCTGCCCCTGCCGGCGGAACTCGGGGCTGTCGCCGACCGACCACGCCACGGCCACGGGACAGCCGATCCGACCGAGATGGCGCATCGCGCTGACGGCGGCGAGCTCCTCGGGAGTGATCTTCACGTACGTGCTGCGGGCGGAAAGGAGCGGCGCATGCAGGTCGTACATGCCGCTGATCAGCAGGGCGCCCTTGATCGTCGTATTGCCGAGCAGCACGCAGCTCGCCAGATGCGCCCCCGACGAATGGCCCACGAGATAAACGCGGCCAGGATCGCCACCGAAACTTTCGGCGTTGCGCACCGTCCAGTCGACGGCCTCGCGGCACTGCTCGACCATCGTCGGCAGCGGCACGACGCTGACATTGTCGAATTCCGGAACCACGAGCGCCGCCCCACGGCCGGTCACCGCCGGAGCCGGATAGGCGCAGTCGGGCCGCGAGCCGCGCAGCCATGCGCCGCCGTGCAGATAGACAACCACCGGCACGCCCGACGCAGCCTGCGGCGCGAAGATGTCGAGCAGCTGCACTTCGCTCTTGCCGTAGCGCTCGGTTCGCGGCGGCATCGATCGACGCACCGCCTCGCAATCCTTGCGGATCTCGGCCTGGATGGCGTCGCGGTGCGGCGCCCAATGGAGCTGGTCGTAGGCTTGGTCGAGCTCGGCCTGCGTATAGTCGAGGAACACCCTGGCTTTGTCGTTCGGCATTGCCGGACGCAACACGACTATCGGCTGCCGTGCAAGTCCGTCGTCGGGCTGCGGCGCGACGCGTTGCCCTTGAGCGACTGAACCAGCGCCTCGGCGCCGTCGAACAGGGCGCGGAAATGATTCTCATCCAGCCCGTCATTCTTGGTTAGCCCCTGAGCAAGCTCCTTGAGAACGTCGGCAAGCAGATAGTAGTGTAGGTGCACGGCGATCTCACGGCGAGCCTCCCCGGGGCGGACGATTCGCAGCAACACTTCGTCGGGCTCGACCGTCACATCGAACGACGATTCCCTGCCAAAGGCGCCCATGTAGGCCTTTTCGGGGAAATCGATTGCGACTTCTGCGCGATCTGTAATGGATTTCATAGGCTCGTCCTTTCTATGCATGTCCCGCCGCGGCCGTTCGGCTTAGCCTCACTTACCGGGCTGCGGACCACTCTTCTGCAGGCTGAGAAAATAGGCGATGATGTCTGCCCGTTGCTCGCTGGTCAGCCGGAACATCGGCATTCCGGCATGGGGGGTCGTAAGCGCAATCGTCAGGCCGGTTCTCGTCATGCCAGGCGTTGTCGCGATCTCCGAGAAAGTCGGTGACCGCGGATTGGGCGATCGGAGTTGCTGCGGCTGGATCGCATGACATGCCGAGCAAACCTGTCGCGCCAGGGTGAGGCCCTGTTGAGCATCACCAGTTTCTTCCGCACTCGCAGGCAAGGCCGCCAGAGAAGCCCATAGGACGAGGAGGAAAGGCGTTGCATTCTTCATGTTCCGAACCGATTGACTGTGTCGCAAGCTCATTGAAGGCAGTTCGATCGCTACCTCGAGGTGCTTCCGTTTGCGGACCTCTTGTCCGGATCTCAAGCGAGCTCCAACCCGCAATTTCGATTTCCTACGAGACGAAGCCGTTGGTGCGTTTGACGCAGATCAAATAGTCCTCTGCCGCCATTACCTTGGCTCGTTCCATTCGCGCCCGATCGTCATCATGATGCTTTCTCTCGGTGAGCGATCACCGCGAGAGCACCGGAATACGCCAGGAGGACAGCATGAAGCTCGCCGGAAAAATCGCCCTGATCACCGGAGGCTCGCGTGGAATCGGCCGCGCCACGGCCCTCGCCTTCGCCGCCGAGGGCGCAGACATTGCCTTTTGCCATCTGAATGATGGCAGCAAGGCTGACGAAACCGCCAGCGAGATCTCCGCCCTTGGCCGGCGCGCCCTGCACCGCTCGGTCGACGTCGCCGATGTTGCGGCCGGACGCGCCTTTGCCAGCCAGGCGGCACACGAGCTCGGACCGGTCGACATCCTGTTCAACAATGCCGGCATGAACATCCGCAAGCCGTTCGAGGCTTATACTGAAGAGGAGTTCGACCGGGTGATCTCCGTGCACCTGAAGGGCATGTTCTTCATGGCGCAGGCGGTCTACCCGGCGATGGTGGCGCGCGGGCAGGGCTGCATCATCAACGTCGCCTCGCAGCGCGGCCTGAAGGGCGCAGTCAATTCGGCGCCCTACTCCGCTGCCAAGGCCGCGATCATGGGTTTCACGCGCGCGCTGGCGTGGGAGGCCACGCCGAAAGGCGTTCGCGTCAATGCCATCGCGCCGGGCCCGGTCGTCACCGATCTGACGGCGTCCATGACGTCCGAGGATCGCCAGGCCTTCATCGATGCGCTGCCGGTGGGCCGCTTCGGTCGGCCGGAGGAAATCGCGGCCACCGCCCTGCTACTCGCCGGTCCGGACGGCGGATTTTACGTCGGCGCGACCCTGTCGCCCAACGGGGGCGACGTGATGTACTGATCCGGCAATCAACTGGGAGAGAGACACATGGCGACGGATGACCTGAAGCCGGGGCTCAAGGCGGAGATTGTCACGACTGTCGATGACAAGCTGGTGGTGCGGCACATGGGAGGCGACGGCGTACTGTCCACCCCGAACATGATCGGCTTGATGGAACGTGCCGGAATCGAGGCCGTTCAAGCCCATCTTCCCGAAGGGCACACCACCGTAGGCTTCGAGGTGCACGTCAAGCACTTCGGCGCCACGCCGAAAGGCCAGAAAGTGACAGTGCGCGCCGAACTGCTCGAGGTCGATGGCCGCAAGCTCCGCTTCAAGGTCGAGGCGCACGACGAGGACAAGAAGTCGGAGACGGCACTCATCGCCGCGCGATTATCCCCGTTCAACACAAGGCTTGAAGGGCAACAAGCCTTCCGAGAACTGGACCTGCTCCTTTCGACACTGGGCCAGGCTATCGATCTTCCTCGATTTGAACCTTGATCTTGCCGGCCCTTACCGCCGCCTTGAGCGCCGCGTGATCCTGCTCGGCCTGGTCGGCGTAGGCGACCGCGAAGTCCCCCATGGCCTCGTCGAACGCCGCGCTCGTGCCGAGATAGCCGGTGAGCAGCCACGGGTGGCTCGCCCTGCCGTGCGCACGGGCAAGCGCCCATCCGCATAGGCCGCCATAGATCTCCAGCATGCTGCGGTCGAACGTTTCGACCAGGGGCTTGATCTTCGCGTCCCGCAGCTGACGAACATAGACTTGACGGCCTTCGAGGCCGGTCAACCAGCCGAGAAAGATGTCCGAGGATGCCTGCATCAGGCGCTGGCCCATCACCACGCGCTGGCCCGCATGGTCATAAAGGCTCTTGCCGGCATAGGGTTCGAGGACCGATTCGACGGCCTGCTTGAACTGCAGGAACAGCGGCTCGTTCGAGGACGACATGAACAAACCAATCGCGCAGTAACGCCCGACACTGCCGATCCCGACAACCTTGATCGCGACATCGACCAGCCGGTAACGGTCGAACAAGGCCTGGCGGTCGTCCGGCAACGTCTGCCGATACTTCACGAGAATCTCGTCCACTGCCGCCCTGAATCCCTCTTCGCGCTGCGTATCCATGTGGAATATGAGCGGTGGCTGATCCTTGATCTGGACCTGGCCGCCGACCATTTCAGCCAGCTTCGGGTAGTCGACCTCCGACGTCCTTTGCTCCTGCGCCTTGTCGATCCGCTGTCGCACGCTCTTCTTCAGACCCGAGTCGTCGAGGAGGTGGACGACATCGTCAGCACTGATCCGCGAGTACCAAGCCTCCAGCGGGCTCATTTCGGCGACCTCCCGCAGCCGCTCCCGATAGCTGCGCGCGCACGCCACCGCGGCGGCGCGGCCGGCCGCGTCGGACAGGCCATTCGAGCGGGCGGCGAGCACGAAGGAAGCAACCAGCCGCTTGACGTCCCACTCCCACGGCGCCGGCAGGGTCTCGTCAAAGTCGTTGATGTCGAACACGATATTGCGCTCGGGCGTAGCGAAGCCCCCGAAGTTGAGCAGGTGGCAATCGCCGCAAGCCTGGACGCGAATATCTGTCGTCGGCATGGTGGAAAGATCGGCGGCCATGACGCCCGCCGATCCGCGATAGAACGTGAACGGCGTTTGCAGCATTCTGCCGTAACGGATCGGAATGAGCTCGGGTATGCGCCCGGCGTCGGAGGCCCGCAGGGTCTCGAGAGGATCGGAGCGAT
>JAHCJV010000059.1 GCA_026126105.1 Enhydrobacter sp.
CCGGAAGAACTAGCTCTAATCTGTATCGGACGGTTCGGACGATCCTTTCCGTACTGACGCGAATCGACGGGAATGCCCGGCAACACAGGCCGAATCTGGGGCAAACGATCTTGAGACGTTCTGCCATCATGGGCATTAAAACTGGCCGTCCCTCGGCACCTGTCGCGCGCTGAACAGCGAAAAGCTTTCCAAGCCGGCGTAAGTCAAGTTGCGCCACAAGGTTGCAGATTCGCGCCTCCCCCGTCCCGTAGCGCCATCGAACAGTTTCCGCCTTCGGTGAGAACGGGTCAGCTACCTTCAACGGCGTTCGTTTCTGATCTTTCGCCGGTCATGTCCCAGGTCGTCGGCATCTTCCCCAATGAAGCTGCCATCACCCGCCTCGTCGGCGCCATCCTGCTCGAACAGAATGACGTTTGGGCCGTCCAGCGCGCCCGCTACATCACGCTGGAAAGCATAGCGCCCGTCGGCGATGATCCAATCGTCGGTCTGCCCATCGCGGCAGGCTGATTGATCCGGCTCAACCCGGAGATCGTCTTAAGGACACCCGCTCAGTTACACCACGAAATGGGACACGATCGGTTTCCGCAAATAGGGGCGGAACTTAGTCCCTGTGAGGCGAGTCCGTCTTGCGAGAGCCGGTGTGCGCTTCGCCAATGTGGCCATGCGGGCGTATGGCTGGAAGCGATACGGTGCTGGACGATCTTGATCTCGAACGCCGGATTTCCTGGATCAACTAGGAGATTCCACCACCGATTGCCAAGGCTGCGCCGATGCAGTAGTACTGAAATTTCAGCAGGCGCGGCGAGTGGGGAGCAATCGCAGTGCGTTGTGGCCAAGGCACCATTATTGTGCGCCGACGCGCAGTTTGGTGACGGACGATGCCGAGAGAGATCGCCGGCGTCGACTGGCTGTTGCGCGGCGCGACGGAGGAACGCCCCGTTCGGCTCGGTGAGCGGGTCGAGATCGATGACGCTTCCTGGTGCGCCACCATAGAGCGGATACAGATCAGACCCGGCCTGCGCGTGTTCCTCACCGATGCGCACGTGCACAAGGACGTTACCATCGAGCCCCGAGACAATCGGGATGACGAATGGATGGCGAGCCAGATCGGCCTCGCCGGCCGCGCCGAGATCGATTTCCTGGACGGGCGGCACAGCTACACGTCGACCGACCAGACCGTCCTGTTTCGCGCGCCGCGGCGCAATGCGGCCTTCGCAATCGCCGCCGGCACGCATTACCGATCGGTGGGCTACGGCCTGGAGATCGGCGACATCGTGCGGCTGTTCGACGGCGACGTTCCGCCCGCGCTGCACGAGCTCGTCGAGCCGAACATCGAGCAAAGCCGCGTCCTGGCGCTACGCACCGACCGGTCGATACGCACCTTGGCACGCGCTATTTTCGCCAACGATCTCAACGGGCCGCTGCGCCGCCTGATGATGGAGGCCACCGTGCTTCAGCTGCTCGCCTGGCAGGCCATTATCGCTCAGCGCCAGCGCTCGCCGCGGCCCGCCGAGCGTCTCTGGTCCGCCGCCGATCGCGAGGCGCTGCACGCGGCTCGCCATCGGCTGCTGGCCGACATGCGCCAGCCGCCGACCCTCGAGGAGCTGGCGACGGAGACCGGTCTGAGCGAGAAGCGGCTCAACGATGGCTTCAAGCTGTTCTTCGGCACCACCGTGTTCGAGACGCTGCGCAACGAGCGGCTCGAGCACGCGCGTATCGTCCTGCTGTCGGACACCGTCGGCCTAAAGGAAGTCGCCTTTCGCGTCGGCTACAATCACGTAACCAACTTCGTCACCGCATTCACCCGACGCTACGGCGCGCCGCCGCGCCAGTACAGCGAGCAGAGCACGCTGGGCGCGGACCTGGTGCCCAGTGGAACCGTTCTGCCGCTGCGGCGCTCTGGAGCGTCGTCTGTCCCGGGAGGCCGCGCAGAAGACGAAACCTGACCGAGCATCGAAGGCTTTATCGGCCACCAGGGTATCGGCTTGCATGTGAGGTGGCAGCGCATCGTCGCTCTGCAGGTCATGGGCTTGTCCGGGGGTCAGGAATAAGCCGAGTGGACGACGATCGGATTCTTTCCTCGCCCGCACTCTTCCCTCGATTGAGCACCGGCCCTAGTTCGGCCCCTGATCGCGTTCCCTTGGATCGTTGATCTTCTCGGTCCGCCGCGGCGCACGATCCGCCGAAGTGATCTTCGCGGTGGTCTTCCGGTTCATGGCAAACTTCCATTCTCCAGCCCATTCCTGGCCGCGCCCGAGTTTCCGGGCTCCGAGGATACGTGCGGTTCTCATTGCTTCGTCCTCGGATTCGAACGCCGCCCGAAGGGTATCTCCCGCCAGGCACAAGGCAAAGTTCCCCTTCAGCTTCAGCGACTCGATGAACCTCCGTAGGGCTGCGAAAGAGATCGCGCGCTCCTGTTTCACTTGGGCGGAGATCATGAACGGCCGGTGGTGGGCGTCGCAAAAGGCGTCCCAATCCATTGACGGCATAAAGCCTCTCCTCTGACTCGCTCCGATGCCGCCAGATCCATCTGCGACCACGCCTCGATACAGACGATACAAAATCGTGTCGCGCACGAAATGCGTGCAATGCCGCATATCTCTTCGAGAAAATGTGTACTGGGAGTCTGGGCGGGTGCCTCTCGCCAGGCCCGCTTGCCGGCATCGTGCAACGAGCGTAGCGCTGTGGCTCGCCCAGATCGAAGAGCGTGCCGCCATAGCTTTCCGGGTCGCCTAGCGCCAGGGTGGCATGCGAGCCGATGAACTGCGTGTCCGGACGGTGATCCCGTCGTCGAAGTCGGTCGCGCTCCTAGGCGTCAGCCGCCCCCGGCCTTGGTCAGCCCGCCGCACCGGTGACGTTTCCGGTAGTAGAGGCGGCGAGGCCGACCGAGTGGGTCGCTCCTACGATGCACTCCCTACACACCGCAGTCCAAGTCTGAATGTCGAGCCCGACCGTGGCAGGACGAACGCGCTGCCGGGTGGCGCCGCACGGAAAAAGGCCTGGCGCTTCCAGAACCCTAACCTGCTGCGCGACCCGCACACGCGAGATTACCTACTTCTGCTCAACGCTCTTCGGTTCGAACACGTGCGCCTGCAAACACGCCCTGTAGGTCTTGAGAATGTAGGTTCGGTCAGCGCCTGATCCAGGCGTGTCGAAAGACTTGCCTTCCTGGACAGAGATGATCCTGGCAAGCTCCAAGGCAACTTCTTCCTGCGACTTGCCCGACGCGACCCTGTCCGCCATTCACTTCTCCCATTGTGAATTTTCACACAATGACATAACGGACTGACAATGTCTGTCAACTGATAGGCGAGCCTGGCCGCGTCGGCAAAGCATTCTGCATTGCGGTCCGTACGCGCTCGACCACGATAAGAGCGAGCGCCGTCATCTCCAGGCCTTTTCATCGTCGGTTGCATCGCGAATTGTGGCGTGGGAGCCTGTCGGCACGATGATCCGCTTCATTCCTCTCGTTGCCATGCTGTCGATGGCGGGCTGCACGGGCGCTGCCGGCCCAGATCCCAACCCGTTGGTCTGGACGGCGACCTACACCAAGCCCTACGTGGCCATGACCTACTGCCTCAATGCAGCCTCGGCAGACTACCGGACGGTGCTGGGCCTCGACAGCCAGCGCGGCATCGGCGGCGTCGAGCTGATCGCGCCGGCCTCGGGCTTCGCCAAGTCGGGCAAGGTGGGCGAGTTCGACGTCCGGCGCCTGACCGAGCAGACCAGCCAGGTCACCTTCCGCAGCGCCATCCGCACGGTCGGCGGCAGCGCCTCGATCGAGGACTGGGCGCGCCGGCAGGCCGAGAGCTGCGCGCAGTAGCGAGGCCCGAGTGATGGCGCCTGCGCTGGAGCCGATGGTCGGCCGCTACCTGCGGCTGGAAATCGAGGGCGTGCCGCATCGCGTCTATTTCGAAGAGGCTGGGCCTGCTGAAGGCGGGGGCATTCCGCTGGTTTGCCTGCACACGGCCGGCGCGGACAATCGCCAGTTCCGCCATCTGCTCGCCGATCCCGAGATCACCTCCCGCTTCCGCGTCCTCGCCTTCGACCTGCCGTGGCATGGCAAGTCGACGCCACCCGACGGCTGGGAGCGCAGCGAATACCGGCTGACGACGCAGTCCTACACCGCGGCGATCCGCGCCTTCTGCGCCGCGATGGCGCTCGACCGGCCGGTGGTCATGGGCTGCTCGATCGGCGGGCGCATCGTGCTCAACCTCGCCATCGCGCATGCCGCGGAGTATCGCGCGCTGATCGCGCTCGAGGCCGCCGACTTCCAGCAGCCGTGGTACGATACGAGCTGGCTGCACCGGCCCGACGTCCATGGCGGCGAGGTCTGCGCCGCCCTGATCTCCGGCCTGATCGCGCCGCACAGCCCGCCGGCCAGCCGCCACGAGACGCTGTGGATGTACATGCAGGGCGGCCCCGGCGTGTTCAAAGGCGATCTCTATTTCTATCGCGTTGACGGCGACCTGCGCGAGAAGGTGAAGACCATCGACACCAGGATCTGCCCGCTCTACCTCCTCACCGGCGAGTACGACTTCTCCTGCACCGCCGAAGACACGCTGCGCACCGCAAGCGAGATTCCTGGGGTCGAAGTGACGATCATGAAGGAAGTCGGCCACTTCCCGATGAGCGAGAACCCCGCCAAGTTCCGCGAATACATCCTCCCGGTGCTGGCGAAGATCTCCGCCTACTGACCCTTGATGCGCCCGCCCGCCGGATCGAAGGGCGCCCTGAGGCCGACCTTGGCCTTCAGACGCGTGCCGGCGAGGTCGACCTCGAACCTGCCTGACTCGAGCCAGGTCGCGTCGACGGATTGCCCGTCCGTCCGGCTCAGGTAGCCCAAGCCGACCGACGCGCCCAGCGTGTGGCCGTAGCCGGCCGAGGTAAGATCGCCGACCGGTCTGCCGTCCCGCAGCAGCGCCTCCCCACCCCAGAGGAGCGGCTCGCGATCCTCCAGCACGACGGCAACCAGCCGCCGCGCAAGAGGTTCCGCCCTTGCCTCGACCAAAGCCTCGCGTCCGATGAAGCCGCCCGGCTTGTCCAACCTCACCGCCCAGCCGAGCCCTGCCTGCCAGGGCGTGTCGTCGGGCGTGAGCTCGCGGCCCCAGGCGCGGTAGGCCTTCTCCAGCCGCAGCGATTCGACAGCGTAATACCCCGCGTCGCGCAGGCCGAACTCCTCGCCTGCCGCGTGGAGGGTCTCGAACACGGTGACGGCGAACTCGACCGGCACATAGAGCTCCCACCCCAGCTCGCCCATGTAGGTGCGGCGCGAGGCCAGCACCGTCGCGTAGCCGACGCCGATCTCGCGGATCGTGGCGAACGGAAACGCCTCGTTGGAGAAGTCGGCCTTGCTGACTTTCTGCAGCAAAGCGCGGCTGTTGGGTCCCATCACCGAAAGCACGGTCCAGGCGCCGGTCACGTCGGTCAGGGTGAAATGCGCGTCGTCCGCGACATTGCGGCCGATCCAGTCGGCGTCGCGGGTGATCTGCGCCGAGCCGGTGATCACCATGAACCTGTCGCGCGCCAGGCGGGCGATCGTCAGATCGCTCTCGTAGGTGCCGCGCGCGTTGAGCAGGCCTGTATAGACCGTCCGCCCGACCGGCACAGCGATGTCGTTGGCGCACAGCCGTTGCAGGACCCGCTCCGCATCGCGTCCTTGCACGAGGAACTTGCCGAACGAGGTCTCGTCGACCACCGTCACCGCCTCGCGCGTCGCCTTGTGCTCGGCCGCGACGGCGTCGAACCACGCGCCGCGACCCCAGCCGTACTGCATGTCGGGCGTCTTGCCCGGGCCGGCGAACCAGTTCGGACGATCCCAGCCCATCTTGTTGCCGAACCACGCGCCGCGCGCCTTGAGGCGGTCGTAGAGCGGCGAGCGGCGGAACGGCCGGCCGCTCTCGTTCTCGCGCTGGGGCCACGGCATTTTGTAGTGCAGGCCGAGCGTCTCGGCGACGCGGTCGCGCAGCCAGGTGTCGTTGCCATGGAAGTTCGCGAAGCGGCGGATATCGACCGGCCAGAGATCGAGCGTCGGCTCGCCGGCGACGATCCATTCGGCCAGCGCCATGCCCGCGCCGCCCGAGCTGGCGATGCCCATCGAGTTGAAGCCGGCGCCGACGAAGAAGCCTTTCACCTGCGGCGCTTCGCCGAGGATGTAGTTGAGGTCGGGCGTGAAGCTCTCCGGCCCGTTCATGAAGGTCTTGATGCCGGTCTTCTCCAAAGCCGGGACGCGGACCAGCGCGTTGTCCATCAGGATCTGGAACTGGTCCCAGTCGTCGGGCAGCATGCCGAACTCGAAATCGTCGGGTATGACGTCCTTGTTCCACGGTTTGGCCTCGGGCTCGAAGCCGCCCATCAGGAGGCCGCCGACCTCCTCCTTGAAGTAGATGTAGCCGTCGGGATCGCGCATCACTGGCAGGTCGCGCGGCACGCCCTCCATCTTTTCGGTGACGATGTACATGTGCTCGCAGGAATAAAGCGGCACCGTCACGCCGACCATGCGGCCGACCTGCCGCGCCCATTGGCCGCCGCAGTTTACGACGACCTCGGCCGCGATCGGCCCTTCGGTCGTCTGCACGCCGCTTACTCGTCCCTCTTTCGTGTCGATGCCCGTAACTCGAACCTTCTCGAAGATGCGCACGCCCTTGTTTCGCGCGCCCTTGGCCAGCGCCTGCGTGATGTCGGCCGGATTGGCCTTGCCGTCACCCGGCAGCCACACCGCGCCGACCAGATCGTCGGTTCGCATGATCGGATACTTTTCGCCGGCCTGCTTCGGCGTCAGTTCCTCACAGACGACGCCCTGCTTGTTCGCCGTCGCCGCCGAGCGACGAAGGTACGTCATACGCTCTGCCGTGCGCGCGACCGACAGCGAACCGCACTGCTTCCAGCCGGTCGACAGCCCCGTCTCGGCTTCGAGCCCGGCGTAGAGCCTGGTGCTGTACTGGATCAACCGCGTCAAATTCTGGAAGCCGCGCAACTGGCCGACGAGCCCGGCCGCATGCCAGGTCGTGCCGCCGCTCAGCCGGCCCTGTTCCAGCAGCACGACGTCGGTCCAGCCGTTCTTCGCGAGATGGTAGGCGGTCGAGCACCCCATGATGCCGCCACCGATGATGACGACACGGGCGTGGGTGGGGACGGTCATGTGGCCGTCATCCCGACCGGAGCCGAGCAAAGGGAGGCGGAGTGGAGGGACCTCGTCTTGTCATCTTCGGCCATGTGAACAGATCCCTCGACTTCGCTTCGCTCCGCTCGGGATGACGGGTGTCGCATTACAACCTCCCGCTCACCGCCGCCTCGTACATCCTGCGCATCTCGGGCACGCCGGCCTTGATCGGATTGCCGCCGGCCGTGGGATCGACCGCGGCCATCTCCGACAGCCTGTCGAGATGCTCGATCTTCACGCCGAGCTCGGCCAAGGTATGCGGGATGCCGACCTCGCGCCGCAGGTCGAGCGCCCACTGCAGGAAGCCGTCGAACGTGGGCGTGCGCAGGTCGAGCCAGCGCGCCAGCCGCACCACCTTGTCCTCGATGGCCTCGCGATTGAACTTCACGACATAGGGCATCGCCACGGCGTTGGTAAGACCGTGATGCGTGTCGAAGACCGCGCCGACCGGATGAGACAGCGAATGGATTGCGCCAAGCCCCTTCTGGAACGCGGTCGAGCCCATCTGCGAGGCCGCCAGCATGTGGCCGCGCGCCTCGAGATCGTTCCCGTTCCTGACGGCGCGCGAGAGATTCTCCTTCACCAGGCGCATGCCTTCGACGGCAATGCCCTCGGCGTAAGGGTGGTAGCCCGGCGCGCAATAGGCCTCGAAGCAATGGATGAACGCGTCCAGGCCGGTGCCCGCCGTCAGCTTGGCCGGCAGGCCGACCGTCAGCTCGGGATCGGCGATGACGATCGCCGGCATCATCTTCGGATGGAAGATCACCTTCTTGGTGTGCGTCGCCTCGTCGGTGATCACCGATGCGCGGCCGGTCTCCGACCCGGTACCTGCCGTGGTCGGCACCGCGATCGTAGGCAGGATCCCCGCCGGATTGGCGCGCGTCCACCAGTCGCCGATATCCTCGAAATCCCACAGCGGCCGCGTCTGGCCGGCCATGAAGGCGATCGCCTTGCCGGTATCGAGCCCCGAGCCGCCGCCCCAGGCAATCACGCCATCGCACTTCCCCGCGCGCAACGTTCGCAGGCCCGCCTCGACATTGCTCGCCACGGGGTTGGGCCGCACCTCGCTGAAAAGGCCGACGTCGATGCCGGCGCGACGCAGCCCATTCGCCGCATCGGCGATCATCGGCAGCTTGGCGAGCCCCGGGTCGGTGACCAGCAGAGGTCGGGTGAAGCCCACCGACTTGCAGGCTTCCGCCAGTTCCTTGATGCGCCCGGTGCCAAAGCGGATCGAGGTCGGGTAGTTCCAGTTGCCCGTCAAAGCCATCGAACGAATTCCATCTGCGCGGCCTCGACCTCGAGAGCCTTGAACGGGTTGGAAACTATCACACCGTGCGCGGGACGGCGTGGCTCAAATCCGAAAGCGCAGATGGCCACGGTGCGGCGCGTTGCGCCCCCCACGGCCGTGTCCCCCCCCGCGATCGGTAACGCGTCTTCAGCATTGCAGGGCATCGTTCGGCCCGCCACTCTGGCGCTCATGCTTCCTGCCAGAGGTCATTGATGGCGGTGAACCGCCCTCCGAGCGATGGCGCCCCCGCAGCGGACGCCGAAGCGCGCGGGAAGCGGCGAAGGCTCGAGCGCTACGCGCGACGTCACGGACTGCCGCTGTCCGACGTCGAAGCCGGCCTCCGGCGGTGGACCATTGGAGGTTTGACCTACTTCAGGAAGAAGCCGGAGGATTCCCAACTGCCGGTGGTCGAGCATGTACCTTTGGAAGCCGAGACGATCACTTCGGCTTTCGTGCCCGGCGTTTACCATCCATCGCTTCCTCCTGGCACCTACTCAGGGGCAGTGTATCGGGAAGACAGGACCCTCGTTCGTGAATTCATGGAATACGACGCGCTGACACAGGAGCGCGTGCCGAAGCGGGTCAATCCACCCCTCATCGATCCGGCCAGAGTCGCGCGCGCGCCCCGGATTGACGGCACCTGCGTCTATCTGGGGCCGCTCTCGAGTCATTTCGGCCACTTTCTCCTCGAGTCCCTGCCACGCGCCTGGTACCTGAACGAGGCGGCCCCTTCGACCCTGCTCCTGTTTCATTCCGCAGCCGCGCGCGTCGAGTTGCCGCCGTTCGCCGTCGCTATACTGAGGGCGCTGGAAATAGATCTGTCCAGGATCAGACTTGCCCACCGCGATCTCCGCGTGCCCAAGCTCATCCTGCCCGCGACGCAGTTCTGGCTCGGGCTCAAGGCCTCACCCGGCATGTGCGTCGTCTTCGATCGCATCAGGGAAGCGATACTGAAGCGCCGGACGACGGCAAGCCGCACACCGCCCAAAGTCTATTTCAGCCGTCGAAACCTCGGCGCAATTCGGGGGAGCGGCAGGCCGCGCGCAGCCATTTCGAACGAGGACGAGGCAGAGCTCTTCTTTCGCGAGCGCGGCTACGAGATCGTGAGGCCGGAAACATTGCGGTTCGAGGAACAGGTCGCAATCGTGGCCAATGCGACACACGTCGCCGGAGCATCGGGTTCCGCCCTCCACCTGATGCTGTTCAACGCCAATCCTCGGGCCAAGCTCATCGAGCTGAGAATGAAACCGGCGCTCAATCAACTCCTGATCAGTGCCATTCGCGGCAACGCGGCCTTTCACATCTGGAGCGCACGGCGCGACAGCCCGCCCGACGAGGCGATCCTCGACATGGACGTCATCGAGCGCGCGATGCGCGAGATAGACTGATCGGGCTTCCGCGTTTCGGTGATGGCGGTGAATCGAGGTCGTCAGTCGCGCCTGATGCGAATGTGGATCGAGGACTCTTGGCACGGCGAGCCTGGCAGCGGCCATTCACGCCGCCCGGCATCTCTTCAGATGATCTCCATGTACCGATCGAGCTCCCAGTCGGTGATGGCCTTGCGGAACTCACGCTCTTCCCACTCACGCGTTGCAGAATAGTGTTCGACGAAGGCGTCGCCGAACAGATCGCGCGCCGGCTTCGACGCCTGGAGGCGTGCGGCGGCCTCCATCAATGAGCGCGGCAGCTGCGACTTCGCCGGGTGCTGCTTCTCGTAGCTGTTGCCGTTGATCGGCTCGCCGGGGTCGAGCCTGTTCTGGATGCCCCACAACCCTGAGCCGACCGCCGCGGCAAGCGCGAGATACGGGTTCGCGTCGGCGGCACCCACGCGGTATTCGACCCGCGTCGACTTCGCCGAGCCCGGGATCACTCGCAGCGCGCAGGTGCGGTTTTCGACGCCCCACGCCGAGACGGTCGGTGCCCAGAAACCCGGGATCAGCCGGCGATAGGAGTTGATCGTCGGGGCGACCACGGCCAGCAGCTCCGGCATCAGCGCCTGCTGGCCGCCGACGAACTGGCGCATCGTCGGGCTCATGCGATGCGGCGCGGTCTCGTCGAAGAAGACCGGCTTGCCGTCCTTCCACAGCGACATGTGCATATGGCCGCCGCAGCCCGGCCAGTCCTTCGACCACTTGGCCATGAAGGTCGCGAGCCAGTCGCGCTTCTGCGCCAGCACCTTGGTGAAGAGCTTGAACAGCGCAGCCTTGTCGGCGGCGTCGAGCGCCTCGGAGACGCGCAGCGCAGCCTCGAGCACGCCGGCGCCGGTCTCCGTGTGGAGGCCTTCGATGCCCATGTCCATGGTCTCGCACAGGGCGAGCAGGTCCTTGTAGAAGTCGGACAGGACAGAGTTACGCAGCATCGAATAGCCGAAGAAGCCGGGAGAGATCGGCTTCAGGTTCCGGTAGCCCTTCTCGCGTATCGAGAAGGCCGTCTCGGCGAAGACGAAGAACTCGTACTCGAAACCGACCTTGACCTCGAAGCCCATCGCCCTTGCCCGGTCGAGCACCCGGCGCAGCGTGCCCCGCGGGCAGATCGCCTCGGCCTTGTCGACGAACTCGCAGAGGAACAGCAGGTTGCCGGGCTCCGTCGCGATCTCGCGGCAAGTCTCCGGCACGATGCGCACGTTCGCGTCGGGATAGGCGGTGTGCCAGCCGGTGAAGGCGACGTTGTCGTAGATCTGGTCGTTGACGTCCCAGCCCAGCACGACGTCGCAGAAGCCCATGCCGCCCTCGAGCACCGACTTGAACTTGTCGCGGTGGATGTACTTGCCGCGCAACACGCCGTCGATATCGTGCACACCGACCTTGACGTGCGTCAGGCCGCGCTCCTCGACGATCTTCCAGGCATCGGCGCCCGTTTTCACCTCACGCGGTTCCATCGCTTCCCCCTTCGGTGCTCGGCACGATGACGCGGCAGTCAGGTCCGCTTCAATTCGGCAAGATATGCCTCGATCGGCGCCCGCGACGACGGCACGCGCTTCATGAAGCCGTCGACGATGGGAGCGGTGCGCTTGCGCAGGTCGGCGAGCATGCCATCGGAAATGGCCACCCGCGTCATGCCTGCTTCGGTCAGCTTCGCGGCACCGTCTTTGTCCTGCTGGAAGGCCTTGTCCCAGAATTCGGGCTCGAGCTTCCTGGCGATGTCGGCGATCGCCCGGCGATGATCGGCGCCGATTCTCCGGAAGGCATCGCTGTTTATCGCGACGATCTCGGCCGACCATTGATGGTACGTGGCATGGAAGAACTTCAGGAACTCCCAGAGCTTTCCATCGGCGGCGGATACCGCGGAGGTCGACACGCCCGAGACCGCTCCCGAGGCGAGCACGGGACGAGTCTCGACCCACGGGATGACCACCGGTGCCATGCCGATCATTGCCAGCATTTCCTGCGTGCTCTTGTCGGCCGCACGGATCTTGACGCCCTTGAGCGCGTCGGCGGTCTCCGCCCTGGCCTTGAGATGGAGGTACTGGCCGGGCCATGGAACGACATAGAGGATGGTCTGGTTGTTTCGGGCAGCGACCTCGTCGTAGCCTGGACGAATGTGCTTCTGCAGAATTTTCAGGTCTCCGGCCGATCCGGCGAGAAAAGGAAGGCCGCCAATTCCGAGGAATGGCTCGTCGCCCACCTGCTGGAGATCGAGGTAGGAGGCGAGCGGCACCAGTCCGTCGCGCACCGCGCGCAAGGATTCCGCACCTGTAAAGCCGAGCTGGCCGCCCGACTTCACGTCGATTTCGACTGCGCCGCCGGTGGCCTTCCTGACCTCGGCGGCGAAACGCCGGCAATTGACGGTGTGGAAGCTGGCTTCAGGAAGTGTCGTATCGAGTGTCAGCCTCGCCGGTGCCTGCCCGGACACGATCGCCGGCGCCATGATGAGCGCACCCGCAGACCCGTGCAGTACCGCCCTGCGCCCCAATTTCATGCGAGATCCCACGAACGCCCAGCCATTCGACAGACCGTAGAACGGCAACCGCCGCGTTGCAATTCGCGCGCCGGGCCGCCTATGGTTCGGTGTGGCGGCAACCGCTCCCTCGAGGCGCGCCCGGGCCTACGCGGCCCTGCGCTATCCAGACACCAGCCACGTCAGCCGGCGCTGGCGCAGCATCCACTTGCTCGTGCTCGGCATCGGGCTTCTGGCGATTGCGGCTTCCTCGACCGACGGGCTGCCGACATGGCTCACGCAACTCCTTACCATTGCCGTCCTCGGTGTCGCGTTCGTCTTCACCGCCGAATACGCCGTGCGCCTGTGGTCGGCTCCCGAGTCCCCCCGCTATGCCGGCCTCTCCGACGGCATGGCTCGGCTGCGCTGGGCGGTTTCGACCAATGGAGCGATATGCCTGCTCGCAGCGCTGCCCCTCTTCGTCATCGCTCTCGGGACGATGCGCGCCGACAATCAGCACGCGCCGATCTTCTGCATCATCTGGGTACTCAGCCTGGCCAGGCACGCGCCGGCGATGGGGACGCTCGCCCGCGTGATTTCCAACGAGCGCGCGACGCTCACCAGCGTGGTCGTTATTTTCCTCATGGTCCTGATCATCGCGGCGACGGGCGCGCATATCATGGAGCGCGACGGCCAACCCAAGACGTTCGGCACGCTCCCCGACGCGTTGTGGTGGGCGGTCGTGACGCTCACCACGACAGGGTATGGCGATACGGTGCCCCTGACCGCCGGCGGCAGGATGATCGGCTCCGTGGTGATGGTGAGCGGCATCCTGGTGCTGGCCCTGATGACCGGTATCCTCGCCACCGGCTTCGCCGAGGAAGAGAGACGGCGCGAGTACCTGCGGGTCTGGGATCAGATTACCAAGGTGCCGATGTTCGCGAGCCTCGGCACGGTGACCCTGTCGGAGATCGTCAGCAAGCTGCGCGTCCGGAATTATCCCCCGCGGATCATCGTGGTGCGCCGCGACGAACCCGGCGAGTCGATGTTCTTCATCTCCGAAGGCGAGGTCGAGGTTCGGCTGCCGCGCGGTGCCGTTGCGCTCGGACAGGGCGCCTTCTTCGGCGAGATGGCGCTGCTCGACCGGCTGCCGCGCAGCGCGACGGTCGTCACCACCAGGCCGACCACCCTGCTGGTGCTCTATGCCAGCGACTTCTACGAGATCGCCGCGAACATTCCCTCGCTTGTGGAAGCCGTCGAGCGCGAGGCTCGGCGGCGGCGTGCGGAGAATCGAGGCGAGGCGGCGACGGTCGAAACGACCTGAGTGGCCATCCAACTTCCGATCCCCCTCGCCGTCGGGTATATCGCGGCGGGCCGCGCAGCCGTACCGCGCGTTGAAAGGCTTCAAGATGTCCCTCATCACCCCCGTGATCCTGGTCGGAGGCTCAGGCAAGCGCCTGTGGCCGCTGTCGCGCGAGAGCATGCCCAAGCAGTTCGTTCCGCTGCTCGGCAAGCAGTCGACCTTCCAGCAAACGCTGCTCCGGGTCGCCGATCGCGGCCTGTTCGGCAAGCCCGTGATCGCGACGAACGACGCCTATCGCTTCATGGCCGAGCAGCAGGCCGGCGAAATCGGGATCGAGATCGACATTCTGGTCGAGCCCGCGCGGCGCGATTCCGGCCCGGCGATGGGCGCCGCTGCGGCCTACTGCAAGAGGCAGGGCGCCGAGGCCGTGCTGGCGCTGGCCTCGGATCATCTGGTGATCGGGTCGGAGGAATTCCTCGCAGGCTGCCGGGAAGGATTGGCTGCCGTCGAGCAGGGCGGCATCGTCACGTTCGGCATTCCGCCGACGGAGCCCAAGACCGACTACGGTTACATCCGACCCGGAAGCGAGCGGATCGGCGCCGTGCAGAAGGTGGCGGCTTTCGTCGAGAAGCCCGACGCGAAGACCGCGCTCCGCTACATCGCCGAAGGGCTGCTGTGGAACAGCGGCAATTTCCTCTTCCCGCCCACGCTGCTGCTGTCGGAGATGGCGCGGTTCGAGCCTGCGATGGCCGCCGCCGCCGAAGCCGCCGTGGCCCTGGCCAAGACGACGGGCTCGACGGTGTTCCTCGACGCGGAAGCCTTCGGCAGGGCGCCTGCCAAATCGATCGATTACGCGGTTATGGAACGGACCGACAAATGCTGGGTCGTGCCGGCCAGGTTCCGGTGGTCCGACCTCGGCACCTGGGACGCCCTGCTCGACGTCGGCAATGCCGACTCGGCAGGCAACGTGGTCGAAGGGCCGGTCGAGATCGACCATGTGCGCAATTCCTATGTCCGATCCGACGGGCCGTTGACCGCCGTGATCGGCGTCGACGACGTCGTGGTCGTGGCGATGAACGATGCCGTGCTCGTTGGCCATCGCGACAACCTCCCGCGCCTCAAGGACGTGGTGCAGCGCATGTCCGACGGAAAGCATCGCGCCGCCACGGAGCACGCGGTGCTGCATCGCCCCTGGGGCACCTTCCAGGACATCGATCGCGGCGAGCGTTTCCGCGCCAAGCGCCTGACGGTCAACCCCAACGGCAAGCTGAGCCTCCAGAGCCACAGTCGCCGAGCGGAACACTGGGTCGTCGTGAAGGGCATCGCCGAAGTCACGCTCGACGGCCGGGTCGTGACCTTGCACGAGAACCAGTCGATCTACATTCCAATGGGCGGCGTTCACCGCCTGGCAAATGCCGGGACCGATCCGCTCGAGGTCGTGGAAGTACAGACCGGCGAATACCTCGAGGAGGACGACATCGTGCGCTACGAAGACGCCTACGCACGCGTCTGATGGCGTTTGGCGCGCACCACGAATGGGGCAGGCTGCGGGAGGCCGTGATCGGCATCGCTCCAGCCGAGGACATCGTCGTTTTCCATGAAGAGTCGCAACGCTGGCTCACGCCGGCAGACGCCGAGTTCTCGCGCAAGCACGCCGGCAGACGCCTCATCGACGTCGACGCCGATCTGGCCGCGCGCCTGGAGCAGCAGCTCGAAGGCCTCGCCGTATTGCTGGCGACAGAAGGCGTGGCGGTGCATCGTCCCGCTCGATTGCACGGCGAGGAACGAAGCTTCATGGCGCCGACCGGCGAAGGCGCCCAGATGTTCCCGCGCGACGGCATGATCGTCCTGGGCGATCACGTGATCGAGGGCTCGCTGCGGCTGCGCTGCCGGCAGCGCGAGCGCTTCGGCCTGCGGCCCGTCATCCGGAGCATGGTCGCCAACCGCGGCGCGCGCTGGTCGAGCGTGCCGTTCGGCTCGCCCGCCGCGGTGGATGGTCCCTTTCTGGAAGGCGGCGACGTGCTGCTGAACGGCCGCCAGATCTATGTCGGCATGTCCGGCTGCGCGTCCGACATGGCGGGCATAGACTGGCTTCAGGCGCTGCTTGGCAACCTCTACCGCGTGATTCCCGTGGCGCTGCGATCCAACGTGCGCCACCTCGACTGCGCTCTGGCGCTTATCAGGCCCGGCCTGCTGGTCTGCTGCCCGTCCAGCCTGATCGACGGCCTGCCCAGCGCACTGCGCGACTGGGACAAGATAGAAGTCTCGGCGGAGGAGGCCACGCGGCTCGCGGCCGACGTGCTGGTCCTAGAGGCGGGGCGCGTCGTCGCCAATGCCGACGGCGGGCGCGTCATCGGCGAGCTGAAGCGGCGGGAAATCGACGTGATCCCGCTGCCGTTCGACGCCCCGGTCCGCCTGGCCGGCGGGCTGCGCTCGGCCCACCATCCGCTGCTGCGCGAGAGCGTGCTGTCCTGATCAGGCCCCTTTCTTGGGCGTGCGGTCGAATACCACGGGTTTGGCGGGTGCGGCAGCCTTCTTCATGTGCACGAAAAGGCTACGAACGACCATCGCCACCTGCCCGCCGACGAAGCGCAGCAGCACCACGGCGAAGCGTCCGGGCGGCATCTCGCCGTTGCGGATGAAGTTGTGCCCGGCGCGCAGGAACGTGGTGGCGCAGAAGATCACCCAGGCTACGGTGAGCACGAATGCCGTCAGCAGGGTCGGCACCAGCGGCGGCGCGAGCACACCGGCGATTATCCCGGACAGAACGCCGACCAGAAGCACCGGCTGGTTCAATGACATGCAGAGATGCAGCAGTGCGGCGCCCTTGGCCGCCGGACCGATGTCGCGGCTCCTCAGGATCACCGGGAACATGCGCAGCGAGACATGGCGGAAGCCGTCCTGCCAGCGTTGCTGCTGGCGCAGCCAGGTCTGCGTGTCTGCAGGCAGCTCGCCGGGCACGGCGACGCTGGTCAGGAAGACCGCGCGCCAGCCCTTGACCCAGCCACGGTAGGTGAGATCGAGGTCCTCGGTCACCGTGTCGCCCTTCCAGCCCCCGCCGGCTTCGACCGCGGCACGCTGCCAGATGCCGCAAGTGCCGTTGAAGGGCAGCGGATGACCCGCCCACCAGCGAGTTGCCTGCTCGATGCCGAGATGGGCGTCGAGCGTCACCATCTGCATCTCGGTCAGCGCATTCTCATGCGGATTGAGGAAGTCGAAGCGCGCCTGCACGAACGCGGCCCTCGGCTCGGCCACGAACACGCGCATGCAGCGGCGCAGGAAGTCGACGGGCGGCACGTAGTCGACATCGAAGATCGCGAAGTAATCGTGGGGCGTCTGCTGCATCGCCTCGTGCAGCGCGCCGCCCTTGTAGCCCGAGCGGTCGGTGCGCTGCAGCGCGACGATGTCGAACCCCTTTGCACGCAGCTCGGCGGCGACCGTGCGCGCGATCTCTGCCGTCTGGTCGGTGCTGTCGTCGAGAATCTGGATATGCAGCCTCTCGCGCGGCCAGTCGAGCCGAGCCGCCGCCTCTACGCCGCGGCGAACGACCGGTCCCTCGTTGAAGGACGGAATCTGCACCACGACATGCGGCAACTCGACGTCTGGCGGCAGCGGCGTTGCCAGAAGGGCGCGCTCGCGGGCAAGGCCTTGCGGCTTCAGCCGATGATGCAGCACAACCATGTAGAGCAGGCTACCGATGAAGGCGGCGAGCAGCACACAGCAGGCGCCGAACACGACGGCAAGGATACAGGCGACGAATGCGATCACGGTCGGGTGCCGGTCCTCTGTTCCGGACCTATGTTCCGGTCTTGGGCGTACGGTTGAACTCGGTCCTCCTGCCGAAACCGGCACCCAGGATGGCGCCGGCGTTGGCGACCGCAAGATACACGATCAGCGCCGGCACGCTCGCAGCGGTGACGAGATAGCTGACGATGCCGCCGCGCCGCAGCCGGCGATAGGCACCCCACGTCATGCCGAACAGCACCGCCAGCATGCCGAGCAGCCAGGCCCAAAGAAGCACCCGGAAAGGGCCGACGAGATGACCGTGGCCGACGATCGACACGATGAGGGCGACGACGCCTACGGCGATCGCCGGAAAGACGAGCTGCTGGCCGAGTGCCACCGTCGTCGTGAACTTGGCCTCGCCCGGCCACTCGGCATTCCACACCTGCGGCATCAGCTTGCGCGCGACCTGCACGAAGCCCTTCGACCAGCGGCTCTGCTGGGCGCTGAAATCCACGAGCTTCTGCGGCAGCTCGCCGATCACGTGCGGTTCCATCAGGAACACACCACCCCAGCCCTTGAGGTGCGTCCGCAGAACGAGGTCGAGATCTTCGGACAGCGTGTCGTGCGACCAGCCGCCCGCCTCTTCCACCGCGGCGCGGCGCCAGATGCCGCCGGTGCCGTTGAACTGGAAAGGCACGCCGCGCCGCGCCCGGACATCCTGCTCCACCGCGAAATGGGCGTCCTGCATCAGTCGCTGCGCACGAGTCAGCCAGGTCCGCCCGCCGTTGCCCCATTCGATGCGGGTCTGCACGAACGCCGCGCGCGGGCTCGCCAGCATCGCGGCTATGCTGCGCCTCAGCCAGTCGGGCGGCGCCACGAAATCGGCGTCGAACACCGCGACATAGGGTGCGTCGCACAGCGCCATGCCGGCGGCCAGGGCCCCGGCCTTGAAGCCGCCGCGGTCGGTCCGCCGAACGTGGTCGGCATCGATTCCTTGCTTGCGCAGGCGGTCGATGGCGTGCGCGGCGATATCGGAGGTGAGATCGGTGCTGTCGTCGAGCAGCTGGATCTTCAGGCGGTCGCGCGGCCAGTCGAGCCGGCCCGCCATGGTGACCGCCCTCTCCACGACCAAGGCTTCGTTGTAGACCGGAATCTGGACCAGAACGCCGGGCAATTCACCGTCGGGCGGAAGTGGCGCGACGCGATCGGCCGCCGGCGTCAGACTGGTCAGCCAGTACAGGAGATAGAAAAAATAAGCCGCGAGCGCGAACTGCACGGCAAGGCAGAGCGCCACGACGAGATCGACGGCCCACAGCAGCATGCCTGCAGCCGCTCAATGATAGTGAATCGGGACTTCGAAGCAGCGGCCGTCCTCGATATGGAGGCGGCGCGAGGCCACGTCGAAGATGCGCTCGTCGTGCGTCGACAGGACCACCGCGCACTTGGCGCGCAAGGCGAGGTCCTTCAGCTGGTCGACGACGATGCGGCCCGACACGCGGTCCAGCGCGGAGGTCGGCTCGTCGGCGATGATCAGGTCGGGCAGGCCGATCATGACGCGGGCGATGGCCACGCGCTGCTGCTGGCCGCCGGACAGCTCGTCGGGCCAGGCGTCCCCCTTGTCGGCCAGGCCGAGCAGACCAAGCAGATGGCGAGCCCGCTTCTCATCCCAGGCCGGGTCGGCAAGCGGCGTGGTGGACACACCGGCGATGACGTTCTGCAGTGCCGTGAGCGACGAGAGCAGGTTTCGCTTCTGGAACAGGAATCGGACCCGGTTGCGCAGCGCGTCAAGCTCGGGACCGCCAGTCAGTCCCACGATATCGGTCCCCAGCAAGCGAAGCTTGCCCTCCGAGGGCCGGCGCATTGTGCCGAGAATGGTTAGCAGCGTCGTCTTGCCCGAGCCGGAGGGGCCGGTGACGATCACAAGCTCGCCCTCGCGCACTTGCATGTTGATGTCGAACAGCACGTCGACGCGCTGCGCACCCTCGCCGTAGTGGTGATGGATGTCGACCGCCTCGACGACGGGCGGGCCAAAGATCTGGAGATCGACCATGGTTACTCGAACAGCATGATCGGATCGACCTTCCACAGGCGCCGGATCGCGAACATGCTTGATACCGCCGTCATGATGACTGAGGCGACCAGCGCCACGACCATCTCGCGCAACCCCATTGTCATGCCGAGATGGATCGTCGCTTCAGCGACGCCGTAGACGATGCGCGCCAGGGTAAAGGCGACAAGGAAGGCCGGCGTGATGATCGATGCTCCGATCTGGCCGATCATGCACAGGAAGAACCACCAGTCGTAGCCCAAGCTCTTCAGGATGGCATACTCGGGCAGGTAGAAGCGGATGATCTGGTACTGGGCGTAGTAGATGAACACCATGCCGATCATCAAGCCCATCACGAAACCCAAGTCGGTGATGTAGCCGACGGGAGTCTCGCGCGACCAATAGTTCTTTTCCCGGGCCTCGAAGTCGGCGCGGGTGATGACCTCTCCGCGACCGGCAAGTGCTTTATTCAGGGCGTCGCGCGTGGCGACGATGTCCGAGCCGGGCTTCAGCTGGATGGCGACAAAGGCAGGACGATCCGCATACCACGAGCCCAGCACCTCGGACATCGTTCCTTCCGACATCACGATCGCTCCGTCGTTCACGACGTTGGGTCCGATCGCGACAGTGCCGACGGCAAACATCTCGCGCAGTATCTGACGAAAGTCCGGAGGACCCAACACCGGCACTTCCTCGCCGCGCTCCACGACTTCGGCCAGATCGCCGAAATACGGCCGCGAGTCGCGATCATACAGGATGCGGCGCGTGACGCGCAGCTTGTACAGGTTGTCCCTCAGGCCCGGGACGCCGATTGCCGGCCGCTCGACGTCGATTGCGTACCAGGCGATCTGCCGGGAGGCCGGCATGCCGGGATGGCTTATCGGCATGATGCCAAACCAGAGCGGGGCGGTCCTGGTCACCGCGGGATTGCTTGCGACGATATCGGTCATCGCGACCGGCACGTCGGCATGGAGCTGCAACGATTTGAAGCCGGGCGGCACGAGCACGAGGTCAGCCAGCACCGAACGATGGAGGCGTATCGCCGAATCGTATACCGCGCGCTCGATGCCGAGTTGGGCAAATACGACCAGCAGGCTCGCCGTCACGCCGGCGAGCGACAAGAGGGTACTGGTGCGCTGACGGCGGAGCTGCTGCGAGCCGAGCGGCATCGCCGCTGCCGTCTTGGCAGCGGCCCTCAGGCGCGCGAACGAGAAGCTCGGCCGCCATCGGCGCGGCCGCGGCGACGGAGCGGCAGGTAGTGTCAGAGCCATCAGAGGAAGGTGACGCGGGTCTCGCGGCCGAGCACCTGAGGCATGCTGGACGGATCGTCGAGTTCGATCTCGACCTGAACGACGCGGGCATCGGTCGACGAGCCGCCATCGGGCTCGATGCGCTGCATGCGCTTCACGGTCGGTGCGATACGGGAAATCTTGCCCTTGAAGATCGTCGGGCTGCCTCGGAAGGTGACTTCGACTCTGCCACCGTTCACGACCTGACCGAGATGCAGTTCATCGACTTCGGCCAGCACACGCAGCTGGCTCATGTCGACGATCTTGGCAATGCCTCCCGGAGGAATCCGCTCACCCTGCCGGGTATAGATCTGTACCACTACCCCGCTGAGCGGCGAGCGCACCAGTGCATGCTCCCGACTTGTCCGCGCGTCGTCGAGCCGCGCGCTCGTGATGTTGATGTCGGTGTCTATCTGGGCGATATCGGTTGCCAAGGTCTCCTTCATCACTCGCAGCTTGGCCTGCTCGCGCTCGAGACTCTGCTGGGCAATGTTCACCTCGAGCTGCTTCATGTCAGGCGGCTTGCCGGAGCGCGCGATTTCAAGATTCTTGAGCTTGAGTTCCTCCGCCGCAGAGCGAACCACGACTTCCTGCATGGCGATTTCGGCCGTGCGATAGCCCGAGATCATGGCCTCGCGCTGCCGTTTGGCCTTCTCCAGCTCCGCCTCGGTCGTCCGAACCGTCACATCGGCTCTTGAATAATTCGATAGGACCGCGATCACTTCGTCGCGCTTTACCTTCTGGCCGTCGGTGATGCGCAATTCCTGTAGAACACCGCCGCCGGTTGGGTCGCCCGCGACAACCGACGTACCGGCCGGGGCATCAGTGTAGCCGCGCGAGATTAACGGCCCGGTCGGCCTGAACCCGTCCTGCGCGCTGCTGGTCTGACGGCTGGGAGCGATCCACAGGGCAAGACCAACGACAACGACAAGCACCGCGATCCCAGCCGCACTCCATCCAAATCTTTGCTGTCGCGCCATTCGTGCTCATTTCCAATTGGCCGTTGCCCGGCCGTTGGTCCTGTACCCTCCCAAGGTCAGAACGACGTTGCCGGTATCACGGAGCCTGTTCCGACGCCTACGACCGAGAAGGTCCGGTAAACCGCCGACAAAATCTTATTGTACTCGTAAAGTGGCGCATTCGTGACATACACCACATCCCTAGTCTGCATCCCAAACTGCTGTGCCACGAAGATAGAGACGGGCTGGGCGAGGTCCAACCGAAAAACACGGGCTCTGCCCCCCGGAATGTTCTGGATATCCCCAAGCCGGAAAACGAATACACCGGTCTTGTTGGCCCGCTCGTCCGAAAGCCCGCCGACCTGCCCCAAGGCCTCGAGCAACGTCAGGTTTGGCTTGGTGAGCTCGAAATTGCCCGATTTCTGCACGGCGCCGAGCACCGTGAAGATGCGCGAGTTCGGCCGCACGACGATTTCGTCGTTTTTCTGGATACCGATGTCGCCCCCGGCGAGCAGTTCGGAATATTGAGCCGTCAGGATGACCTGTCCCTGGCGCCGCACGACGACCTCGGCTTGGGCCGACGGCAGGTTGAACGGTCCTCCCGCGCGGTTGATGGCATCGATCACCGACCGCGTGCCCTCGAGTATCGACACCCGGCCGGGGTTCTTAACGTCTCCGGAGACCATCACGGTATGGCTTCGGTCGGAAACGAACTCGGCAATCACCTGCGGATCCTGCGCCTTGCCCTTCAACTGGTCCACGATGCGCTGTTCGATCTGGCTGAGGTCGAGACCGGCAACGGCGACCGAGCCCACGTAAGGAATGTTGATCGTGCCTGCATCGGTCACCCGTTGGGTCCCGAGATCCGCTCCCGGCCGCTGGATCGTCGGAAAGATGCTGCCCTCGTAGGGTTCGAAGATACGCACCCTGAGCACGTCGCCGGGAGCGACGGCAACACGTCCGCCCGCCGACAGCCTGCTGGTGACGGAAGGCCGATCCACGCTCGGAGGTGGCCTGAAGGCCACGACACTGGTCGGCGTGAGATCGATGACGTCGAACGGCAGCGCCTCGGTGCTGCTCGCCTGAGCGCCTCCCATCCATGGCCCATCCCCCGGCACCACCTGACAGCCCGCGAGGAAAAAACTCAGGCCAAGGACGATGGCAAAAGGGCGCGCTGCGGCGCGTAGCCAAGTCCAGATTGTCAAATCCGATCTCCGTCCGGAACGGCCAGCATCTTTCCCCCGCTCCGAGTCCTTGGTCAGTCTCAGCGTGGCGAATAATTACCCTGCTGCGCCGCGCCGACGCAAGCCATCGCCGCCACTTCTGCCACGACTCGGTTCGAGTCGCGCCATGGCATCCTGAATGTTCTCGGCAACGTCGAGCAGTTGGGTAAATCCGCTGACGTCAAGGCAGTCGGCTGCCGGTCCACTGAAGCGGCAGAACACGACCCGGGCCCCCAGCGCCTCCGCACCATGCAGAACACCGGCGAGAGCGCGTACGCCGGCAGCGCTCATGTAACTGACCGCACTGCCATCGACGATAAGCTTCGCACCTGGAGATAGCGCCGCCTGCAGGGATTGTTCGACGGAGGCGGCCGTTGCCGAGTCCATGCGTTCAGGCAGCGCGATCGTCGTGACGCCATTCGGTGTCGTGGTCATACGGAGGTCTCCCGCGCATTGCTCGCCCGAGAGTGGCCCCGCCATTGGCCACCGAGATCGGTGCCGCGCCAGTCGATGCGGCGCCCGCTCAGCGCACGCAGCATGAGCAAAGGTGCAAGCGATTCGCGCACGATGGCGGCTGCCGCGGCACGCGGACCAAATGTCAGGTGGCGACCCTCCAGGAACCACGCCTCGGCGCCCAGCCACGCTGCGGTATGCAGAAGGAAGAACGCCAGAAGCGCTCCCGTGCCGAAACCCGCCGACGCGAACCCCGCCAAACCAGCCGCGCCCGACACCGCCCAACCGATCCCCGGCTCCCACAGGACGAGCGGCCAAACCGGAAGGCGCAGCCGCGTGCGCGCCCACCGCACCTGCCGCGACCACACCACCCGCATGTCGCGGCGTCCCAGCGGCAGCCGCGGCATGACGGCTCCCAGCCTGGTCTCGAGGCCTAGCTCCCGCACCGAGCGGGTGACGGAATAGTCGTCCGCGATCCACCGATTGAAGCCGCGCCAATTGCCGATGCGCTGGAGGACGTCGTGCGTCATCAAGGTGACGCCTCCGGAGGCGACTGCGAGTCCGAGGCGATCAGCGGCAAGAAGAAACCGCGCCTGATGGCCATTGATGTAGGCCCGCTCGACCTCGGCTGCGAAATTTCCAGGCGTCTCGCCGGCTTTCAGCGCCAGAACGAGCCCGACCGAGGCGGACAGCGGTGCCGCAATTCGGCACAGCGTCTCGGCATCGAGGGCGACGCCGGCGTCGCATAGGGCCACTACCGGACGGCCCGCCGCCTCGAGCCCCTTGCGCACGTTGTTCATCTTGGGATTGAAGGTCGTGTCACTGCCAACAAGGATCGGCGCGTCGCGCCAGAGCGATTGCGTCGCGGCGACCGCGCCATCGCCGGCATGGCTCACGCAAATCAGCACCTCGGCACCCTGCCGCGACAGTTCCCGAAGAGCCCCGACGTAAGCCGGCGACGCATCCGCGGCACCATTCATGGGCGCCACGACGCTGAAGTCGGCTGGCCGATGATGGATGGCGCCCTCTGGACGGGGAGCGCGTGCCAGCGCAGCGCTCGCCCACTGCACTGCGGAGGCAGCGGCCCACCAGCCCAGACCGATCCACGACAGGAGGCCAGCTTCCATCGCCCATCACCCGCTCGCGGAGAAGCGATGAACGTCGTCCTTCTCGACCATGAGCGCACGATGATAGTTGCGGATCACCTCGCTCGGATCGCCCTCCTCGCGAATTCGGCCTTCCTCGATCCAGACGGCGCGCGTGCACAGACGCCGCACCTCCGCCATGGAATGGGAGACGAAGAGCAGCGTGCCAGACCGGCGGAAGTTGTCGATCCAGTCGAGGCACTTGCGCTGGAAGGCGACATCGCCGACCGCGAGCGCCTCGTCCACCACCAGGATCTCGGCTTCCACGTGGGCACAGATGGCGAACGCCAGCCGAGTACGCATTCCCATCGAGTAATGCTTGACCGGCTGCTCCATATAATCGCCGATGCCGGCGAACTCGGCGATCGAACTGAATTTCCGCAGCACCTCGGAGCGCTTGAGGCCGAGCACGGCGCCGCCGATCATCACGTTCTCGCGGCCCGACAGCTCGAGATCGAAGGTCGAGCCCAGCGCCAGAACCGGCGCGATGCGGCCGGTGACCCGCAGCTCGCCGTGGCTCGGGAGGGTCATGCCGCAGATTACCTGCAGGAGAGTCGACTTGCCGCAGCCGTTGCGGCCCAGGATGCCGATGCTCTCGCCACGCCTCACTTGCAGGTCGATGTCGCGCAGCACCCAGAACGGCTTGAAATAGGACTTCCACCAGCCCAGCATCACCTGCTTCAGCCAGTCGCTGCGCCGAGCATAGAGCTGGTAGGCCTTTCCAAGGTGCCTCGTCTGGATGACGATATCAGATGACGTCGACAATGACATTCCGATACCTGTCGAAGAACCAGTAACCAAAGTAGAATGTGAAGACCGAGGTGAACAGCGTCCAGAGATAAACCAGCGGATTGGGCAGCTTACCGAGCAGCACGATATCGCGCATCACCTCGACATAGCCCGTAAGCGCGTTGATATAGATCAGGAAATTGGCCGGCGACGGCAGAGCGCCGTGGGGATAGAAGATCGGCGTCGCGAACATGAACAGCGGCACGATGTTGATCATCAGGTAGCCGGCGTCGCGCGTGAACGCCCCGAGAGCGCACAGGAACCACGACATTCCGATAAGGAAGGCCATGAAGGGAATGAAGGTGAAGGGAATCAGCAGCACCGTCCACGGCAGGCCGCCGGTGACGGAAACCTGGAACACCAGCATCACCGAGATCGAGATCAGGGTGTAGAGCGTAGCCCGCAGAGTAGAGATCACTGCCAGCATATCACTGGGGAAGATCGTCTGCTTGATGAAGTGGGTATATTCGTGCAGCAGCATCGGGGCGCGAAACGCCATCTCCGACCAGAAGTTGAAGACGATGATGCCGCTGAAGATGAACAGCGCATAGCCGACCTTCGGCCCCGCGGCGTTGTCGGCCATCGGCAGCTTCAGGTTCGTGGTGAAGGCCAGGCTGTAGACCGTGATCGCCAGCAATGGCGCCACGACTGCCCAGATCCAGCCGGCCGCCGATCCTTTGAAGCGCTCGCTGAGCTCACGGCGCAGGATCGCCTGGATCAGGTCCTGATGGTTCCACATCTGCGCGAACGGCTTGCCCAGGAAGCGGACCGCGCGCTCGGCGGCACCGAGATCCTCGACCACGATCTGCTTGCCGTTGACGACGTTCACCGACGGCATGAGCCGCGCCTCTCCTTTTCGAGTCCGGTGGTGAGCCCGGTCGGTGTCGAACCGACGACCCTCTGATTAAAAGTCAGATGCTCTACCGTTGAGCTACGGGCTCGCCCCCGGGTCGCGTCACAGGTCGAAACCCCGCGCGGCGCCCATATATGATGCGCGAGCGCCGGGGTCAACGCACCATGCCGCGTCAGTCCTTGCCGAATTTCCTCTTCAGGCGCTCGTAGACCTTGTTGGACACGAACTGGGACGTGTCACCTCCCAGGCGCGCAATATCCTTGACCAGCGACGAGGCGATGAACTGATGCCGGTCGGAGGCCATGAGGAAGATCGTCTCGACATTGGGCTCCATGCGGGCATTCATGTTCGCCATCTGAATCTCGTACTCGAAATCCGACACGGCGCGCAGCCCACGTATGATCAAGGAGGCGTTCACCTCGCGCGCGAAATGGATCAACAGGCCTTCGAACGGCACCACCTCGATGCGTGCACGCTCCGCTGCTGGGAAATCCGCGATATCGTCCTTGATGATGTCGATCCGCTCCTCGAGCGAGAACAGCGGGCCCTTGCCGATGTTGATCGCAGGACCGATCACCAGCCTGTCGACCAGACGCAAGGAACGTCGGATGACTTCCATGTGTCCGCTCGTGATGGGATCGAACGTTCCCGGATAGACCCCGGTGCGCTCCAAAGCCATATGCCCCCCTTCGCTCCCCGATTCGCGCATTGTGCAGCGCGGCGAAGTCTTAGCCAGACAGACGGGCCTTATCCACCGTTTGTTTCGGAATGATCCTCACCATTTCCGCCGTTCGCCTCGTCGTCCTCGCCGATCCGGATGGCGGAAACGACCCGCTCGCCCTCGCTCACATTGACGATGCGCACGCCTCTGGTGCCGCGTCCGGCGATACGCACTCCATCCACGGGACACCGGATCAGCGTTCCGCCGTCGGTGACGAGCATGATCTGATCGCTCTGCCGCACGGGGAATGCTGCAACCACCTGCCCACCCCTGGCGAGATTCATCAGCTCGACACCCTTGCCGCCGCGGCCGGTCACCCGATACTCGTAGGCCGAGGTGCGTTTGCCGAAACCCGACGAGGCCACGGTGAGGATGAGCTCCTCCTTCTCCTGCAGCTCATGGAAGCGCTCCGGCGACAGCGTCGTTGCCGGAGGAGTTGCCGTTGCTTCCTCGATCGGGGCCCCCGTTTCCTCATCGCCATTCTCCGCTGCATTCTCGGCCTGGCGCAGTGCGCGCGACTGGCGGAGATAGGCGTCGCGCTCCTCGGTCGTGATGCCCTTGCCGCCGTCGACCAGCGACATCGAGATCACCTCGTCGCCGTCGGCGAGCGCGATGCCCCGCACACCCGTCGAAGCGCGGCTCGCGAAGACACGAACCGTGGAAACCGGAAAGCGCATCGCGCGGCCGAGTTTCGTGGCGAGCAGGACATCCTGCTCCTCGCTGCAGACGCCCACGCCGATCAGCCGGTCGCCCGCATCCTCGCCCTCGAACTTCATGGCGATCTTGCCGTTCTGGTTGACGGTGACGAAGTCGGTGAGTTCGTTGCGCCGCACGCCGCCCCGGGCGGTCGCGAACATCACGTTGAGCGTCGCCCAGCTCGCATCGTCCTCCGGCATCGGCATGAAGTTCGTGATGGTCTCGCCTTCGGACAGCGGCAGCAGGTTTACGAACGCCTTGCCGCGCGCCTGTGGCGCGCCGAGCGGCAAACGCCAGACCTTGAGCTTGTAGACGATGCCGCGGCTCGAGAAGAACAGCACCGGCGTATGGGTGTTGGCGACGAACAGCGAGGAGACGAAATCGTCCTCGCGCGTGGCCATGCCCGAGCGGCCCTTTCCGCCGCGACGCTGGGCGCGATAGGCCGACACTGGCACGCGTTTGACGTAGCCGCCGTGCGTCACCGTCACGACCATGTCCTCGCGCTGGATCAGATCCTCGACGTCCTGCTCGAACTCGTTGTCGAGGATCTCCGTCCGGCGCGGCGTCGCGAACTTGCCCTTGATCTCGAGCAGCTCCGTGCGCATCAGGTAGAACAACTTGTCGCGATCGGCCAGCAGCTCGAGCAGACCCTCGATCATCTTGGCGACCTCGGTCAGCTCCTCGGCAATCTTGTCGCGCTCGAGCCCGGTGAGGCGCTGCAGGCGAAGATCGAGGATGGCGCGGGCCTGCACCTCCGACAGCCGGTAGGTGCCGTCCTCGGCGACGGCGCGTCCGGGCTCGGCAATCAGCGCGATCAGCGGCGCCACGTCGGAGGCCGGCCAGTGCCTCGCCATCAACCGCTCGCGCGCCACCACCGGGTCGGGCGCACTGCGGATCATCGCGATCACCTCGTCGATGTTGGCGACCGCGATTGCGAGACCGACCAGCACGTGAGCGCGGTCGCGCGCATGGTTGAGCTCGAACCTCGTGCGGCGCGTCAGGACCTCGGCGCGGAAGCGGATGAACGCCTCCAGCAGCTCCTTGAGATTCATCAGCCGAGGACGGCCGCCATCGAGCGCCAGCGAATTGACGCTGAACGACGTCTGCAATGGCGTGAAGCGATAAAGCTGATTGAGCACCACGTCGGCCATCGCGTCGCGCTTCAACTCGACCACGAGGCGCACGCCGTCGCGGTCGCTCTCGTCACGCACTTCCGAGACGCCCTCGACCTTCTTGTCACGCACCACCTCGGCAATGCGTTCGTGCAGTCGCGCCTTGTTCTCCTGGTAGGGCACCTCGGAGATGACGATCGCCTCGCGCCCGCCGCGAATCTCCTCGACCCGCGTCTTGGCGCGCATGATCAGGGAACCGCGCCCGAGCTCGTACGCGGCGCGGATGCCGTTGCGGCCCAGGATGCTGGCGCCGGTCGGGAAATCCGGCCCAGGCACGTACTCGATCAGCTGCGTGACGCTGAGATCCGGATTCTCGATCAGCGCGCAGCAGGCGTCGATCAGCTCGCCGAGATTGTGCGGCGGGATGTTCGTCGCCATGCCGACGGCGATGCCGCCTGCGCCGTTGGCCAACAGGTTCGGGTAAGCCGCCGGTAGCACGGTGGGCTCCTGCTCGCGCTCGTCGTAATTGGGCTGGAACTCGACCGTGTCCTTGTCGATGTCGGCCAGCATCGTCTCTGCGACGACGGCGAGGCGCGCCTCGGTGTAGCGCATGGCCGCCGGAGGGTCGCCATCCATCGACCCGAAATTGCCCTGGCCCGAAATCAGCGGCAGGCGCATGGAGAAGTCCTGCGCCATACGCACCATCGCGTCGTAGATCGCCGTGTCGCCATGCGGGTGATACTTGCCCATCACATCGCCGACGATGCGCGCGGACTTGCGGAACGGTCGCGAGGAATCGTAGCCGCCTTCCTTCATGGCATAGAGGATACGTCGCTGAACGGGTTTCAATCCGTCGCGCGCATCCGGCAGGGCGCGGGCCACGATCACGCTCATCGCATAATCGAGGTAGGAGCGTTTCATCTCCTCTTCGATGGTGATCGGCGTATGCGGCGACGGCGTCGGCGTTTCGGGCGCGCCCGGTGGCGGCGGCGCCGGCGGAAGGGTCGTATCGTCGCTCACGGGAACCTGGATTTTTGCTCGTTCTCTCGGGCTCGCCGAGGCATTCCCCAACCTACCAAACGGGGCCCGAAAGACCAACAAAAAACAGCTCGGGAAATGTTCTTTAAGGGACTGATTTTATTGGTAGAATCCCGCCTGGAATTAATCCCCGGAAAGGCCGTCTCTTGCCCCCTTCGAAACCCACCGTGGCAATCTTCGACTACGGCGGCGTGCTGGTCGACTGGAACCCGCGCCATTTGTACCGGCAATTGATCCCCGATCCGGTCGAAATGGAGCGATTCCTGGCCGAAGTTGCGACCCGCGACTGGCACATGGTGCAGGATGCAGGCGGCGACCCGGGAGAGGCGACGCGGCGGCTGCAGGCTCTCCACCCCGACAAGCATGAGCTGATCGGCGCCTTCTACGGCCGCTTCGACGAGATGAGCGCGCATGCGTTCCCCGAGATGGCGGCGCTGGTCGAGAAGCTGCACGACGCGGGCACACCGCTCTACCTGCTTTCAAACGCGCCGAACCTGCTCGATACCTGGCTCCGCGGGCCGGCCCTGCAACGGCATGCGTTCCTGGGTCGTTTCCGCGACTACGTGGTTTCGGGCCTGGTCGGGCACTCCAAGCCGGACCGTGCGATTTTCGATCTTGTCTGTCGCACGGGCGGGTTCGAGCCGGCGGAGGCGGTGTTCATCGACGATGTGCTCTCCAACGTCGAGGGCGCCCGTGCCGCCGGCATGTCCGCGATCCACCATCGATCGGCCAGAGATACGATCGACGCACTGAGAGCCCTGGGGCTACCCGCCTGAACTACGGAAAGAGGCCTGTTTTCGTCCGGTGAAGCCCCCGCGGGGCGCCCAAACTATTCTCAACAGCCCGGCTCAAAACGGGATGTCGTCGTCGAGCTCGGCCTTGCTGCGGGCGGCGGCCGCGGGACGGCCGCCACCGCCGCCGCTCGGCATCGGGCTGTAGTCGTCGTCCATGCCGCCGCCACCCATAGAAGCGCCGCCTCCGTCGCCCCGGCCGTCGAGCATCGTGAGTACGCCGCCGAAGCGCGGGATCACGACTTCGGTGGTGTAGCGCTCCTGGCCGCTCTGGTCGGTCCATTTGCGGGTCGAGAGCTGCCCCTCGACATAGATCTTGGAGCCCTTCCGGATGTACTTCTGCGCCACTTCGGCCAGCTTCTCGTTGAATATCACCACGCGGTGCCACTCGGTGCGCTCTTTCCGCTCGCCGCTCTGGCGATCGCGCCAGTTCTCCGAGGTGGCGACCGACATGTTCACCAGGGACCGGCCGTCCTGCATCGACTTCACTTCGGGGTCGCGGCCGAGATTGCCGACCAGGATGACTTTGTTGACGCTGCCCGCCATTGGGGCCTCCTTCGCTTTCCCGGTGCCTGCGGGACGCACGCACCTACCTCACAGGGCGCCAACCTACTGCCGCTCGCCTGTGAACAGCCACCGATTTTGGGTTGCGACCGTCAGTGGGCGAGGAACTGGCTGATCGCCGCCGGAGGCGCCTTGGCGTAAGTGCCGCGGCGGCTGACCACGACCTTCGTGATGTCCCGAAGCGCCAGCGCCATCTCGGCCGCCTTGGCCACGACCGCGACCCCGTTCATTACCGGGGCGCCCTCGATCACGAAGGGTGCTTCACGGGCAAACAGCATCATCGGCAGCCCCCCTGCGGGAATGATGATCTCGGCACCGGCGGCGATCAGCGGCCTCACCTGCTCGACGAACTGCGCGCGGACCGCGGCATAGGCGCTCTCGTCGGTAAACGCCGCCATGAAAGCCGGGACGTCCATCTCGAGGGCACGCGTGCCGACACAGCGTTCGGCCAGCCCATGGCTGCGCACCTGGCGATCGTGCCAGGGCAGAAAGACGGGATTGACGGTCACCAGACCGAAACGATGAGCCATGCTCAGGGCGGCCAGCATGTTGGCCTCGCCCAGGCTGATCACGGGAATATCGACGGCGCCGCGCAGCTCGATCAGGGCCGGTTCCTGGAAGTGGCCGAGCACGAAGGCGTCATAGCCTTCCTTCTCGGCCTCCAAGGCGTTGCGGATGACCTGCCCGGCGCAGCGGAACTCGCTCAGCGCATGAAACGCGAAGTCAGGAGGCTCAAGCCCGCGGACTTCGAAACGAATGCCCGGGCTCGCCATCGCGTCGAGCATGCCCTGCAGACGCTCGATGTAGGGCGCCTGCTGCATGGGATGAACGAAGCTCTGGTACCAGATCCGTGCAGTGGCGCGAGTTGCTGCTGTCGTCATCGATTCGCCTCCTATTGGGATGCCAAGCCTAGCTCATGGCCACCCTCCGACAATTCATTGGTCGTGCGGCAGGCGGTTCCATAGCTTCCGCCGCCATGAGCAATTCCTTCCACGTCCCGCAGGTCTCGCGCGGTGAGGCTTACGCCATGCTGGGCGGCGCGGCGCTGTTGATGACCATCGGCATGGGCATCCGGCAGAATCTCGGCCTCTTTCAGGCGCCCGCTTCGCGCGAACTGGGCATCGCCATCTCCGACTTCGCGCTCGCCATCTCCGTGCAGCAGGTCGCGTGGGGCGTCAGCCAGCCCTTTACCGGCATCCTGGCCGACCGGTACGGCACCCGCTGGGTGTCGCTGATCGGCGCGCTGATCTACATCGCAGGCGTCGTACTGACCGCGACGGCGACCGGCCAATGGCCGATCGTGCTGGGCTCGGGCGTGATGATCGGCGTGGCGCTCGCCTGCACCAGCTCGGGAATCACCGCCAACATAGCCGCGCGCGTCGTGGCGCCGCATCGCCGGACCCTGGCGTTCGGGCTCGTTTCCGCGGCCGGTTCGGTCGGGACCATGTTCACGGCACCGATCGCTGCGTATTTCCTGAATCACGACGGCTGGCGTGCCGGCCTATGGGCCTTCGCAATCCTCGCCCTGGCCATGCTGCCCGCGGCTTTCATCGGCAGCCGGGCAGATCGGCTACCCAACAGCCGCGTCGCCGATCGGAACCTCACCCTGATGAGCGCGCTGGACGAGGCCCGCCGTCATAGCGGCTATGTGGTGATGTCGCTCGCCTTCTTCGTCTGCGGGCTGCAGCTCGTCTTCATCACGACCCACCTCCCGACATACCTCGCCCAGTGCGGCGTCGATCCGAGCTATAGCGCGCTGATGCTGATGCTGGTTGGCGGCTTCAACATCCTCAGCTCGTGGCTGTTCGGCTGGCTCGGCGACCGCTATCCCAAGCGTCTGCTGCTGGGCGGCATCTACCTGCTGCGTTCGGCGGCGATCGCCGCCTTCTTCCTGCATCCCCCGACGCCGCTCAGCATCGTGCTGTTCGGTGCCGCGATGGGCACGCTGTGGCTTGGCGTGATCCCGCTGGTGAACGGGCTGGTCGTTCAGCTCTTCGGGCTGCGCTTCCTGTCGACGCTGACCGGCATCTCCTTCCTCAGCCACCAGGCCGGTTCGTTCCTCGGCGCCTGGGGCGGCGGTTACCTGTTCGACGTGATGGGCAACTACGATCTGGCCTGGAAAGCCGCGGTCCTGATCGGCCTGATCGCCGGCACCGCACAGTTGCTGATGAACGACAGGCCGACCGAACGGCTGGCCGGGCAAGCTGCCGCAGCCTGACAATTGCTGTCGTCGCATGTGGCAAAAACTATTGTGGATAGCCATATGCGCGGACCGCCGCCCGCGCGCTATTGTTCCGGTCACATGGCCAAGTCACGCTTACCCGCCGCCTCCCCCGAGCCGCATCGCCATATCTCCGTTCGCGGAGCGCGCGAGCACAATCTCAAGAATGTCGACATCGACCTGCCGAGGGACAAGCTGGTGGTGATCACCGGCGTGTCCGGCTCGGGCAAGTCGTCGCTCGCCTTCGACACGATCTATGCCGAGGGCCAGCGCCGCTACGTCGAAAGCCTGTCGGCATATGCTCGCCAGTTTCTCGAGTTGATGCAGAAGCCGGATGTCGATTCGATCGAGGGACTGTCGCCCGCGATCTCGATCGAGCAGAAGACGACGTCGCGCAATCCCCGGTCGACGGTCGGCACCGTCACCGAGATCTACGATTACCTGCGCCTGTTGTTCGCGCGCGTCGGCGTGCCCTACTCGCCCGCCACCGGCCTGCCGATCGAAAGCCAGACCGTGTCGCAGATGGTCGATCGCGTGAAGGCGATGCCCGACGGCACGCGGCTCTACCTGATGGCACCGATCGTGCGCGGCCGGAAGGGCGAGTACCGCAAGGAGCTGCAGGAGCTGCAGCGCAAGGGATTCCAGCGCGTCAAGATCGACGGCAAGCTGTACGAGATCACCGAGGCTCCGGCGCTCGACAAGAAGTACAAGCACGACATCGACGTCGTGGTCGACCGCATCGTCGTGAAGCCCGATCTCGGCAACCGTCTGGCCGATTCGATCGAGACGGCGCTCGCACTCTCCGAGGGGCTGGCGGTCGCTGAGAATGCCGATACCGGGGAGCGCACCGTCTTCTCCTCGCGCTTCGCCTGCCCGGTCTCCGGCTTCACCATCGAGGAGATCGAGCCGCGGCTCTTCTCCTTCAATGCCCCGCAGGGCGCCTGCCCTGCATGCGACGGCCTCGGCGTGAAGATGTTCTTCGATCCGGCAATGGTCGTGCCCGACGATCGCCTGTCGCTGGCGGAAGGCGCCGTCGCACCGTGGGCCGATTCGTCAGGACAGTATTACCTGCAGACGCTCGAGAGCATCGCCAGGCACTACAAGGTCAAGATGTCGACGCCCTGGAAGGATCTCCCGAAGAAGGTGCGCGACACGATCCTGAACGGCAGCAGCGGCGAGGCGATCGCCATGCGTTACGACGACGGCATCCGGCAGTACCAGACGACCAAGCCGTTCGAGGGCGTGATCCCGAACCTCGACCGGCGCTGGAAGGAGACCGATTCCTCGTGGGTGCGCGAGGAGCTCGAGCGGTTCCAGCACGAGGCCAAGTGCGAGACCTGCGACGGCGCCCGCCTCCGGCCCGAGGCGCTGGCGGTGAAGATCGCCGGGCTGAACATCAGCCAGACGACCGAGTTCTCGATCGGCGACGCGGTGAAGTGGTTTCTCGCGCTCGAACCAAAGCTGACGGCCAAGCAGCGCGAGATCGCCGCCCGCATCCTGAAGGAAATCAACGAGCGGCTGGGCTTCCTCGACAATGTCGGCCTCTCCTATCTCACGCTGAACCGGACCTCCGGCACGCTGTCGGGCGGCGAGAGCCAGCGCATTCGGCTCGCCTCGCAGATCGGCTCCGGTCTCACCGGCGTCCTCTACGTGCTGGACGAGCCGTCGATCGGCCTGCACCAGCGCGACAACGATCGGCTGCTGAAGACGCTCACGCGCCTGCGCGACCTCGGCAACACCGTGCTGGTCGTCGAGCACGACGAGGACGCGATCCGCTCGGCCGACCATCTGGTCGACATGGGCCCTGGCGCCGGCGCGCATGGCGGCACCGTGATCGCCGAGGGCACGCCCGAAGAGGTGATGCAGAATAGCGCCAGCCTGACCGGCCAGTATCTGTCCGGCTTCCGCCAGATTCCGATCCCCAAGGTGCGCCGCGAGCCGAAGAACACCGGCAATCGCTGGCTGACGCTCAAGGGCGCCAGGGCCAATAACCTGCAGAACGTCACCGCCAGCATCCCGCTCGGCACCTTCACCTGTGTCAGCGGCGTATCGGGCAGCGGCAAGAGCACCCTTATCGTCGAGACGCTGTACAAGGCGCTGGCCAAGAAGCTGAACAATGCGCGCGAATACCCCGGCGAGCACGCCAGCCTCGAGGGTGTCGGTTATCTCGACAAGATCGTCGACATCGACCAGTCGCCGATCGGCCGCACGCCGCGCTCCAACCCGGCAACCTACACCGGCGCCTTCTCGCCGATCCGCGACTGGTTCGCGCAGCTGCCCGAATCGACCGAGCGCGGCTACAAGCCCGGCCGCTTCTCGTTCAACGTCAAGGGCGGCCGCTGCGAGGCCTGCCAGGGCGACGGCGTGATGAAGATCGAGATGCACTTCCTGCCCGACGTCTACGTCCAGTGCGACGTCTGCAAGGGCAAGCGCTACAACCGCGAGACGCTCGACATCGTGTTCCGCGGCAGGTCGATCGCCGACGTGCTCGACATGACGGTCGACGAGGGCTGCGAGTTCTTCAAGGCCGTGCCGCCGATCCGCGACAAGC
>JAHCJV010000006.1 GCA_026126105.1 Enhydrobacter sp.
GGCGGCTACGAGCGCGTCGCCGACATTCTGTTCAACCGGATGAACGTCGACGCGTACTTCATGGAGTACGATTCCGAGCGGGCCGGCGGCTTCGAGCCGCTGCGCTTCCTGCCGAAGGACAAGCAGGTCGTGCTCGGCGTGATGACGTCCAAGACCGGCGCGCTGGAGACCAAGGATCAGCTCAAGCGCCGGATCGAAGACGCTGCGAAGTTCACATCCCTCGACCAGCTCTGCCTCTCGCCCCAATGCGGCTTCGCTTCCACCGAGGAAGGCAATCTGCTGGCCGAGGACGAACAGTGGGCCAAGCTCTCGCGCTGCGTCGAGGTCGCTCGAGAGGTGTGGGGATAGATTACGGCGCCCGTCCTGCAATTGCGCGCCTGAGGGCGGCGCGCGCCAACAGGCGGGTCGAATCGAGGGTCGGAAGCGGTGAGTTGGCGTCGTTCATGATGAGCGGAATCTCGGTACAGCCGAGCACTACCGCGTCGCAGCCTTCCGCTTTGAGCCGCCCTATGGCTTTTTGAAAGTACGTGACCGCCTCGGGCCTGAACACACCGCGCACCAGCTCATCCATGATGATGCGGTTGATCTCCTCCCGCTCGGCGAGGTGGGGGCGCATGTAGCCCAGCGATCGTTCCGCGAATTGTCGAGGATACACCTCGCTTTCGGTCAACCACTTGGTGCCGGTGATGGCAATGCGCCGGAAGTCGCGCGCGCAGGCTTCTTCGGCGACGCAAGAAGCTATGTGCAGCCAGGGCAGCGGTGAACGCGCCTCGATCTCAGGCAGCGCCTGGTGGATGGTGTTGTCCGGGCAGATCACGAAGTCAGCGCCGACACGGGCGAGCTTTTCGGCCGACGCCAGCATCATGGCGCCGACAGCGCTCCAATCGCCGCGATAGATGTGGCCCATGTAGTCCCCCAGTGACGGCGTATGCATCGTGACTTCGGGGTGATCGTGCGCGCCAAGCAGCGCCGGGGCCTCGGTGCAGATCGTTCGGTAGCAAAGTGCCGCGCCTTCGGCGGAGCAGGCGGCGATACCAATGTGGAGGGGAACCATGGAGCATTCTCACGCCCCTTGATGACTGCCGCAAGCGCGGCCCGAGCGCGCGGCAAGGAAGGCGCCGTGAACGTGGGAGCCGAAGCTGCGGCCGATCGTTGCCGATCCATCATCGGGTGCTTCGCGACAGCAACTCCCGTTCCGGTGACGACGTTACTCAGGCATCGCAATCAATCGCAGAAGGAACGAACATGGCTGACATCACCAAGATCACCAGCGGCTCTCTGATTGCCGCCGAGAAGGTCAATGGCACCGATGTGTACAACATGAACGGCGAACATCTGGGGAGCGTCGACGACATCATGATCGACAAGATCAGCGGCAAGGCTATCTATGCCGTGATGTCGTTCGGTGGCTTTCTCGGCATCGGCGAAAAGCAGCATCCCCTCCCGTGGTCGGCACTGACCTACGACGAGAGCAAAGGGGGCTATGTCGTGAATCTCGACAAGCGCCAGCTCGAAAATGCTCCCATGATGGATCCTGACGAGGATTTCGAGTGGACGCCGGACTATGGGCGGCGGGTGGACAAGTACTACGGCGCTCCGACGTACTGGTGAACCGCTAGCGCCTCTCCAGAAGGGCGTTGATCCAGACCTGCGCCGTGTTCGTCTCGAGGAACCGGTGTGCATTCCTGAAGTTTGCGTCGTCCGCGCTGGGGCTGACGACGACCGCAACCACGAGGTCGCAGTTGTATGCAACCGCAATCCCTTCGGCAATGCGCTCGCGTCCGCCTTTGTGTACGCGATAGAGCCGCGCGCGACCGGTGAGGTCCGTGATCCGAATGCGTTTGCCCTCCCCGAGCGGGGAGAAGCGTTCATCGAGCAGGTCGATATCGGTCACTCTGTCGACCTCCGAATCCTCGACCACCCCCGTATCGCAATTTCCACAGAAACCGAGCTTGGGCCGGACGAATACCTCTGTGTCGCCGCGCTTCCATGCCCGGCCGGCAGGAAAGGCGTCGCGCGGAAAAGGCCATGCGATGCGGCGCCAACCGGTGGTTTCCTCGTCGCGGTCCGGCAGTGGATAAAGATTGGCGAATGCGGCCAGCCCTGCAAGGCCAGCCAACATCCCACCGGCTATGGAAGCCTGGAATATGGTTCGCCGACTGAGCATACCTGTTTCGGTCCCGCAGTTGCCTCACCCGTCGGATGATAGGGACCCCCCACTCGCCGCGCCATACCCCGCTGCGCGCAACCTTAGGCGGGTCTGGCCATTGCAATGGCAGGAAATTGCGGAGCTGCGAATGGACCCCTTGGAAAGAGACCGACTGGACCGTGTGAACCGCGAGGCGGAGCGCGAGAAGACGGCAGCCGACCCTCAAGCAACGAAGCCGCGCGATACGAAGCCGCTCGTCCTGATGGTCGCCGCCGCACTCTCGACGGCCGCGATCGTGCTGGGCATCATGTGGATGAACAATACGCGATACGACGGCACGGGCCCACAGCCAGTCGCCGAGCAACGGCAATAGGGAACGCGGAGCAGTGCCGAGGTCCATGTCCGCCTTACTCCTCTTGGAGATCGACGTGCGTTCCCGATCGCGCCCTGAACCACGCCACCACTGATCGACCGAGCAGATAGCCGCCGGTTATCAGCATGAAGAGTTCCGCGGTTGCTTCGTAAGGATTCTCTGCCCGCAATCCGGTCTCGATAGCGCCTTGGATCGCCGCGAGCAGGACCAAGATCCAGGCAGCCCACGCCGCGTCGCCCCCGCTTCGCAGGCGTACCTGTGCGAAGGCGTGATCCGAGTCCATGTGCATGGCAAAGCCGCGCACGCCGCCGACAGCGACGCCAGCGAGGCCGATCGTCCACATCTGCGGATCGGCAAGGTCGCGAATGTCGGGATAGGACAGCAGGATCAGCGTGCAGGTCGTACTCAAGAGGCCAGGGACCAGCAGATACCGCCGCGGCACCACCTGTTGTTTGCGCTCGCGGCGGGCGACCAGCGCGCCGGCGATCGCGAGCAGCAGGATCAGCAGGTCGAGGCCGTACATGATGACGAGAGATGGCATCTCGTATTTCCGTATTGCCATTCGCGGCCGCGCGCGACGTCGGCCGTATTCCCTCAGACCTGGTGAGCGAGTGGAGGCGCGGGGATAGGACGTACGCGCTCATAGGCGGCAGCGGCCCGCAACACGAGTGCGTCGCGTGCGTGGCCGGCGACGATCTGCAGGCCGATCGGCAGCCCCTCGCGGTCGAGGCCGCAGGGGATCGTTGCGGCAGGCTGGCGCGTCAGGTTGAACGTCAGCGTGAACGGCGTCCAGCCGATGTCGACCCCGTCGCCGCCCCACGCCGCATTTTCGTTCACCGCGAAGGCCGTCATTGGCATTGTCGGGGTGAGCAGCAGGTCGTACCTGGCGAGGAAGGCGTTCATGATCACGCCGACCTGCTGGCGCTGGTGGATGGCCTTGACGACCGTCTCCTGGCCGAGATTGGCGCCGACTTCCGCTGCTTTCACAAGCCCTGGATCCATCAACGCCTGCTTCTCCGCGCTATAACCGGCGAACAGCACGGCAACGTTCGACTGCCAGTGCGCATTCAGGATCTGGCGCGGGTCCATGCCCATGAAATCCGGCGAGTCCTCGATCACCTTGGCGCCGAGCGTCTTGAAGACGCGCGCGGCAGCCTCGACGGCGACGGCGACGTCGCGATCGATCTTCTCCTTCTCGACGAAGCCGAGATTGGGCGAGTAGGCGATCCGCAAGCCCTTAACGCCCTTGTCGAAGCCCTTGAGATAATCCTCGGCGTCGTCGGGGCGGCCGTAGGGATCGCGGCTGTCGGGGCGCGCAATGACGTTCATCATCATCGCCGCGTCGAGCACCGTGCGCGTCATCGGTCCGATGTGCGAGAGCGTGCCCTGCGCCGACGGCGGAAAGAGCGGCACGCGGCCTTGCGTCGGCTTCAGCCCGAAGAGACCGGTAAACGAGCAGGGAATGCGCACCGAACCCGCACCGTCGGTGCCGATCGCGAGATTGCCCATCCCGACCGCCTCGGCCGCGACGCCGCCGCCGGATGACCCGCCGCTCGTGCGGCCGATTTTCCATGGATTGTGCGTCGCGCCGAACAGGCGCGAGTCGGTGACACCCTTCCAGCCGTATTCCGGCGATGTGGTCTTGCCGAGCAGCACCGTACCCGCCTCACGCAGCCGCTGAGACACCGGCGCATCGACGGTCCACGGCCCGTTCTCGTCGGTCGCAAGGCTTCCCATGCGTGTCGGCAGACCTTTGGTGAGCACCATGTCCTTGATGGTGATGGGCACGCCGTCGATGTCACTGAGCCGCTCGCCGCCCTTCTTCCAGCGCTTTTCCGAGGCGCGTGCGGCCTTGAGCGCACCATCCGGATCGAGATGCTGGAAGGCGTTGAGCTGCGGATTGAACGCTTCCACGCGGGCAAGCGCGGACTTCACCGCCTCGACCGGAGACGCCTTGCGCGCTTTGTAGAGCTTCACCAGCTGGTGCGCGGGCATCAATGCGAGATCGGCAGTCATTTCTTGGTCTCCGGCAGGACGGGGAAATTGAGAGGGTGCGCCTCGGCATAGGCGGCGGCGAGCGCGAGCACCATAGCGTCCTTGAAATGACCGGCGACGATCTGCAGACCGACCGGCAGGCCGGCACTGCTGAGGCCGCATGGCACCGATGCAGCGGGATGGCGTGTCAGGTTGAAGGTCGCGGTATAGGGCGACCAGGCGACGTTCGGCTTGCCGTCGAGTCCGGCGGGTGCGTTCGCGAGGATGGGAAACGGCTGCACGGCGACCGTCGGCGTTAACAGGAAGTCGTACTTCTCGAAGAACAGGTTCCAGGCGACGGCGACGTCGCGGCGTACCGCCTGCGCCTCTACCACGTCCTTCACGCTGTAGCGTTGGCGAGCTGCCTTCGCGCCTGCCAGCAGGTTCGGATCGAACTCGCCCCAGCGCGCTTCGGGAAACATGTCGAGAAGGCGTGCGCTATTGGTCAGCCAGTGCGTGACGAAGCTCCTGCTCGCGTCGGCATGTGGGAAGGGCGGGCTGTCGATCTCCTCGACAGTGCAGCCCAGCTTTTCGACCTGCGTGGCGGACTTGGTCACCATCGCGGCGACCTCGATGTCGAGCGGATGCTCGCTCATGCGCAGCAGGAAGGCGATACGCGGCTTCCCGAGCTTGTGCTTCAGCGTCTTCACGTAATCGGTATCGTCCGTCGGCAACTGCGTCGGATCGCGAGGATCGGGCCGGGCGATGGCGTTCATCATCAGCGCGCAGTCGAGCGCGGTGCGGCACATCGGCCCGGTGTTCGAGAAGTCGCCATTCAGCGTCGGCGGCCAGTTGGGCACGCGCCCGTAGGTCGCCTTGAGCCCGACCAGCCCGTTGAAGCTCGACGGGATGCGCACCGAGCCGCCGCCGTCGGTGCCGATGCCGAGCGGGCCGAGGCCGGCGGCGACGGCAGCCCCCGCGCCGCCCGACGAACCCCCCGGCGTCACGTCGGTGTTCCATGGATTGCGTGTCACGCCGTTCAATGGTGTGTCGGTGACGCCCTTGTGGCCGAACTCCGAGCTGGTGCTTTGCGCGAAAACGATCGCGCCGGCCTCGCGCAGGCGGGCCACGGCCGGGGCGTCCGCATCAGACGGAGTCTTGTCTGTGAGCTTGCTGCCCATCGAGGCGGACCAGCCCTTCACCCGGACCAGCTCCTTGATCGACACCGGTACGCCGTCGATCGGCGACAGCGCCTTGCCCTTCTTCCAGCGCTGCTCGGACTCGCGTGCGGCGCGCAGCGCTTGCTCGGCATCGACCTTGCAGAAGGCATTCAGAACCGGGTTGATCGTCTCCGTCCGCGCCATCACCGCCCGCATTGTCTCGACCGGCGAGGCCTTGCCCTTGGCATAGAGCTTGCCGAGCTGGGCGGCAGTCATTTGCGTGAGATCATGGCTCATGTGGCGGCTCCATTCTGGCGATGCCTCATGCGGCGACTCCGCGAACGATCCGATATTGCCGGGCGAGTTGCTCGGCCTGGTATTCGGCACTCACCGCCTGCTCGGCGCGGCCGAGCTTACGATAGAGGTCGGCCAGCGCGCGCTTGATCGACGGCACGCCGGGTCGCTCGCGTTCGTCGACCTGGAGGATCTTCGCGGCGGCGTCGTTCCAGCCCGATTTGATCAGCGCGTCGAGATGAATCGCACCGAACAGCGCGCGCTGTGCGATGCTGCCACCGATCGAGTGCAGGTGCGGCATCGCCTGGCCGAGCAGGCGAGTGGCCTCGGGGAAGTCTCCATGTGCGTGGGCCGCGAGGCCGTGCGCGGCGGGCACAGCACAATCCATCCAGGCTTCGCGCTCGAACGGCTTCGCCCGCTCCGCCCGGTCCTCGAGGCTGGCCAGCATTTCGGTGACCGCGCCGCGTTTGCCGGCGCGGGCCAGCGCATAGAGGTACTGCAGGTCGAGAAACGGCACGAAATGATCGTGAAGCCGCTGCTCAAGATGGCAAGCCACATCAACCCAGCGCTCGCCGACGTCGACGCCGCGCAGCTCGAGCCGCGCCAGCAGCGAGATGGCGTTTATCTGGTCCTCGGAGAATTCCTTCCACACGCCCCAGACATGCGTATCGAACAGCGCCAGCGCGTCGTCCAGGCGGTCGAGGTCGATCATGAATAGCGCGAGGTGCCACCAGTTGTGGGTGTACATGAAGGAGTTGCAGTCCTCCCATGTGTCGCTGACCGACTGCAGGAACGCAACGCCCTCGACCAGCCGGCCGCGCGCCTCGAGGCAATGCGCCAGCGCATGGTGGGCCCATGGATCCTTGCGTTGCATCTCGATCGCCCTGCGCGCCTGCGCCTCCGCCTCGTCGAGTCGATTGCATTCCTCGAGTCCGAAGGCATGCATGCCCCGCACGTAGTGATTTTCCTGGTTGGCCGCGAGCAGAAGCTCGCCGATCCGCAACAGCGCCTTGGCGTCCCCGAGATTGAACGCATGGAGCTGACCGAGCTTACCGGCGAGAAGGTCGCGGGGCCATTCCGCCACGAGCCGTTCGTGGATGGCGAGGCTTGTCGCGCCGTCGCCGGCGATCCAGGCGTCGGTCGCCTCGATCCAGGCTTTCTCGCGTGCGCCGCACTCGGGCATCGCTCTTGCCTGGGTCATGTATTTCGCACCCAGCTCGCGACCTTGGTGCGAATTCATCGAGAGAACGAGATTGGCCGCCATCACGGGCAACAGGGCGCATGTCTCTTCCCTGTCGGCCGCCGCCATGAATCGGTCGAAGCGCTTGCCGAAGACCAGCCACTCTTCGCGCAGGAAATCGAGCGCCTCGATGGCGCTCGCATCGGCGTTCGCGACTTCCAGCCCCTGTCCGTCCTTCACCTGTCCCCGCTTTCGCGGAGCAGCTTCGCACGGCCCCTAGGCAGGCTCCAAGCCCTCCCGGACCAAACCCTGCCTCATCCGCCTAATCAGCTTTTCGGACTGCCGCCGAGGAAGCAATAAATCATACCGCTGCGGCTGGCGCAGATGTGCGAGCGGCCGTCGGGCGCGAGCTGGTTCAGCACGGCGCGCGGCGGGATCAGGACCCACCTGCCATCGACCAGCGCCCGCCATTGACCCTCTTCGGTAAGGTAGGCGCGCGTGGGGCGGCAATCGCCTTCGATGCCGTTCACGGTGCCGTTGCAGCAGGAGTGGCCCGTCCCCGGTTGCTTCAATTCCTGGTACCAGTCGTGGCTCTGGGCATGACCTTGGCCATGCCGCCCGTCCTGAGCGCCGGACGATGTTGCGACGACGAGGCCAGCGACGATCGAAACGACACATCCAGTGCGAAAGGACATCGGGGCTGCCTTTGCGCATAACCAGTCCGGCCGGTCGCGTATTCGAAACGACGCGCCATTGCGCCGGACTGAAGCCGTTACGACAACGATACACCCGTTCGTTGTGGAACGTCGCCTTCAACTCATCGAGCGCTGGGTTGCGTTCGATGCAGGCCTTCGGCGATGGCGAAGAAATCTGGATCGTCAGCACGCATCAATCCGTGTCTCACGAAGAAATCGATCAACACGAGATTGCAGTTGTATTTGAACGCGGTGGTATCACGAACCGTCTCGAACACGCGCCGAACAGGCCACAGCTCGAATGAATGCACCTCGCCGTCGTGTGCAATAGGTGTGAAGTCCTCCGGCAATTCGAGGTCGAAGCAGGTCATGACATCGGGCTTGAGCTGCCGGCCGGATTGATTCCAATAGGCGATGAAGGAGACCGCCTTGGCCTGCTCGGCGAGGGAACGCGGGATCGCGGCTTCCTCGGCGCATTCCTTGATCAAGTTGTCGAATATGCCGATGTTCGCCGGCTGGCCGCCCGCAACGGTGTTGTCGAGCTCACCCGGAAACGTCGGCTTCTCATAGGAACGGCGCGGCACCCAGATATGCAGGCCGTCACGATTCTTCACATAGCCTGTCATGTGCGGCCCGTACGCGCGCACGCCGAACCACGGCACCGCCGCACGCTCCATCTCGAGCAGGAGCGGACCGTGGAAGTGCGTGCTCACCTTGTAGGGTTCCTCCCGCCACATACGGCCGAAAAGGCCGCGCTCGCGCAACTCGAGCAGGAACGCACGCATCGCTACCGTTCGCTTGGCCGGCGTGTCGAGCGACGGGCTTAGATACCATCCGCCGTCGCGATGTCCGAACAGATCGGGCCGCACCGCGATCATCGGGAGGAAATCGCGATGAAGGAATCCGGCGCGCGTCTCGCCGACATACCAGGGTTCGAACTGGCTGAGGTCGGCGTTGTTGCAGCGTGCGATGTGGTCGAGAAAGGACATGGAAGCGCTCATAACGGGCGGCGTAAAGGCTGTCATCCCAGAGGACCGGGGTGACAGGAGTCGATTGCTGCGCGAGGGTACAGCATGACCGAAGAGGAACTGCAGGCACGGCTCGAGGAGACGACGCCCGAGCGCGACCGGTACGAGCTTTTCGTCGAGGAAAGCCAGGACCAGGATGTGCGGGTGCGCTTCTCGCCGCCGACCGGCGAGGGGTGGTCGACCGCGGCGTTGCTGGCGGTGGTGGAGACTTCTCTGCGCGCGGCGGCCGGCGTGGAGGCCTCGGTTACCCATCTCAGCGCGACGCGGCTTCGCGCGGCGCACCCCGCCGACATCATCGCCCTTTCTCGCGTCATCCGGCGCGACGGCGACGTCATCCATGCCGAGTCCTGGTTATTCAGCCATGCGGTCGTCGAGGCAATGCTGCATGCAACCGCCAGTCTCGCGTCGCGAGGATGATCGCAGCGGTCAGGCCGCTTCTTTCCAGGCGCCGTCCACGACGCCGACGATATCGCGCATGATCTGCGTGAGGTCGAAATCCTTCGGCGTGTAGACGCGCGCGACACCCGCCTTGATCAGCAGCTCGGCATCTGCCGGCGGGATGATGCCGCCAACCACGACGGGAACGTCGCCGATGCCGGCCTCGCGCAATCCGTCCAGCACGTCGCGTACCAGCGAGACGTGGCCGCCCGACAGGATCGACAGGCCGACGACATGCACGCTCTCCTCGAGCGCAGCGTTGACGATGCGCTCGGGCGTCAGGCGGATGCCCTCGTAAACCACTTCCATGCCGCAATCGCGGGCGCGCACGGCGATCTGCTCGGCGCCATTGGAATGCCCATCGAGCCCGGGCTTTCCGACCAGGATCTTGATGCGGCGCCCCAGCCGGCGCGACACGGTCTCGACCTCGCGCCGCGCGGCCTGGAGGCGGCCGTCGGTGACGCCCGCGGCGCGCGCGACTCCGGTCGGAGCGCGGTATTCGCCGAATACGGCGCGCAGGCTTTCCGTCCATTCGCCGGTCGTGACGCCCGCCGTCGCGCAAGCGATCGAGGCTGGCATGATGTTGCGGTCCTCCTTGGCGGCCGAGGCGAGGTCGGCCAGCGCCTGCTTCACCGCGTGGTTGTCACGGCCAGCGCGCCAAGCGTAGAGGCGCTCGATCTGTCCCCGCTCGACGCCCGACTCCACGGTCATGATCGCGCCTTCTCCGGCCGAAAGAGGCGAGGGCTCGCCCTCGGTGAACGCATTGACGCCGACCACGGTTTGCTCGCCCGATTCGATATCGGCAAGGCGTCTGAGATTCGACTCGACGAGCCGCTGCTTCATGTAGGCCGAGTCGATCGCGGCAACCGCGCCCCCCATGTCGGCAATGCGTTGCATCTCGGCCAGCGCCTCGGCCTTCAGGCTTTCGACCTTGCGTGCGATCTCCGCGCTGCCGTCGAAGATGTCACCGTATTCCAGCAGGTCGGTCTCGAACGCGACGATCTGCTGCAGTCGCAGCGACCATTGCTGGTCCCAGGGACGCGGCAGGCCGAGCGCCTCGTTCCACGCCGGCAGCTGCACCGAACGGGCGCGCGCGTTCTTGCTCATGACGACGGCAAGCATCTCGAGCAGGATTCGGTAGACGTTGTTCTCCGGCTGTTGTTCGGTGAGGCCGAGCGAGTTGACCTGAACGCCGTAGCGGAACAGGCGCTGCTTGGGGTCGGCGACGCCATAACGGTCGCGGGTGATGCCGTCCCACAGCTCGGCGAACGCCCGCATCTTACAGATCTCGGTGATGAAGCGAATGCCCGCGTTCACGAAGAAGGAGATGCGGCCGACCACCTGCGGGAAATCCGCCTCGGGCACCTGGCCGCGCGCGCTCACCGCGTCGAGCACGGCGATCGCGTTGGCCAGCGAGAAGGCCAGTTCCTGCATCGGCGTCGCGCCGGCTTCCTGCAGATGATAGCTGCAGACGTTCATCGGATTCCACTTGGGAACCTCGCGATACGTGAAGCCGATCGTATCGGCGGTCAGGCGCAGCGAGGGCTCGGGCGGGAAGATGTAGGTCCCGCGGCTGAGATATTCCTTGATGATGTCGTTCTGTGTCGTGCCCTGCAGCTTGGAGCGGTCGACGCCCTGGCTCTCGCCGGTCGCGATATAGAGGGCGAGCAGCCATGCCGCCGGCGCGTTGATCGTCATCGAGGTGTTCATCCGGTCGAGCGGGATGCCGTCGAACAGGGTCCGCATGTCGCCGAGATGGCTGATCGGCACGCCGACCTTGCCGACCTCGCCCTTCGCCAGCGGATGATCGGAATCGTAGCCGGTCTGGGTCGGGAGATCGAATGCGACCGACAGTCCGGTCTGGCCGCGCGCCAGGTTGGTGCGGTAGAGCTCGTTCGACTTGGCAGCGGTGGAATGGCCGGCATACGTGCGAATCAGCCACGGCCGATCCTTGTGAGGCTTGTCGTTCTTCTGGGCCGTCATGGTGTAAACTCCGCACGCCGAGAATTGCTGCAACGCAGCATAAGAGATTTCGCGCTGCAGCCAAGGGGTAATGATCTGACGTGAGCGAACTTGCCCCCTGGGGCCAAGGCGGCGCCCGGCAACCGGCCCAGACTCCGCTCGACCTCGCACCAAGCCGACCGGTCTACGACGGCAAGCTGGGCGAGCTGTACGGGCTCTACCTGCGCCACCTGACTCTCATGGTGCTGACCCTTGGATGGTCAAGATTCTGGGGCCGCACGCGGCTGCGGCGCTATCTCTGGAACCACCTGTCGGTTCTCGGTGATCGCTTCGAATATCGTGGCCGAGGCATCGAGCTGCTGATCGGCTTCGTGCTGGTCCTGGTGGTGATCGCCCTGTGGGCGGCCGCGATCTGGCTGATCCAGGAATTCGCCTTTGCCGGCCAATCGATACCGGGCGTAGGCTTTCTGAACCTGTTCTACATCTCGCTTGTATTCATCGGCATTCCGCTCGCCTTTGTCGGCCAGTACGCAGCGCTGCGCTACAAGCTCTCGCGAACCCGCTGGCGCGGAATCCGCTGCGGTCTGGCAGGCTCGGCATGGACGTACGGAGGGCTTGCCACGGTGCTCTACATGGCCAATGCCATGACCCTTCAGCTCCTCATGCCGGTCGTCTCGGTCAGCCTGGCGCGGCCGCGGATCGACAATGCCTTCATTGGAACCCAGCGCCTCCATTTCGCCGGCCGCGTCGGGGACATCTACAGCCGCTATCTCGGCTACTACTTCCTGAATGTGGTGGTCTGGATCGTGGCGATCGGCATCGCAGTCGCTGTAGTGATCGCCGGCGGCCATGAGCTCGGCATAACCGCGGAGGAGCTGACCAGGCTCGCCACACAGCCCAGCCTGCGCACCGTCCTCTTGCTGGTCGTCGCCTTTTTCGTCCTTTCCGTCGTTTTCGGTCTGATGATCCTGCCGCTCCGCTGCTGGTGGCAGGCCTATCTCCTTCGCTACCTCGTGTCCCGTGCCCGGGCGGGCAATGTGCTGTTCGCCTCGGCGATCTCCACTCGCCAGATGTGGGGTTTCATGGTTCTGAACTACCTGATCGTGGTTATGACCCTGGGGCTTGGCTGGCCTTGGGTGATGCACCGCACGCTGCGGCTGATCTCGCGCGAGCTCTGGATCTACGGTGCGCCGCAAGGGGACACGATCGGCCAACCGCAGCATCTCGGACCGCGCTACGGCGAAGGTCTGCTCGACATGTTCGACGTCACCGGCTTCTGACCCATGGCCGCGTCCGCCCGTTACTATGACGGCAACGTCGCTCTGGCGCGCAACGTGACCGTACGCGCGACGGGCGAAGAGTTGGTTATCCTCGATGCCGCCGGCACTGGTGTCGTGGCGCGTTGGCCGGCGGCGGAGCTGGTGGTGCTCGGCGACACGGTTCATGAGAAGGCGCCGCCGATTGTTCGCCGTGGCGAGGAAGCGCGGCTGGTGATCGAGGAACCTGAGCTGCGCCGGCAACTCGCCCAATCGATGCCGCCGCTCGCCGCTCTCGGCATGCCGCGGCCGGCGGCACTGCCACGCATCGCGCTGTTCGGCGCCACGCTCGCCGTTGCCGTCGCCGCCTTCTGGTTAGCCGTCGATGTGGGCAGTGGCTATGTGGCGCCCCTGGTGCCGTACGATCTTCAGCGCCGGCTCGGGGAGAACGTCGCGAGCGAGGTCATCGGCCAGCAGCCGCTCTGCCAGGGACGCGCGGGATTGGCGGCAATCAACGGGCTGGCTAACCGGCTGGCAAAGGCCGCTGACTATCCGCATCCGGTCAGCGTGCGGATCGTCAAGGGTGGGCCGGTGAATGCCTATACGCTGCCGGGCGGCATCCTCGTTTTCTATTCAGACCTGATCGACCTGGCGCGCGACGGCAACGAAGTGGCGGGCGTGCTGGCCCACGAGATCGGCCACGTCGCCCATCATCACGCGATCAAGGGGCTGGTGCGGCAGTTCGGCGTCGAGCAGCTGCTGAAGGCGATGACCGGCGGCTTCTCCGACATCGGCACGCTGGGGTCGGGCGGGACCCTCCTGCTGGCCCTGCGCAACGGCCGCGGCTTCGAGCGCGATGCCGACGCCACCGCCGTCGAGCTGCTGGAAAAGCTAGGACTGCGCGCCGACGGGGTGGCGCGATTCTTCGAGCGGCTGCTCGAGGAACACCCGACCGACGCGGCTGCGATGATCGGGATCTGGTCCAGCCACCCTCCCACGAAGGAACGCATCGCCGCGACCACCCGTCCACCGACTGGCCGACCGGCTTTCAGCGAAGCGGAGTGGGCGGCATTGAAGGTCTCTTGCGGACCGCGCGAGGACAAGGCGGCGCCGAGCGGCAGGCCGCCCGCGCGACGGCCTGATGCCGGCAAACCGATCTAGGCCGGACCAGGCACCTCATTCCCGTGCCTTGTAGGTCAGCCAGGCGATGAGTGCTTCCATGTCTTCGTTGCTCAGCACGTCCTCCACGAAGCTCGGCATCTTGCGGTCGGGCCAGTCGCGCACGCTCTTCGAGCTGCGAAGGAACTTGCGAAAAGCTTGCGGTTGGAAGTAGTCAACAGGGTTCATCGGCTTGGCCAGATCGGGACCCATCTCGCCTTCGCCGGCGCCGTTGAAGCGGTGACACGAGATGCATAGCGCGACGTAGCGGTCGAGACCGCGTCGTGCCGGATGGGTGGGCGGCAGATCCTCCGCGACATTGAGCGCCGGCCAGCGCTTGAACGGGCTGTCGGTGACGGTCAGCGAGGCCAGCTTGTAGACCCAGTATTCCGAGCTGATTTCACCCGGCTTGGCGTCCTGCCAGATCAGGAAGAACGGCGCAGGCGTCTCCTTTCCCTGGTCCGGGATCGGGGGCCACTTTGCCTCGGGCGTTTCCACCGCGAGGAATGGTTTGGGTCCCTCGCTGCTCTCGGGCAGCAGCAGCCGCACCGGCACTCCGATCGAGAACTTGTCGGTCGCGGTGAACTCGACATAATCCTCCTTGCCGAGCGACAGGCCTTTCAGGAGCTCGGGGACCGGAATGGCGCGATAGGTCATTGGCTTGCCGAAAACGGGGTCTCTCGCGATGGCCACGTCGCGCACTGTGGGGTCGGCGAGAAGCTGCTGCGCGCTGAAGGTCTTCGAGGCCTGGCGGTCGGCCACTTTGAGCGACTGGGCATGCGCCACACCCATCAGCGCGAGGGGCAGGAGGAGCGTGACAAGGCTGTGCAGGACGTTCATGGAGTCATCATAGGTAAGGCGCTGCGACGATTCAGCCCAAACTTGCGACGCCTCTCCGTGTCTGCCGCGCCACAGCTTGATGATGCGTACGTGATGGGCTCCCTTGAGGTTCGCTTCGCTCTTGCCCTGGTCTCGCTGCTGGCCGGGGTCGTGATCGCTGCGCTGGCCTGGCCGCAGCTCGCGGCAAGCCTGACGCTGAGCGCCAGCGTCACCGCCTGGGTGCACCCCGTTGTGGCGCCAATTGCAGGTCGGACGGCGAACGACGTGCCTCCCGGCTCTCGCATCGGATCGGACGGAACGATCATGGAGATCGTCAACGACCGCCTCGATGACGCTCCCTTACGCGAGGCCGAGCGCGTGTTGGAAAGAGTCCAAGCGCGTGTCGCTGCGGCCAGTCAGCGTCTCGAAGCGCTGCGGCTGGCGGATAGGGACAGGCGCGAGCTGATGCAGCGCACCGCGCTGCCCGATCGCGCACGCGACCTCAAGAGCGAGAACGGCAAGGCAGCCATGGAACTCGGGACTGCCCGGGCCGCGGAGCGGGAGGCGCTGCAGGCCCTCGGGGCCCAACGCCAAGCATATCGTTCGGCGCAAAAGGTGGCGGTGACGGCGCCACCCGGCGCTACAATCTACAGTATCGTACCCGCCGGCGCGGCGGTGGAGGCGGGCGATCCGATCGCGCGATGGCTCGACTGCGACGAACTGCTGGTCGACGCGCCGGTTTTCGATCCCTGGCTGCGCCTCCTCTCCGTCGGCGGCCGAGGGCAGGTGATGCTGGAAGCCGAATCCTTCTGGCGCTATGCCGAGATTGTCGCCCTCCGCCGCGCGGCGGAGGTCGTCGGTGCCCGGGAACTCGCCGTCATTGCCAAGGGTCGAGACCGTGGCCTCGGGCAAGTCCTGCTAAGGCTCGCCGCAACGTCCGCCGACTTCGACCGCTGCCCGGTTGGCCGCGCGGTTTATGTCCGCCTGCCCGATCTGGACCTGCTCGCCCGCCTCGGTCTGTGAGTCGTCAGGCCTTGAGCCGCTGCCCGCCGATGCGATGGTCCTTGAGGATTTCCGGTCGGAAGGCCAGCCCATGCCCCGGCCGTTCCGGAGGCGCCATCGTGCCGGTCTTGGAGGGCAGGACTGGCTCGATCCAGAGATCGTCGTTCCAGGTCATGTACTCGAGCCAGCTCGCATTGGGGATCGAAGCGAGCAGATGGACCATCGTCTCGTGGAACAGATGGGGCGCCAGCTTGATGCCCCAGGGCTCGGCGGCGGCTGCGATCTTGCGCAGCTCGGTGAAGCCGCCGCGCATCGGATCTGGTTGCAGGATCGGCACCGGATGCGGCGCCTCGAAGAACGGCCGCAGGTCCTGGCGCGTAAAATGGCTCTCGCCGCCGACGATGCGGGTCTTGAGCGCGGCGGCAATGCGGCGGTAGCCGGTGAAGTCCTCGGCGATGACTGGCTCTTCGAGCCAGTACGGATCGAACTCGTCGATACGATGGCCGGCCTGGATGGCCGTGTCGGCGTCCCAGCCCATGTTGACGTCGATCATGATCTCGACCTCGCCGCCCATCGCCTCGCGCATGGCCTTGACGTTGAGCACATCCTCGCGCCACGGCCGGATGTGCGCGACCTGCATCTTGATCGCCTTCAGCCCCATTGCCGTGAATTCTCTGGCGCGGCCGATCATGCCGTCCCGACCCAGACCACGGAAGCAGCCCGAGCCGTAAGCCGGGATTTCCGTGCGCGATGCGCCCCACAGCCGGAACAGCGGCAGGCCGGCGCGCTTGCCCACGATGTCCCAAAGTGCCATGTCGACGGCACTCTGCGCGAACAGGGTCACGCCCATGCGGCCGAGCCAGAAGTTGCTGCGGTAGAGCTGCGTCCAGATCGCCTCGATCTCGGTCGCATCGCGGCCGATTACGTGCGGTGCGATCAGCTCCTTCATCGCCGCATCGATCGAGTGCAGGCCACCGCGCAGCGGCATCAGGTAGCTCATGCCCGTAATGCCGCCCAGGGTCTCGATCTCGAGCACGTAAATGTCGCGCTTGGTCTCCAGCTTCAGGCCCGTCTCAGGCGGCTTGCCGTGCCACGGCACCTCCAGGAGCGTGGTACGCAGCTCGGTGATGGTGGTTGCGCTGGTCATTGTCGTTCCTCCCGTCCTCCCCGCGTCCGGAGGAGGTGACTCGTCTTACGAGGCGGGAAAGGCAGGAGCAATCATCCGGTGCATTTCGGCAAGCGGACACTATTATGCCGCCGCCATGACATCCTCCGACCGCCTCTATCTCTTCGATACCACCCTGCGTGACGGCGCCCAGACCCAGGGCGTCGACTTCACCGTCGCCGACAAGGCGGCGATTGCGCGCGAGCTCGACCTGCTGGGCATCGACTATATTGAGGGCGGCTGGCCGGGGGCCAACCCGACCGACGACCGCTTTTTCGCCGACCCGCCGCCGTTCCGGAACTCGAAGTTCGTGGCCTTCGGCATGACCCGGCGGGCCGGTCGCAGCGCCGCCAACGATCCCGGCCTCAACGCCATCCTGTCGACCAAGGCGCGCAACGTGTGCATGGTCGGCAAGACCTGGGATTTCCACGTCGATGTCGCGCTCGAGCTCGACCGCACCGAGTATGTCGAGATGATCGGCGATTCCGTCGCCCATGCGAAGACCCGCATGGACGAGGTGATGTTCGACGCCGAGCATTTCTTCGACGGCTACAAGGCCAATCCCGACTATGCGATGGCCTGCCTTGCCGCCGCCGAGAGAAATGGCGCGCGCTGGCTGGTGCTGTGCGATACCAACGGCGGGACCCTTCCGCACGAGATCGAACGCATCGTGGGCGAGGTCGTCAAGAAGATACCGGGCGACCGGCTGGGCATCCACACTCACAACGACACCGAGAACGCGGTCGCCAACGCGCTTGCCGCAGTCCGCGCCGGGGTGCGCCAGATCCAGGGCACGATCAACGGGCTTGGCGAGCGCTGCGGCAACGCCAACATGATCTCGCTGATCCCGAATCTGGTGCTGAAGATGGGCTTCGCGACGGGCCTGAAGGATGGCGCGATGCAGCGCCTGACGCACCTGTCGCGGCTGCTCGACGATCGCCTCAATGTCGGCACCAACCGCAGCGCTGCCTATGTCGGCACGCGCGCCTTCGCCCACAAAGGCGGGCTGCATGTCTCGGCAGTCGAGAAGGACCCCAGGACTTACGAGCATGTCGATCCGGAGGTCGTCGGCAATCAGCGCATCATCGTGGTCAGCGATCAGGCCGGCCGCTCCAACATCATGGCCCGCTTCCGCCAGATCGGCCTCGAGGTCGACCCCAGGAACCCGGCGGTCGCGCGGCTGCTGGAGATCGTCAAGGAGCGCGAGGCCGAGGGCTATGCCTATGACGGGGCCGACGCCTCGTTCGAGCTGCTGGCGCGCCACGAGCTGCATACGGTGCCGGACTACTTTGCGTTGCAGAGCTTCCGCGTCCTGGTCGAGCGGCGGGTCAATGCCCGGGGCCAGCTGATCGCCCTGTCCGAAGCGACAGTGAAGCTCGATATCGCCGGCCGGCGGGCAATGGAGGTGGGCGAGGGCAACGGCCCGGTAAATGCCCTTGATGCTGCGCTGCGAAAGGCGCTGATTCCAGTCTATCCCGAGCTGGCCGACATGCGGCTGGTCGACTTCAAGGTCCGAATCCTCGACTCTGCCGGCGGAACGGCTGCGACGACCCGCGTCATGATCGAGAGCGCCGATGGCAAGGGCACGCGCTGGTCGACGATCGGCGTCTCACCGAACATCGTCGATGCCTCCTACAACGCCCTGTACGACGCAATCACCTACAAGCTTTTCCGCGACGGGGCGCAGCCGGCCACGCCAGGGTAAGGAGGGTCCGGTACGGTCGGGAGTACCGCTGCGTCTCCGTAACCAGCCATGCCCGGCCGTTGGTTGACGGTTGCGTTACGTGGGCAGACGATATGGGACAATGGATGGAGAGCAACCCCAGACGCTGGCGCCGCCGATTGCGGTTGCGGCGACGCGTCGCTCGCGCGTCGGCGGCCGGGTCGTCGTGCGCTTTCTCATGTGGTCGCTGCCATTCCTCGCCGCCGCCGCGGCGCTGTTCTTTTGGCTGGCCGGCGGCCGCTACATCGCGACGGACAATGCCTACGTCAAGGGCGACCGGGTCTATGTCGCCACCGAGCTGAGCGGGCCAATCGTCGAGGTCGCTGTCCGCGAGAACCAGCGCGTCTCGCGCGGCCAGCTTCTGTATCGGCTCGACGACACTCCCTACCGGCTGGCGCTGGCCAAGATCGAAGCGGACATCGAGATCCAGCGCGCCGAGATTCGCGGCCTGAGGGCCCAATGGCGGACCAAGCGCGAGGATATCAAGGCGGCTCTCAGCCAGCAGGTCTATGCCCAGGCCGACTACGAGCGTCAGAAGGATCTCGCCGAGCGCAAGTTCGCTCCGGCCGCCAAGCTCGAGGAAGCCCGCATGTCGGCCGATGTTGCCCGCCAGCGCATTGCCTCTGCCGAGGAAGAGCTGCAGCGCATCGAGGCGCAGCTCGCCGGCGATCCGAAGATCAAGGTCGATGACCATCCCAAGGTCAAGCAGATGCTGGCGGCCCGCAACGAAGCATTGCTCAATCTCCGACGCACCACGATCGAGGCTCCGCTGGACGGCATCGTCTCGAAGGTGCTGGTGCCGGGCAGCTATGCGGTGACGGGTGTGCCGTCGGTCGCGGTGGTTGCCGACACCGACCTCTGGATCGAGGCCAACTTCAAGGAGACCGAGCTCACCCGCGTCAGGGTAGGCCAGCCGGTTACCATAACGATCGACACCTATCCCGGCATGAAGTGCACCGGAAAGGTCACGTCGCTGGCCCAGTCGACCGGTGCAGAGTTTTCAGTGCTGCCGCCGCAGAACGCCACAGGGAACTGGGTCAAGGTGGTGCAGCGCATTCCCGTGCGCTCCTCGGTCCAGTGTCGCGAGGGCGATCCCCCGCTGCGGGTCGGCATGAGCGCAACGATCGAGATCGACACCGGCCACGAACGCACCTTTGGGGACATTCTCAAGAGCATCGGGCTCTGAGGAGTCCGACAATGACTCCCGATCAGCTCCGCCGCCGACGCTGGCTCACCGTCGTGGTCATGATGGCCACGATCATGCAGGCGCTCGATGGCACCATCGCCAACGTGGCGCTGCCTAACATGCAGGGGTCGCTGTCGGCCACGCAGGAGCAGGTGGCATGGGTCATCACTTCCTTTATCGTGTCGGCGGCGATCGCTACGCCGCTGGCCGGCTTCCTGGCCGTGCGGTTCGGTGTCCGGCGCATCCTGGTGTCGTCGGTTATCGGCTTCACCATCGCTTCGATGTTGTGTGGCGCCGCCCAGACGCTTCCGCAGCTCGTCCTCTTCCGCATCCTGCAGGGCGTCTTTGGTGCCTCGCTGGTGCCGCTCAGTCAGGCGCTGATGATGGATGCCTACAGCCGCGAGGAGCAGGGCAAGGCGATGGCGATGTGGGGCGTCGGTACCATGCTCGGGCCGATCAGCGGCCCTACGCTGGGCGGCTGGCTGACCGACGAATTTTCGTGGCGCTGGGTCTTCTACATCAATCTTCCCGTCGGAATCCTGTGCGCGGTCGGCCTGATGATCCTGGTCAAGAACAAGGCCAGCGACACGCCCCGGCCTTTCGACCTGCTCGGCTTCTCCCTTCTGGCGATTGCCCTGGGCTCTTTCCAGCTGATGCTCGACCGCGGCCACCAGATGGACTGGTTCACCTCCAACGAGATCATCTTCGAAGCTGTCGTTGCGGTCGTTGCCGCCGTCATGTTCGTGCTCCACATGCTGTCGAGCGACCAGCCGTTCCTGCCGCGTGATCTGTTCCGCGATCGGAACCTGATGCTCGGGCTCGCCTTCACTGCGGTTACCGGCCTGTTGATGATCGTGACCGCGACGCTCTTGCCGCCGTTCCTGCAGCAGCTCAAGGGCTATCCAGTCTTCACCACCGGCCTCGTGATGGCGCCGCGCGGCATCGGCACCATGCTGTCGATGTTCGTGGTGTCGCGCCTGATCGGCAAGGTCGACGCGCGCTTGCTTATCGCAATTGGCCTCGGGCTGTGCGCGGTGTCGCTTTACGACATGACGCTGTTTACGCTCGAGGTCAGCGAGGCACGGATCGTCTGGAACGGCTTCGTGCAAGGCCTAGGTCTGGGGCTGATTTTCCCGCCGCTGACCACGCTCGCCTTTGCCACCGTGCCGATCCGGATCCGCACCGAGGGCGCGGCATTGAACGCTCTCATGCGGAACCTCGGCGCGTCGGTCGGCGTCGCCACGCTGGTCGCGCTCCTCGATCGCAATACGCAGATCAACCGGTCCGTGCTTGCCGAGCATCTGACCGTGTTCAGTCCGCTGTGGCGGTTCGCTACTGTCCCGATAGAGCACGGCATTCCGGTCGACCGGGCGCGCATCGTCCAGCACATGATGCCGTACAGCGGCGGCTGGCCCTTCGGTTCCCTCCCGCTCGACGACCCGTCGCGGATGATCGCCGTGTGGAGCGAGGAGCTCAATCGTCAGGCGGCATCAATCGCCTATCTCAACGACTTCCGCGTGCTGGCGATCTCCGCCGTAATTCTCATTCCGGCACTGCTCTTCATGCGCCGCCAGGCGATGCTGGTGCGCCCTTCGCGACGCTAGCGACCAGATATTTTGCGCCGGCACCGCCTCCGGCCTACTGCCACGCCACCGGACCCGTCGCGGTACAGTGCGAAATCTTGTTGTGCTCGTTGCTGTCGAGCTGGGTGGCGATCTGCTGCTCTTCGATACGCTCGACGCGCCGGCCGCGCTTGGCAGCGACGACCTGGGCAACCGTCACGAACACGTTCTTGCAGGCTTCTTCGACGGCTTCCGGTGCGGGGACAAAGTGGCTGCGCGAATAGTTGACGGTCAGCGTGAAGCCTGAGGATGTGTTCTCGACGCGGTACGTCGTGTTCCGGTCATATGCCTGGAGGCTGCCAGGCCCGCAGCCACTCAGAGTCAGTGCGAGCGCGACGAGGCTGATGCAGGAGGGCGCCGCGACGATTTTCATGGCGACAGGATAGGTCGAAATCCGAGGCCTGTCGCGCTATAGGGCGGCATGGGACGGGCTTCGAAAGGGCTGGCGACCGAGGACGCCGCGCCGGCGATCATACTCGTGCGACCGCAGCTGGGGGAGAATATCGGCATGGCCGCACGTGCCATGCTGAATTGCGGCCTTTCGGAAATGCGTCTGGTAGCGCCGCGCGACGGTTGGCCAAACGAGCGCGCCCAGCGCGCAGCCTCGGGTGCCGACGTCGTGCTCGACGGAGCCCGGCTCTTCGATAGTGTCGCCGCTGCCGTGGCCGACCTGCAGCACGTGGTGGCATCCACGGCGCGTAGTCGCGAGCTGGTGCAGCGCATCGTGACCGCACGCCATGCGGCGTCGGAGATTCGCAGCTGGATCGCGGCGGGCGAACGGGTCGGGATCTTGTTCGGGCCTGAGCGCACCGGCCTCGAGAACGACGATATGGTCCACGCCGACACCGCGCTGTCGATCCCGCTCAATCCGCAGTTCTCGTCGCTCAACGTTGCGCAGGCGGTGCTGCTGGTGTCCTACGAATGGATCGCCTCGGCCGACGAAACGCCGGCTGAACGCCTGTCGGAGCACGCTACGCGGCCGGCCGACAAGGACGAGCTGCAGAATCTCTTTGCCCATCTCGAGCGTGCTCTCGACCAGTCGGGCTTCCTGCGCCATCAGGCGATGCGGCCCGCCATGGTCAACAATCTGCGCGCGATGTTGCAACGGGCCGCCATGACGGAGCAGGAAGTGCGGACCTTCCACGGCGTCATAAAGTTCCTCAGCAAGCAGAAGCACGACGAGTAGGAAAGGGAGATATCATGTCCACCACTGCCAGGATCTCCTGGGTCGACGGCGCGCTGTTCGTGGCCGAGGGCGGCAGCGGTCATACGCTGACCATGGACGGCGCGCCCGACGTCGGCGGTCGCAACCTCGCCTCGCGGCCGATGGAGGTGATGCTGATGGGAATGGGCGGCTGCACGGCGATCGATGTGGTGTCCATGCTGAAAAAACAGCGCCAGGACATCGAGGGCGTCGAGATCTCGCTGGTCGCCGAGCGGGCCGAAGAGCATCCCAAGGTCTTCACGAGGGTCAAGCTGGTCTACACGGTGCGCGGCCGAAAGCTCAACCGCGCACTGGTCGAGCGGGCGGTCTCGCTTTCTGACGAGAAGTACTGCTCCGCCACCGCCATGTTCAAGAAGTCGGCGACCGTGACCCATGAGGTTGTCCTAGTCGAGATCTAGACGCGTGCGCTCCGGCAAGCGCCTGATTTTCAATGAGAAACTGCCGCTTGACTGGGGCGGTTTCGCCAGTATGTTCCGCGCTTCTTCCGGAGAACGTGGTTTTGGGCCTTTTTGGCCCTCATCCCGCCCCAGCTCGCGCTGGATCATGGCCTATCCGGACACCATGGAAGGAGAATCGCGTGAGCAAACGCGAGAATTCGAAGTACAAGATCGACAGGCGCCTGAGGGTCAACCTTTGGGGCCGTCCCAAAAGCCCCATCAACAAGCGCGAATACGGTCCCGGGCAGCACGGTCAGGGCCGCCAGAAGCCGACCGACTATCGCCTCCAGTTGATGGCGAAGCAGCGTCTCAAGGGCTACTACGGGTCGGTCTCGGAGCGGCAGCTGCGCCGCTATTATATGGAGGCCGTGCGCCGCCGCGGCGATACCGGTGAGAACCTCGTCGAACTGCTCGAACGTCGCCTCGACGCCGTCGTCTACCGCATGAAGTTCGCCATCACCCCGTTCGCCAGCCGCCAGCTGGTCAGTCACGGTCACGTCAAGGTGAACGGAAAGCGGGTCAATATCGCTTCCTATCTCGTCAAGGACAACGACGTCATCGAGCTGACCGCGAAGGCCAAGGAGATGGAGCGGGTCCTCGAGGCGACCCAGAGCGCCGAGCGCGACGTGCCGGAATACGTGACGGCGGACCACAAGGAGATGAAGGGTACCTTCGTGCGCGGACCGAAGCTGGCCGATGTGCCGTACCCGGTCCAGATGGAGCCATCGCTGGTAGTCGAGTATTACAGCCGCTAACCGGACCAAGCTCCAGATTTGGCAGGAAACCCGCCCTCGTGGCGGGTTTTTTGCATGGAAAGGCGGCAGAAATTGCGGGTTGTTGCTGTGCGGGACGGCTTGCGCCCCTATAATCTGACAGGGGACTGGGTTTTCGGGAGTTCGAGATGCGGTTGGTCCGTTGGGCGGTCCTCGCTTCAGTTGTGGTCGTGGTTTGCGCCGCGGGCTATGCGTACCGTGACGAGATCGCCCACAAGCTTGGGTTGGGCGCCCTGGCCAACGCGAGCGCACAGAGCGCCTCCAGTCCGGCTGCGTCGGCGCAACCACAAGGTCGGCGGGGCCGCGCCAATCCGGGCGGCGCGATTCCGGTCGTCGTCGCGACCGCCGTCGCCAAGCCGATGCCGATTCTGATCGAAGCGGTGGGCACGGTACAGGCCATCGCCTCGATCCAGATCAAGCCACGCCTCGACAGCCAGATCATGAAGGTCCTCGTCGAGGAAGGCGCGCTGGTCAAGGAAGGCGATCTTCTGTTCGAACTCGACCAGCGCAGCCTCAAGGCGCAGCTCGCCCAGATCGAGGCCCAGATCCGCAAGGACCAGGCGCAGGTTGAGCAGGCCAAGCGCGACTCCGCGCGCTCCGAGGGTCTGCTTGGTAAAGGTGCGGGGACTGTTGTCGCTCGCGACACCAGCTTGACGGCTCAGAAGGCTGCCGAGGCCCAGCTCGAGTCGAACGAGGCGATGCGGACGAACATTCTGACGCAACTCAGCTTCACGGAGATCAAGGCGCCGGTGTCCGGCCGCATCGGCTCGATCCCGAACAAGGCTGGAACCATAGTCCGCGTTGCCGACAACACGGCGACCTCGGTGCTCGCGACGATCAACCAGGTGGATCCGATCTACCTGCAGTTCGCCGTCCCTCAAGTCTATCTCCCGGAGCTGCGGGCGGCGATGGCTGAAGGCAACGTGACCGTCAACGCCCTTGTCGACGACAAGCGCAAGCAGTCCGGTACCATTGCGTTCATCGAGAACACCGTCGACCCGATGACGGGCACGGTGATGGTAAAGGCCAAGATCCCCAACGCCAACGAGGGCCTGTGGCCTGGCCAGTTCGTCAAGGCCGAGATTGTGCTGGGCGTCGAACCCCAGGCGATTGCAATTCCCGCGCCGGCGGTGCAGCTCGGACCGCAAGGGCCGTATATCTTTGTCGTCAAGGACGGGCGCGTGGCCGAGGTTCGGCCCATCACCATCAGACGCACGCAAGGCGGGGAGTCGGTGATCGGAAGCGGCCTCAAGGTCGGCGAGCAAGTGGTGACTGACGGCCAGCTTCGTCTGGTCAACGGCGCCGCGGTCACGATCAAGGCGGCGCAGAACGAGGCTCCCGCGCCCAGTAATCCTCGCGGCTGAGGAGGCAACCATGTCCGCGATCTGCATCCGCCGCCCGGTGATGACTATCCTGGTGATGGCATCGCTCGTCCTCGCCGGCATTTTCGGTTACAAGCAACTCCCGGTCGCGGCCATCCCGCGCGTCGACTTCCCCACGATCCAGGTGACGGCGACTCTGCCGGGTGCCAGCCCGGAGACGATGGCGGCGTCGGTCGCCTCGATCCTCGAGCGACAGTTCGCGACCATCGCCGGCGTTACCGCGATGACCTCTACGTCCTCGCTCGGCAACACCGCGATCACGCTGCAGTTCGACCTCAACCGAAGCATCGACGGCGCGGCGCTCGACGTCCAGTCGGCGATCTCGTCGGCGCTGCGGCGCCTGCCGCCGGAGCTGCCGGCGCCGCCCAGCTTCCGCAAGATCAACCCGGCCGACTTTGCGGTCATGTTCCTTTCGCTGTGGTCTTCCCAGGCGCGCCTGTCGGACGTCGACGCCTTTGCGAACCGCTCGATCCTGCCACGCCTCTCGACTCTGCCCGGCGTTGCCCAGGTGCTCATCTTCGGGTCGCAGAAGTACGCGGTGCGGGTGCGCGCCAACCTCGACCAGCTCGCCGTGCGCGGGCTCACCCTGCAAGAGCTGCAGAACGCGATCGTCAGTGCCAATTCGAGCAAGCCGGTCGGTTCCGTCGCGGATCGCCGCCAGAACTCGATCCTCGACGCGACCGGCCCGATCCAGACGGCTGCCGACTACATGCCGGTGATCGTCAGCTGGCAGAACGGCGCCCCGGTTCGCTTATCCGACGTCGCCACGTCGATCGACAGTGTCGAGAACGACAAGGTGGCAAGCTGGCTCAACGGCACCCGCGCCATCGTGCTCGGCGTCTACAAACAGCCGGACGCCAATACCGTAGACGTCGTCGACCGCGTCAAGGCGATGCTGCCGGCGATCGAGCAGGAGCTGCAGAGCGGGGTCAACATCAGCCTGCTGGCCGACCGCTCGATTCCGATCCGGCACGCTATCGAGGACGTCGAGTTCACGCTGATCCTCGCCGCGGTCCTCGTCATTCTCGCGATCTACTTCTTCCTGCGCAGCGCCCGGGCGACCTTCATCCCGGCGATTGCGCTGCCGATCTCGATAATCGGTACCTTCGCGCTGATGTATCTGTGCGGACATTCGATCGACAACATCTCGTTGCTCGCGCTTACACTGGCGGTGGGCTTCGTGGTCGACGACGCGATCGTCATGTTGGAGAACATCGTCCGCCACATCGAAGCGGGCGACTCGCCGATGGAGGCCGCCTTCAAGGGCTCCAAGGAGGTCGGCTTCACGATCATCTCGATGACGCTGTCCCTCGTTGCAGTGTTCATCCCGGTGCTGTTCATGGGCGGCGTCGTTGGCCGGATGTTCAACGAGTTCGGGCTGGTGATCAGCTTCGCCATCCTGATCTCGGGCGTCGTCTCGTTGACGCTGACGCCGATGCTGTGCTCGCGGCTTCTCAAGCCGATCGACCATCACGAGAAGCACAACTTCATGCTGCGCTCCTTCGAATGGAGCTTCAACAAGCTGAGCGACGGCTATGCCTGGGCGCTGGGCAGGACAGTAAGGATGCCGCGGGTCGTGCTGGCATTCACCCTTGGCACGTTCGTGCTGACCGGCATACTGTTCGTGCAGATCCCCAAGGGTTTCTTCCCGTCCGAGGATATCGGCCAGATCACCGGTTCGACGGTTGGCCCCGACGATGCCTCGTTCGACGCCATGGTGGCGCGGCAGTCGGCGCTGGCCGAGGTCATCCGGCGCGATCCCGACGTTGTGTCGGTGATTTCCACGGTGGGCGGCGGCAACGCCGCCAGCACCGTAAATTCCGGCCGCATGTTCATCATGCTGCGAGACAAGCCGGAGCGGGTCGACAGCGCACTGCAGGTGATCGCGCGCCTGCGGCGGGCCGCCTCGACCGTCCCGGGCATCAACATCTTCTTCCAGCCCGTGCAGTCCATCAACCTCGGCACGACGCAGACCCGCGCGCAGTACCAGTTCGGCATGCGCTCGGGCGACCTTGCCACGCTGCGAGAGTTCGCGCCGATCATGGAAGAGCGCATGCGGCGCATTCCGTCGATCCTCGACGTCAATTCGGATCTGCAGGTCCGTGCGCGTTCGACGGTGATCGACGTCGACCGCGATACGGCCTCACGGCTTGGACTGTCGGTCGACCAGATCCGGCTGATGCTCTACTCGGCTTTCGGCTCGCGCCAGGTGTCGACGATCTACTCTCCCGACGACACCTACCAGGTGATCCTCGAGGCCGATCCGAAGTATGTCGACCTCAACGAGGTGCTGCGCAAGATCATGATCCGCACGCCGGCGGGCTCGATGGTGCCGCTCGACACCGTGGCGAAGCGTACCGACAAGCCGACCTCGCTGACGGTCAACCATATCTGGCAGCTGCCCTCGGTGATCGTCTCGTTCAACCTCGCACCGGGGGTCGCGCTCGGTCAGGCTGTCGACGACATCAAGGCCGCGGCTCTGGAGGTTGGCCTGCCGGCGAACATCGCCACCAGCTTCGAAGGCAGCGCTCAGGTCTTCCAGCAGGCGGTGGCCAACCAGGGCCTGCTGCTGTTCGCGGCCATCCTCGTGATCTACATCATCCTCGGCATACTCTATGAAAGCTTCATCCACCCGCTGACGATCCTGTCCGGCTTGCCGTCGGCCGGTATCGGAGCGCTGCTGGTTCTGATGATGTTCAATATGGACCTCAGCGTGATCGCCATGATCGGCGTGGTCATGCTGATCGGGATCGTCAAGAAGAACGCCATCATGATGGTCGATTTCGCGATCGAGCGACGGCTGCACGGAGCCACCGCGGAGGCGGCGATCGTCGAAGCGGCCCGGCTGCGCTTCCGACCGATCATGATGACCACCGTCTGCGCGCTGCTCGGCGCGCTGCCGATCGCCATTGGCGCGGGTGCCGGCGCGGAACTGCGGCAGCCGCTCGGCATCACGGTCGTCGGAGGCCTGCTGGTATCGCAGCTTCTGACGCTCTTCATCACTCCCGTCGTCTATATCTGGTTCGACAAGGTGAGCGGCATGCGGTTTACGTTGCCCTGGCGTCGGCGTGGCCGCAGTGCCAGCCCTACGCCCGCGGAGTAGGCAAGAGGAATGACTGACGATGACATTGGCGCCTTCGTGCCCGGCCCACGGGTGCGCATCGATGGCCGTGCAGGTGGTCCGCTCGAGGGTCTGACATTCGCCGCCAAGGACCTGTTCGACGTGGCCGGCGTGCCAACGGGCGGCGGGAACCATGACTGGCCTACCGGCCGGCCGATTCCATCGAAGCATTCCTGGGCGGTTCAGACGCTTCTCGACGGCGGCGCGACGCTGATCGGCAAGACAGTCACCGACGAGGTCTCGCTCGGCATTCTCGGCGAGAACGCCTTCGACGGAACGCCGAAGAACAGCCGGACGCCCGGCCGGGTGCCCGGCGGCTCGTCGTCGGGCTCGGCCGCCGCGGTGGCGGCCGGCCTGTGCGACACCGCGCTCGGCACCGATACGGGCGGCTCGGTGCGCGTCCCCGCGAGCTTCTGCGGCCTCTACGGCATTCGACCCACGCACGGGCGGATCGATACGACCGGCATGCTGCCCCAGGCGCCAACTTCCGATACGACAGGCTGGTTCGCGCGCGACGCCGCGACTTTCGCCAAGGTCTCGGCGGTTATGCTCGGCGAAGAGATTCCGCGCGCCTTGCCTACCTGCCTGGTGATCGCGGTCGATACATTCGGTTTTGCCGACGCCGGTGTTGCCAAGGCTCTGCATCCCCTGATTACGCGGCTCGCCGCACTGATCGGCCACAGCCGAGAGGACATCATGGCGCCGCAAGGCCTCTCGGTGTGGGCGCGGGCGCAACGCAGCCTTCAGCCGATCGAGGCCTGGAACACCTTCAAGCCGTGGCTCGACGAGCGCAATCCGCGCTTCGCCTTCTCGGTCGCCCGCCAGCTTCTCCTGGGTTCGATGGTGCCGGCGGCGGAGCAAAGCTGGGCGGCCCTGATGCGCCAGGAGGTACGTGGGCGCATGGCGCACCTCCTGCCGCCGGGCACCATCCTGTGCCTTCCTACCACGCCGTTTCCGGCACCACTCGTTGGCCAGCCGCTGTCCGTGCTCGACCCGCTGCGCGACCGCATCACCTGTCTTTGTGCGCAGGGAGGATTGGCCGGTCATCCGCAGGTCAGCCTCCCGGGGAGCACGGTTGACGGGCTGCCGGTCGGTCTGTCCATCATCGGTCCGCGCGGCAGCGATGCTTCCCTGGTGGCAGTAGCCCGCGCGTTGGAGGCCCAGGCAGACTGAACGCCGCGGCCGGGGAGGCGACGTGGCAAGCGAAAAGGAGAAGATGCTGGCCGGTGAGCTCTACCGAGCCAGCGGCGAGGAACTCGCCGCCGATGCGAGGCGCGTCGCGGCGTGGATGGACCGCTACAACGCGTCGATCGCCCGTACGCAGCAGGATTACGAGACACTGCTAAGTGAGCTGCTGGCCGAGGTCGGCGACGGCGCTTACATCCGTCCCCCGTTCCATTGCGACTATGGCTACAATATCAGTCTCGGCAAGGGTGTGTTCCTCAACTTCAACTGTGTGATCCTCGACGTCGTCAAGGTCATGATCGGCGACGGCACGCAGATCGGCCCAGGCACGCAGATCCTGACCGCCGATCATCCGCGCGATCCCGCGCAACGTCGCGCCGGGCTGGAATTCGGCCGGCCGATCGTCATCGGCGCCAACGTCTGGATCGGCGGCGGCGCGATCATCCTGCCGGGCGTGACGGTGGGCGACGATGCCATCATCGGCGCCGGTGCCGTAGTCACCCGCGATGTCCGGCCGGGTGCTACGGTGGTCGGCAATCCAGCAAGGGAGCGTAGAGCGTGACGGACATGACACCCAACATTCCGGACGTCGTCGAAGAGGTGAGGGTGCTGTTCGAGCGCTACGAGCAAGCACTGATCGACAAGAATGTCGAGGTGCTCGACGCGACCTTCTGGAACAGCCCGCACACGATCCGGCTCGCCAACAACGAGCACGGCTACGGCTTCGATCGCATCCACGCCTTTCGCGTCGCCCGTCCACCGGGACCGGGCACCAAGGAGAAGCGCCTGCGTCTCGACATCGTCACCGTGGGCCGGGACATCGCAACGGTCTCGCTTGTCTACAAGGTGCGTGGCCGCGATATGACCGGCAGGCAGACGCAGACCTGGGTGCGCTTTCCCGATGTCGGATGGAAGGTGATCCACGCCCACGTCTCGATGATCGCCGAGCCGCCGATCCTGTAGATCAACGGAGGAAACAATGGCCCAACAAACCGAGAGCCTTGGCAACGTGATGAACCCGGATCTCGAGTGGGTCGCCAAGGTGAGCGAGCCGGCGCTCGAGCCCGACCTGCCGATCGTCGATCCGCATCACCATCTTTGGCAGCGCACTGGAAACGACTACATGTTCCACGACCTGCTGGCCGATACCAGGACCGGCCACAACATCGTGGCGACCGTGTTCGTCGACTGCCATTCGATGTACCGCAAGGAAGGGCCGGCGGAGCTGCGCTGCATCGGCGAGACCGAGTTCGCCAACGGCGTGGCGGCGATGAGCGCGTCGGGGCTGTACGGCAACCTGCGCGCCTGCGCCGGCATTGTCAGCCATGTCGACCTGCGCCTCGGCGCCAAGGCGGGTGCCGTGTTCGACGCCCAGATCGCCGCCGGCAACGGCCGGTTCAAGGGCATCCGCCACCAAACCGGCTGGGATGCCGACCCCGGCATCCGCAATTCCCGCACCGATCCGACTCCGGAGCTGACCCGCGACAAGACCTGGCGCGAAGGCTTCAAAGAACTCGCCAGGCGCAATCTGACCTTCGACGCCTGGCTCTACCATCCGCAGCTCGGCGAGATCGCCGACCTGGCGGATGCGTTTCCCGACACGCCGATCATCCTCGACCATGTCGGCGGCCCGCTGGGCTATGCCGGCTATGCCGATCGGCACGACGAGGTGCGCGCAACGTGGAAGAAGTCGATGGTCGAGCTCGCCAAGCGGCAGAATATCCTCGTCAAGGTCGGCGGCCTCGGGATGGCGATGGGCTGGTTCGACTTCTATCAGCGCCCGATGCCGCCCGGCTCGCAGGAACTGGCCGAGGCCTTCAGACCTTGGGTCGAAACTTGCATCGAGCTGTTCGGGGTGAACCGCTGCATGTACGAGAGCAACTTCCCTGTCGACAAGATCACGTCCGGCTACGGCGTGCTGTGGAATGCCTTCAAGCGGATTTCCGCCAAGGCCTCCGCCGACGAGAAGACCGCCTTGTTCTCGGGCACGGCGAGCCGCGTCTACAAGCTTTGAAGGAGGCCCATATGCGTCGTTTCCTGATTGCGTCGGTTGCCGCCCTCGCGGCCCTGTCGGCGGTGCCGTTGGCGTCGGCGCAGACCTTGAAAGTCGTCATGCATTCCGACGTCAAGGCGCTCGATCCGATCTGGAGCGGCGCCTACATCACGCGCAACCACGGTTACATGCTGTGGGACACCCTGTTCGCCATGGACGAGAACCTGCAGGTCAAGCCGCAGATGGTCGACAAGTGGGAACAGAGCGCCGACGGCCTGACCTGGACCTTCACCTTGCGCGACGGCCTCGAGTTTCACGATGGCGCGCCGGTCACCTCCGAGGACTGCATCGCCTCCCTCAAGCGCTGGTCGCAGCGCGATTCGATGGGCCAGAAGCTCGCCCTTGCCCTGCAGGAGTACAAGGCGGTTGACGCCAAGACCTTCCAGATCGTGTTGAAGCAGAAGTTCGGCCCGCTGATCGAGGCGCTGGGCAAGCCCTCGGTCGTCGTGCCCTTCATCTGGCCGAAGAAGGCGGCGGAGGCGCAGGATGCCTTCGCCCAAAGTGAGAACGTGATCGGCTCCGGTCCGTTCATCTTCAAGAAGGACGAGTGGAAGCCCGGCGAGAAGCTGGTCTATGTCAAGAACCCCAAATACAAGCCGCGGTCAGAACCGGCCTCGGGCCTCGCCGGCGGCAAGGTCGTCAAGCTCGACCGGGTGGAGTGGGTCTGGATTCCCGATCCCGAGACGCAGCTCAATGCCCTGATCGGCGGCGAGATCGATATGCTCGAGAGCGTCGCCTACGACCATTTGCCGGTGCTGGAGAAGGCAAGAGGCGTCAGGGTGATCGCCAGCAAGACGTCGAACCAGTATGGCTTCCGCATGAACTGGCTGCAGCCGCCCTTCAACAACGTCAAGGTGCGGCAGGCCGTGGCTTATGCGCTGAGCCAGGACGATTTCCTGCAGGCGAGCGTCGGCGACAAGCGCTTCTACCGGCCCTGCAAGGCGATGTTCACCTGCGATTCGCCGCTCGCGTCGACGGCCGGCATGGACGGGCTGATCGAGGGCAACGTCGCCAAGGCGAAGCAGTTGCTGGCGGAGGCCGGCTACAAGGGGGAAGTGGTCGCGATGCCGCAGCCGACCGACCTCGGCGTCATCAAGCAGCTGGCACCGGTCGCCAAGGCGCAGCTCGAGAAAGCGGGCTTCAAGGTCGAGGTCCAGCCTTCCGACTGGCAAAGCATGGTGGCGCGCCTGAACACGAACAAGGGCCTGCCGTCGGAGGGCGGCTGGAGCGGCTTCGGCACCAGCTGGGTGCAACTCGACATCCTCGACCCGGTGATGACCCCTTGGCTGGTCAGCACCTGCGAGAAAGCGCGCGCAGGCTGGCCGTGTGACGCCGAAATGGAGAAGCTGCGCGACGCCTTCATTGCCGCCAGCACGCCGGCCGAGAAGAAGGTAGCGGCGGAGGCGGTGCAGAAGCACGCCATGCAGATCGTGACCCATGTGCCGCTTGGCGAATGGTTCGGTGTCTGGGCGGTGCGCAGCAACATCGAGACCGCCGCCGTACCGCCGCCGATCACCGTATTCTGGGGAATCAGCAAGAAGTGATTCCGTTCTAGGCGGCGGCCAGTTGGGTTAGACTTCGCCCCTACAATTTAGGGAGGGGAAGAAGTGATACGTCGTGGCCTGATCGCGTTGTGTCTTGCCGTAGCCGCCGTCTTGGGCCCGGGATTGGCATCTGCACAGTCGACCTTCAGGGTCGTCATGCATTCGGATCTCAAAATCCTCGATCCGATGTTTACCGGCGGCTACATCGTGCGCAACCACGGGTACATGGTCTACGACACCCTGTTCGCGATGGATGCGGACTTCAGGACCAGGCCCCAAATGGTCGACAAGTGGTCGACCAGCGCTGATGGTCTCACCTGGAGCTTCACCTTGCGCGACGGATTGGAATGGCACGACGGCCAGCCGGTCACCGCCGAGGATTGCGTGGCCTCCCTGAAGCGCTGGGCGGCACGTGATTCCATGGGCCAGAAGCTCGCCCTCGCGATCGTCGAATACAAGGTCGTCGACGACAAGACGTTCCAGATCGTGCTCAAGGAGAAGTTCGGGCAGCTGATCGAGGCGATCGGCAAGCCGTCGGTCTTCGTGCCTTTCATGATGCCGAAGCGCGTCGCGGCCACCGATCCGACCAAGCAGATCGAGGACTATACCGGCTCCGGCCCGTTCATACTGAAGAAGGACGAATGGAAGCCCGGCGAGAAGACGGTCTACATCAAGAATCCCCGATACAAGCCGCGCCCGGAGCCGATGTCCGGGTTGGCCGGTGGGAAGGTCGTTCTGCTCGACCGCGTGGAATGGGTCTGGATTCCCGATTCGGAGACGCAGATCAACGCCTTGCTGAAGGGCGAGGTCGACATGCTGGAGGCCGTCAATTACGACTCCCTGCCGTTGCTCGAAAAGGACAAGAGCGTGCGGCTGATGAAGGCGCGCACCTCCAACCAGTACGTGTTCCGCATGAACTGGAAGATTCCGCCGTTCAACGACGTCCGCATCCGCCGCGCGGTTGCGATTGCGCTCTCGCAGGAGGATTTCCTGCAGGCCAATATCGGCGATCCGCGCTACTTCCGCACCTGCAAGGCCTTGTTCACTTGCGGCACCCCGCTCGAGACCACCGCCGGCACCGAAGACATCGTGAACGGCGATGCCGCGCGGGCGCGTGCCCTCCTGAAGGAGGCGGGCTACGACGGCTCCCCGATCGTCCTGCTGCAGGCCTCGGACCTCGGAATCGTCAAGCAGCTGCCGATCGTCGCCAAGGCGCAATTGGAGCGCGCCGGCTTCAAGGTCGAGGTGCAGTCGATGGACTGGACGACCTTCCTGAACCGCATAGCGACCAAGAAGGGACCGCTGGCGGAAGGTGGATGGAATGCCTTCGCCACCGGCTGGTCCCAGATCGACATTCTCGACCCGCTGATGACCCCTTATCTCGCTGCAACTTGCGATAAGGCCCGTCCCGGCTGGCCGTGCGACGAAACCATGGAAAAGCTGCGCGACAATTACGTGCAGGCATCCAGCGACGCCGAAAAGAAGGCGGCTGCGGCCGAGGCGCAGCGTCACGCCATGCAGATCGTCACGCACGTGCCGCTCGGCGAATGGTTCGGAGTCTGGGCCGTGCGCAGCAATATCGAGGTTCCGCCCGTGCCCGCGACTGTCACCGCGTTCTGGGGGATCAGCAAGAAATGAACGACTGGGAGAGCTATCGTCCCGGGTGAAGCGACGGACGGCAGATCAAGCCACAGCTTCCGCGAGCGCGCCGAAGCGGCCATACTTCCCGTTGGAATGGGGAGGCATCGTGTGATCGAGGGTCGTTTGACGCGTCGCGCCGCATTGGGCGCTTTGGCCGCGATGCCGTTCGCGCGTGTTGCTGGGGCTCAGGATCTGACCAAGGCCTCGATTGCACTCCTGCGCCTGTCCTCGTCGGGACCTGTCTTCATTGCCCTCGAGAAGGGCTGGTTCAAGGAGGCGGGCCTCGATCTCGCGATAAAGGACTTCACCGCTGCGACTCAGCCGCCGCTCGCGGTGGTGTCGGGCGATGCGGACTTTGGAATGACCGCTTTCACTGCCGGCTTCTACAATCTCGCCGCCAAGGGCGGGTTGAAGGTGATCGCAGCGCAGAGCGCAGAGAAGGCGGGCTATCCGCTCGTCGCCATCTCCGTCACCAAGGCGGCCTGGGAGTCGGGCGTGCGGTCGATCAAGGATCTCACCGGCAAACGCATCGCGATGACCACTGCAGGCTCCTCGATGCACTATTCGATCGAGGTGGTGGCACGCAAGCACGGCATCGATACCAAGACCATCGTCATGGTGCCCCTGAACTCGCTGCCCAACATGGCCGCGGCCTTCAAGGGCGGCACGGTCGACGGCGCGATCTGGCCGGTGACGACGTGGCGTCAGGTCGAGGCGGATGCCGGCGGCCATCTCCTCGCCTGGGTGGGCGACGAGGCGCCGTGGCAGCTCGGCGGCGTGTTCACCTCACCCAAGACGATTGCCGAGCGGCGGCCGCTGGTCGAGAAGTTCATCGTCGGCTATCGGCGCGGTGCGGCAGCCTACAACGAAGCCTTCGGCAAGCGCGAGAACGGCAAGATCGTGCCGGGGCCGGGCTACGAGGAGCTGCTCGGCATCCTTGCCGCGGCGGTGAAGCAGACGCCGGCGCTCGTCGCGGCAGGCCTGCCGTTCATCGATCCGGAAGGGCGGCTCGACGTCGGGGACATCTACAAGCAGGTTCAGCTCTGGCAGAGCCAGGGGCAGGTCGCACGCGATGCCGATCCGAAGACGTTCGTCGACCTCACCTTCGTGAAGGGCCACTTCAACGTGCCGGGCTAGGCTGCCTTCAGCTCCGTGTGTCGGCTCGTTTTGGCCGCTGCGTCTTCGGCTTGCCAGCGGATGGCGACGTCGGCCAAGCCCCCCAACACCTCGTCCAGCTCATGCCCCCGGGCGGTCAGGGAATAGGTTACCTTGGGCGGGATGGTCGCCTCATAGTCGCGCTTGATCAGGCCGGCGCCTTCCAGAGTGCGCAGGCGCTCCGTCAGCATCTTGGCTGACACACCGGCCACCCGGCGCTTGAGTTCGCCGAAGCGCTGCGGCCCGTATGTCCGCAAATTATAGACAATATACGTAGTCCACGGTCCCATCAGCATGCGCAGGATGTAGTCCATGGGGCAGGCAGCGCCGCCACCTTCGTGGCCTTCCGCAGCATTGTTGTCAGTCATGGCAATATTCCGAAGGTTACGATTCGGTACCTACTGGCAGATATATAGTGCGCATCCCAAGTACGTCCAGTCACTTGAAGTAATCTACTCAGGATTGGAGACCAAAATGACGACTGTCGCGATTGTTTACCACTCGGGCTACGGGCATACGCAGGCCCTCGCTGAAGCCGTTGCCGCCGGTGTGCGAAGCGTCCCGGGCGTCGAAGCGACCCTCGTCGCGACCTCGGAAGCGGAGGCTCGCGAAACCGAGCTCGATGCGGCGGACGCCATCGTGTTCGGCAGCCCGACCTACATGGGTGGCGTCAGTGCGGAGTTCGCGAAGTTCAAGGACTGGACGTCGAAGAAGTGGATCGCGCGGTCCTGGCAGGACAAGCTCGCCGCGGGGTTCACCGTCTCCGCCTCATGGGGCGGAGACAAGCAGAACACGATCTACCAGCTGCTGACGCTCGCCCAACAGCACGGCATGGTGTGGGTCGGCCTCGGCCTGGCGCCGGGCAACAACCACTCAAAGGGATCGCTCGACGATCTCAACCGCACCGGCGCCTCGCTCGGTGCAATGGCGCAGGCCAATGCCGATCAGGGCAGCGACGGCATCGGCGCGAGCGAGTTCCGCACCGCTCAGGCGCTTGGCAAGCGAGTCGCCGAGGCCGCATTGCGCTGGCATGAAAAAGCACCGCTCGCCAAGGCGGCCTAGGCGGTTGTCGTCCTGAGCGTGAGCGAAGGACCTTGCGCTTACCCCAAAGGACTCCTTTGGAGTTTGCGCCAGATCCTTCGCTGCGCTCAGGATGACGGAGCATCGTCACTTCTTGCTGATGTTCCACCACACGGCGGCCGGGCTCTGCAGCCAGCCGTCGACGCGGTCCTTGCGGTAGGCGCCGAACGCTTTGTACTGACCGAGGACGACATACTGCGCCTGCTCCATGATGCGGTCGGACACAGCGAGGGCGATCGCCTTCTGCTTCTCCGGGTCTGTCTCGCGGGCGAAGGAGGAACGCAGCTTCTCGATCTCGGGATCGCACGGCCATCCGAACCACGCCTTGTCGCAACCGCCGCTCGAGAAGGAGTTGGCGGCCGGGTTGTCGGCGTCGACCGTCGTCGTCGTGGTGTAGAAGATGTTCCAGCCGCCCTTGTCGGGCGCTTCCTTGCGGGCGCGCCGCGACACGACTGTCTGCCAGTCGGTCGATTGCACGTCGACCTTGAAGCCGCCTCTCTCGAGCAACTGCTTTCCGACCGCCGGCAACTGGTTGGACGATTGCAGATCCGTCTGGTGCATCATCACGATCGGCTTGCCGTCGTAACCTGCCTCCTTGAGCAGCGCCTTCGACTTTTCGTAGTCGGGCTTGATGAGCAGGTCGCCGTAGGTCTTCTCGTACTTCGAGCCACAGACAAGAGGAGCGTTGCAAATCCTGTAGATCTCGGGATCGCCGACCTGTGCGCGCAGGAAGTCTTCCTGGGCGATCGAGTACAACACTGCCTGCCGCGCCTTCACGTTGTCGAACGGCGGATGGAGATGGTTCATGCGCATGATGATCTGGCTGCCGGCCTGGTTCCAGCCGTAGAGCGCGATGTTCTTCTCCGCCTTGAGCATCGGGAAGAGGTCGGGCGGCGGCACCTCGATGATGTCGATCTCACCCGCGATGAGCGCGTTGGCCGCCGTCGCCGGATCGGGGATCGCGAGCCATTCGACGCGGTCGACCTTGACGACCTTCCCGCCGGCCAGCATCGAGGGCGGCTCGGCGCGGGGCTTGTATTTCGGGTTCTTGAGATAGACGACCTTTTCGCCTGGCTTCCACTCGTCGCGCTTGAACATGAACGGGCCCGAGCCCGTATAGTCGTCGATCTGCTTGTTGGGATCGGTGTCGGCGACACGCTTGGGCATCATGAACGGCACATTGGAAGATGGCTTGCCCAGCGCGTCGAGCACCAGACCGAACGGCTCCTTCAACGTAAGGCGGAAGCTTTTCTCATCGAGCACCTTGAGTTCGCCCGTCGCGCCCATGAGCTGCTGGCCGAGCGCGTCACGCGCCGCCCAGCGCCGGATCGAGGCGACGCAGTCCTCTGCCGTCACCGGCTTGCCGTCGGTCCATTCCAGGCCGGGACGCAAGGTGAAGGTCCAGGTCAGCTTGTCCGGGGAGACCTCGTACTTGTCCACCATCTGCGGTTGGACAACGCCTTTTGCATCCTTCGCGAACAGGACGTCATAGATCATGTACCCATGGTTGCGGGTGATGAACGCCGTGGTCCAGATCGGATCGAGCACCTTCAGGTCGGAATGTGCCACCAGCCGCAGCGTCGTCTCGGCCGTCGCCGGTATCGCCGAAAGCATCCCGAGGCAGGCGGCGGCTGCCGCCAGTCGTCGCAGATAACGCATTGCTTTCCCTTCTTGCAAACCCTGTTGCAGACAAGCTGACACGACAACGCCAGGGAATAAAGGGGGCTGACGTTCGCTGCATCGTGTGCATGGCCCATCGCGGGCGCCGCCAGCAATCCCCACATTACCGTCGCGATCGTCGTCTCTCGGCGCCAAACATGAACCGTCTCTTGCCTTGCCAGTTTCAGATATTCTGTGAGGATCGAAGCAAATGCTGATGCCGTCTGTCTTCGTGTCGCATGGCTCGCCCATGCTTTATCTCGAAAAGGATGTGCCGGCGCGCGCCTTCCTCGCGACGCTCGGCGAGGTGCTGCCGCGACCCAAGGCTATCGTGGCGGTGTCGGCGCACTGGAACACCGAGCGGCCGGCGGTCTCGACCAGTGCGCGGCCCGAGACGATCCACGACTTCTATGGGTTCCCCGAAGCGCTCTACCGGTTACATTACGACGCTCCGGGTGCGCCGGAGCTCGCTCGGCGCGTCGCGGGCCTGACCGGCGCGGCGATCGATCCGACTTACGGCCTCGATCATGGCGCTTGGGTGCCGGCGATGCTCGGTTGGCCGAAAGCCGACATCCCGATCTTTCAGCTCTCGGTGCAGCCCTATGCGACACCGGCCGACCACATCGCCCTCGGCCGCAACCTAGTGCCCTTGCGCGAGGAGGGGGTGCTTGTGATGGGGAGCGGCAGCGCCACGCACAATCTGCGCCGCCTGGTCCGCGGCGAGCACGACACACCGCCCGAGCCTTGGGCCAAGGCATTCGACGACTGGGTCGCGGAGAAGATCGAGGCCGGCGACGAGGCTGCCCTTGCAAACTACCGGAGCGAAGCGCCCCACGCCAAGGACGCCCATCCGACCGACGAGCATTTCCTGCCCCTACATGTCGCCTATGGCGCGGCAGGTGAGGGTGCGCGCGGACGGTCGCTGCATCGCAGCTTCACGTCCGGCAACCTGTCGATGGCGTCTTACGTGTTTGCCTAAGCCGCGTGAGCCAGGGTGACGCCCTTCTCCTTCATGAGCTGCTCGAGCTCGCCAGTCTCGAACATCTCGCGGACGATGTCGCAGCCGCCGACGAACTCACCCTTCACGTAGAGCTGGGGAATGGTCGGCCACTGGCTGAACTCCTTGATGCCCTGGCGCAGATCGCCGTCGGTCAGGATGTTGATGCCGTGGAACTTGACGCCGAGCTGGCTCAGCACATCGACTACCGCAGCCGAGAAGCCGCACTGGGGAAACACCGGCGTGCCCTTCATGAACAGCAGCACGTCGTTCTTGCCGATCTCGTCGCGAATGCGGTCAAACACGTCGCTCATGTCTGAAACTCCCAAGGAAATGACCCCGAATATAGGGCGGTCAGGGCTTCTGCGCCATGGTGGTCAGCTTCAAGGCGTGCAGAACGCCGCCCATCCGGCCACCCAGCGCTCCGTACACCATCTGGTGCTGCTGGATCTTGGATTTGCCGACGAAGGCGGATGAAACGACCGTTGCGGCCCAATGGTCTCCGTCGCCGGCGAGATCCTGCATCTCGACCTCGGCGCCCGGGATGCCCTGCTTGATCAGGGCGACGATCTCGTCAGCGGCCATCGGCATGATTGGAAATCCCTTATTCTACAGCGTTCATGTAATTCGGCAGCCACGCCTCGTGGGCCGCCTTGATCTCCGCCAACGCGAGCGAAACGAGCCCTTCGACCACGAGCGACGGCCCGCCTGAGTAGCCGAGCTGCACCGCCGGCACTCCCGCCGCTTGCGCCGCCGCGAGGATATCGTCGCCCGATCCGGTGGCGATGATATAGCGGGCTTGATCCTCACCATAGAAAAACGCGTGCGAAGGAGCGGCCGTTCCGGCCGGCGCCCTGACGACGGCGCCGGTACCGCCGGCGATGCACATTTCGGCCAAGCCCACGAGCAGACCGCCATCGGAGAGGTCATGGCAGGCGGCAACCCGGCGGGCATCGATCTGGCCGCGCACGAAGTCGCCGTTGCGCCGTTCCGCGGCGAGATCCACTGGCGGTGGCGCACCTTCCTCCCGACCATGAAGCTCGCGCAGGTAAATCGACTGGCCGAGCCAGCCTTGCGTCTCGCCGACCAGAATGATGGCGAGGCCGCCCTGCGTCAGGCGCGAGCCAACGGTCTTGCCTATATCGTCGATCACCCCGACCGCGCCGATCGTCGGCGTCGGCAGGATCGGCCGGCCCTCGGTCTCGTTGTAGAGTGAGACGTTGCCCGACACGACGGGGAAGTCGAGCGCCTTGCAGGACTCGGCCATTCCCATGATGGCGCCGGCGAACTGTCCCATGATCTCGGGCTTCTGCGGATTGCCGAAGTTCATGTTGTCGGTCACGGCGAGCGGCGTGGCCCCCGTCGCGGTGATATTGCGCCAGGCCTCGGCCACCGCCTGCCTGCCGCCAGTCTCAGGATGCGCCTGAACATAGCGCGGGGTGCAGTCCGAGGTCATCGCGAGGCCCTTGTGGCCCCCCGGGACACGCACGACGGCGGCATCGCCGTCCTGCGGCCGGATTGCCGTGTTGCCCATGATAAGATGATCGTACTGATGCCAGATCCACGCCTTGCTCGCGAGGTCGGGGCAGCTCATCAATTGGAGCAGCGAGGCATTCCAGTCCTTCGGTGGCGGCACAGCGCTCGCGTCCAGAACGGCCGGCAGGTCGGTGAGCTTCCACGGTCGCTCGTACACAGGCGCTTCGGTGACCAGCGGCGGGATCGGGATGTTGGCCACGATATCGCCGTGCCAGCTCAGCACCATGCGTTCGGTGTCGGTAAGATGGCCGACCACCGCGAAGTCGAGCTCCCATTTCTCGAAAATCCTGCGCGCCTGGTCCTCTCGGCCAGGCTTCAGCACGATCAGCATGCGCTCCTGACTTTCCGAGAGCATGAGTTCGTAAGGATTCATGCCGGTTTCGCGCATCGGCACCTCGTCGAGCACCATTTCCAGGCCGAGCCCGCCCTTTGCCGCCATCTCGAAAGAGGACGAGGTAAGGCCCGCCGCGCCCATGTCCTGGATGGCGACGATCGCATCCGTCGCCATCAATTCCAGGCAGGCCTCGAGCAGCAGTTTCTCGACGAACGGATCGCCGACCTGCACCGTCGGGCGCTTGCTCTCGCTGTCCTCGTTGAACTCGGTCGAGGACATGGTAGCGCCGTGGATGCCGTCGCGCCCCGTCTTGGACCCGACATAGACCATCGGATTGCCGAGCCCCGCGGCCGCGGCATAGAAAATCTTGTCGGTTGGTGCGATTCCGACGGTCATCGCGTTGACCAGGATGTTGCCGTTGTAGGCGGCATGGAAGTTGGTCTCGCCGCCGACAGTCGGGATGCCCATGCAATTGCCGTAGCCGCCTATGCCCGCAACGACGCCGGACACCAGGTGCCGCGTCTTGGGATGCTTCGGGTCGCCGAAACGCAAGGCGTTGAGATTGGCCACCGGCCGGGCGCCCATGGTGAACACGTCGCGCAGGATGCCGCCGACGCCGGTCGCTGCACCCTGGTAGGGCTCGATGAACGAGGGATGGTTGTGGCTCTCCATCTTGAAGATTGCCGCCTGGCCGTCGCCGATATCGATCACGCCGGCGTTCTCGCCTGGACCCTGGATGACCCAGGGCGCCTGGGTAGGCAGCTTCTTCAGCCAGACCTTCGAGGATTTGTAGGAGCAATGCTCGCTCCACATCGCCGAGAAGATGCCGAGCTCGACCATGGTGGGCTCGCGGCCCATGATTTTCAGCAGCCGTTCGTACTCGTCGGACGCGAGCCCATGCTCGGCCACGATCTGGGGGGTGATTGCCGGCTCGTTCGGGAGTTTTACGGGCAGTTTCTTCTCTGCGGCAATGGTCACGACAGGGCCTCTACGAGGCTTTCGAACAGCGCCTTGCCGTCGGACCCGCCGAACATCGGCTCGACCGCGTTTTCCGGGTGGGGCATCAGCCCCATGACCGTTTTGGTTTCGTTGAAGACGCCGGCAATGTTGCGGATCGAGCCGTTGGGATTGCCGCTGGTGTCGATTGTGCCGTCGGAACTGCAGTAGCGGAAAGCGATCTGCCCGCGATCCTCGAGCTTCTTCAGCGTGTCCTCGTCTGCGAAATAGTTTCCCTCGGCATGCGCCACCGGAACCTTGACCACCTGGCCCGCCTGATAGCGGTTGGTGAACAGGCTCTGGCTGGTCTCGACCCTGAGATGGACGTCGCCGCAGATGAACTTGAGTTTCTCGTTGCGCATCAAGGTACCGGGCAGCAACCCGGCTTCCGTGACGATCTGGAAGCCGTTGCAGATGCCCAGCACCGGCACGCCTTGCGCAGCGCGCTTCCTCACCTCGGCCATCACCGGCGACTGCGCCGCCATGGCGCCGCAGCGCAGATAGTCGCCGTAGGAAAAGCCGCCCGGCACCACGATCAGGTCCGTCTTTTCGAAGTCACCGTCGCCGTGCCAGATCATCTGCGGTTTGCGACCGGTCACGAGTTCGATCGCCTTCGCGACGTCGCCTTCGCGATTGGAGCCAGGAAAGACGAGGATGGCAGCCTTCATCAGCCGACCAGCTCGATCGAATAGTTCTCGATCACGGTGTTGGCGAGCAGCTTCCGGCACATCTCGTCGAGTCGGGCCCTGGCCTTCGCCGTGTCGGTCTCTGCAAGTTCCAGCTCGATGAACTTGCCCTGCCGCACGTCGCCCACCTCGGCGAAGCCGAGGCGGTTCAGCGAGTGTCCGATGGCCTTGCCCTGGGGATCGAGCACGCCGTTCTTGAGGGTCACGTGAACTCTGGCTTTCATCTCGCCCTTCATTGCAGCGTTGTCGGACCGCGCACGTCGCCAGGGCCCTGGTCGATCAGGATGCCCAGCCGGCGGGCGACCTCCTGGTAGGCCTCCTCCACCTTGCCGAGATCTCGGCGGAAGCGGTCCTTGTCCATCTTCTCGTTGGTCCGCAAATCCCACAGACGGCAGGAATCCGGGCTGATCTCGTCGGCCAGGACGATGCGGACCATGTCGTCCTCATAGAGGCGGCCAAACTCGATCTTCAAGTCGATCAGCTTGATACCGCAGCCGAGAAACAGGCCGAACAGGAAGTCGTTGACCCGAAGCGTCAGGGCCACGATGTCATCGAGGTCCTGCGGTGTCGCCCAGCCGAAGGCGGTGATGTGCTCCTCGGTCACCATCGGGTCGCCGAGCTGATCGTTCTTGTAGAAGAACTCCATGATGGAGCGTGGCAGTTGCGTGCCTTCCTCGACACCGAAACGCTTGGCGAACGAGCCCGCGGCGACGTTCCTCACCACGATCTCGAGCGGGATGATCTCGACCTGCCGGATCAGTTGCTCGCGCATGTTCAGGCGGCGGATGAAGTGGGTCGGCACGCCGATCTCGCCGAGCTTCGTCATCAAGAACTCGGAAATGCGGTTGTTGATCACGCCTTTTCCGGTGATCGTTCCTTTCTTCTGGTTATTGAACGCGGTGGCATCGTCCTTGAAGTACTGGACGATGGTCCCGGGCTCGGGTCCCTCGAACAAGGTCTTGGCCTTGCCCTCGTAGATGCGGCGTCGGCGGGACATTTCTCACTCCTTGCAGGCGGCCGGAACCACCCACCCTTGGTCCCGGAATATGGCGGAAAGCCCATGCTCCGGAATTGGGGAAAAATCCATTGAAAAAGGTGACGTGGCCGTCATATTCATCCCCGGTTGGAGGCCTCACATGGCGCAGCAAATCACCTACGACAAGGCCTATGATGCCGTCGCGCCAGAAGATTTCCCGGCGATGCTGGAAGTCCCGCGCTATGGCCGCCGCAGCGACGCCTTCGATAGCATCATTTCGGCCACCCATGACCACTTCTGGGACCCTCTGGACAAGAACTACATCGATTTCGACGTTCCATTCGACATGGCCCTCCAGCCGATCATGCCCGCCGAGACGATCGTCGAGCTGCGCTGTGAGGCCGTCGCCAGCCGGCTGGATGCTCGCCAGAGGGTCCAGCTTTCCAACGACGTGACGCACTGGTCGATCTCGAACCTCCTGCACGGCGAGCAGGGCGCACTCTCTTTATCGGCCAGCCTGTGCCATGTGCTGCTCGATCCGGGAGCGCAGGAATATGCCGCCAATCAGGCGCGCGAGGAGGCCCGTCATGTGACCGGCTTTACCCGGTACATCGCCACTCGCTGGGGCGCGCCGCTTCCGGTCGGCAAGACGATCCAGACGGTCCTGGCCGACCTGGTGAGCACACCCGAGGTCTACAAGAAGATCGTCGGCATGCAGATGCTGGTCGAGGGCATCGCAATGGGCGCTTTCGCCACGCTCAATGCGAAGACCAATGACCCCGTACTTCGGCGGCTGGTTCAGCTTGTGATGAGCGACGAGGCGTTCCATCACCGCTTCGGCCGCCTGTGGGCGGCGAAGACCATCCGCTACCTCAGCGACGAGGAGCACAAGAAGGTCGAGGACTGGGCGGCGCAGACTTTCCAGATGCTGCTGTTCAACCTGATCAACACCGAGCAGAAGCAGGCGATCTACGCCAAGTACGGCCTCGACTGGGAGTGGGTGCGCGACGCCGTGCGCGAGACCTTCGGCGACGAGGAGCGCCGCGCCCAACTGAAGGAGAGCACCAACATCTTTCGTGTCCTCATTAAGACGCTCCTGCATGCCGGCATCATTACTTCGCGCACCGCGCCTCTCTATGCCGTGTGGGTCGACATGGACGAGCTGAAGGCCGAGGGCGACGGCATCCCGGGCGACATCGTGGCCGACGAGATGCTGGTCGTGCTGCGCGAGATCAACGCCAGGCGCCGCCGCATCGGCACGAAGACCGTCGCGGCCTAGTTGCCGCCTAGCTGCCCAGGATCACGTTGTCGATCAGTCGGGTCTTGCCGATCCGGACCGCCAGCGACGCGAGCGCGCCGTCAGCCGGAACCTGCCCAAGCTCCGTCAGCGAGCGGCGGTCGGCGATGCTGACATATTCAACAGAGCCCATCGGCTCCGTCGCCAGCGTCTCAAGCATGGCCTGGCGCAGCGTCTCGCCGGACCGCTCGCCTACCGAGAAGCGCGCCTCGGCGGCGGCAAGAGCGCGCCGCAGCACGGTGGCGGCGCGGCGTTCGTCGGGCTTGAGGTAGCTGTTGCGGCTGCTCATCGCGAGGCCGTCGGCTTCGCGCACCGTCGGGCAGACCACGACCTCCAGCGGCATGTCGAGGTCGCGCGCCATCTTGGCGATGACGACGCACTGCTGCGCGTCCTTCTGGCCGAAATAGGCTTTGGTCGGCTGCACGATGTTGAAGAGCTTGCAGACGACGGTCGCGACGCCGCGGAAATGGCCCGGTCGCACCACGCCCTCCAGGACGTTGGTGACGGTGCCGACTTCGACGCCGGTGTCGTGGCCCGGCGGATAGACGGTGGCCGGCGTCGGTGTGAACACCAGGTCCGCCTGTATTTCGCGCAGCAGCGACAGGTCGCGCTCCATGTCTCGCGGATAGGTGCTGAAGTCCTCGTTGGCGGCGAACTGCGTCGGATTGACGAAGATACTGACGGCAACGGCCCCGCATTCCTCCTTGGCCCGGCGGACCAGGCTGAGATGGCCTTCGTGGAGAAAGCCCATGGTCGGCACCAGGCCGAGCCGCGGATAGCGGCTGCGCGCCGTGCGGAATGTCTCGATCGTCTCGATGACCTGCATGCAGCCTCCTTGCGGTCCGGCTGAAAAGCCGAACGGCAAGCTTCTTTGCCAGCACGAATGCCTAGAGGCCAGCGAGTAGAATGAGCGGTAAGCGTGGCGGTCCGCCGCGCAGGCGGTGGCGGGCAGGCCGCTTTGGGCAGCGTGCCGTGCTTCCATCACTATACTCTTGGGCATGCCGCTGCCGGTCGGCAAGACGAATCCAGCAAGACGGTCCAGACGGTGCTGGCTTAGGGTTTCCGCGCCAAGACGAAGGCGGTGAGGCCGGCGAGACGGTTGACCGGGAAGAATAGAAGCTCGGCAGTGCACGCTCCGATCAGCAGGCCATTGGGCAGCGCCCCCAGCTTCGACAGGCTGCTGCGTGGCCGGGGGGCGCTTCTGGTAGCGAAGCGGACGGCAGCGGCCAGAGGAAAAATGAGGCCGAAGAAATAGGCGCCGTTCACTACGCTGAGGCCAGCCTCGCGCATCGTGTGTTCGATCTCGGGCAGCGTGTAGCGTCGCTTGTGTTCGAGGAAGACGTCGTGGCCGCTCCACAGGAATCGGAAGGCCGGCACCGTCACGAGGAAGTGCGCGCCGGACGGTACCTTGGCCGCATATTGGCGTATCAGACCCACGTCGTCGTCTACATGTTCCAGCACATCCATCATCAGCACCAGGTCGCAATCGGTTGTGCCGCATGTGCGGCGATAAAGCACCGGTTTGCCCTCGAGCCTCTCGTCGCGGTCGCGGTCGTATCCCACGTCGACGCAGAGTGCGGACTGCGCGCCGCCTTCGATCAGGAGATGGCGCGAGAAAAAGCCTGACCCGGCCCCGACATCGAGCAGGCGTTGGGGCGCGAGCGTCCCGACCATGCGACGGAGTGCAGCCGCCTTGGAGCGGTAGTACCAGTGCCGGCCGATAGCGGCGCCGAGGATATTCTCTTCCTTGAGGTCCATCAGGCCTTCGGACCGCCGTCGGCACCTTCCTCGTAGACGTTCTCCACGACGTAGATCGGCCGACCTTTGACCTCGAGGAACAGCCGGCCGAGATATTCGCCGATGATGCCGATCGAGACGAGCTGGATGGCGCCGAGCGACAGCACCGCGATCAACAGCGAGGCATAACCCGGCGTGTCGATACCGAAGATCAGCACCCGGCCGATGATGAACAGCGCATAGAGAACGGCCACCGCCGCGATCGCCAGCCCCCCGTAGAACGACGCCCGCAGCGGCACGGTCGAGAAGCTCGCCACGCCGTCGAGCGCGAAGTTCCAAAGCCGCCAGAGGTCGAACTTGGTCGAGCCCGCTGCCCGCTGCGGCCGCTCGTAGGGCACGCCGATGGCGTTGAAGCCGACCCAGGCGAACAGTCCCTTCATGAAGCGGTTGCGCTCGGGGAGTTGGCGCAGCACCTCGACCGCGCGCCGGTCGACGAGGCGGAAGTCGCCGACATTTGGGGGAATGCGAACTGGCGACATCGTGTTGAACGCCCAGTAGAACCAGCGCGCCGATAGCCGCTTGCTCATCGTGTCCCAGGTCCGCGCCGAGCGCACCCCGTAGACAATGTCGTATCCCTCACGCCAGCGATCTATGAAAGGGCCGAACAGGTCGGGCGGGTCCTGCAGGTCGATATCCATCGGGATCAGAATGTCGCCCCTGGCGTGATCGATGCCGGCGGTGAGCGCCGCTTCCTTGCCAAAGTTGCGCGACAGATTGACGACGCGGATGCGGGTGTCGAGGACGCTGCAATCGAGCAGACGGGCGAGCGTGTCGTCCCGCGAGCCGTCGTTCACGAACACGATCTCGAAGCGCAGCCCGGCCTGTTCCAGGAACGGCTCCACCGACTTCAGGAAGATCTCGATCGAGTCTTCTTCGTTGAATACTGGCACGACCAACGACAGCAGCGGATCCGCCGGTCTGCGCGTGCGCTGGACCGCCAGCTGGCGCTCGAGGGCCGACGCCGACTTGACCGGCAGCGAAAAGGACGAATCGGGCACGACGTGCAGCTTATACCATTTTTCATTTCACGCAGGCCGCGACGCAGCACCGGCCTATCGGAAGGTAGCCTTACCCTGTTGCGCGAGACCGCCCTTGGCATTGGCGATCCAGGTCGTGACCGCGCCGTCAGCCTCGCGCCGGGCGGCAACGGTGAACGGCACGCCGGCGTACAGCGGCGACAACGCCCGGAACTCGAAAGTCGTCGGTGCCTTTCCCGGATTGGAGCGGCGCGCCAGCTCGATCTGCAGCAGCCCGAGCAGCGGGCCGTGCACGATCAAGCCTGGATAGCCCTCGGTTCCGGTGACGTAGGGCTGATCGTAATGGATGCGATGGCCGTTGAAGGTGAGGGCGGAGAACCGGAACAGCAGCACGGGATCGGGCACCACGGTCTTCGTCACGGTGGCATCGATGGGTGCGGGCTTGGGCTCCCGCGCCGTTTCGCCGGGCTTGGCGGCTTCGCGATAGACGATGTCTTGCTCTTCGACCAGGGCAGTGCCCTTGGGGCCGGACAGGGTGTGCTTGACGGTGACGAACACCATGGCGCCGGTTGAGCCGGTCTTGGGCTCTATCGACTTGATCTCCGAGATGCGCCGGGCCGTATCGCCGATGCGCAGCGGCTGGTCTTCGAAGACGAAGCGACTGCCAGCCCACATGCGGCGAGGCAGCGAGATCGGCGGCAGGAACTCGCCGCGCTCGCCGTGGCCGTCCGGGCCTATCTTCGACGCCGGAGCGGCCTCGAGGAAATGGAGCCAGTGCCAGAGCGGGGGCAAGGGATCGCCCATGCCGGGCTCGGGGTCGGGCTCGTCGAGGGTCGCGATCAGCGCCCGGGCGGGCCAAGGGGCGACAAAGTCCTCGACGGTCTGGGTCTTCCCGACCCAGTCACTCATGCTGTCCATTGTCATAGTCTCGATTCTGACATCATCGACGCGGGGTGGAAAGGTCGCGTCAGGCTGCTATATACCCCGCAACACGCTATTCAGGAGCAGGCCAATCATGAGCACTTTCGACGATCGCGAGAAGGCCTTCGAGCGCAAGTACGAGCACGATCAGCAGTTTCAGTTCAAGGCGAACTCGCGCCGGAACAAGCTGCTCGGACTATGGGCTGCCGGCCTTATGGGCAAAACTGGCGATGAGGCGGAGAGCTATGCGCGCGAGATCGTAGCCGCCGATTTCGAGAAGCCCGGCCACGACGACGTCATCGAGCGGCTGGTAAGCGACTTCGCCGCTGCCGGCAAGCCGACCGAGGCCCGTGTGATTGCCAAGCATAGCGAGCAGCTGCTGACCGAGGCGCGGCGCCAGATCATGAGCGAGATCAAGAACTAGGCGCATTCCTCTTGCCGCGTCGGGCAGAGGGAACCCTCGACTAGCCGAACACCCGCTGGAAGATCGTGTCGACATGCTTGGTGTGATAGCCCATGTCGAACAGGGCGACGAGTTCGTCGTCGGCGAGGAATTCCCCGATCTCCTTGTCGGAGCGGCAAAGTGCCAGAAGCGAGGCGTTGCCGCGCCATGCTTCCATCGCGTTGCGCTGGACGGCAGCGTAGGACGCCTCCCGGCTCATCCCCTTCTGCGTTAGCGCGAGCAGGATGCGCTGCGAGAATACGAGTCCGCCCAAGCCGTCGAGATTGGCCTTCATGCGGTCGGCATACACCACAAGCTGCTCGACGACGCCGGCCATGCGATTCAAGGCGAAATCGAGCGTGCCGGTAGCGTCGGGCGCAATGTAGCGCTCGGTCGACGAGTGGGAGATGTCGCGCTCGTGCCACAAGGTCACGTTCTCCAGCGCCGGCACTACGGCGCTGCGCACCACACGGGCAAGCCCGGTGACGTTCTCGGTCAGCACCGGGTTGCGCTTGTGCGGCATCGAGGAGCTGCCCTTCTGGCCTTCCGAGAAGAACTCCTCAGCCTCGCGCACTTCGGTGCGCTGGAGATGGCGGATTTCGGTGGCGAGGTTCTCGAGCGAGGACGCCACAATGCCCAGCGCCGCGAAGAAGGCGGCATGGCGGTCGCGCGGAATGACCTGCGTGGAAACGGGTTCGACGGCGAGGCCCAGTTTCTTCGCGACATGCGCCTCTATCCTGGGATCGACGTTGGCGAAGGTGCCGACGGGCCCCGAGATGGCGCAAGTCGCGATCTCGGCGCGCGCCGCGAGCAGCCGCGCGCGATTGCGCGTAAAGGCAGCGTAGTGACCGGCGAGCTTGACGCCGAAGGTCGTCGGCTCGGCGTGGATGCCGTGGCTCCGGCCGATGGTCAGCGTGTCCTTGTGCTCCAGTGCACGCCTCTTCAACGCCGCGAGCAGCCGGTCGACGTCGGCCAGCAGGATGTCGGCCGCCTGTGTGAGCTGGACGGCGAAGCTGGTGTCGAGCACGTCCGACGAGGTCAAACCCTGGTGCACGAAGCGGGAGGCCGGTCCGATATAGTCACCGAGCCAGGTCGTGAACGCGATGACGTCGTGCTTCGTAACGCGCTCGATTGCGTCGATTTTCTCGACCTCGACGGCAGGCTGCGTCTTGAGCGCTGCCATCGCCTTGGCGCCGCCCTCCCAGATCGTCCTGGCTGCATCCTTGGGGATCACCCCTAATTCCGCCATGGCGTCGCAGGCATGCGCCTCGATCTCGAACCAGATCCGAAAGCGGTTCTCGGGCGCCCAGATGGCGGCCATTTGCGGTCGTGAATAGCGCGGAATCATGCGCGGGTTTTAGCCCCTGTGCCGCCGGAGCGCCATGCTAAGAAGTGCGCAATGAACCCGCTATCCGAGTGTCCCAAGGCCACCTTGGCCGCCATCCGCGGCGTGCTGACCGATATCGACGAGACTATCTCGACCGACGGTCGGCTGACGGCCGAGGCCTATGGCGCGCTGGAGGCGCTGAAGAAGGCCGGCCTTCTGTTGGTCCCCGTCACGGGCCGCCCGGCGGGTTGGTGCGATATGGTCGCTCGCTTCTGGCCGGTCGACGCGGTGATCGGCGAGAATGGCGCCTTCTGGATGTGGCACGATCCGAAGGCCGGAAAGCTCCGCACGCGCTTTGTCCAATCGGCGGCGGAACGCGCCGAGGGACTGCGGCGGCTGGAAGCGGTGCGCGCCGACGTGCTGCGCGAGGTGCCGGGCGCGGGTATCGCTTCCGATCAGCCTTATCGGCTGGCCGATCTAGCGGTCGACTTCTGTGAGGACGTCCCGCGGCTATCGCATACCGACGTGGAACGCATCGTAGCGATCTTCGAGCGGCATGGTGCGCAAGCCAAGGTGAGCTCGATCCATGTCAACGGCTGGTTCGGGGATTACGACAAGCTCACCACCAGCAAGACGATGATGGCGGATCTCTTTGACGTCGATCTCGGTCGGGACGCCGAACATTATGTCTTTGCGGGCGATTCACCCAATGACTCGCCCATGTTCGGCTTTTTTCCCAATGGCGTCGGGGTCGCTAACGTGCGTGACTTCGCGGGGGAAATGACGGCCGTGCCGCGCTGGGTGACGCAGGCCCGCTCCGGTGCGGGGTTTGTCGAGCTGGCCCGCTTGCTGATCGCGGCGAGATCGTGAGGGACGCTTGGGGACGACATTCACACACACCTTCCTTTACGAGCTGGTGACACTGTTCGTCATTCTCGATCCTGTCGCGACCGTGCCGATCTTCCTTGCCGCTACCGTCGGCCTGACCCGCAGGCAATCTCTTCTGGTGGCGGCCTATGCCGTCTTGATCGCGTTCGGGGTGCTGCTGTTCTTCATTGTCGGTGGACAGCTTCTGCTCAATGCCCTGCACATCCCGATGCCGTCGTTTCAGCTCGCGGGTTCGATCGTGCTGCTGCTGTTCGGGCTGAAGATGGTGCTGGGCAAGGTGACCGAGGAGGCCGCGTCCATTCCTCCGGGAGCATCGCTTCTCGAGCGGTCGATCTACCCTCTGGCCATGCCCGGGATCGCCGGCGCCGGCGCCATGCTGACCGTCGTGCTCTTGACGGACAACAACGTCCGATCCCTCAAGGAACAGCTGATCACGACGGGAGAGCTGGTGCTGTGCATGGTGGCGCTGTTCTGCCTCTACGCGATGTCGGGATTGCTGTTCCGGCTGCTCGGGCGCGCTGGAATCGAGATCGTCAGCCGCGTCTTTGGCCTGATCCTGGCGAGCATCGCGGTCAACGGGTTGGTCACGGCGATCAAGCTCAGCTTCGGCTTTTCCTAAGACGGTGGGGCGACCAGAAGCGAGCCGAAAAGGATGCGGCTGTCCGCCTGGCTCCAGACACCCACCGTGCCGGGCTGCGGCAGGCTGGCATCTGTCGCCTTGAACAGTAGCGCGTCATCCAGCAAGACCGCGAAATCGTTGCCCTTCAGGATGACCCGCAGGGTATGCCACTCATCGCTTGTGACCTCGACATTCCCGGCCGCGATCTGGGCACGTCGGCCGCGCGCCATGCGATAGAGCCGCACCGAGCCTTCAAGGGCGTCCGCACGGACGACGTAATAGTCGTTGGCGCTCTGGGCACGCAGGACGAGGCCCGCGGCTCGGGAATGGGTGCCGCCGACGGCCTTGAAGCGCAGGGTGGCGTCGACGTCGCGGGCCACGGTCTGCTCGGAGATGCAGAGCGCGAAGCGGAGGTCGGTCGCATCGCCCGCAGTCTCCGTAAGCGCCCAGCCGCCCGGCGCGGTCGGCTCGGGCACGGCTTCCCAGGCAGTGACGCGGCCGACCCCGGTCTTGCCCTGGGTGCAGGCGATGCGGCCATCGGGAAGGGTGAGCGGGGCGACGAGCTGCGCGGCGGCGGGTAGGGGCAGGAGGAGCGCGAGAAGAAGCGGGAAACGCATGGCTAAAGCCTTTGAGCGGCGGGTTTGCTTGACCGCGTTCGCGGGACGGAGGAGTTTACGCGCCGCGGGACCAAATAATTCGAAAAGGGGAGCCAATATGCGACTTTGCACCATAAACAATGGCGGAAAACCGGTCGTCGGCGTCAAGATGGGCGACGGCAAGATCATCGATCTCAGCAAGCAGATGCCGCGCGGACCGAAAACGGTCATCGAGATCCTGGCCGGCGGCAAGAAAGTCCAGGCCGAGGTCGCCAAAGCCTGCGCCAAGCCGAAGGCCGGCGCGACGGTGTCGGAAAAGTCGGCCAAGTACCTGTGCCCGATCCCGGCGCCCGGCAAGATCCTGTGCATCGGACTGAACTATCGCAAGCATGCCGAGGAGACCGGCAGCAAGATTCCCGAGTATCCGGTGGTGTTCACGCGCTTCAACAACACGCTGGTGCCCCACAACGGGAAGATGCTGTCGACCAGCCATTCGGAGCAGTACGACTGGGAGGCGGAGCTCACGGTCGTGATCGCCAAGAAATGCCGCAACGTGGCGAAGGAGAAGGCGCTGTCAGTGATCGGAGGCTATGCCTGCTTCAACGATGGCTCGATCCGTGACTGGCAGCGCAAGTCGGGCGGCCAGTTCACGCTCGGCAAGAACTTCGACGCGACCGGCGGCTTCGGTCCCGACATCGTGACGCCCGACGAGCTGCCAAAGGGCGGCGCGCCGCTCAGGATCATGACCCGGGTCAACGGCGAGACGATGCAGGACAGCAATACCGACGACCTGATCTTCGACGTGCCAACCCTGGTACACGAGTTGAGCAAGGTCATGACGCTCGAGCCCGGCGACCTCATCATCACCGGTACCCCATCGGGCGTGGCCATGGCGCGCAACCCGCAGCCCTGGCTGAAGCCGGGTGACGTCTGCGAGGTCGAGATCGAGAAGATCGGCGTGCTGCGCAATGTGATCGCGAAAGGGCCCTGACGGGCCCTTGGCCGCTGGGTCAATTCGAGCACCCCGGAGGCGGCAGGCGGAGAGTCGGTTTCGCCTGAGATCGGAGAGGTTTGCGCACTCCGGCGGGCTGCGCGGCGCACAGAGCGCCAATACTACGGTCGGCCGTCCTCAGCGGGCGAACCGCGCACGCCACTCCCAAGGTGCGGCGCAGCGATGCGCATGAACGCCGCGCCCCATGTTCGCTGCGGCCGCCTCCTGGGCGATATACTGGGCGGAGTATGGAACGAAGGCGAATGCCTGCCCCGCGGTGACCATTGCACCGCTGAGATCGACCCCGTCGGCGCGGCACAGGGCTAGGATTTCGTCGTTGCGTTTGCCAACCAGCGGAATGCAGACGACTTGCTTGCCGCGGACCAGCTGCTCGAGATAGTGACGTGCTTCGTGTCCTGCCGGCCAGCCGTCGGGGCAGATTTGCTCCATCTCCGGCGCATCGATGCCATTCAGCCGGTACTTTTTTCCATCTATCTGCAGGGAATCGCCATCGATCACCGTTTGCGCCGCCGCCGGCGAAGGGACGAGGAGTGCGGCAAAACAGGCCAGCCGCGCGATGGCGAGCTGTCCCGCTTTCGTCAAGACGTCACCGGCCAGAGCCGAGATGGTCGAATTCGCCCGCGAGCTTCACGAGGGGGCGAGTTCGGTGACGGAGAACCGCGTGGGCGGCGGGCGGCGCGCGATGGCTCGCGGGTTGAGCGGCATGGCAGCAGCGCGAATCACGGGCTGTCGCCTAGGTCCGCTTCGGCAGGTTGCCTATACCGCCCATCATGAGACGTGTCGCAAACTCGATCGCGCCGTGGGTATCGATCGGATCGCGCGCGACCATTGCAACGGAGATCTCGAACACCACTCCGGACAGGGCTGGCACGAGGTAGGCGGCGTCGACATCGGGCAGCACGCCGCGCTCCATGGCGGCGCTGACGTCATCGTAGAGCTGCCGCGCCATGCTCCTCAGGTCGGGCTTCTCGAACATCATGCGGATCGGCGTCACGTTGTTGCGGCCGAACGCAAGGATCTCCGGATCATCGACCACGAAGTTGATGTAGGTCGAGATATGGCTGCGGAAGAATTCCTCGGCCGTGCGGGCCCGGGCACGGCCGCCACGATGGCGCTGCATCAGCTCGACGCTCATTTCGCGCACCACGGCCTCGAATATCTCGTCCTTGTCCTTGAAGTAGTTGTAGAAGGTGCCGGAGGCGAGATCCGTGCGGCGCACGATGTCTCGCACGCCCGCCGCACCGTAGCCGATCTCGGCGAATACGGAGCGTGCGGCCTTGAGCAATGCTGCGCGATTCTCGGCTTTGCTCTGCTCGCGCCGCCCGGACCGCTCGCTCCCCCTCGTCCGCAACGCTGTCGCCATCATCTGCTCGGTCATCGCCAAAGGCCCTGCGTCGTCATCGGCCGAGCCGTGCCAGCTCGTGCCGAAGCCCCGTCACCATATCATCCATCGCTCGTGCCGCTGCCTGCAAAGCACCGCGCATGCCAACAAAGCCGTGGATCAGAGAATCGAATTCGCGGTGCACCGTCTTGACCCCGGCGGCCGACAGCCGTTCGGCATAGGCTTGGCCTTCGTCGCGCAACGGGTCGAGCCCCGCGGTGAAGATGAGTGCCGGCGGCAGGCCCGCCAGGTCCGGCGCCCGCAGCGGGGACACGCGCGGATCGGCCAGCTGGTCCGGATCGTCCAGATAGAGGCTGCGGAACCATTCCATGTCGGCCCGGGTCAACAGGAACCCCTCGCCACAGGACGCTCGCGAAGGCGTTTCAGCGCCGAGGTCGGTCGCCGGATATATCAGCCATTGCAGGCAGGGCGTGCGCGGCTCGCCACGGGCCTGCTGCGACACCACGGCGGCAAGCGTCCCGCCCGCCGAGTCGCCGGCGACGACAATGCGATCAGGATCGATGCCGAGTGCCTCCGATTCCGTCGCCACCCATCGAAATGCCGCGAGGCAATCGTCGAGCGCCGCCGGGAACCTGTGCTCGGGGGCAAGGCGGTAATCCACTGCCACCACGGCGCAGCCGCTGCGTGCGCAAAAAAAGCGGCAGGGCAGATCGTAGGCCTCGAGACTGCCGATCGCCCAGCCACCGCCATGCAGGTAGAGGATCGTCGGCAGCAGACGTGCGACCGAGCCCGCCGGCCTGTAGATCCGCACCCGGAGCCGTCCGCCCGGACCCGCGATCGTGCGGTCGACGATCTCGCCGACCGGTGCCGGTCGGCCTGACAGAAGCGGCTGGAAGAGGTCGAACTCGATACGCGCTTGTGCAACTCCCAGCATGTGCATCGGTTGCTGCCCCGAGCGGGCCAGCAATTGCAGGAACCATTGGGCGCGAGTGTCGAGCGTACGGCCGTCGACTGTAATCGGTGCGCCGGCCAGGATGTTGACCCAGGAGATGGGCATGCGCAGTGCCAGGTTGGCCGCCGTGCCTTGCAGTTGCCGCGCGAACTCCTTCAGCTTCATCGCCGATTTCCTAGCATGTCCTCGACGCGCGGGCATCCGCTGGCTAGCCTTGCCAGCCGATGGTCGATGCTGTCCCGGGCGCCTATGCCCATGCGCTGCGGCGCGAGATCCTGCGCAGCGAACAGAAGCGCATGCGCGTCGTCGCGGCGGTCCTCGTCTTTGTGCTCTGCCTCACCTCGGCAGGCCTGCTGTTGGTGCCCGAGTTGGCCCAGCGCCTGTTCAGAGAAGATGTGGCGCCATGGCTGCCGCTCGCCGCCATTGGCCCGTTCATCCTGTTCGAGCTGGCAGCCCTGACGTTACTTCGCTATCGGTTGGCCACGGACAGGGACTTCCCTCAGCCTACGCGCTTCCTGAATGCCCTGGTCGAGACCAGCATGCCCGGCGTCATCATCTACGTGTTGGCGCACCACATGGAGCCGCAAGTCGTCTTCGGTTTCTGGCCGCCTTTGCTCTATTTCGTGTTCATCGTGCTGTCGACCTTGCGACTCGATTTCTGGTTGTCGCTGTGGACCGGTCTGGTGGCAGCCGTCGAGCTGTTTGCATTGGCGGCCGTCCTGATCCCGATCGATCTCACCGGTGGTCAGCCGGAGGAGATGCTGATCTATCACCTCAGCCGCAGCGTGATGCTGATGCTGGCGGGCACGGCGGCAGCGATCGTTGCCCGTACGTTACGCCAGCAGTTCGAGAATTCGGTCGCCGCCGCCGCTGCACGGGACCGTGTTACCAACCTGTTTGGCCAGCATGTCTCGCCGATGGTCGTCGAACAGCTGCTCGATGCCGATCTCCACAGCACGAAGCGCACGGTTTGCGTCATGTTCCTCGATATTCGTGGCTTCACTGCCATGACCCGCACGCGCACGGCAGACGAGACCGTGACTCTGCTCAACGACTTCTTCGCCGAGATGATCGAGATCGTCGACCGAAACCACGGCTTCATCAACAAATTTCTGGGTGATGGCTTCCTCGCGCTGTTCGGCGCGGCACTGCCCGATCCGGCGGCAGCGGCCAACGCCCTGAGCGCGGGACGTGCAATGCTGCTGGCAGTCGATGACTGGAATCGTGACCATCCCGAACGAGCCCTCAATGTGGGCATCGGCATCCACATCGGAGAGGCGGTTACCGGCTCGATCGGCTCGCCGCGCCGCAAGGAATATACAGCCATCGGCGACACGGTGAATCTCGCCGCGCGGCTCGAGCAGCTCACCAAGGAGACGGGCGCGCGACTGCTGCTGTCCGACCCGGTGCGTAACGCCGCAGCTGCCAGCGACGCGGTCGATCTCGGGCGGCTCGAGGTGCGCGGCTACGACGAGCCGGTGCGGGTCTGGAAGCTATGATGGTGTGGTATTTCGCATACGGCTCGAACATGAACCCTGAGCGGCTCGGAGATCACCGGCTGAGGGAGCGAGCTGTGCAGATGGGTGCGCGCCTTGGCGGGCGGCTCGACGGCTGGCGACTGGTCTTCAACAAGATTGCGCGCACTCCCGAGGGGGCCGCTGCCTGCAATATCGTCGAGGCACCCGGCGAGGTGGTCCATGGCACCCTGAATGAAATGCCGGAGGCCGGGCTGGATGTGCTCGATATCTGGGAGGGGGTGGCAAGCGGCCACTACCAGCGCCGCGCCGTACTGGTTGGGCGGGCCGATACAGGCGAGACAGTCGAAGCCACCACTTATGTCGCGCTCAAGGTCGGCGAGGGTCTCCGGCCGACGCGCGAGTATCTGCGTCATCTGCTGGCCGGCAGGGATCTTCTGCCGGCCGAGTACTGGGAGAGGCTCAACGCCACTCCGACGCTGGACTAGGCCCCGGCCTACGCCGGAACGGCCGCGCGGGTCTTCTCGCCCGGCATGCTGTCAGATGTGTCGATCTCCGGCACTTCCGCCTCGTGCCAGAAGTTGAGCTCGATCATTACGCCGTCGGGATCGTGCAGGAAGACCTGCTGCAGCGGCCGCGCCGGAACCTTCTTGACCTCGAACGGGATGCCATCCGCCTTGACCTTGTCGATGGTGCCGCGGATGTCCGAGCAGTTGATCGCGACATGGTCGATCGCGCCGCTGCCGTGTGACTTGTTGCCGGTCTCCGACACCAGATGGAGGATCGGCTTCTCACCGGCATAGAGCCACGCGCCGGGGAAGTTGAACGGCGGGCGGTCACCGGCATACAGACCGACATACTTCTCGTAAAAGTCGACGGTCGCCTTCAGGTCCTTGCAGTAGATATTCCAATGGTCGAGTGAAATTGCGGGCATGGGTTGCTCCTCTGCACGATGCGAGCTTACACCCATCCAGGCCGGCCAAGGGAGCAGGAATCGCCCAGGCCGGCAGATTTTCGACGGCCGGCTACCGGCCCAGCTTGCTCTTCAGCTCGTCGATCAACTTGGAAGCTTGAGCCTTTGTGAGATTGCCCGCAGGTGGTTCACACTGGGCCTCCTCACAAAGTGTCGTGACGTACGACGCCTGAGCCCCGGTCATCGGTTCGTCGCCGGATACCCATTCCTCCGGTGGTTTCACGGTGTTCGACTCGGGAATCGGATCCAGCTTGGGATTGTCCTTGCTCAGGTCGGTCATGCGGGCCTCTGCGTCCATGTTCACGTTTTGAACGCTTGGGGCCACCATGGCGTTGCCAGTGGCTGCCAATCACTTTGCGTCGTATTGGTCGTGGTACCTCACCCAGGAAGTCAGGTTGCCGCCGGGTGGCTCGTTGCGGCCCTTGGGGGTGAGATCGAGGAAGGAGTAGGTGCTGCCGAGCTGGTCGGTGCCGCGCGAGAACACCGAATAGGTGTGGAACACTTGGCCGGCCTCGTCCTTGGCAAACACGCTGAAGCCGGGCAGCTCGTCGCTGGCGTAATCCGTCGTCTCGAAGTTGTAGAACACCTTGCCGCGCGCCTCGTCCTCCTCGGTGAAAGAGACGTGATAGTCGAAGTTGAAGTCGGAGCCGAACGACGACACCCATTTGAAGTGCCAGCCCATGCGCTTCTGGAATGCCTGGATCTTGGCAAGCGGTGCGCGCGAGACGGCGACGAACATGACATCGTGGTTGATCAGGTGGACGAGCTGGCTGTCGAGCTGGTCGGCGCCGAACGAGCAGCCCAGGCAACCCTGGTCCCAGTCGGGCCCCAGCATGAAATGCTTGACGATGAGCTGACTTCGGCCGGCGAAGAGATCGGCGAGCGACTCCTTGCCGTCGGGCCCATCGAACACATAAGGCTTCTCGACCTTCACCCAGGGCATTGCCCGGCGCTCGGCTGCCAGCGCGTCCTGCTGTTTCAGGACGGCCTTCTCCTTGGCGAGGAGCGCGCGGCGGGCTTCGAGCCATTCATCGCGCGAGACGGTCTTGTGAGCTTGCATCGCCTTCTCCTTTCACGTCGGTTCGATACGGTTTCGGACGGCGTTCACGACCTGCGGCGGCACCGCCAGGGTCGTAGCGTAAGCGTCGCGCAATTCGTCCCAATGCGAGTCGGGGTCTTGCGACAGCACCGCCAGCCGGTCGAACAGCGCGAAGTCCGGATCTTCGCCGGGGCGTGGCATCGGCCCCCAGCAGTCCCATGGCAGCATCTCGAGGTTGTTCAACGCTGCGATATCGCGCACGACGTTGCCGGCAATCATCCACCATCCGAACAGGTCGAGGACGCCGAAATCCATCGGTTCGGCCTTGCCCGTCCGGCAGAGGCGCCAGCAGTCGCCGGCGACCCGGAACTGGTCGCGCGGCACATCGACCGGGTCGAACGGCACCTTGAAGAGCGCTTGCTGGTGCGGGTCGAGCTGCGCGTCGGACAGTATCCAGGCGCTGCGGGCTTCGTTCCAGTATTCGGTAACCCAATGATCGAGGTGCTTTCCCTTCGTGAAGTACGCCGCGAAGCCGCAGCGGGCCCGCGCCGGAATGCCCTGTCGGCGCAGCATGGCGACATGCATCAGGCTGAAGTGGCGGCAGACACCGACCTGACGCTCGTCGGCCGGCCGCGCTTGGGCCAGCGGCCGGGCATCATGCGCCACGATCTGCTTCAGCATTTCTTCGAGCGGGCGAACATGCGACTGCTCGATTTGCGCATCGCCAAGCGTCACCGGATAGCTCGGCGCGACGTGCTGGTGCATCAGCAACCCCTGAACGACACCGGCCAGTCGCTCCGGGCCATGGGGCAAGTCGTCGAGCAGCGCCGCCTGGCTGCCCGGATCGCTTAGCGCGATCGGCGTGCGATAGAAATCGAGGTTCATGGGAAGAGCGCCTCCAGCCGGTCGAGCGCAACGCCCCAGCCGCGGCCATGATCGTCCCGCGCCTGCTCGCTGAAGAACTGCTCGTGCGTCAGCGTCAGCATGGTGCCGTCATTGACCGGGTTGAGGTCGATGGTGACTAGCGATTCGCGCTCCGGCGTGCTTTGCCACGCCCAGGAGAACGACAGCTTGCGATTGGGCACGACCTCGCGATAGGTGCCGCTGACGCTGTGATGCTCGTTCTTGGGATCCCAGAACTGCACCCGGAAGCGGCCGCCGACCCTGAGGTCGGTTTCGGCGACCGGCGGCTTGGGATTTTCGGTGACGCCCCACCAGCGCGTCATTTGCTCCGGCTTGGTCCACGCTTCGTAGACTTTTTCCGGCGCAGCCTTGAGTCGGCGCTTGAGGACGAGGCTGGGCTTGGTTGCCATTGATCTTGCTCCAGAAAGGCGGCGAGACGATCGAGCTGTTCGGTCCAGTAGCGCTCGTAGTGGGCGAGCCAGTTCATCGCTTGCTCCATCGGCGCCGGGGTGAGCTGGCAGGCCACCGTGCGGCCGGTCTTGGTCCGCGTGATCAGCCCTGCTTCCGACAGCACATCGAGATGCTTCATTATCGCGGGCAGCGACACGGGAAACGGGCGGGCCAGTTCGCTGACGGACACAGTCTCTTCCTGATCGAGTCGCGCCAGCAGGGCGCGGCGCGTCGGATCGGCCAGGGCGGCGAAGGTGCGGTCGAGCGGCGACGATTGATAGTTAACCATAACGTTAACTATCTAGCGGCCGCGCGGTGATTGTCAAGCCGCGGAACGCAGGATCGTCCAACAACGGCCGGGTTGTCGGCCTCTCAAAGCCTGCCGATCAGCGCCTGCGCCGCCGCCGGATTGCGCACCTTGGCACCCGAGATGAAGTAGATGAACGTGTCGCCCTGCCTAGCCCAGGTCTTTGCCTTTTTCGCCCACTTGTCGAGCTCGGCGGGTTTGTAGCCGGTCTTCACTTTCTCCTCGGCGCCCATCAGGCGCGCATAGGTGAAGTCGGCGGTCGGCTCGTCGATCTCCGGGAAGTCCTTGTCGTGCGCGTAGACGATCGCAACATTTCGCTTGCGGCAGAGTTCGTAGAAGCGCTCGTCCTTGAACGTGTCGTTGCGCACCTCCAGCGCGTGGCGTAGCGGCAGCTTGCCGACTTTGTTCGGTAGCAGCTTGAGGAATGCTTCGATGTCCTCGGGGTCGAACTTCTTGGTCGCCATGAGCTGCCAGTTGATCGGTCCCAGGCGGTCGCCGAGCTCGACCAGCCCCTGATTTACATAGCGCTCGATCGATTGCCCGGCGTCGGCCAGCACGCGCCGATTGGTGCAGAAGCGAGAAGCCTTCATCGCGAAGACGAAGCCGTCCGGCGTCTCGGCGCGCCACTTCGCCCAGCTCGCCGGCTTGAAACTCGAATAATAGGTCCCGTTGATCTCGATCGATGTGAGCTTGCGGCTCGCGTATTCGAGCTCGCGCTTCTGGGTGAGGTCGTCGGGATAGAACACGCCGCGCCACGGTTCGAAGGTCCAGCCGCCGACGCCGACATAGGTCTTGCCCGCCATACCGCGCTCCCATTGGAAACGGGATGTGTATACTGCAAACAACTGGGCGAAAATGGTGGAACCGGGTGGTGGGATCGTCGACTCGTCTGATTGTGGCGCTGGCGTTTCTCGTCGGATGCAGCGCCATGGCGCAGCAGCCGGGTGGGCCCCCGCCAGCGGTCGGAGTGGTCGCCGCGACGCGCCAGCCGGTGATCCAATCGACGGAGTATATCGCGCGCATCCAGGCGACGAACCGCGTGAACGTCGTGGCCCGCGTCGGAGCATATCTCGAGGAGGTGCTGTTCACCGAAGGTACGGAGGTAAAGAAAGGCGACCTGCTGTATCGACTTGAGCAGGGGCCATTCCGCGCCGATGTCCAGGCCAAGGAGGCGCTGGTTGCGCAGTTCAAAGCGCAGCGCAAGAACGCACAAGCGGTTCTCGAGCGAACCGAAGCGTTGCTCAAGACGCCAGCCGGCCAGAAAGCGGCCCATGATGCCGCGATCGCTGCCGAGCAGGCCCTGAGGGCACAGATTCTCGGCGCCGAGGCGCAGCTCCAGACGGCACAAATCAACCTCGACTACACCGAGATCAGGGCCCCGATCGACGGCAAGATCGGACGCACGGCCGTGACCGCCGGCAACTATGTCAGCAACAGCACGGGGACCCTGGTGTCGATCGTCAGCCAGGATCCGATGTACGTGCTCTTCCAGGTGCCCACACGCACGGTGATAGAGCTGCAGCGCCGCAGCGGAGGGAAGTCGAGCGCGCTCGTCATCCGCATCCGGCTGCCGGACGGCAGCCTCTACGACCGCACCGGCCGGCTCGATTTCGTCGACAATTCGGTGACCGGCAACACCGACACGATGCTGCTGCGCGGCGCCGTGCCCAATCCTCGGCAAGGTGCGGGACGCGTGCTGGTCGATGGCCAGCTCGTGACCGCGGTGCTGGAGGATGTCGAGCCGACCGATGCGCTGGCCGTGCCGCGCGCCGCGGTGCTGGCAGACCAGGAGGGCGATTATGTCTTCGTGGTTGGCAAGGACGACAAGGCCGAGAAGCGCCGCGTGAAGCTCGGCCAGTCGACTCCGGCGTTCGCCGCCGTAACCAGTGGCCTGACCGACGGCGAGAGCGTGATCGTCGACGGCATCCAGCGGGTCCGTCCCGGACAGCCAGTCTCGCCCGGACCGGCCGCGCCATCGGTCCAGCCGCCAGCGGGCACCGCACCAGCCGGCGCGCGGCCGTGATCTCCGCCGCATTCATCCGTCGGCCACGTCTCGCCGTGGTCATCGCGATCATCATTACGCTGGCCGGCGGGTTGGCGATGCTGCGCATTCCGGTTGCGCAGTTCCCCGACATCGTGCCCCCGCGCGTTCAGGTGACGGCATTCTATCCCGGCGCTTCCGCAGCAGTCGTGGAAGCCGCTATCGCCCAGCCGCTCGAAGCCCAGATCGTCGGCGTCGACAAGATGATCTACATGAAGTCGACGAGCGGCAACGACGGCAGTTACAGCCTTACCGTGTCCTTTGCGGTCGGCACCAATCCCGATACCGCCGCGGTCAATGTCAACAACCGGGTGCAGACGGCGCTGCCGCAGCTTCCGCAGGCGGTGCAGGTCCAGGGCCTGACGGTAATCAAGCGTTCGGCCGCGATCCTGCAGTTCCTGAACCTCTATAGCGAGACCGGCAAGCTCTCGCCCGTCGCGATCACCAGCTATGCCACCATCAACGTGCTCGACGAGCTGTCACGGGTACCGGGCGTCGGGCAGGCCCTGCTTTTCGGCAGGCTCAACTACTCGATGCGCATCTGGTTCGACACCCAGCGTCTCACCAGCCTCAATCTGGCGCCGTCCGACGTGGTGCAGGCGATACAGCAGCAGAATATCCAGGCCCCGGTCGGGCGTATCGGCTCGCGGCCTGTGCCCAACGACCAGCAGTTCCAGCTCAATGTCCAGACGCAGGGCACGCTCACCACGCCGGACCAGTTCCGCAGGATCGTCCTGCGCGCCAATCCGGACGGTTCGGTGCTGCGGATCGGCGACGTCGCCCGGGTCGAGATGGGCGCACAGAACGAGGATACAGAGACGCGCATCAACGGCCTGCCGTCAGTCGGCATGGCCCTCTATCTCGCTCCCGACGCCAATGCGGTGGCGACCGCCAGCGCCGTTGCGCGCACGATCGAGAAGCTCAGCGCCCGCTTCCCCGAGGATCTCAAGGCGCGCGTGGTCTACGACTCGACGGTGTTTGTGAATGACACGATCCACGAAGTGCTCTGGACGGTAGGCGAGGCTTTCATCCTTGTGGTGATCGTCGTCTTCCTGTTTCTCGGCAGCCTGCGCGCCACGATCATCCCGGCGATCGCCGTGCCGGTGAGCCTGATAGGCACCTTCGCCTTCCTGCAGATCATGGGCTATTCCGCCAACACGGTCTCCCTGCTCGCGCTCGTGCTCGCGATCGGCATCGTGGTCGACGACGCGATCGTGGTCGTCGAGAACGTCGAGCGCCTGATGCAGGAGCATCCGGAGATGGCGCCGCATGAGGCGACGCTCGAGGCGATGCGCCAGATTACCGGGCCGATCATCGCCATCAGCATGGTGCTGCTGTCGGTCTTCGTACCGGTCGCCTTCATCCCCGGTATATCGGGCCAGCTGTTCCGCCAGTTCGCGGTCACCATCAGCATCGCCATGCTGATCTCCGCAGTCAATGCGCTGACGCTGTCGCCGGCGCTGTGCGCGATCTTCCTGCGTCACGAGATTCCGACGCGTGGCCCGATCTACCACCTGCTGCACGGCATCAACCTGGTGCGCGACGGATACGCAAGGATCGTCCAGCGGCTGATCCGGATCTCGCTGGTATCGATACCCCTGGTCGCGCTGATCGGCGCCGGCATAGTCGGCCTGGCGCGCATCACCCCGACCAGCTTCCTGCCCGAAGAGGATCAGGGCGCCTTCTTCCTGAATATACAGCTTCCTCCCGGCGCCTCGGTGGCGCGGACCAGCGAGACGGTGCGCCAGGTCGAGGCGATCCTGAAGAAGATGCCGCAGGTGCAGGACGTCTTCGCGGTGATCGGCTTCTCGCTGCTCGACGGAGCCAACTCGTCGAATGCCGCCTTTGCCGTGGCCAAGCTCAAGCCGTTCGAAGATCGCCGCGGCGCCGCCGATTCGGCGCAGGCGCTGATCCGCCGCACGTTTGCCGAGGGTGCGCAGGTTCGCACCGCCAACGTCGTGGCGTTCAATCTGCCGCCGATCATAGGCCTGTCGACCAGCGGCGGCTTCGAGTACCAGCTCGAAGCCCTCGAGGGACAGGACCCGGTGCGGCTGGGAAGCGTCATGCAGGGCCTGGTCGCCGCCGCCAACCAGGACCCGCGGCTCAGTCGCGTGTTCTCGACCTTCACCGCCAGCAATCCGTCGATCTATCTCGATATCGACCGTGACAAGGCGCAGGCGCTCGGGCTGGCGATGACCGATGTCTTCCAGGCGCTGCAGTCGACCCTGGGCGGGCTGTTCGTGAACAACTTCAATCTATATGGACGCACCTGGCAGGTGAACATCCAGGGCGAGGCCGAGGACCGGCGACGCATCGAGAGCATCTGGCAGATACAGGTGCGCAACAAGCAGGGCGAGATGGTGCCGATGCGCTCGATCGCCGAGCTGCGCTTCGTTCTGGGGCCGCAGGTGATCGCGCGCTACAACAACTACCGATCGATCACCATCAATGGCGCGCCGGCGCCCGGCCGCTCCTCTGGCGATGCGCTGGCTGCGATGAAAGAGGTCTCGGACAAGACCTTGCCGCCGGGCTTCGCCTTCGAGTGGACCGGCACCGCGTTCCAGGAGTACGAGGCGCAGGGCCAGACCGGACCTATTCTGGCACTGGCTGTGATCTTCGCCTTCCTGTTCCTCGTGGCGCTCTACGAGAGCTGGATTATCCCGCTTCCCGTACTGCTGTCGGTGTCCGTCGGGGTGCTCGGCGCCTATGGCGGCATCCTGATTGCAGGCCTCACGCTCGACCTGTATGCCCAGATCGGCCTCGTCGTGCTGATCGCGCTCGCTGCCAAGAACGGCATCCTCATCGTCGAGTTCGCCAAGGAGCAGCGCGAGAAGGGGATCGAGCTCGCCCACGCCGCCGTCCTCGGCGCGCGCATGCGGTTTCGCTCGGTGATGATGACGTCGTTCGCCTTCATCCTCGGCCTCGTGCCGCTGGTCTGGGCTCACGGTGCCGCGCAGATCAGCCGGCGCGACATCGGCACCTCCGTGTTTGCCGGCATGCTGGTCGCCAGCACGATTGGCATCTTCCTCATTCCGATGCTCTACGTCGTTTTCCAGCGCCTGCGGGAATGGAGCCCGCGGAAGCCCGCCCATCGCAGTGTCGAAGGTCACTTTCCACAAAGGCCCGACTGAAGGGGCTGTCGTTGGCCCTCGAATGCTTAGTCGCCGAGCAGCCTGGCCGCGCATTGATTGTGGGTGGCGATAACGGGGTGCATGTCCAGGGTGACGATCTCGCCGTCTCGCACGACCATCCTGCCGTTGATAACGGTGTGGCGTGCCTGCTGCGGCGCGCAGAACAACACGGCCGCCACTGGGTCGTGCAGGCCGCCGGCGTAGGCCACCGTGTTAAGATCGAGCGAGAAGAAATCGGCGCACTTGCCGGCTTCGAGGGAGCCGATGTCGCTGCGGCCCAGGACTCGCGCGCCGCCGATCGTGGCCAGCTCAAGCGCCTCGCGCGCCGTCATCCATTCGTCGGCACGTACCGGATGCGAGGGCGACAGGAACATGTATTTGCGAGGGCCCTCCGGCGGAAGCAGGCCGAGCCGCAACCGGGCCAACAGCATCGCCTGTCGGGCTTCCATCAGGATATTGGAGGAATCGTTGCTGGCCGAGCCGTCGACGCCGAGCCCGACCTTCACCCCGGCCGCCATGTACTTCTTGACCGGCGCGATGCCCGAGCCGAGCCGCATGTTGGAGCAGGGGCAGTGCGCCATGCCGCAGCCGGTCGCGGCGAACTTTCGGATCTCGTCGTCGTCGACATGAATGGCGTGGGCGAACCAGACATCGTCGCCCAGCCAGCCGAGCGTTTCCATCCAGTCGACCGGACGAAGCCCGAAGCGCTCGAGCGTGTAGCGTTCCTCGTCCAGCGTCTCGCACAGGTGAGTGTGCAGCCTGACCTTGTAGTGGCGCGCAAGGGCCGCCGATTGCCTGAGCAGCGTCGCGGTTACCGAGAAGGGCGAGCAGGGCGCCAGAGCAATCTGCGTCATCGAGCCAACCGACGCGTCGTGATAGCGTTCGATCACCCGCTGGCTGTCCCTGAGGATGAAGGCCTCGTCCTCGACGCAGTCGTCTGGTGGCAGACCGCCCTTCGATTCGCCCAGGGACATCGAGCCGCGGCTGGCAATGAAGCGCACGCCCAGATCGCGCGCCGCCTCGATCTGGCAGTCGACAGAGTTGCCGTTCTTGAACACGTAGCTGTGGTCGAACACCGTGGTGCAGCCCGACTGGGCGAGCTCGGCCAGCCCGATCAGGGTGCTGGCGCGCGAGCCCTCCGCGTCGGTTCTCGCCCAGGCGCGATAGAGCGCCTTGAGCCAAGGGAAGAGATTGTTGTTCTGTGCGCCCGGAAAATTGCGGGTCAGCGTCTGGTTGAGATGGTGGTGGGTATTGACGAAACCCGGCAAGACAATCTGGCCGCTGAGGTCGATCACCTTGTCGGCGGTCGCCGGCAGCTCGGCGGTCGGCCCGACCTGCTTGATGATCCCATCCTCGGCGTAGAGCGCCGCATTGCGCAGTTCGCGCCGTCCCCCGTCCATGGTGACGAGGACGTCGGCGTTCCTGGCTAGAAGTGTCTCCATCCTGAACCCCTAACAAAAACCACGACAGCGAGGTGGTCGTTTCCTCTCCAACTGGAACAACCCGCTCCCTCGGGCCTCGCACATGGCGCACCGGCTTCCTACATCCGTAGGCCCACGGAGATTCACGTGATACCTTATTCCATCCTGGATTTGTCGCCGATCAACCAGGGCAGCGATGCAGCCCAGGCCTTCCGCAATTCTCTCGACCTCGCGCAGCACGCCGAACGTTGGGGCTACAAGCGGTTCTGGCTCGCCGAGCATCACAACATGCCCGGCATCGCCAGTGCCGCGACTGCCGTGGCGATCGGCTACGTGGCCGGCGGCACCACGAGAATCCGCGTCGGATCGGGCGGCGTCATGCTGCCGAACCACGCGCCCCTGGTGATTGCCGAGCAATTCGGCACGCTGCAGGCGCTCTACGGAGACCGCATCGATCTCGGTCTGGGCCGCGCACCTGGAACCGATCAGCGCACGGCGCGGGCTTTGCGCCGCGATCTTGAGGGCGCTGCCGAGAATTTCCCGCGCGATGTCCTGGAGTTGCAGGCCCTGCTGGGGCCGCCGGAGCCCAGCCAGGCCGTGCGCGCCGTGCCGGGGGCCGGCTCGCGCGTGCCGCTCTGGCTGCTCGGATCGAGCACCTACAGCGCGCAGCTCGCCGCAGCGCTCGGCCTGCCGTTCGCGTTCGCGTCGCATTTCGCGCCGGCCGACCTGATGCCCGCGCTGGGCCTCTATCGCGCCCAGTTCCGACCGTCCGAGCAGCTCGCGCGCCCCTACGCCATGGTGGGGGTCAACGTGTTCGCGGCGGAGACCGAGGACGAGGCGCGCCGTCTTTCCACGTCGTTGCAGCAGCAGTTCATCAGCCTGAGGCGTGGCGCTCCGGGACCGTTGCCGCCTCCGGTCGACAGCATGGAAGGGCGCTGGTCGCCCCTGGAGCGCGCGGGCGTCGAGCACGCGCTGGCGCATTCCGCGGTTGGTACGCCGGAAGTCGTTCAAGAGGAACTGAAGGCAATCATCGCCGACAGTGGGGCGGACGAGCTGATGCTGACGGCACAGATCCATGATCACGCAGCGCGCCTCCGCTCCTTCGAGATCGCGGCGGATGTGCTCGCCCGCCTGGGTGCCGCGCACAGCGCGGCAGCCTGACGTCATCCTTTTCCGCCGGCAGCCGGCGGGAGCGTGAGTCGGCGCCTTTTCGGACGTTCCCAGAAGACACCGGGAAGCCTTTGAGCGGGACGAGGGCTGCGCCGGTGTAGGTCCATTCCTGCAGCTCCGAGATGCCGACGTGATAAAGCGGTTGGCGGCCGGTGCGGCCATGAAGAAGCGCGCTGGGTATGTTCACCATATGCCGTGAGCGCAGCCGCTCGTAGAACAGGGGCGTGCCGCATCGGCTTCAGAAGCTGCGTGAGGCGCCTGTGGCCTTGCCCTCGTAGCACTTGATGCTTCGCTTGCGCTTCATCACCCGAAACCGGTTGCGTCAGTTGCCGACATAGGTGGCGTAGGCGGCATCGTGCGCCCGACGGCTGGCCGACGAATGATTGTGCCAAGCCCAGCGCGCAGGATAGCGATCTCGCGCTGGACGACACTGCACAGGCATTCGGCCGCGACGCAACCGGGCCTTTCGACCGCCATCCGCTTCATCGGCTGAGCGCAACGATGGAGGAGGGCCAGGGGCAGCCCCAGCCTTTCGAAGGTCGCACGGTCCTTGCTGCCGATCACCAGGCGATCGTGGGCGGCGGCGATGAGGTCTCTGAAGCACCTGCTACCTCTGTTCGACGCGTGTCGAGGTGCCAGGCCCCTTACCGACAATCAACGGCACGCACTCCGCGTTCCTTGCGCCATCGTAGCCCACCTGCTCGGCTAAATGGGCGACGAAAGTGCCGGCCGGAACGCGGACGGTGCCGCTGGATCGAACGTCGTGCGCGCGATCACCCACCACGTGCCTCTCAAGACCGCAATGAACCGATCGATGGGATGGAAACGCGGTCTGCCCATGTCGCCGGAAAGCCACTTGTTCGTCCCGAAATCGAAGCCGGACTTCGACAGGTCGCCCGTCAGGATCGCCTGCTGGGCGCCGGGCGACGTCAGCTTCCATTCGGTCTTGTCGGGAAGGATGTAGGTGATGGCGGCGGGATGCAGGTCGGCTGCACCCGCGCTTTCGAAAAACGGCGACCGACGCAATGGCACCGAAGAGCATGGTGATCAACCGCCGCACCGCACTCCTCCCGGGTGCTGTTTCTCCGTCGAACGTGCCAGCGCCGCCGACTGCCAATGGTCGCGACGTCAATCGACGCCTCTGTTGCTGGCCGTATCTTCGAACTCTAGATTGGTCACCGGATTAGATTTGAGGCAGAAGCGATGACGATCGGACCGGGTCAGGCGCCACAAGAAGTGCTGAAAGACATCCAGAGCTATCTGGGGAATCTCGACAAGTATTTCACTCAGAACGACATCACCTACACAGCTGCGTACGACCTCGTGGCAGGAACCTCCATTAACGATGAGGTCTGGTCGACCGACGTGAAGGCCGACAAGAGGATGTTTGTCGGCAGCGCTGTGAAGTCGTTCATTCTCGCCGAATTTCTGCGCCAGAATCTTTCTCAAGACGAGCTGGCACGTATCGACGAGAGCGTTCGTTCGATCAGCAGCCCGGTTTTTGGAGACGAGATCCTCGGCGGCAAGCGGGACCCCGAGGTAAAGCTGGAAGGACTGACTCCCTTCCGCACCGTGCTCGAGGCGATGATCAGCCATAGCGATAATACCGCGACCGATGCTGCTCTTGCCGCCGTCGGCGCCGACAAGGTACGAGAGCTGATTGCGGATCTGGGGCTGTCATCGGTGAAGATTGCCGAATCGACCCGCCGCCTGTTCACCTTTCTCGCCTCGGGGCGAGATCGCGATGTCGATTGGGAGACGCTTCAATCGTACGCGCTAGATCCGCCGCACGCGAAGGGTCCGATCAACGGTAAGGAGTCCATGCTCGCCTCCGCGTCAGACATGGTGCGCTGGTATCAGACGGCTCTACTGGATCCTGCTTTCTTCGACGCGACACAACTCGCGGAGTTCAAGCGTATCTCCGGAATGGCCGACGCCCTTTTCCGGGTCGTGCCCTCCAACATCGCCGCGTATGGAAAAGGCGGCAGCATCACCTGGAACGGTTTCAGCTGCATCAACGTGTCGGGACAGATGGTCGTGCCGACCAGCGATCCTGAACAGCCATGGATGCCCGTGACATTCAGCTTCACCGTGAATTGGGACAGGGACGACCGGGAGACGTTCAACGATGTGGGCGCCATCCTCGTGCGCGGGATGAAGAATATCCTCCAGGCGTCCCTCGATTCCTTTTACTTTGTCGTGACCGACTTCTCCCTGACGCTCGGCGCAGACAATCTGACCGGGACCGCCGGCCGCGACGACTTCGCGGGACCCGGCGGCGGGATGGACTCCATTTTCGGACTGGCCGGGGACGACGCATTCCACATTCGGGCCAACCAGATCGGTAGCATCGACGGCGGCAGCGGCCGCGACACGATCTTCGCCATCGACGATCAGCTCAACGCCGGCCTGACCCTGACTGCCGTCGAGGAGCTGAACGCCGCGCTGCCGAGCATCCGCGCCAGTGTGGCGCAGATCGCGGCGTTCGACACGATCGTTCCGTCCGCCGGCGGCCCGGATTTTTCGGTGCTCCTGCAGAGCGAAGGAGGACGGCTCGACTTTTCCAGCCGATGGGTCTCGCCGGTTCTGCTGAATGTCGACGCGACTCAGGCGACTTCACGGGTCGTCCTGACCGGCAGCGCACGCGATGACAGCCTCCTGGGATCGTTGTTCAACGACGTTCTCGCCGGTGGCGTCGGCGACGACCATGTTTCCGGAGGGGCCGGTGACGACAGGATTTCCGGCGGCGCGGGTCTCGATGCACTTGACGGTGGCCTGGGCTTCAATACCGTCACCTATGCAGAGGCGACGAGAAGCATCCAGGTCGATCTCGCCAAGGGGACAGGAAAGGGAGAGGGCAAGGACACTCTCGCAAACTTCCAGAGGGTGATCGGTTCGGCGCAGGCCGACGCGCTCCTCGGCGACGCCGACGCAAATGTCCTCCATGGAATGGACGACGACGATACGCTGAAGGGGCGCGCCGGCAACGACAGACTGATCGGTGGGAACGGGGCCGACATGCTCGCCGGCGGCCTTGGTGCCGATACGCTGACAGGCGGCGCCGGGCCCGACCTGTTTCAGTTCTATAGCGTCGCCGAGTCGACTGTCGCCGGTGCAGGGTGGGATCGCATCCGGGACTTCAACGCCGCCGAAGGCGACCAGATCGACCTGAGGACCGCCGACGCAAGGCTCGTCGCTTCCGGCAAAGCTGCCTTCACCTTCATCGGCAACAATCCGTTCTCCCATACGGCCGGCGAGCTCAACTACCTCGTCTCCGGAGCGGCGACCTTCCTCAACGGTGACGTGAACGGCGACGGCGTCGCGGACTTCTCGGTCAGGCTGGACAATGTTCCCACGCTGACAGGAGCAAACATCCTTCTGTGAGTTCGCTGCCGGTCCACGAGTGCCAGTGGCCGGAGCTTTCATTCGGCCTCTCACCAGAGGGCGCGTCGCAGGCCTTCGAAGATATGGTCGATGTCGACGGCGAGACGGTACTCGCACCAGTCCATTGTTGCCGGCGTGGAGCCAGGCTGCTCCGCCTGTCAGTCGACCACGGCCACGCGCGCCTCGTTGGCACGTCCGAGATGGCCAAGGGCAGAATCAGGTAGAGGCGCGGCCGGGACCGCTGCGAACCCAGGTCGATCGTCCTGCAGGCCCAGCGTAGAGCCTCCTCGTAGTCCCGGTCGCTGAGGCAGGTCCGTGCCATCAAGGTATGGAAGAATTTGGCCTGGGGGGTCCTGCCGGTTGAGGCGGAGTGCGCGATCGAGATGCAGCCTGCCTCGCGCGACTGACCGAGAAGGAGAACGTGTTGCCTCGCGAGGCCTCGGCCGAGGCGTCATTGGGATTGGCTCGACAGCGAGCCGGGCCGCCGCCAGAGCGAGTTCAGGCTCACCGGTCCAGCGATGGGCGTAGGCCATCATGATCCCAGGCCCTCAAGCTCGCATGGTCCTTGCCGCGTGTCGGTCCCGCGACATCCGAGGCATGCTGCCGGTCGACCTGGACCGCCGCGTTGACCCCCTCATGCGCAGCGGGCTAAGCCTTTTCCGACCGAGGCGGAATGAGCGGAGGTTCGATTGTACGTGCGTCGGCAAGGGAAATCTCCGGCAGGACGTCAGTGGCGCGTGCAGGCAAGGCTTCCGATGGGGCGGCCATGCCCGTGAAAAACGCATCGAAGGTCGGCCCGCATTATCCACAGGTTCTCGTTCTGGTGGGCGCGACCGGAGACCTGTCGAAACGGAAGCTGCTGCCGGGACTGTTCCATCTGTGCAGGGCCGGATTCATTCCCGGCTGCCGCATCATCGGTGTCTCGCTCGACGACCTCGACGCTGACGGCTTCCGCGAGCTCGCCCGAAAAGCGCTCGAGCAATTCTCCAAGCGAAAGCTGCTCGAAACCGACTGGGCCGAATTCTCGCAGATCCTCGATTACGTGCCGATGTCTGCCGGCGCCGGCGCGGTGAAGGCGGCTGTCGAGGCGGCGGAGCGAGCACTGCCCGGCGAGAGCCGTCGCATTCACTATTTGAGCGTCCCGCCCAGCGCCGCCCTCTCAGCGGTGAGGTTGCTGGCCGAGGCGGGGCTTGCCGCCGATAGCCGGATTATCATGGAGAAGCCTTTCGGCACCGATCTGGCCAGCGCGGTGTCGCTGAACGCCAGGCTGCATGAGGTGTTCGCCGAGGAGCAGATCTTCCGGATAGACCACTTTCTCGGCAAGGAAGCGGCGCAGAACATCCTCGCGTTCCGGTTCGCCAACGGCCTGTTTGAGCCGATCTGGAACCGAAACTTCATTGACCACGTGCAGATCGACGTGCCCGAGACGCTGGGTCTGGCCCAACGTGCCAGCTTCTACGAGGCGACCGGGGCATTTCGTGACATGGTGGTTACTCACCTCTTCCAGATCCTCGCTTTCGTGGCAATGGAGCCGCCGACCTCGCTCGAGCCGGCGCCGATCAGCGAAGAGAAGAACAAGGTCTTCCGCAGCATGCTGCCGATCGACCCGCGCAATGTCGTGCGAGGGCAGTATACGGGCTACCGGTCGGAGGAGGGCGTCGATCCCGAGTCGGACACCGAAACCTTTATTGCCCTGAGGTGCGCCATCGACAACTGGCGCTGGGCCGGCGTGCCGTTCTTCCTGCGCACCGGCAAGCGCCTCGCCGAAGGCCAACGGATAATCTCTCTCGCCTTCCGTGAACCGCCGAAAAGCATGTTCCCCCTGGGGTCGGGCGTCGGCTCGCAAGGACCTGATCACCTGACCTTTGACCTCGCGGACGCCTCGAAGATGTCGCTATCGTTCTATGGCAAGCGGCCCGGCCCCGGCATGCGGCTGGACAAGCTCAGCCTGCAGTTCGCCATGCGCGACACCGGCCTCATGGGCGAGGTCCTCGAGGCTTATGAGCGCCTGATCCTCGACGCGATGCGCGGCGACCGCACGCTGTTCACGACGGCCGAAGGAATTGAACGCCTGTGGGAGGTGTCGGTCCCGCTGCTCGAATCGCCGCCGCCGGTCCGGCTCTATCCGCCGGGATCTTGGGGCCCGAAATCGATCCACCAGCTGGTCGCACCGCATGCTTGGCGGCTGCCGTTCGAGAGAACCTGGCGCGACCCCGATCGCCTGGGCAGCTAGATTCTGCCCGGCTGGCGCAAGGGGCGGGCGAAGCTGAGTTCGTGGCCGTCGGGATCGCTGAGGTGGAAATAACGTTCTCCCCACTCGGCGTCGCGCGGCTGCGTCGAGGGCTGGAAGCCCGCTGCCAGCGCTCGGGCATGGAGCGCATCCACGTCGTCGACGTAGAAGATGGCGCGTCCCCACCATGACCAGCGCTTGTCCTCGGGCTGAGCTGTCAGATTGAGATAACCCGGTCCCGCCCGAAAACTGGTGAAAGCAGCCGATTCGCCGCCATAGAGCAATTCGAAACCCAGCGCGCGATAGAATCGGACGGCGCGTGCCATGTCATGGGTGCCGAGGGTGAGGGCGCTGATTGCTTCGATCATGGGTCTGCCATTGCTTCAGGCGCTTCCTGCCTAACGCTCGCTTGTAGGGGGAAAGTGCCATTTGCCGTCGCGGATCGGCAGGAAGCGCCCATCGTCGTCGCCCACCTCCTCGGCGATCCGGCGGTTCGCCTCGTGGTTCAGGGCGAGAAGGAGATCGCCGTTCTGTCTCGCGTCCGCGGCGAGATTGTTCGTCTCCTCGGGGTCGTCGCGAAGATCGTAGACTTCGACATCGTTGTTTGCGAGCAGCTCTTCCAGGGACGCCGGCGTGTTGAAACGCACCGGAGAGAAGTAACGCGTGAAACGGTAGCGTCCATCCCAGATGCTGCGAATGGCTACCCTGTTGAGAAAGTCCGGCGGATGGTTCGCGAGCATGGCCAGCTGCTGCTCGGGATTCTTGTCGCGATAGACACGCGTGTCGACGGTCAGCGCGGCCCAATTGGGGTCCTGGAAGGACAGCATGTCGAAGTTGTACAGAGCGGCGGGCCGGATGGAATGCACGCCGGCCTGGGCTGGAGTGCGTAGCCATGCGGAGAAATCCCTGCCCGTCAGACCTTCCGAAGCTCGCGCTCTCGCTGCTGCATCCTTTCCCGTCAGGCCGATGATGGTCGGCGTGAGATCGAGCTGCGAGGTGATCGCCTCGCATTCGGTGCCGCCCTCAAACGCCGGGTGGTGGATCATCAGCGGGAGATGATTCTGCTGCCGGTAGGCGCTCGTGCCCTTGCCTCTCATCTGGTGATTGCCGCCAAGCTCGCCGTGGTCCGCCGTGAAGATCACGATGGTGTTCTTGTCCATTCCGTTGTTGTGCAGCGCTTCGAGCAGGAGCGCGACCTTGCGATCGCAGTCGCGTATGGCGTTGAAATAGTAGTCGCGCAAAGCCCGCCAACGGCGATCCTCGTCCGGCCACCGGCCAACCTGAAGATCCAGGATATCGTGGTAGAGCTTCTGGGCGACGGGGCGGCCGGGACTGTCGAACGGCTGATGACGGCTGGCCGGCAAGCCGTAGTCGTCCCACGTCGCGCGGTACAGTTCGTCATCGGGCGCCCGCGCGATCGGCATTGCATGGCTGAGGCCCTGAACCTTCTCCGATGGAAGGTCGGAGTTGAAGTACATCACGTCGTGCGGATTGACGAAGTTCACCGCCAGGTACCATAGCTGTCCCTTCGTCCGGAGCGTCTCCGCCTCGGTCCGCAGCCAGGTGATCGCCGAGGCAAGCGTCGTGTCGTCGTAGCTGTAGCCGCCCAGCGTGCCGTCTATCAGGTCGCCGACCCCGAAGAAGTCCTTGAAACCGTATGACGACATGGTCTCGCGGTAGTCCCGCAGCGGCGCATCGATCGCTTTTGCGCTGAGATCGAGTGTAGCCGACAGGTGCCACTTTCCCTGGTAGGCCGCGTGGTATCCGAGATCGGCCAGACGATGGCCGATTGTCTTGATGCCGGTCGACAGGTCGCGCTGCCACACATAGTTCAGATTGTCGGCGATGCCGGTGTGCTGGATGTGCTGGCCGGTGTAGATCACCGACCGGGCCGAGGAGCAGACGCACGCCGCAGCCTGATGATTGAGGAAGGTGACCGCTTTCTTCTTGATGGCTTCTCGGCCAGGAACCGGGAAGGGCCATTTCGGAAAGAAGTGCTCCTGATCGACCAGAATGAAGAGGATGTTGTACCCGGACGGCATGGCGTTGCCTGTCGGTGCCGACGTCTGTGTCGCGCCCGGCTGCGCCTTGGCCGACAGGCCGCCGAGAATCGAAGAGCCGAGCAGCGCCGCTCCTGAAGCCATCGCGAGGCGACGCGAGGTGTTGAACGGCCCGTCTGCGGTATCCGACATGCTTGCTTTCCTCTCTTGCGACTGTCGCTTCGCCGTTTGCCTCCTTGCCGATACTGACGGCGCGCGATGCCCACCTCAATCGATCTTTGAAACGTCTGTGAGGGGCTTTACTGTCTCATGATCGACGACGTCTTTCGGTCTGCGCTCTGCTCGCGACGGTCCGAACGGATCACCGAAGGAGCATCCAGTGGCCATACGACGCATCGCTGTCGAGGAAGCTTTCGTCACACCCGAGATCATGGCGCAGTGGTACGTCGTGCTGGCAAGCCAGGACGTCGAGCCAGGCTTCGCCAAGATGGGCGAATCCATTCTGGCGCAGACGCCTGCGAACAAGCCGCTCGACGACCGCCTGCTCGACATCGGTGCGGGCCGCATCGCTCACATGGATTCGATCGGCGTCGACATGCATGTCCTCTCGCTCACCTCTCCTGGAGTGCAGGTGTTCGACGGACCGCTCGCGACGAGGCTTGCCGCGGCCTCGAACGATGCGCTCGCCGCTGCGGTGCAGGCTCATCCGACGCGGTTCGCCGGCCTGGCGGCCGTCGCGCCGCAAGACCCTGCAGCCGCGGCGCTGGAGATCGAGCGAGCCGCCGGCAAGCTCGGCCTCAAGGGCGTGATCGTCAATTCCCATACGATGGGTGAATATCTCGACGCGCCCAGGTACCGGCCCATATTCGAGGCGGCCGAGGCACTCGACATGCCGATCTACCTTCATCCGCGCGAGCCTGCGCCGTCGATGGTCACGCCCTATCTCGATTATGGTCTCTTCTTCGCCGGCTGGGGATTCGCCGCCGAAACGGGACTGCATGCCATGCGCCTGATCATGTCGGGCACCTTCGATCGTTTCCCAAAGCTCAGGATCGTGCTCGGCCACATGGGCGAGGGCCTGCCGTTCTGGCTCCAGCGCATCGACAACCGCTACCTGCTCGAAGTGAAGATCGGCGCGGTCGACAAGCTGCCCAGGCTCCCGAGCCAGTACTTCCTCGACAATTTTGTCATCACCACCGCAGGGGTCACGTCGATGCCGGCGCTGCGGCTCTGCCTGGACGTGCTGGGCGTCGAGCGCATCCTGTTCGCGGCCGATTATCCCTACGAAGACGACGCCGAGGCCGTGCGCTTCATGGATGCGGCCACGGTGACCGAGGCCGAGCGCAAGCAGATCTACGAGACCAATGCGGAGAGAGTATTCAAGCTGAAGGCATAGCGGACGGCACGTGGGTCGGACGAGCAATCAGGACAGCAGCCCCAGGCTCCTGAAGCTCGAGTGCCCTTTGCGGCCGATCACGAGATGATCGTGGATCGAGATGCCGAGCGCTTCGGCCGCCTTGCGGATTTCCTTCGTCATCTCGATGTCTTCGCGCGAGGGCTTGGGATCGCCCGAGGGGTGGTTGTGCACCAGAATCAGCGCGGCGGCGCCGTGCTCGAGCGCGCGCTTGATGACCTCGCGTGGATAGACCGGCGTATGGTCGATCGTGCCGCGCTGCTGGACCTCGTCGGCGATCAGGACGTTCTTGCGGTCGAGGAACAGGATACGGAACTGCTCAGTCTTCTCGTGCGCGAGCGCGGCATGGCAATAGTCGATCAGCTGCTGCCAGTTTGTGAGGACCGGCATGTCCTTGACCTTGCGCTCGGCCAGCCGCCGGCCCGACTCGCGCACCGCGCGGAAAAGCACCAGAGTGCGCTGGTCGATCTCGAACTCGCGCAGCTGGGCGGGTTCGGCCGCGAAAACGTCGCCCAGCGTGCCGAAGCGCTCCAGCAGCCGCTTGGCCAGCGGCTTGGTGTCGATCCGCTCGATCGAGTAAAATAGCAAGAGTTCGAGCAGCTCGTAGTCGGGCAGGGACTCGATGCCCGCCTTTAGCACCCGCTCGCGCACTCGGCCGCGATGGCCGTGATAGTGCGGAACGGTCGCGGCGGGCGTGCTGCTGTTGTGTCCGGCGCCCACAGGCGCGGCCTCGATCGCTGCCGCGAGCCTGCCCGTCGGGTCTTCGCCGCCAAACTCCCAACATTGCTCAAGTCTATTCCAGCTTCCGCCGGCGTCTCGCAGCACGGTCCGATGTGGCAGCGTGTTGCCGCTGACACGCCAAAGAGACTCGGTCGCCTGCAGTCGGAGCCCCGCCGCCAGCAGGGACAGGAGTGCTTCGTCGCGCTCGGCCGCCTGGACGGGCGTGGCGACTTCGGCCGCTGCCCTCTTTGCTCTGCCCATGCGCGGAAGATTCCCTGCAAGCGCAGCAAAAAACAAGAATTACTTCGGGCGATCGACTAGGCTTTCGCTCATGACCACGTCGCCTTTTTCCCAGATCGATGCTGCATATTCCGCGTTCGCGCAGGAGGAGAACATCCCTGGACTCGTCGCCGGCATCGTGCAGGGCGGCCGGCTCGTGCATGTCACGAAATACGGCATGGCCGACAGGGAAGCGGGTCGGCCAGTGACGGCGGAAACCTCCTTCCGCATCGCGTCGATGACCAAGAGCATCACCGCGCTGGCCATCCTGATCCTGCGCGACGAGGGGGCGATCTGGCTCGGCGCCCCGCTGGCGCAGTATCTTCCGCAGTTCGCCGCCGTGGCGCCGGCGACGCGCGATAGCCCGCCGATAACCGTGCGCCACTTGCTGACGCATACCGCAGGCTTCGTGACCGACGATCCGTGGGCCGATCGCGTGCTTGGCATGACGCCAGCGGCGCTCGACGCTCTGATGGCGGCCGGCTTGCCGTTCGCCCGTCCGCCCGGCCTCGCTTTCGAATACAGCAACCTGGGGTATGCGTTGCTCGGGCGGGTGCTGACCAATGTCAGCGGCGAGCCTTACCAGTCCTACGTGACCCGCAGGATTCTCGAACCGCTCGGCATGAGCAACACGCTTTTCGATGCCTTGGCCGCGGCGCGCGGCGACTTCGCCTGGGGCTACCGTATCGATGGCGGCGTCTTCACCCGCGAGCGGCTGGAGCCGGACGGGGAAGTCGGTGCCATGGGTGGGCTCACGACGACTGTCAATGATTATGCGCGCTACGTTTCCTTTCTGCTCGATGCCTGGCCGGCGCGCGACGATCCAGAGACCGGCCCGGTTCGCCGTTCCACCGTGCGCGAACTGGGATTGTTCCATGCACCGCCGTATATGCCCGAACCGACCGACGGAGGCGCCGCGCCGTCAAGCGCTTACGGCTATGGTCTGGTCGATACCATCGACAAGGCGTTAGGTCGTCGCCTCCATCACTCCGGCGGCCTGCCGGGTTACGGCTCGCATATGCTCGTGGCGCCGGAAGCGGGCTTCGGTGTCTTCGCCTTCGGCAACCGGACCTATGCGCCCATGTCTCGCATTACGACGCGGGTTGCCGAAGCCTTCCAAGCCCTGCAGCCTGCGCGCACGGCGCCCGTGCCTTCTCCCTGGCTCAAGCGTGCAGTCGACGCGGTGGTTGCGGCCTATGGGACCGGACGCATCGAGACGGCGGAGGCCATGCTCGCCGGCAACCTGTTGCTCGACATGCCGGCAAGTCTGCGCAATGCCGAGCTGACCCGGCTGAAACAGCGCCTCGGCGAGGGCAAGCTTGACGCGATCGTTCCGACCCACGCGCTTTCTGGCCGCTTTCTCATGACATGCGTCGGCGGCCGGTTGCGCGGTACGGTGCTCCTGTCGCCGGACACCGAGCCGGTCATCCAAAAGCTGACGCTGACGGCCGAGATCGTGTGAGATCAGGCGGTAACAGACTGCTTCGGCTCGGTCGCGAGGTTCGCCACCTCGTAAGGCGGCTTGGTCAGGCCCAGCGGCGACAGAGTGAAGAATTCCACGCCGGTCTCGGTGATGCCGACGGAGTGCTCGAACTGCGCCGAGAGCTGCTTGTCGCGCGTCACCGCGGTCCAGCCGTCGTTCAGGATTTTCACCTGCCACGTGCCGACATTCACCATCGGCTCGACGGTGAAGAACATGCCCGGCCTCAGCACCGGCCCGGTGCCGGCCTTCCCGTAATGCAGGATGTTCGGAGCGTCGTGGAAGATGCGGCCGAGACCGTGGCCCGAGAAGTCGCGCACGACCGAAAAGCGCTGCGCCTCGACATAGGTCTGGATCGCGTGCCCGATGTCGCCGACATGGCCGCCGGGCCTGGCGGCCGCGATACCGCGCATCATCGCCTCGTAGGTCACGTCGCACAGCCGGCGGGCCTTCACGCCGACGTCACCGACGAAGAACATGCGGCTGGTGTCGCCGTACCAGCCGTCGAGGATGGTGGTGACGTCGATATTGAGCACGTCGCCGCTCTGCAGCCGCTTGTCGCCCGGAATGCCATGGCAGACGACATGGTTGATCGAGGTGCAGATCGACTTGGGGAAGCCACGGTAGTTGAGCGGGGCGGGGATCGCCTTGTGATCGAGTATGAAGTCGTGACACAGCCTGTCGAGTTCACCCGTGGTCACGCCCGGTACAACGTGCGGCGTGATGAAATCGAGCGTCTCGGCCGCCAGCCGGCCGGCTCGGCGCATGCCTTCGAAACCTTCCGGCCCGTGCAGCTTGATGGTCCGTTCGTCACGGCGCCAATAGTCTACGCTGTCGTCCTCGAGGTCGCGGGGGCTCGTCATGAGACCTTATTTGGCACCGGATGCCCGCGGGAACAAGGCCGTGCTAGTCTATTGAAATGTCAGACACTTCCAAGACCGTTACGGCTGCCATTCTGGTCATCGGCAACGAGATCCTGAGCGGCCGCACGAAGGACGCCAATATTCAGTACCTCGCCGCCGAGCTCGGCAAGCTCGGCGTCCGGGTCATGGAATGCCGTGTGATCCCGGATATCGAGGCCACGGTCGTCGCCACCGTGAACGAGCTGCGGGCCAAGTTCGACTATGTCTTCACTACCGGCGGCATCGGGCCGACGCATGACGACATCACGGCGGATTGCATCGCCAAGGCCTTTGGCGTCGGCATCTCCGAGCATCCCGAGGCGGTCGCGCGCATGACCCGTCACTACGGCGATCCCGCGCTCTTCACCCCCGCCCGGCGTCGCATGGCGCGGGTTCCCCACGGCGGTATCCTGGTCGACAATCCGGTATCGGTGGCGCCCGGCTTCCAGATGGAGAACGTCTTCACCTTCGCCGGCATCCCGGCGGTCGCGCAGGGCATGTTCCAGGCGATGAAGCATCGGCTCGTCGGCGGGGAACCGGTCCTCGCCCGCACCGTCCGCACGAACCTGCCCGAGGGCATCATCGCCGAGCCGCTCGGCGCGCTGCAGACTCGCTACGAGGACGTCGAGATCGGCTCCTACCCGGCATTTCGCAACGGCCGGCCCAGCGTTTCCCTGGTGTTGCGCGGCACGGATGCTGCAAGGTTGGCGACGGCTGCGGCCGAGCTGATCGTTACCATCAAGGAAATGAACGGTGAGGCAGAAGAGTTCGCGACCTAGCCGTTGGTCGCGAGGTGCGTTCTTACGTCGTTCATAGGTCCAACCTTGCCCGAATGTCGTACTCTTCCGGTCCGCGAGCGTCCCGCTCGCTCACGCTCATGAACAAGCGGGACGCTCGCGGTCCGGAAGAGCATGAGATTTCCGCGGTTGGATCGTGATGCCGGCAAGGCGGGTCGCGGTCCCCTTGCAGTGGGTTGCCCTTCTCGTCCTGTCGGTGGCTCTGGCGGCGCTGCTGCTTTGGCTGCACGCACCAGCGGCCCTGATGCTCGGGCCGCTGCTCGCGGCGATCGCGTTCGCGGCCGGCAACGGCAAGGTGAAGATGCCGCTTGCGCCGTTCGTCGTGGCGCAAGGGGTCGTCGGCAGCATGATCGCCAAGATGATTCCGCTGTCCATCGTCGGCGATATCCTCGACCACTGGGTACTCTTCACCGTCGGCGTGCTGTGGGTCGTCATGGTCTCGGCCTTCATCGGCTGGCTGATGACCCGCCTGCAGATGCTGCCGGGCACGACTGCGCTGTGGGGTACCAGCCCCGGCGCCGCCTCGGTGATGACCATCATGTCGGAGTCCTACGGGGCGGACATGCGTCTGGTCGCATTCATGCAATATCTGCGGATCGTGCTTGTCGCCGCCGCCGCTGCGCTGGTGGCCAGGGTGTTCGGCGTCAATCCCGAGCATCACGTTGCGCCGGAAATGGTGTGGTTTCCGCCGGTCGACTGGCTGGCGTTCGGTGAGACGATGGCGATCGCCGTTTTCGGGCCGATGATCGCACAGCGGCTCAATATCCCGGCCGGCGCGTTTCTGGTGCCGATGGTCGTGGGCATCGCGCTCACGCACTTTGGCCTGATGACCATCGAGTTGCCTCCGTGGCTGCTGGCCGGGTGCTACGCCTTCATCGGCTGGAACATCGGGCTGCGCTTCACGCGCGGGCTGTTGATCCACGCCCTGAAGCTGCTGCCGCGCATACTGGTCTGCATCGTATCGATGATCGGCCTGTGCAGCCTCGTTGCCGTCCTGATGGTCTACGGGGCCGGAATCGATCCGCTGACCGCCTATCTCGCCACCAGCCCCGGCGGCTCCGATTCGATCGCGATCATTACCGCCTCCAGCAATGCCGATGTCTCGTTTGTCATGGCCATGCAGACGGTGCGTCTCGTCGCCGTGCTGTTGTTCGGGCCCATGCTTACTCGCTATATCGTGATGCACACCAATCCTGCGCCGGTGCCCGACGAGAATAGGGGCAAGCCGGCGGACTGATGGCGGCCACCCAAGTCACGGCTGTCGCAGAAGTGGCGGGGCTTCGGTAAAGTTCATGCCATGACCCTCCTCCATGACATGACCGCGGTCGACTTGCTGGCCGCCTACAAGAGCAAGACACTTTCCCCCGTCGAGGCCGTCGATGCCGTGATCAAGCACATCGAAGCGTGGGAGCCGAAGATCAAGGCGCTCTATGCCCCGGATTTCGACGGTGCGCGCAAGGCGGCAAAGGCATCGGAGAAGCGCTGGCAGACCGGTGCACCGCAGGGCGCACTCGACGGTGTGCCGATCACGATCAAGGAGAACATTGCAACCAAGGGCGTGCCGGTGCCGCTTGGCACGGCTGCGACCGAGATGGTGCCGGCGGCAGCCGATGCGCCGGCTGCCGCGCGGGTGCGAGAGGCGGGCACGATCATCCTCGCCAAGACGACCATGCCGGACTACGGCATGCTTTCGTCGGGCCGCAGCTCGTTCCATCCGCTGACCCGCAATCCCTGGAACCTGGCATGGAATCCTGGAGGCTCAAGCGCCGGTGCGGGAGCGGCCAGCGCGGCTGGCTACGGGCCGCTGCACCTCGGCACCGACATCGGAGGCTCGGTGCGCTTGCCAGCCTGCTGGAACGGCATCTTCACGCTTAAGCCGAGCTTGGGCCGTGTGCCCGTCGATCCGCCGTTCTTCGGCCGTGCGGTCGGTCCGATGACGCGCACCGTCGCCGATTCGGCACTGCTGATGGCCGAGCTGTCCAGGCCCGATGCACGCGACCATATGAGCCTGCCGCCGGCCGAGATCGACTGGGCTGCCGGTCCGCTCGAACCCAAGGGCCTGAAGATCGGCCTTCACCTCGATGCCGGCTCGGGCCTGCCGGTCGACCCCGAGGTCAAGGCGGCGGTCGAAGCGGCGGCGAAGCTGTTCGCCGATGCCGGCGCCACGGTCGAGCCGCTCGACGGCTTCCTGTCGCCCGAGATGCTGCACCTGCAGGACCTGTTCTGGCGGGTGCGAAGCTGGGTCGATTTCTCGGCACTGAGCCATGCCCGGCAGGCCAGTGTGCTGCCGTTCATCGCCGACTGGTGCCGCGGTGGCGCAGACGTCTCGGGCGCGATGGTGATCAAGGCCGTCAACAACTACATGGCGATCCGGGCGGCGGCGACGCGCGCGACGCAGCCCTTCGATTACGTGCTGTCGCCGGTCTCGCCAGTGCCGACATACAATGCCGAATGGGAGACGCCGACCAACGACGTCAACCGGCCGCTCGAGCACATCTCCTTCACCATGCCGTACAACATGAGCGAGCAGCCGGCCGCGTCGATCAATTGCGGTTACACCGAGGAAGGTAAACCGATCGGCCTGCAGATTGCCGGGCGTCGATTCGACGATTCTGGCGTGATGCGGCTGTCGAAATGGTTCGAAGGGGCGCGCGGGCCGCAAAAAAGATGGCCCGAACCGTGATGATCGCTGGCGCGGCGGACTTCCGGCAGTGAAACCCCTCGGCGTCCTGATGCTCGATACGCGCTTTCCCCGCATCGAGGGGGATATCGGCAATCCCTCGTCGTTCGACTTCCCGGTGATCTTTCGCACCATGACGGGAATCGGTGCGGCCGACGCGGTCGCGGCGCACCCCGACCGGCCCCGCGTGCTCGCGGCGCTGCAAGCCAATGCCGAGGCACTGGCGGCCGACGGCGCAGTGGGATTGGCGACCAGCTGCGGTTTCCTCGGGCTCTACCAGAAGGATCTCGAGGCCCTGTCCCCAATTCCGGTGGCCACCTCCGCCCTTCTGCTGATCAAGACGCTGACCGGCAGGAAGGTCGGTGTTCTCGCGGCGTCCGCGGAGCACCTCACACCGGCGCATTTCGAGGCGGTCGATGCGCCGCCCGACACTCCGGTCGAAGGCCTGCCATCCGACAGCTCGTTCGCGTCGACTTTCTTGCGTAACGGCCTGACGCTCGATCGTGCCGCGGTAGAGCGTGAGGTGATCGCAGCCGGCCGCGCGCTCATCGACAGATATCCGGGAGTCGATGCTGTCGTGCTCGAGTGCACCAACCTGCCGCCCTACACGGCAGCGCTGAAGGCGGCACTCGGTCTGCCGGTGTTCGATGTGATCGATCTTCTGAACGACTTCCGGACACGACTGCCCTGAAAGCTCATCAGGCGCGCAGCAGACGGCGATAGAGCGGCAGCAGCAGGCTCGGCATGATGTAGATCGGAATCTGCACGGCGGCGATGAACAGGAAGATGTCGGGATCGGCGGTGGCCGGCAGTACGGCCATCAGCAGCGCGTTGTTGCGGCCATTGGAGCAGTAGCCTGCCGTGAGCGCGGTGCGCAGGTCGGTGAAGGGCAGGGTGCCCAGCACCATCAGCGCGTTGCAGACGAACATGCCGGCAAAGGAGCCGACCACGAAGCCGGTGAGCTTCGCCGGTTCGGCGAGTGCGCGCGCGACGATGCCGTCCATCAGCGGGATCGCGAAGGCCATCAGCACCAGCACCGCGCAACCGTCGATCTTGCTTGCGTTGTGACGCACGCCGTCGGGCTTCAGCCAGGCGCGGATTGCAGTCGCGCCGACGAGGGCGATCAGCACGATGGTCGCCAGACGCAGGCTGAGCGCTGCCGCACTGATATTGAGGTCGAGGGCCAGCAACCACAGTGCCAACGGCGGCAGGGTGAGCGGCACGGCGAAGTTGGTGATCAGCGAAACAAGCAGCGCAAGCGATACGTCCAGTCGCAGGAATGTGGCCGTGGTCGCGGCAGAGACAATGGTCGGCGCCATGGCGCTGAGGCAGAGGGCGGCGATCAGACCCGGCCAGACATCCAGCATCCTCCAAAAGGGCCAGACGGCGAGCGGCACGGCGATCAGAATCGCCGCCGACAGCGTGAGCGCGAGCCACGGGCGGACGAGCAATGCACGGACCCTGGGCCAATCCGTACGGACCAGCGCGAGCATTAATAGGATCGTGGCGAGCGGGCCAACGAGCGGGCGCGCGGCGCTCGCGAGGTCCTGGAACACGATGCCGATCAGCAGCGAAAAAGGCAGCAGTGTGGTGGCGTGCCGGCCCATCCGCCGCAGAACGTGATCCAGCAGGTCCATTGCCCGTACCCTATCACAGGCTAGAGTGAGCCATGCTCCTTCGCATCCTTCTGGCGGTGCTTCTCCTCGGGACGCGGTCGGCCATCGCGCAGCCCGTGCCCGTGCCGGACTGCACAGCCGATGTCGCCCTGCACGAGTCGCTGACCATCGACGTCGTCTACCGCTGCCGGTCGAGCCAGCCGCTCAGCTTCGTGCCCGAGCACGAGCGGGCGCAGCCGTTCCTCGGCAACTTCACGGTGGGCCCGATCGCGGCGGTGAACGGCCTCGTCGAGGCACACTATCGGTTCGATCTAGGGGGATATGCGCGCGCAATCAACTCGCCCACCGAAGGCATCCAGCGCGGCAAGGGCGTCCTGATGCCCATTGGCGGCTGGCTGCTCGAGCCGCGCGGCTTCCAGCGCCTGCCGGTGATCGACATCCGCGTCCGCGCGCCCGAGGGCATGGGCTTTTCGTCCGGTCTGCCGAGAGTGGGAGACGCGTGGCGGCTGGCCGGCGCGACGGTGCGCTTTGCTGGCTACACGGCGCTCGGCCGCTTCGACCTGCACGAGCTGGTGGTGCCGGCGCCTGGCAGCCTGCGGCCGGGTCAGCCGAAGAAGGATGCCGTGCTGCGGCTAGCGCTGCTTGAAGGATTTGCGGATGGCTCGCGCCGGGCGATCGTGGACTGGGTCCAGCGGACCGCCGCTGCCCAAGCCAATTACTGGCACGGATTCACGGCGCCCGAGATGCTGGTCGGGTTGGTGCCGGTGCCGCGCAGCGGCGTCGGCTTCGGGCGCACCCAGTCGGGCGGCGGAGTCACGGTGATGGTCGAGGTCGGCGAGACGGTCGACTCGCGCCGCCTGTTCGACGATTGGGTGCTGGTCCACGAGCTGGTGCATTCCGGCATGCCGTTCATCCGCGGCCGCGCCACGTGGTTCATGGAGGGTTCGGCCACTTACGTCGAGCCGATCATCCGCGCCCGCGCCGGCTGGAAGACGGAGGAAGCGGTCTGGAAGGAATGGGTCATGAACATGCCGCAGGGCGCGGGCGTATTTTCGCGCGGCCTGCCGGCAGCTTCCGGCCGTGAGAACTACTGGGGCGGCGCGATCTTCATGCTGCTGGCCGACCTCGCCATCCGACGCGAGAGCAGCGGCGCCAAGGGGCTGGAGGACTGCCTGGCCGGGGCGCTATGGGAAGGGCTCGGCGGTGCAGGACGGGTCTCGCTCGATGCCTACACGCAGGCCTGTGATCGCGCGACCGGCACGAGGGCGGTGAGCCAGCTGGTCGAGCGCCATGTCAACGCCAGCACTCCCGTCGCTCTCGACGCGCTGTGGAAGGAGCTCGGCGTCGCGCTGGTCAACGGCAGGATCGTATTCGATGACAGCGCGCCGCAGGCGAAATGGCGCAAGATGATCGTCATGGGCTCGTCCGGCCGCACGGAGAGGCACGTCAAGCTGCCTTGGGAATCATGAGCGCCGGCGTGTGGCTCGAGGAGCTGACGTGGGTCGAGGCCAAGGCCCGGTTCGACGCCGATGCAGTCGTCATCATCCCGATCGGCGCGGCATCGAAGGCGCATGGTGGGCACCTGCCGCTCAAGACCGACGCGCTGACGGCGCGGGCCCTGGGCCAACGGCTGATCGAGCGGCTGCCGGTGATCGCCGCACCCGTGGTCGGCTTTGGCTATTACCCGGCCTTCACTCCGTTCGCCGGCAGTCAGCATCTCACGGCCGGGACCTTCAAGGCAGTGCTGCGCGAGCTGATCGCGAGCCTTACGGCGCACGGCGTGCGGCGCGTGGCGCTGGTCAACACCGGCGTGTCGACCGAGACGCCGCTCGACGAGGTCGCGGCCGAGATCGGTGCACTCGTGCTGCACATGCGGCTGATGGGGCGGGCGGCGGATCCTCTGATCGAGCACAAGGAGGGCGGCCACGCCGACGAGCGCGAGACCTCGGTCGTGCTGGCGCTCGATCCGCGGAGCGTCCGGATGGACAGGCTGGCGCCCGCCCCGGAGTTCGGTCAGTCCGCCGCAACGGGCGACCCGACCCGCGCTTCGGCCTTCAAGGGTGAGAGGCTGCTGGCGGCGTGGGTCGACGATATGGTCGCCGCGCTCGTGGCGCGCTGGCCGGATCTGGGGGCCCTCTGAATCAGCGGCGCTCGAAGTCGATGCGTTCGTCGACCGGGAGGCCGAGGAGGTGGCGGCGCAGGCAGTCGAGGCCGAGTTCGGCGGCGCCGACGCGGACCCAGTCGCGGCCGCCGACGAGGCGGGCGGTGCGCGACACCGTGCCTCCCGTATCGGCGATCTGGAGGGTGATGGTGGCGCCGAAGTCCGGCCGGTCCGGTCCCTCGTCGAGTTGCACGGCGACGGCGAGCGCGTGGCTCGCGCCGCTTTCGGCCCGCAACGCCTCGGCCGTCACGCCGCCCGCGGTCAGGCTGCCCATGATCACGCCCTTGGCGAAAACGCCCTCGGCGCCGACCAGCGGCGCGATGCGGGCGGCGATGTTGCCGCCGGTGTAATCCTCGCCGACCGCGAGGGTGAGCGACTGCGCCCGCAGCGCCGCCAGAATCACGCCTTCCAGTGTTTCGTTGTCCTCGGCGACGATGAAGTTGCCCAGCCGCCGACGGACCTCCGCCTCGACCGGCGCCAGTCGCAGGGTCAGATCGGACTCGTCCGCGCCGCGCACCGCGAGCTTGGTCTCGAGCTGCGGATAGTGCGCCTGGAAGCCGAGCTTGATGTCGCCGTCGATCGCCAGCCCGGGAATGCCGGCCAGCATCTCGTCGGCCCGGCTCTCGCCGATACCGAAGGTGTGGAAACGCTTCAGCCGCGTGACGCTGGCGATGCCGCTCAGCTTTAGAAGGCGCGGGATGACCTGCTCGTCGAGCATGCGCCGCATCTCGCGCGGCACGCCGGGGGTGAACAGGAAACGTGCCTTGCCGATGGTGACCGCGAAGCCGCAGGCCGTGCCGATCGGGTTGTCGATGAATTCCGCCCCGTCCGGCAGCATCGCCTGCTTCCGATTGTTCGCCGGCATCACGCGACCGCGCCGCGCGTAGGACTCGGTCATGCGCTGCATCCAGTAGTCGCTTAGCACAAGCGGCACGCCGCACGCTTCCGCGGCGATCTCCTGCGACAGGTCGTCGACGGTCGGTCCCAGCCCGCCGTTCACGATGACTGCATCGGCTCGTGCGGCCGCTTGGTGGAAGGCCGCGAGCAGGCTCGCGCGATCGTCACCCACGGTGGTGCCCCACGTCACGTCGAGCCCGACGTCGCCCAGTCGGCGCGCGATATGGCTGTAGTTGGTGTTGATTGTTTTGCCGGTCAGGATTTCATCGCCAGTGCACAGGATCTCGACCTTCATCATTCCCCCTCGATACAGTCTCGTTGTCATACAGCAGAGTCCCGCCGGGCGCGCGGCTGCGTACGCATAAGGAGGCCTAGCGGATGTTCAAGCCGCGGGCACTATGTGTTGATGACGGCTGCCTGAACCGGCGCGGAGAGGGGCCCGTAGACCTTGCACGATGGCGGTCTCCCCACCGCCACGCTGCACAAGGAGCAACAGACCATGTCCAAGCGCCACTATTTCGTCGCTGCCCTCGCGGCCGCCAGCGTCGTGTCGGCTGCGTCCGCCTTCGCCGCCGACAATCCGATGGTCGGCGGTGCGCCGATGTACGCCAACAAGACGATCGTCGAGAATGCCGTCAACTCGAAGGACCACACCACGCTGGTTGCCGCGGTTCAGGCCGCCGGCCTGGCCGAGACGCTTTCCGGCAAGGGCCCGTTCACCGTCTTCGCGCCGACCAACGCCGCCTTCGCCAAGCTGCCGGCCGGCACCGTCGAGACGCTGGTCAAGCCCGAGAACAAGGCGACTCTCGTCAAGATCCTGACCTGTCACGTCGTGGCCGCCGACGCCATGTCGCCGGCCATTGCCAAGATGATCGCCGACGACAAAGGCACCCACCCGGTCAAGACGGTCGGCGGCTGCGTGCTGCAGGCCAAGATGTCCGGACAGAACATCACGCTGACCGACGAGAATGGCGGCATGGCGACGGTCACCATCGCCGACGTCAAGCAGTCGAACGGCGTGATCCACGTCGTGGACGCGGTGTTGCTGCCGAAGAAGTAGCCTTTATCTGCGATCAGCGCTCGAGCTCCTCTCTCCCGGGCGGGAGAGTGGAGCTCTCATGCGTTCGACCGGCACCACCGTGCGGTGCTCGACCTTGCCGCCGCGCAGCACAGCCACTGTCGTCGCGCGGCCGATCCGCTCGGCATTGAGCAGGCGGATCAGCGCGTCGGCACCTTCGACGGCGACACCGTCTACCGACAGAAGCAGGTCGCCGGCCAGCACGCCGGCCGCGGCCGCCGGCCCGCCGGGCTCGACCTCGCTCACCCGGATCGCTCGAGCGCCGGCGCCGGTCGCCAGCGACAGGCGGCGCGGCAGCGGCACGGTTTCGGCGGCGATGCCGATATGGGCCCGCCGTACCCGGCCGTAGGCGATGAACTCGGTGACAGCGAACACCGCCGTGTTCGACGCCACGGCAAAGCAGATGCCATGGGCACCGTTGATCATGGCGGTGTTGATGCCGACCACCTCGCCCGCGCTCGACACCAGCGGACCGCCGGAATTGCCGGGATTGAGGGAGGCGTCGGTCTGGATCACGTCGTCGATCAGCCGGCCGCCGACCGAGCGCAGCGAGCGGCCGAGCGCCGAGACGACCCCGGCCGTGACGGTCGATTCGAAGCCCAGCGGATTGCCGATCGCGACGACGAGCTGGCCGCGCTTCAGCGCCGCGCTGTCCCCCAGCACGGCAGACGGCGTGCCGGGCGGCAGCTCGGTCCGGAGCAGCGCCAGATCGGTGTCGGGATCATCGCCCAGCACGCGCGCTTCCGCGTGATTGCCGTCGGGAAACGACAGACGCACGCGGCGCGCGCCGCCGACCACGTGCGAATTGGTCAGCACCAGCCCGTCGCCGGCGATGACGACGCCGGAGCCGGTGCCGCCTCCCGGCCGGCCGTTCTCGGCCAGCCGCTCGACGCGGACGACGGCGGAGCCGACACGATCGACGACCGAAACCACGGCACGGGAGTAGCCGTCGAGCAGCAGCTCGTCGGACAGGACCTGGGGAGAAAGCGGGGAATCGAGGGGCATGGCAGGGACTCCAGGACGGGAGCGGCTATATGGGGACCCCATCCCTGCCCGTCATCTCCTTGTCAGGCTGCCCGCGTGCGTGGGAGCATTGGCAAAATGGCATATGGCATCAGACTGGTAGCGGCGGCCCTCGCGCTGCTGCCCCTCGGCGCGCAGGCCGCGCCGATCCCCGGTTCGCAGTCGCAGGTGGGAGGATGGCGGGTCGGGGCCTACACGCGCGGCCAGACGACGAGCTTCGATCACTGCGCGCTCTACCGCGTCCAGGGCAACGGCTTCGGCGTGGCCGTCGCGCTTTCTGCACGTGGGGTGAGCTCGCTCGCGGTCGAGGCGCCCGACTGGGGCCTGACGCCGAACGAGATCTACCCCGTTTCCGTCGTCGTCGGCACGGCGGCGGCCTACACCTTCAGCGGCCGCGCGATCTCGCCCCGGGCGATGGTCCTGAACGCGGCGCCGGAGATCTTTCCGCAGCTCCGCTCGGGCGTGACGCTCGCGGTGTCGGCCCACCAGAAGCATTACACGATGCGCCTCGACGGCATCGAGGCCGCCGATGCGAAGGTGAAGGACTGCGTCCGCCAGTACACTGCCGCGGCCCGCCCACCGGGTGCTCCTCCGGGCACCCCGTCGCCCGCGCTGGTCACCTCCATACAGGTCCTGCTCTCGCGGCTGGGCTACGATCCGGGGCCGGCCAACGGCACGGTCGGGCTCAAGACCAACCTGGCGATCGCGGCGTTCCAGAAGAGCCGCGGCGAGCCGGGCGACGGACTCCCGTCGGAGGCGCTGCGGGCGAAGCTGGAACAGGCGGTGGCGGCAAAGGCGGCCGCAGGCGGCGAGGCGCGACCGGACCTGCCGCCGCCGGTCGCCGGCATGCGGCCCGCCCCCGGGAATTCTGCCGCCGCCGCGCCGCCGCCGCCCCCACCACCACCATCGCGGCCGTCCGGACCGGGGAGCGTCAGCACCGGGACGGGCTTCTTCATCGGCCCCAACACGATCGTGACGAACCACCACGTCGCCGGCGCCTGCCGCACGATCCGGGTCCGCAAGGCCGGCTCGGATCTCGGTGTCGCCCGGCCGGTCGCACTCAGCCGCGCCGACGACCTCGCCGCGCTGCGCACCGAGACGCCGTCGAGGGCGTTCCTCAAGCTCAGATCCGGCGCGCCGGTCAGGCCGGCCGAGGACGTGCTGGTGTTCGGCTACCCGCTTGCCGGGGCGCTGTCCTCGACCGGCAACACGACGCTGGGCTACGTCACCGCGCTCGCCGGCCTGAACGACGACCCGCGCTACCTGCAGATCTCGGCCGCCGTGCAACCGGGTAACAGCGGCGGCGCGGCGATCGACGAGTCGGGCCGGGTGATGGGCGTCGTCGTCTCCAAGCTGAACGCGCTCGCGGTCGCGCGCATCACCGGCGACATTCCCCAGAACGTGAACTTCGCCATCAAGGTCTCGACCCTTGCGAGCTTCCTCGACGCGAACAAGGTCGCCTACGAGACCGACCCCGTCACGCGCGAGCTGTCGAACACCGAGCGCGCGGAGCGGGCGGAGGCGGGCAGCGCGCAGCTGGAATGCCGAAAGTGAGCACTCACGAGAAGTCCGAGCGATACCGTTGCAGTCAGTGAAGGGGAGCAGGCATGACGAAGAGTGAAGAGGGCAACGCCGCTAAGGGCGCCGCCCCGCTGGGCGGCATTTTCCGCGCCGAGCGCGACCCGGCCGCACCGACGCCGTTCGGCCGCATCTTCAAGCCGGACGAGGAATGGCTGGCGCGCAGCCCGGAGGAGCCGGTCATCGAGCCCCAGCTGCCGATCGTCGACACGCATCATCACCTGTGGGACCTGCCGGGCTACCGCTACCTTCTGCCGGAGCTGCTCGCCGACATACGCTGCGGCCACAACATCGTGGCGACCGTGTTCAACGAGTGCCACTCGATGTACCGCGCCGGCGGGCCCGAGGAGATGCGGCCCGTGGGCGAGGTCGAATTCTGCGCCGGCGTCGCGGCGATGAGCGAAAGCGGCATCTACGGCCCGACCCGGATCTGCGCCGGCATCGTCGGCTTCGCCGACCTGACCCTGGGCGACCGGGTGGCGCAGGTCCTGGAGGCGCAGATCGCGGTCGGAGGAGGGCGCTTCCGCGGCATCCGGCACGCCGCCGGCTGGCACACCGACCCGGTGATCGGCAACAGCCACACCAACCCGGGGCCGGGCCTTTACCTGCGGCCCGATTTTCGCGCCGGGATGGCCCGGCTCGTGCAGCTCGGCCTGTCGTTCGACGCCTGGCTCTACCATACGCAGCTCGCCGATGTCGTCGACCTCGCGCGCGCCTTTCCGGCGGCGAACATCGTCCTGTGCCACATGGGCGGGCCGCTGGGCTACGGCCCCTATGCCGGCAGGACCGACGAGGTCTTCGCGGCCTGGAAGGCGGGCATGAAGGAGCTGGCGAGCTGCCCCAACGTGTCGGTCAAGGTGGCCGGCGTGATGATGCGCCTCGCCGCCTACGACTATCTGAAGGAGCCGGTTCCCGCGTCGACGACCACGCTGGCCCATCACTGGGCGCCCTGGGTCTCGACCTGCATCGAGCTGTTCGGCGCGGACCGCTGCATGGCGGAGAGCAACTTCCCGGTCGACAAGATGGGCGTCACCTACGGCGGCATGTGGAACGCGCTGAAGCGCGTCACCGCGGGCTGTTCGAGCGAGGAGAAGAACCGGATCTTCAGCGGCACCGCGAACCGCGTCTACCGGCTCGGCCTCGCGCTGCCGGGCTGAGCCCGGGCTACTCCGCCGACGGCGCGAAAAAGCCGTCGGGCAGGCGCTGGATGGTGCGGGCGGTGTTGCGGATGTGCCGCTTCATCGCCCGCTCGGCCTGCACGCCTCTGTTGGCGACGATCGCCGCCACGACCTGCTCGTAATCCTCGATGAGCTGACGGCGCGCCTCGAGCCCGGAGGTGGTGCGGAACTGGGCGCGCACCAGATGGACCTGCACCATGGGCAGCAGGCGCACGAGCTCGCGGTTTCCCGCGATCTGCGCCAGCAGCAGGTAGAACCGCCCTCGCTGCCGGCCGAACTCGAAGCTGTCGTTCGCGGCCAGCGTCTTCAGCGCGCTCATGACATCCCGCAGCATCTTCTTCTCGCCCGGCCGCGAGAGGCGCTCTGCCGCGAGCCTGGCGGACAGCCCCGTCAGCGTCTCGACGACCTCCAGGATGTCGCGCGCGTCGCTGCGCGACAGGGAACGAATGCTCGCGCCCTTGTGCAGGCTCACCGCGATCAGGCCCTCCGCCTCGAGGCGCTTGAAGGCTTCGCGCACCGTGCTGCGGCCGACGCCGAAGCGCTGCGTGAGGTCGGCTTCGACGAGCTTCTGGCCGGCGACGTACTGGCCCTCGTAAAGACCCCGGACGATCCGCGTCACGACCTGATCGGACGTGCTGACCGCCGACGCGCGCGGCGCCACTCCCTTGCCGACCTTTGCCACCCTGATCCTTCACGCCGCTTCCGAGCCTTCACCGTAGTAACTTCCTGCGTGCATTCATAGGGCTGCCAGGAGCGCGGCACGCATCGACCTATCGGGGGCGAGGAGCATGAGGTCTTCGGGGCTTTCCTTCGAACCGAAGTGAGCGCCTATGAGAGCCCCGCTCCGTCGCCCTATCGGCGCCTTGCGCCACTCCCTTCGTTGTCGGAAGATATTGTCGGACAATCCGGCGTGAACCGGCAATCTTCGAAGGGAGTGGAATGCAATGAGACGCAGATCGATCTTGCGGGCAGCGACCGCTGCCGCAGCGATGTCGTTCGCCACGGCGGCGGGCGCACAGCAATGGCCGCAGCAATCGGTGAAGATCGTGGTGCCCTACCTGCCCGGCGGGGCGGTCGACATCATGGGCCGGGCCCTGGCCGACAGGCTCGGCGCGCGCTGGAAGCAGGCGGTCGTGGTCGACAACAAGGCCGGCGGGTCCGAGATCGTGGCCGCCACCTTCGTCCGGGATTCGCCGCCGGACGGCAACACGATATTCCTCGCGACCGAGGTCGGCCTGGAGACGAATGCCTATCTCTTCTCCAAGCTGCCTTACGATCCCGAAAAGGACTTCCTGCCGATAACGCGGGTCGTCGAAGGCGCGCTGATCTACGTCGTCCGGGCCGACAGCCCGTACAAGACGTTGAAGGACCTGATCGCCCAGGCCAAGGCAAAGCCCAACACGGTCTCTTACGGCTCGAGTGGACCCGGCGGCGCCATCCATCTCGCCACCGCATGGCTGGGTACGGTCGCCGGCGACGTCCAGTTCCTCCACGTGCCCTACAGGGGATCGGCGCCGACCATGACGGACCTCCTCGCGGGACAGATCGAGTTCACGGCGGCGCCGCTGTCGGTCGTGGCGCCCTTCGTCCAGTCCGGCAAGATGCGGGCGATCGCCGTCAGCGGTCCGGCCCGCCTGGCGCCGCTGCCCGACGTCCCGTCCTTTGTCGAGCTCGGCTACGAAAGGGCGGTCAGCCAGTTCATGCTGGCGCTGGTCGGCCCGGCGAAGATGCCCCCGACCGTTGCCGCGTTCATCGCCTCGGAGGTGGCCGCGGTCGTCGCCGACAAGGCCTTCCAGGAGAAGAACGTCGATCCGTTCGGCTTCAAGGTGGCCACCGAGACGCCGGAGTCGTTCAAGGCGTTTCTGCAGAAGGACAAGGAGGTCCAGCGCGCGCGGGTCGAGGCCGCCAACGTTAAGCTGGACTGAAGAGTCTCCCTTGGGGCTTCGTTTGCGGTGGCCGGGGTCCTTCCCGGCCATTCTTGCGTCGGGGTGGCGCGTGCGAAACCGACGAAACATTTCGGGCCGGCCGCGACACGGAAGCGAAACCGGACGCGCGTAGGAAAGCGGCGCCGGAGCGAACGGCCGGTGCGGAACCGGGCCGTAAGAAAAACGGAAAAAGTGATTCGAACCGCAAATCGCGCCAGATTTCTACCGCAATTCCGTGCGGACATCAGGTGCGTATCAGCCCAGCAACGAGGAAAGAGACCGACAATGGCCAACTTCACAGGCACCAACGGCGACGACGCGCTCGTTGGCACCGCAGATGCCGACACGTTCGACATCAGCCAGGGCGGCAGCGACACGGTGGCCGGCGGCAACGGTGACGACATCGTCAAGGCCGGCGCCGCGTTCGACGCGCTCGACGAGATCAACGGCGGCATCGGTTACGATTCGCTGCGGCTCGTCGGCAACTACGCCGGCGGCGTGACGTTCGGCAGCCAGACCCTGCGCAACGTCGAGGAAATCGTGCTCGGCGCCGGCTTCAACTACGGACTGACGCTGGCCAATGCCACCGTCGCTGCCGGCCAGACGCTCAAGCTCGACGCCTACTCGGTCGGCACCGGCAAGTCGGTGACGGTCGACGGCTCGGCCGAAACCAACGGCAGCTTCCTGTTCTATGACGGACAGGGTCACGACACGTTCGTCGGCGGCGCCCAGTCGGACAACTTCTCGTTCGCCCACGGCGGCAACGACACCGCGTTCGGCGGCGGCGGCGACGACGTCATCACCTTCGAGGGCACGTTCGGCGGCGCCGATCACGTCGACGGCGGTGCCGGAAACGACGTGCTCTACCTGCGCGGCAACTATGGCGCCGGGCTGGCGATCACCGCCGCGATGGTGACCGGCATCGAGACCTTGAGCGTGGTGGCCAACTTCACCTACGCGCTCACGATCGCCGACGGCGTGGTCGGTGCCGGCCAGAACCTGTTCGTCACCGCCGAGGGGATCAGCGGCACCGGCAAGCTGCTGTTCAACGGCGCCGGGGAAACCGACGGCACCTTCAGCTTCCGCGACAGCATCGGCGACGACACCCTGACCGGCGGCGCCAACGACGACGTGTTCTACGGCGTCTACGGCGGCGGCGACGTGTACTTCGGCGGCGGCGGCAACGACACCTTCGCGATGAACGGCACCCTCGACGCCACCGACCAGATCTACGGCGGTGCCGGCAACGACTGGGTGTCGCTCGACGGCGACTACTCGGCCGGCCTGGTGTTCGACATGTTCACCATCAGCAACGTCGAGTCGCTCACCGTCACCGCCGGTCACGACTACAAGCTCAAGACCGACGACGCCAATGTCGGCCCGGGCAAGACGCTCTACGTCTCCGCCGGACTGGACGCGACCAACCACATCGAGTTCGACGGCTCGGCCGAAACCGACGGCCGCTTCGAGTTCTACGGCGGCGCCGGGAACGACGTCTTCACGGGCGGCGCCGGCGACGATTATTTCGACGCCCATAACGGCGGCAACGATTCGTTCTTCGGCGGCGCGGGCAACGATACGGTCAACTTCTTCGACAGCTACACGACCGGCGACTTTGTCGACGGCGGCGCCGGCAGCGACGCGGTCGGCTTCACCGGCGATTTCTCGGCCGGCCTGACGCTCAGCGCCGCGCAGATGCAGAACGTCGAGTCGATCTCGGTCGGCGACGATTTCAGCTACAAGTTCAAGACGACCGACGATCTGGTGGCCGCCGGGGCCACCCTGGCCGTCTCCGGCTTCTGGATCGGCGCCGGCCACAGCCTGACGTTCGACGGACAGGCCGAGGCGGACGGCCGCTTCGAGCTGACCGGCGGCGCCGGCAACGACGTGCTGACGGGCGGCAAGCTCGACGACACCTTCTTCCTCAACCGCGAAGGCAACGACGTCTACTCCGGCGGTGCCGGCAACGACACCTTCTGGGTCGGCTCGAACTTCACCGCGGCAGACAGCCTGGCGGGCGGCGGCGGCACCGACTCGGTCAACCTGAGCCAGGACATGAGCGCGGGCTTCACGTTCGGCGCCGCGACGATGACCGGCATCGAGACGCTGTTCCTCTACTGGGGCCACAGCTACAAGATGACGACCGTCGACGGCACGGTCGGAGCGGGCAAGGCGCTCACCGTCGAGGGCTCGTTCCTCGGCGCCGGCGACAAGCTCACCTTCGACGGCTCGGCCGAGACCGACGGTCGCTTCACCCTGCTGGGCGGCGCGGACGTCGACACGCTGACCGGCGGCGCCGGCAAGGACGCGCTGGGCGGCGGTGGCGGCAACGACACGCTGACCGGCGGCGCCGGCATCGACACGCTGACCGGCGGACTGGGCAAGGACAAGCTCTATGGTGGCGCCGACAACGACATCTTCATGTTCGGCGGCGCGGCCGAGAGCACCGTGGCCGACGCCGACCGCATCTACGACTGGAACGCCGGCGACAAGATCAACCTCGCCGGGATCGATGCCAACAGCGCGCTCGCCGGCGACCAGGCCTTCGTCTTCATCGGCGCGGCAGCCTTCTCGGGCGCCGGCCAGTTGCGGGTGACGAGCGGGGCCGACACCGTCGTCACCGGCGACATCAATGGCGACGGCACGGCGGATTTCCGGATCAACCTGACCGGCAATCATACGCTCGCGGCGGGGTCGTTCGTGCTCTAGCCCGCTGGCGAATCGCCGAGAATGCGCGTCAAAGGCCAAACACGGCCATCGCGCATTCTCGGTAACGTTAGGACACTGATGGACGCCTGAAGCATTTGCGCGCCGCTGTCGTTGCCGGGCTGAGACGCGGCGGAGATCTGCACTTCCGGGCAACGATCTTGGCCCTGTGCGCCCGGGCGAACGATCTCACTACCGTCCTCGATCGCCAGGTAGCACTCGAAGCGTTCGACCCTGGAATGCTTGGCAATATGGCTCCGAACCTCGAATATTCTGGCATGTGCAGGACAATGGGTCAGGAGAGATCATCATGCTTCGAACCATTGACGACGCGCGTTTCTGGGATGGAATCGCGCGCAAGTACGCGACTTCCCGCATCAAGGACATGCCGGGTTATCAGCGCTCCATCGAGCGCACCCGAAAGTTGCTCAGCAACTCCGACACCGTACTCGAGATCGGATGCGGCACCGGTACCACCGCGCTGAAGCTCGCGCCGTTCGTTCGCCGTATCGTGGGAAGCGACGTGTCGACCGAAATGGTCGCCATCGCGCGGGAGAAGGCCCTCGCGCTAGGTTGTCAGCAGGCCGAGTTTACGGTAGCGGCAGCTGAAAGCAGTCCGGGGTCGGACGGCTCCTACGATGCCGTGCTTGCGTTCAACCTCCTGCATCTGATCTCGGATCGACCGTCGACCCTGGCCCGCATCCATCGCCTGCTCAAGCCGGGCGGGCTGTTTGTCTCCAAGACCCCCTGCCTGTCGGAGATGAACCCGTTGATTCGTGTCGCGGTGCCGCTCATGCGGTTCGTCGGCAAGGCGCCGTTCGTCTCGCTCTTCGCAGCACCGGCCCTCGAAGCCGAAATCGCAGGCGCCGGCTTCACCATCGACGAACGTGAGCGGCATGGTACTGGCCCCAAGGATGCCCGGATATTCATCGTCGCTCGAAAGCCGGGTTGATCGGCATTCAACGGCTCCCGTCGCCTCTCGGGTTCGCGACTCCGCCTACCGGATCGGCGCCGTCGGCCAGAGCTATCGTTACAAGTCCGGCGCCGTCACGCGTAGCCGATCCAACCGCGCCAGGTAAGCGCGGCATAAAACAAGGTCACCTCCGAGAACCCGGCGTCGCGCAGGACGACTTCATCCTGCTCTGGGTCGAGCACAGGCAGGTGCGCGTCCACCGCCCCGCGCATCTTCTCCACCTGTTCAGGATCTGCACCCGATGCGACCGCGAAAGCAGCGTAGCGTGCCAGCCAGAGAGCGCGTCCGCCATTACCTTGGGCAAAACTCGAATGCGCTGCCACGAAGGGCGCTCCCGGCTTGAGACGGCGGTGAAGTTCGCGGAGCGTGCGCGTTCGCTCCTCGACCTCGAGAAAGTGCAACGTCAGGAAACAGGTGGCGGCGTCGAACGGGCCTTCGGGCGCATCGTCGATGTAACCTTCGCAGAATGCGACGCGCGCTGCGTCGGAACCCAGCACACGCTTCGCCTCGTCCAGCATGGCCTCGGCTGGATCGACGCCGACGAACGTCCAGCTCGGCTGCGCATTCGCCAACGCTCGCAGTTCGAGGCCGCCGCCCGCGCCAAGCACCAGCACGCGCGCATCGGCAGTTGCACGTTCGGCGAGCAAGATCGCAGTCATGCGATAGAGATCGGTGAGCCCGGGCACGAACCGTTGCGGACCGTCGCCGTAACGCTTCGCTGCCTCGGGATCATTGAAGCGTTCCAGCAGCGACTGCATCGCGTCGTCATTCGACATGAACCATCTCCAGTTCGCACCCAGTGATCGTTGCATCATGACGATGCTGTTGCTGCGACAGGCGGATCGTCCGTGAACACTTTGAGAGTGTCGCGCAACTGCTCTTCGTCGATGTTACGGGTGATGAAGACGATGCGCGTCCGCCGGTCCGCGGACGGCCACTTTTTCATGTGCAGGGCGGGATGGAAGACGTGCTGCACTCCATGGATCACCACCGGACCCTCGAGCTCCGCGATATTGAGAATGCCCTTCACGCGAAGCAGATCGGGACCCTTCAGAGCCAACAGTACGGAGAGCCAGGTTTCGAAGGCATCTGCCGGAATGGGATCGTCGACGGTCAGGCAGAGAGCCTTGATGTGCTCGTCGTGGCGGTTGACGTCATGATGATGCGCGTGCCCGCCGTGTCCATGGTGATGATGGCCGCCATGGCGAGCCTCGGAATCCGCCGAGCCATAAGCTTCCTCTTTAAGCCAGCGCCGTACATCGAGGCTCTTGGTGTCAGGGTTGTAAAGGCCCGCATCGAGGATCTCCCCTGGATCGACATTCCCCTGAGACGCAATCGCCAGGGGCGCCGCAGGGTTGATGGCGCGCAATCGATCGATCAGGGCATTTGTCTCCGCGGCCCCGACGAGGTCGGTCTTGGTCAGGAGAAGTCGATCGGCGACCGCCGCCTGCTTCAGTGATTCGATCTGGCGGTCCAGGGTGGCTCGAGCCGTCGCAGCATCGATCGTGGTGATGACGCCATCGAGACGAAAAGACGTAACCAGGGCCTCGTCCGACATGAGGGTGTGCAGGATCGGCGCCGGGTCGGCCAGGCCGGTCGTCTCGATGATCACACGGTCGAAGGGAGCAATCTTGCCGGCAATGCGCCTCGCCATCAGGCTGCGCAACGTGTCGACGAGGTCGCCGCGGATGGTGCAGCAGAGGCAGCCGCTCTGCAGCAGCACCATGTCCTCGTTCGAATTCTCGACAAGGTCATGATCGAGGCCGATTTCGCCAAACTCGTTGATGATGACAACCGTGTCCGCGAGCTCGGGCCGACGGACGAGCTTGTTCAGCACGGTGGTCTTTCCGCTTCCCAGAAAGCCCGTGAGCAAGGAGACGGGCACGAGTTCGCCGCGCATGTGCGGCCGCTTGGCTACCTTCGGCTTCATCGACTCACCTCCTTTAGGTCGGCGCAACGCCTGCACGTGCCGCTGCATTCAATGATCGGTGTCTCCAGCCGGAAGCCCAACGCAGCCGCGTCCCCGGCGATCAGCTCCAGAAGTCCGGGATCGGCGAGTTCGACCGTGCTTTCGCAGTGCTCGCAGAGCAGCAGGACCGAAGGCTGCAATTGCCCTGGACGGTCCCGAAGCACATAGGCGCTCCTGGACTCGAGCCGCGCGACCAGACCGGCGCTTATCAGAAACTCCAGGGCGCGGTAGGCGGTGGGTGGATCGACGCGGCGGGCAAGCCGACGGCGCAACTGCGCCATCAGTCGATAGGCGCTGATCGGACCGTGCTCGGCGACCTCCTCCAATGCTGCCAGCCGAAGATCCGTGAGCCTCAAGCCGCGCTCGCCGCAAATTCGCCGAGCAGCTTCAACGGCGATGGCCCGCTTTGGATAGGATGGTTCGGACGGGAGAGAACTTCCAGGATCCATTCCTATGAACCTTGAGAGATGTTATGTTATAACGTATATCATACATATGCAATCAGGTCGACCTTCCTGCTCTCCCGAACGCGCTCGCTTCTCGAAGCGCATCTCCATTGAGCAAGTCGAGGAGGGCCAGCTCCTCGCGCCAAAATTCGATCGTGACGGGCTAATTCCGGTGGTTGCCACCGATGCCGATACGGGCGAGGTGCTCATGGTCGCCACCATGGACGCCGAGGCATTCCTGAGAACGGTGGATACGCGCGAGGCGCACTATTGGAGCCGCAGCCGGCAAGTCAGATGGCGGAAGGGTACGTCGAGCGGTCTTGTTCAAGATGTTGTCGAGATCCGGATTGACGACGACCAGGACGCGGTATGGCTGCGCGTGCGCGTTCGAGAAGCCGGGGCGAGTTGTCACGTTGGTTACCGGTCATGCTTCTATCGATCGGTGAAGCTGGACCAGAGCCGGCCCGGGAGCCCCATCGAGCTTCGCTTCGAAGAAACGGAGAAGAAGTTCGATCCAAGGCAAGTGTACGGGAACGCTCCGAATCCAACCCGCCTTTAGAGAACCTTCGAAACCGGGAGCGCGGCGGATGGGCGATAGCGTGATGCGCTTGCGCGAGGCATTGGAGCCCGAACTGACGCGCCTGGTTGAAGCCGCGCAGGCCGTCGATCCGGAGGTGGACGCCGTGACTGTCGGCTCGCTGCTTGCATTATACGGCGTAGAGATCGCCTTGACCGTGGGCGACATCGCGCCGGAAAGGCTGGCGGATTACCTGAGAGCTGTCGCCGATGCCGTCGAAGACCGCGCCGGTGCGCTACCAACCTTGGGACGCCTCTACACGGAAGGACGCGATGAGCCGAACTTCTGACGTGGATGCGTCGAACCTACAGCGCAGCCGCGAACAGATCGGCATAGACTGCAGCATCGGCCGGCCGCGGTGTCGTGCGGTTCGACAGGTCGGCGACGGCGTGCGGCACGAGGTCGGGAATCATGCCCGCGGTCAGGCCCATCGAAGCCAGTCCGCTCGGCAGGCCGAGTGCCCGGTTGCGGGCGATGACGGCATCGGCGAGATCTGCATCTTTGGGCAAACTCATTGCTTCGGCCAATCTCTCGTACTTCTCGGATGAGACACCGTCATTGAATCGCAGGATCGTCGGCAGGATGACGGCGTTCAGAGTACCGTGATGCAGCTTCAGCGTTGGAAGGCGGCCGGCGGCGTGGCTCATGGAATGAACCGCGCCCAGGCCCTTGACGAAGGCCATCGCGCCTTCGGTCGAAGCCATCATCATGTTCCAGCGGGCTTCACGGTCGGCGCCGTTATTCACAGCCGCTTCCAGGTAGCGCCAGGCACGCCGCAGGCCATCGTAGCCGATACCCTCGGCCGGCGGGTTGACCACCGGAGAGAGAATGGCCTCGATGCAGTGGGTCACTGCGTCCATACCGGTGGCCGCGGTCAGCATCGGCGGCATGCCGAATGTCAGCCCGGGGTCGCAGATCGCCACGCGCGGTATCATCTTCGGGCTGGCAAAGGTGAGCTTGCGGCCATCGCCCATGACGATGACGAAGCCCACCGAGACCTCGCTTCCGGTCCCGGACGTGGTGGGGATGGCGATGATGGGCGCGACCGTGGCAATATACCGCCCACCTCCTGTCAGGGGGTCGTACCGATCGAGCGGTCCGCCGCTGCCCGCCAGCAGGGCGACGGCCTTGCCGAGATCCATCGCCGACCCGCCTCCCAGGCCGACGACGCCGTCGCAACCCGCCGCCTGGTAAAGGTCGAATGCAGCAAGGGTCGCCGCTTCGGTCGGGTTGGATGGCGTTCCGTCGAAAACCGCAACGTCCCTGCTGTTCGCGAGGCTGCCGAGCACCGTGTCGAGCAAGCCCGCGGCACGCACGCCCTCGTCGGTAGCAACCAGCGGCCGGCGCACCCCCAGACGGTCCAGTTCCTTGGACAGCAGGCGTACGGCGCCGAAGTCGAAATGGGTCGTCGTGAGATAGCTGAGGACGGCCATGGTGCTGTACTGAGTCAGTTGGCGGCGGCGGGAAGGGCGGAACGATCGATCAGTGACGCCAGCGCGCGGAGATATGCCGACATCCGGGCTGGCTCGGCACCGCGTGCCGTGGATTCGACGAGCTCCTGAACGAGGGCGTCGGCGATGGCATTGGCCGGGATCCAGTTCTCGCGTGCGACCGAAAGGGCGCCTCCGAGAAGCTGACGCGCTGCAGCGACATCGGCTGCGTGTACCTGGGCGATCGCTTCGTCTGCAGTCATGTCGTGCTTTCTCGCTGGCAAGGGAAGAGCCCCTCAGGCTTGACCGGCCAGCTTCCATACCGGGAAGGGATCGCGAAGACGGGCCCACATGGACGGCCCTAGCGCCATCTCACCATCCGTCAACAGGCAGGTGTCGAGCCGTTCGGTAAGCGTCTTCCTGTCCATGCCTCTCGTGCCGATGAACACTATCTCCTGGCGACGATCGCCGTACGGGCTCTTGAAAGAGTTACGGATGGTCGAGCGCCATGTCGTGTCCTGCGGCCATTCCTTCCGATCGACTGCCGCCCACCAGGCGCCGGCTGCTTCGTGCCGCACCATGCCGCCGGCCTGGCTCACGGACCCGGCGATGTTCATGCGCGAGGCAAGCCAGAAGAAGCCTTTGGATCGAATGACGCCGTCCCATGGGCCGTTCAACAGCGCGTAGAGTCGCTCCGGATGGAAGGGGCGGCGCGACTTGTAGAGAAAGCTCCAGAAGCCGTATGTCTCCGTCTCGGGCGTGTGGATGCCACGCATTTCCTGCATCCAGCCGGCTGCCTGGCTCGCCTTCTCGTACGAGAACAGCTTGGTATCGAGGATATTCCAGAGCGGCACCCGTCCGAATTCGGCGGTGACGATGCGTGCCTTCGCGTTCAGGCGGCGCAGCATCGACATGAGCAAGACGAGGTCGTCTGCCGGGACGAGATCGGCCTTGTTGATCACGATCACGTCGGCGAACTCTACCTGCTCGACAAGAAGGTCGACGACCGTGCGTGCGTCCTCGTCGTTTGCCGTCTGACCACGATCTCTCAGGAATTCGGCGGTGCTGAAATCCTCGAGGAAAGAGCGAGCGTCGACGACCGTCACCATCGTGTCCAGGCGCGCAACCTTCGCCAGACTTTTCCCGCTCTCGTCCTCGAACTCGAACGTGGCCGCCACGGGCATGGGCTCCGAGATGCCGGTGGACTCGATCAGCAGGTAGTCAAAGCGGCCTTCGCCCGCCAGGCGCTCGACCTCCTTCAGCAGGTCCTCGCGCAACGTGCAGCAGATGCAGCCGTTCGACATCTCGACGAGCTTCTCTTCGCTGCGGCTGAGCTCCGCCCCCCCTTGCCGCACCAGGGCGGCGTCGATGTTGATCTCGCTCATGTCGTTGACGATCACGGCGACCTTGCGACCTTCGCGATTGTTCAGGACATGATTGAGCAAGGTCGTCTTGCCGGCGCCGAGGTAGCCCGACAGCACGGTAACCGGTAGCCTATCCATCATCGTCGACCTCGTTCAGGCACAGGAAAAGTCTCGTCCGGCCGCTGCCGGCCACAGGCGGCGAGCGGTGAACGATCGCCCTCTCGCCGGCACGCGTGACACCCTTGAAGAGACCAGCCGAGAAGCGGGGGAGTTCTTGCAGTGGCCCGCGGTAACGTCGCTGCGATCTCAATGCCCGATGGGCATGTTGCGATGAGACCCACTGCGTCCCGGCACCGCGGTAAGTGACGTTCAGGCGATAGCCGACATGGTCCCGGTGGAAGCGCCAGCATGAGTCATGATCGATTGCCTCGAGTCGCAGATCGATGTCGGCTTGGCCAGCCATTGCTGCGAAGCCGCGTGCCAGAAGGGCGATGTCAGCGATGAATTCACGCCGTTCGCGCCCGTCCTCGATGTGTGCATGGTCGCACAGCGTTGAAAGCCGCATTGGAACACAGGCGGCAGGACCGACGAAATGCCCCTCCGGCAGGCGATCCTCTGGCAGGTCGTCGAGCCAGCGGGCCAGCGCCGCAGTCAAATCTCGATGCCAGACGGCAAGCGTCACTTTGGCGTCGGTGATTGTAGCCAAGGTGCGTTCCTCCGCCCCTTCGACGACCCCCGCCGCAGACAAGCCAACAGGCGGCGAGCTCATGGGCATGCAACAGGATTCACCCGTAAGCGTCTGCACCGGGCGTTCGAGAATGATGGGATGCTCATATTCCACAGCGGAGGTCCAATATGAGGTATGTTATAATGTAACATTCCTCGAGGTGCAAATCTTGGCTGCGATCCGTCGACGTCATTTCCGGGAGATCGGATGCAACGGTCGTATCGGCTGTAGCCTTGACCGGTATGCTCGAGACCACGGTGGGAATGCGATCCGGCCGCTTTCCATGTAGATAGGATATGTTATATTATCACAACCAACGTCTTCATGTCCGCGGTACCGCACATGAACAGTCTTGAGGTACAAGCAGATGGATACGCTGTTATCCGATTTGGCGCAGACGGCTCGATCTGCCAGGCATTGCCGTCCAAGTCGGGCGCAGGCCGAAGAGGCCGTTCGCACGCTCATCCAATGGGCCGGGGACAATCCTGACCGAGAGGGCCTCGCTGGCACGCCTGATCGGGTGGTTCGTGCATACGAAGAGTTCTTTGCAGGCTACGAAGTCGATCCTGCCGCGCTCTTGGCGAGGACATTTGAAGAGTCCGACGGCTACGACGAAATTGTGGTTCTCCGGAACATTCGTATAGAGTCGCATTGCGAGCATCACATGGTCCCGATAATCGGGAACGCGCACATTGCCTATCTGCCGGCGGGGCGGGTCGTCGGGATCAGTAAGCTGGCACGTCTCGTCGACGTCTTCGCCAAGCGCTTGCAGATACAAGAAAAGCTGACTGCACAGATCGCGGACACGATCGACAGCGTCCTTAAACCGCGGGGTGTTGCCGTTGTCATCGAAGCTGCGCATCAATGCATGACGACGAGGGGCATAAAGAAGGCTGGGGTGTCGATGGTGACGAGCCGTATGCTGGGCGCCTTCCGTACGGACGTGGCCACGCGCCAGGAGTTCCTGTCGCTTCTTCCCGGGTATCGCCAGCAGCGACAATGACCCGCACCAGCCGATGCCAGCGCGAGGCCCTCGCTATAGTTGCAAGCCACTCTCTTTAGACCTTCACTGAATCACGGAGACCAACATGCAGCAAAAGCACCCTGATCGCCGAGCACTCCTGCAAGGTGCCGGCGCGCTCTTCACCGGTGCCACAATGGCGTTGGCCGCCAAACCTGCTTTCTCGCTCCAGATCCAGGAACTCGATCCGCAAAATCCGCTCGCCCAGTCCTACACCGCCGGTTGTCGAAAGACCGTCGACCATCAAGACATCATCGCGCGACTGGAGGCCGAACTTGGCTTGGAGCCGGCACGTGCGCTCTCCGCAACCTGCCCATCATGCGGATGTAGGGTGACTGCCCGGCGTCTGTGAGGTCGGCATGGATTTGCCCCTCTACCGCACCACCCCCGCCTCCCGAAAATACCTCAACGCCCCCGGGTGCAGCTCCTCGAGCGATCCGACGGCGGACACCGTGTTGGCCGCAGTCGTCTGCACCAGATACGCCGGCCGGCCGGCGAACCGCTCCGTCTTGTGCAGCGCCGCTGCGAGGCGGTGGACCACCGCCTCGTCGAGGTCGGGGCGGGCGACGATGAAGCTCGCCGAGCCGATGGTGTCGATCGGGTCCGACTGGTCCGGGTAGGTGCCGCGCGGCACGGTGAGCGGCACCAGGAAGGGATGGACGGCGCGGATACGCGCGATCTCCCCGGCATCGGGCGCGATGAAGCGCGCGCCGAGCGGATGCTCGGCGATCCGCACGAAGGTCGGCAGCCTCAGGCCGCTGCCCCACAGCGCCGCGGCGCTGCCGTCGAAGATATATTGCGGGCCGTCGGCGAAGCTGACCGGATAGATCGCGCCGAAATGCTTCTCGAGGTCGAGCCCGAGGCCGTGCATCACGTAGCGCGCCTGCACCGCGCTGCCGGTGCCGCGCGGCTGCCACACGATCGGCTGGCCGCGCAGGTGCGAGATCGTCCGATGAGGGCTGTTGCCCAGCACGGCGAACATGCCGGGCGTGAAGTACATGGTGCTGACGATCTTGAGCCGCCCCGGCGCGCCCTGCTCGCTCTCGTCGAAGACCTCGCCGCTCACCAGCCCGAGATCGATGGTGCCGGCCCGCAGGCGGGCGGCATTGTCGGTCGACCCCTTGGTGGCGACGATCCGCAGCTGCAGGCCGCTATCGATCGATTTCAGGGTCTCGGTGAGCGCCACGGAGTAGGGCGCGAAGCCGCCGCCGTCCGGCGTGGTGCCGAGCGTAAGGGTCGCCGTCCGCGCCGCAGCCGCAGACGACCCCGCGACCAACAGACTCGCGAGCACGGCGCGCCGTCGCAGCATGAGCAGCCCCCGTAGACACCCTGAATGATTGTACGCTGTCACTGAAACTATGCAACCGGAAGCGGGAGCGACCGGCCCGGGCGGCAGCTGCAATCGCCGGACCAATGTTGCGTCGCGCCGAGAGCGCGGCTCTCATTGGCGGCAACTCTGGTTACGAGAGAAGTCCCGAAGATAGCGTGCTCGTCTTCCCCTGACGGGGCCGAGGAGGATGAGAAGGAACCGAGGTTGGCGCCTCTGAGCGCGGCTCTCCCGGCAACGATTGGCGTACCCGCCCGGCCGCGATCACTCGAGGCGGACGTCCATGCTGTAGCGGGCGTTGCCGCGGGTGCTGCCGATGGCGATCAGGTAGGTGCCGGTGGCCGGCAGGCGGCCGCTCCAGCGCGTCGAGTCGTTGCCGTCGCCGGGGACGTGCAGTGCGCGGCCGTGGAACTGGAGCGTGCCGTCGGCATCGCGGCCGAGGGTGGTGCCGGGGGCGTAGATGTGAAAGAGGGCGTTGTCGTCGGGGATCGTCACGGTGACGGTCAGCAGCTGCCCCTCGTTCGCCGTCAGCGAATGGAGGTCGTATCGGCCGCGCTGGACGTGACCGCCGGCAATGCCGCGCGTCGAGCCGGTCGCGAAGAAGATCTTCTTCGGTTTCGGCAACGGCTCGGCGGCGATCGCCGGACCGAGGGGCAGCAGCACGAGGGCGGCAAGCAACGAAGCGAACAGGCGTCTCATGCGAGCGCTATTCCACGGCCCGCGTTTCGAATTCGGCCGGCATGGTGATCTCCAGCACCTCGAAGTCGTCGGAGTGGGCGATCTCCTTGTGGCTGATGCCCGGCGGCTGATAGACGGTCGAGCCGGCGACCAGCCGGTGCTCGCCATGGCCCTCGTACTCGAAGATCGCCCAGCCCTTGAGCACGTAGATGAACTGGAAATCCAGCGTGTGGGCGTGGCGCGGCGCATCGGCATGCTGGCCGGGTTTCGCACGGATCACGTGGGCGCCGACCTTGCCGTCGGTCAGCGTTTCGAGGCCCAGCGAGCGGTACTCGAAGAACGGGCGCAGCCCGTCCGGCTTGAACGACTCGGGTCCCAGATGGTTCACGATGCCGATCTGGCGCGCCTGGTCCTGGGCGGCTTCCTCGGTGGTGGGAAACAGGTCGGGCATTGAAACCTCCGAATTCCGATCGACGAATCAAGCCGCAGTGGCGTCTTCCTTTCGTCATCCACGAGGCCTAGAATGCCTCGCTTTCCAAGCTGTTGTCCTGCGGAAAGCACATGGCTCACATCAGACTGAACACCCACCCCTCCCAGGGTGGCCAGACGGCGCCACCCGTCGTGTGGGGTGCCCGCGATCCGGTGATCCGCGGTCCCGTCGTCGGCACGGTGGGCGATGCCGCGCGGCGCAACGCGATCGGCGTGCATTCCGGCAGCTACGGCATCTATCGCGCGCTGGCGATCGCGGCGCAGGAACTCAAGCCCGGCCACCGTCCCGATTACACCAACACCTCGCCGGCCGAGCGGATCGGCCCGTTCGAGAGCTGGTTCGATCCGAAGAAGATCGTGTCGCTCGATCCGTGGGGTCATATGGTGGCCGACGTGTTCGCCGACAAGCTCGCGGCGGGCTGGGACATCCGCCCGACCATCGCCGTCACCAAGGCGCATGTGAACATGCCCGAGATCATGGACGCCATGGCCGCGGGCCGGCTCAAGCCCGACAACGACATCCTGAGCGGCTCGGGCGACGTCAAGGTAACCAAGGCGGCGATCGAGCCGGTGTGGTGGCTGCCCGGCATCGCCGAGCGCTTCGGCGTGCGCGAGGTCGACCTCCGGCGCACGCTGTTCGAGCAGACCGGCGGGATGTACACCGAGCTGGTGACGCGGCCCGACCTCGAGCTGTTCCTGCCGCCGATCGGCGGCTCGACGATCTACTTCTTCGGCGACGTGTCGAAGCTGGGCAGGCCGGAGACGAAGATCGCCTGCCGCCTCCACGACGAGTGCAACGGCTCCGACGTGTTCGGCTCCGACATCTGCACCTGCCGGCCCTACCTCGCGCACGGCATCGAGATCTGCATCGAGATGGCGCAGCAGGGCGGGGTCGGCGTGGTCGTCTACAACCGCAAGGAAGGGCGCGCGCTGGGCGAGGTCACCAAGTTCCTGGTCTACAACGCGCGCAAGCGCCAGCCGGGAGGCGATTCGGCGGCACAGTACTTCAATCGCACGGAGTGCGTGGCGGGCGTTCAGGACATGCGTTTCCAGGAGCTGATGCCCGACGTGTTCCATTGGCTCGGCATCGCCCGCATCGACCGCTTCGCCTCGATGAGCAACATGAAGAGCGACGCCTTGCGCGAGCAGGGCATCGAGATCGTCGAGCAGGTGCCAATCCCCGACGAGCTGATCCCGGCGGACGCGCTGGTGGAGATGGATGCCAAGAAGGCCGCCGGCTACTTCAGCCCGGTCAAGCCGCTCGTCGCCGACCTCGTCAAGGCCAAGGGCCGTGGCCTCGAGGACTAGCTACGGGCAGCGGCGGGCGAACGGCACCGGACTGCCGCCATTGGTGAACACGCCGTCGCGGATCAGGACCTGGTTGGTGTCGACGAGCGTGGACTGCACGACGCGCATGCCCTGGGCGGTGAACTCCAGGGTTTCAACGGTGCACCGGCCGTTCTGGTCGCGCCAGTTGGTGCGGTCGTGGCGCGTGCGGATGCGCAGCGTGCCGGCCGTCAACGGCTCGGCGCCTTCCAGCGCATGCTCGTACAGGCCA
>JAHCJV010000060.1 GCA_026126105.1 Enhydrobacter sp.
ACGGCGCCAGAGGAGAGCCTATTCCGCCAGACAGCTCGAAAGAATTGGCTGGAAAGAACCGCCGAAGAATCGGACGCTCACGCCATGCCGCCAGCCGCGCCTTCCTCCCCTGCCTCCGCCGGGCATCTGTGGGCGGCGCTGGTGGCGGCGACGCTGATGAACCTGCCGCTGGGCTCGGTCTATGCCTTCAGCGTCCTCCTGCGTCCGCTCGAGCAGGACCTTGCGGTCAGCCGCTCGGCGCTCTCGCTGGTGTTCGGCGTGGCGACGGTCGGCTTCACCATCGGCTCGGTCGGGGCGCCCTTCGTCTATCGTGCCGCACCGCTGCCGCTCCTCGTTATCGCCGCCGCCCTGCTGGCCGCGGCCGGCGTCACGGCTGCGGCGACGGCGACCGGGCTCTGGCAACTGCTGCTGGGCTACGGCGTGGTGTTCGGCACCGGCGGCGGCATGGCCTACATCCTGTTACAGCAGGGCGTGAACATGCTGGCGCGCGGCGGCGCGGCCTGATCAACGGCTATCTCGTCAGCCTCTATCCGATGGGTGCCATGATCGCCACGCCCGCCTTCAACGCCTGCAACGAGGCCTATGGCTGGCGCACGACCCTGGGCGGCCTCGGCGTCGTGCTGGTGGCGACGGGCATCATCGCCGCGCTGCTCGCCTGGTTGAGCGGCGCCAGACTGGCCGCGCCAAGGGTTGGCACGACGAACAGCACGACCGGTAGCAAGGGGGAGCGGCCGGCAGTGCTGGGCCTGACCTTCTTCAAGCTCGCCGGCACGTTCTTCTTCGCCGCCTCGGCGGGGCTGATGGTGCTGAGCCAGGCGCGCGAGATCATCGCCACCTATGGCGGCGCGACCACCTTGGCGGTCGCCGCCACGACCGGCCTTTCCGCCGCGATCGCGGCGGCGCGCATCAGCGGCGGCTGGCTGGTCGATCGCTTCGCCGTGCCGCACGTGATGTGCGCGGCGCACGCGCTGGCGCTGTGCGGCGGGCTGCTGGTGACGTTCTTCCCGGCGCCGGTCACGGCAGTGCTGGGGCTGGGCATGGTCGGCGTGGGCTACGGCTTCATCTCCGGATCGACCGCCGCCGGGGTCGCCCTCTACTGGCCGCCCGCCGACTACGGGCGCGTCGCCGGCCGCACCTACATCGCCTGGTGCGCCGCGGCGATCGGCCTGCCGGTGCTGGCCGGCTACCTGTTCGACATGACGCACAGCTACGTCGCGGCGATGATGATTGCCGTCGCCGCCAACGTGACCGGCATGGCGGCGGCGCTGACGCTGCCGAAGCGAGGTTGGCGCGACAGCGTGTAACGATGCTTTATGACGTGTGACGATTCCGGTCTTATGAGCATCTGTCCTGGTATTCGTTTGGGAGGCTTCCGCCGGTTTCAGAACGTCGCGTCAAACTCTTCAGGGACGGCCGCAGCCAGGCCGTGCGCATTCCGCGCGAGTTCGAGTTCCGCGGTGAAGACGCGATCATGCGCAAGGAAGGCGGAAAGCTGATTATCGAAGCAGTGCCAGCCAAGTCTCTGTTGGCGGTGCTCGCGGCCCTCGAGACGCTCGACGAGGACTTTCCGCCAATCGCCGACGCGTTGCCTCACCTCTGGCCGCCGGTTGAGGGGCGGTGTGGGTAACCTGTACGCGGACCACTTGATTCCCGGCGAACCCGTGCGCAACGCTGGGGCATGGCAAAGGCTAATCAGCTTTCCGGCGTCAGAAAGTGGCTCGAGCGCGAGGAGTGGGCGGAGCTGTTCGACGAGCTGCTCGATCTCCATCTGGGACCGCCCTGCGACGAGGCCGGCATCGAGGTGGAAGAGCTGGCCGACGTGATCGGCGCCGGCCACGCGGCGAACCTGTTCGGCTGCGTCCTCGAGGACATGCTGTCGAACGATTTCGACGACGGCAGCAATATCGTCGACGACTACCTGAAGCGGCGCGGCTGGAAGGAGTCCGTGCCCAACAAGCGCTACATGATGGCGCTGCGGTCGTCGGTCATGAGCCTGTACGAGGTGAGCGACATCGTGCCGGACCGGTCGTTCCTGGCGCGCGACCTGCTGCGCGGCGGAGAGCCGGTGCGCGTCAGCGAGAAGCTGGCCACGCGCAGCCTGAAGCCGTGGGATGTGATCGCCGCCCGCGTCTTGACGGTGGGCACGAGGGTCGAGATGTCAGGCGGTGTCCTGCCAATGGACCGTGAACTCGCTGAAGCGCTCCGCAAGGGCTTCGTCGCGATCCGCGAGAAGTTGCGCGAGGAGATCCTCGCCGCGCGCGATCCGGGAGATGCCGAGCTCGATGCTTATGGCTTCGACACCGAGGCGCTGCGCCGCGGGGCGTTCGCGTTCACCCATGCCTGGCTCGAGGACGTGCTGCAGAGGGTGCTCGATCCGATCCGACCCGCGCTGAACAACAGCGATGGCGACCCGATCGAGTTCATGACCGTTCGCTATCCGCTGAAGCCCGGTGTGGACCGCAACGCGCTCGGGGAGGGAATCGGCGCCCTCCCGGGATTCCGGCAAACGGCCGACGACTGCTGGAACTGGGCCGAGCCGCCCGCTGCCGCCGCGCCCCATGGCGAACCCGGAGGAGCGCAACGCTTCTCGACGTTCTTGCCGGACGGGTCCGTCTCGCTCGGGGATGTCGGGCTCGAGGGCGACACGCTGGTGCTGCGAACCAACTCGCCGCAGCGCGCCGAAAGGGCGCGCGCCTTGCTCGACCCCGTCATCGGCCCGTTCGTCGCCGAACCCGCCGTGGAGGCGATGTCGGTGGAGGAGATGATGAAGTCGCGGCCTGACCGGGCGGAGCCGGCACCGTCGGTTCTGCCGCCGGACGAGGAGCGCGCGTTGCTTCACGACGTGCTCGAACGGCATTATCGCGGGGTGCTCGAGCAGCCCGTGCCGGCGCTGGGTGGGGTGAGTCCGCGCGCATGTGCCGGGACGCCGGAGGGCCGGGAGAGGCTGGTCGGCTGGCTCAAGGCTCTCGAGAACGGAAGCGCGAAACGCGAGCCGGGGTCGGCTCTCGCCAGCTACGACATGAGCTGGATGTGGGAGGAGCTCGGCGTCTCGCACTTGCGGCGCTGATTCTGTTCACCGCCCGATCGCGACGCTGCCATGGGCCGGGTTGGTCCGGCCGGCCCAGGCGTAGCCCACATAGCCGCCGGCGGCGTCGTAGAGGTAGTCGAAGCCCTGCAGGAACATGCGGCCGGTGTTCACGAAGACGCCGGGATCGTGCACGACCTCGACCTTCGCCGGATTCATCGGATTGCTCCGGTCGCCGACGGTGACGGAGTAGCGCGCGTTCGGCGGAGCCTGGCCGGGCAGCCAGATCGCGATGCGCGTGCCGTCCGGCACCCGCTGTCCGCGGCTGAGCGCCGTTCCCGCCGGCGGCGAGAGGAACATGTAGTTGATGCCGGTGTCCATCAGGCTCGTGCCCGTCCCGGTGACGCCGTCGACGGAAACGGTGAGGGGCGCGCCCTCCCAGTCCGGCACACCGCTGACAGTGCGCTTCGGGGTGAGCTTCACGAAGGCGAAGTGGCGCGTGAGCTCGGGCGTCATGCCGAGATGGAGGCCGTCGCGGGTGAGGATGTAGCCAGGGCGGACGCTGGGTGCCGGCACGCCTGAGGCGAGCGCGGTGAGCGCGATGAAGGGATTGCGCTGCACGGTCGGCGCAGTGCCTTGCGCCGCGTTACGGCCGAAGCCGATCCCCATGTAGGAAACGCCGCGCGGCCGCTCGCGCGGCTCGCAGTCGCGCGCGTCGTGCAGGCAGGTGATGCGCTCGACCCGCAGGACCTGGACGCGCGCGGTGGCAGCCGGCCGCTCGCGGCCGTGCATGATCTCGACGTCGGTCGTCCAGCGCGTGCCGTGCAGCACCCGGCCGCTGCTGTTGTAGGTGAGTTGGCCAGGCCCGTCGTCGACGTCGTTCGGTCCGGGGACGTAGTGCTCGCTCGACACGACGATGCCGGTGGACCCGGTGTCCATGCCGAAGCGGCGCGGCTCGCTGCCCGGCAGCTTCAACCAGACTCCCGGCAGGTGATCCATGCGGACAGGCCCATTGGCATACGGGATCGCGATGGCATTCAGCCCCGCGTAGAGTCGCGGCGACCCGACCTGCGCGGCCGCCGGCAACGCAACGGCGAGGCCCGCAACGAAAGCCACGGCAACCGCGCGGGCGCTCGGTCTGCCGTGCATTGTCGAGCGGTGCGGCCCAAAGATCCGCTCAGCCGGTCTCAGAGCGCCAAGCCCTTGAAGTCGCTGGCGACCAAGGTCTGGCCGGGCGTGAACTGGGCGAAGGCGACGGCTGCCCCCGCGCCGCTGCCGTCGGCATCGTACGATGCCACGCCGGTCGTCACATCGTAGATGATCCTGTGCTTCGTCGTGGTGGCCGCCGCGGCCTGGACGAAAGCAGCCGCGGACAGAGCGCCTTGGTCCACCGCGGTGAAAACCGTTCGGTCGAGCTGCATGCGATCGGTGCCGGAAACGAAGTCGGCGACGGTGTCGAGATTGGTCGCCGCATCGAGCGCCGTCGTGAAGAAGAAACTGTCGCTCCCGCCGCCGCCGATGAGTGTGTCGTTGCCTTCCTTGCCGTCGATCCGGTTGTTGCGGTCATTGCCGGTGATGATATTGGCAAGCTCGTTGCCCGTGCCCGATATCGTCGCGTCGCCGGTCAGGGTCAGCCTTTCGACATTCGCGGACAGGGTGAAGTTGGCCGAGCTGTTCACCAGGTCGGTTCCCCTGTTGGCGTCCTCGATCACCTGATCGTCCGTGCGGTCCACGAAGTATGTGTCGTTGCCGCGGCCTCCCTGCATCGTGTCGGCGCCCGCCTGGCCGTCCAGCACGTTGGCCGCGCGGTTGCCTGTGAGCGTATCGCCGAACCTCGAGCCTGTGAGCGATTCGATATCGACAAACGTGTCGTTGCCGCCGCCGCCCGAAGAGGAGCCGCCGGTATGCCCGCCGACCTTGTCGGTCAGCGTGGCAGTCACTGCGCTTGCCGCCGACGCATAGCTGGCGCTGTCGATGCCGCTCCCGCCATCGAGCATGTCGTCGCTGCCCCGGCCGTCGAGGATGTCGTTGCCTGCATCGCCGGACAGCGATTCGGCCGCGATCGATCCGGTGATCCGGTCGTTGCCGTCATCGCCGCGGGCTTCGCCGCCGGAGAACGACGAGTCGGCCTCGTCCTGTGTCATGAAGAAGATGGTGTCGTCGCCCCTGCCTCCCCGGATGTAGTCGTAGCCCTGGCCGCCCTCGATGAAATCGTTGCCGTCCCCGCCGTCGATCGTATCGACGCCGTTGCCGCCGTGGATCTCGTCGTCGTTGCCGCCGCCGTTCAGGGTATCGTCGCCGTTGCCGCCAAAAATCCGGTCGATGAAATCGTCTCCATTGACGGTATCGCCGGCGAAGGGCAGCGAATCGCTCACCGAGGTACGCACGATGTTGAAGGCCGAGCCGCCGGACAGATTCTCTGTCGTATCGTTGTAGAACACGGCCACGCGACCGATGCCGAACGCCGCGACGACCGCGTCGTGGGGATCGAATCCGTCGAAATCGCCGATGACGTCCCGCGACGCCAGCGCCTGGCCCGTCGCCGGATCGACCAGGGTTACGAAGGCCAGGGTGGACCTGATCTCGGCAACGGCAAGCAGGCCGTTCGAAAGGCGAATGACCGACGGCTCGACGCTCCCCGCGGTGAACGGGGTGATGTTGAACTTGCCCCTGCTTGTGCCGGCCGCGTCGAACTTCGCGAGCGTCAGCGACGAGGGGGCGGGCGACCACTGGCTGTCCTGGTAAACCAGCGCGAATCCCCCGCCATCGAGGGCCGTCACATCGACATGCTTGTTCTCCGCCCCCTTCGTATCGGCCAGCGTCGGGCCCTTTACCGTCGCGCCGGAAGCCGTGAGGACGGAGTACCAGATCTCGGTTTGCGTCCCGATGGTGCGGGTCCAGGAAACGACGACGTTGCCACCGTCGAGCTGGGTGACGGCAGCGTCCCGGTCGTCCTCGAGCGACACATCCAGCACGCTGAGACCGACCAGAACGCCGTTATTGTCGAAGATGTCGAAGTTGATGTCGTTGTCGCTCCCCTGGAAGTGGGTATGGGAAACGACCCAGAACCCTCCGCCCGACAGCGCGATGACATCGGGATTGCTGGTGCCGATTTCGTGATTGAGCACGAACGGAGAGACGATATCGGTGCCGGTGACGCTGTCGACCACCTTGACGAGGATGGAATCGGCGGTCTGGCTCGCGATCACGAGATTGCCGTCGCTGAGCTGGTCGATCGAGCCGTTGGTGCCGAGATTGTTGGCGAACGTCGCCGTCCGCTTGCCGGCTGAGTTGTAGATCTTTCCGACGATCGATCCCGCGCGATCGCCGATGCCGACGAAGCCACCGTTGGCGAGGCTGGTGATGGCGGCGTTCCCGGTGATCGGCGCAAGAGGGACGTTCTGTGCGTCTTGCGAATCGTCAAAGTCGTAACCCGTGGTCACGGCCATGGTGGTGCTCCCCCAAAGTTCCCAGGCGACGGATGCCGCCGTACAACCCAATTCAACGCCGGACCGACCGACACCTGCGCCTGCCAGACACGCCGCGCTATGCCGGATTCACCCATCGGACCGAATATGACCGACATTCCCGTCCGCCACATCGCACAAGCAGGCAAATCCCTGAAGAAACATGCGCCCGGTGTTCACGAAGACGTCAGGGCCGGCGCCGCCGACGTCGCAGGTCCGCCTCCTCAGGCCTCGCCGTAGTGGACCCGGCGATAGGCGCGCGAGGGGATGAGGTCGTCGATGTGGACGTCCCATACCGTGCCGATGTTGGCGCCCTGATGCTCCTTGAAGAGCGGCGCGAAGCGGCCGGGCTGCGTGACCGATGCGCCGCGCAGGCCGAAGCCGGTGGCGGCGGCCGCGAGATCGCCGCGCCCGTGCACGGCTTCCTTGGGCGTGATGCCGTTGGCGCGGAACTTGTGGACCTCGGCGCCGTAGCCGCCGTCGTTCATGATCGCCATCAGCATGCGGATGCCCTGGCGGCGCACGGTCTCGAGCTCCTGCACATGCATCATCAGGCTGCCGTCGCCTTCCACCAGCAGCACCTTGCCGTCGCCCTTGGCCGCGGCGATGCCGATGGCGGCGGGCAGGGCCGAGCCGATCGCGCCGAAGTCGTTGACCACGTGGTAGCGCTCGGCCGGACGGCCCTTCATGTGGGTCATCACCATGCTGAAGTAATGGCCGGCGCCGACCACGACCTCCCAGTCCTTCGGGATCGCCTGGTCGAGCTCGAGCACCGCCTTTCGCGGGTCGAGCGTGTTGGGCTGCACCGGGAACTCCTTGCTGTCCGGCGAATCGCCCGCGATCAGCTTGGCCATCTCGTTGGTGCGGAAGCCGGTGCGCGACACCCCGCGCTGCTTCATCCGCGCGACGATCGCCTCGGCCGCTGCCTTCGCATCGGCGCGGACATGGAGATCGGCGGTGCGCACGCCCTGCCACAGGCCGCGCGGATTGACGTCGATCTGGATGGTGCGCGCGCCGGGATAGAGATAGCCGCCTTCCGTCGTGTAGTGGCCGAGCGCCGCGCCGGCGCCGATCACCAGGTCGGCTTCCGCGAAGCGCTCGCGCGCGAAGTCGCTGGCAAAGGCGCCGGCGATGTCGAGCGCATAGGGGTTGCCGTCGAACAGGCCCTTGCCGAGCAGCGACGTCGCCGTCAGCGCGCCGCTTGCGGCGGCAAGCGCTTCGAGGGCCGCGCCGGCACCGGAGAGAAGGGCGCCGCGACCGGCGATCAGGATCGGCTTCTCGGCCTCGGCGATCATGTCGATGACCTTGTCGACAATCATCGGATCGGGCACCGGCCGTTGCGCCGCCGGCATCAGGTCGGACGAGGGCGTGTAGTCGGTCATGTGCGGCCAGGCCTGCTTCTGCAGGTCCATCGGCACGCTCAGCACCACAGGCTTCTGCTCCAGCGCGGCGACCAGGAAGGCCTCGCGCACGCAGTCGAGCAGGCGGTCCATGTGCTTGACGGCGACGTAGTGCGCACCGCAGGCGAGCGCGAGGGGAGCCATGTCGATCTGCTGCAGGTACCACGCAGCGGCAATCGGCGAGTCGCCGGCAAACACCACCAGCGGGACGTTGCCGCGCGCGGCGATGGTGAGCGCGGTCATGATCTGGGTGAATCCCGGGCCGCAGGTCGTCGAAGCGACGCCGACCTTGCCGGTCGCGCGCGCGTAGCCGTCGGCCATTGCGACGGCGCAGTGCTCGTGGCGGGCGTGCACCACCTTCATGCCCGGCAGCTCGGCCATTGCGGTCGACCAGTACATGTTGGCGTCGCCCATCAGGGTGAACAGGTGGTCGACACCCTCGGCCGCGAAGGCGCGCGCCAGCATGTCGGAGACCTTCAGCTTGCCGCTCATTTGAGTCTTCTCTCCCTATTTGCCGCGCAGCCAGGACAGGAACGCCCGCCACAGGATGCGGAAGCCGCTGATCTCGGCGGCCGGTGCCGGTGTTGGTGGGGCGGATGGTGCCGTTGAGGGTAGGGGCTCGGCAAGCGCGGCGACCCCATCAGGCGAAACAGTCTCCGGCAGAAGCGACGGACTCTGCTCGGCGATCTTCCTCGCCATGTTGGCGGAGAATTCCGCCAGCAGGGCGCGCGCGACGTGAATGCCGCCGGCATTGGCGAAGGTTTCGAGCGGGCCGCTCACCGAGAAGCTGCCGTCGATCGCCAGTTCGGTCGTGTCGCTTCCCGACACCTTGACCACGCCCGAAGCGAGAGCGCGCGAAGCACCGCGCCCGTCGATACCGCGACCTTCGATGGTGCAGGTCCGCGCGGCGTCGTCGAAAGCGAGACTTGCCTCGCCGCGGAAGACGGCGACGGTCGGCCCGAACTTCACGCGCACCGAGCCGCGCCACAGCCCGTCGCCCTGGTCCGGCGCCAGCGTCGCGCCGGGAATGCACGACGCGACGAGCGCCGGATCGCGCAGCAGCGGCCAGACCTGCGCGGCCGGCGAGGGGATGATGGTGGTCTCGCTGAGGGAAGGCATGGACGCACCATAGCCGGACTCGGCGCCATGGAGTGGGGAATTGCGCCACTCGATTGAAGCTGAGAATACTTGTCGATCACTGGGAGCGCCGGATAGAGGAAGCCGTTCCAGCCGATGAAGAGAACCGCCATCACCGAGGCAAGAAACGGTCTCGGAGACTTGATCCGCGGTCTTCGCCGCAAGGCGGGGATGCTGATCACGGATCGAGTCCCTGCCGTCGCGCGCCCCGAGCCGGCCATCAATGTTCCCGGTGCCCCGCAGGACAGCAGGCTGCTGCGGCTCGTCCGCGACGGTGTCGTTCAGCCGGCCCGATCAACCCCCGGGAAAGCGCTGTTTGCAGGTCGGCCACCGAAGCTCAAGCGTGGCATCTCCGCTGTCGCGCTGGTGCTTGATGAGCGCCGCCGCGGGCGGTGAAGGTCTGGAGAAACTCTGCAATCGTGCCTCTCCCGGTGGAGCGGAGTCTCGGATGAGGAGTCACAGCGATCGCGTTCCAAAGCCGGCTCAAAGGGAAGGCTTCATCGTCATCGGGTCGGATACGGATCTCACGTAGGAGAGCACCAGCCGGACCAACTCGTCCTCGAAGGCGCGGCTTTTCAGGAAGGGTGCTTCCTCGAGCACCGCGGCGCGGATGGCGCCCATCAGGGCGCGCGAGACGACGAACTGCTGCTCGGGGCTGAGATCCGGAAGGCCGGGCCGGGGAGTGGATCCGGCTTCGGCGATGAAAGCGGCGACCGGCGCCACCATCTCGATCGCGATACCCTGGGCAAGCACCGCCTGGACGACGGCCTTGCGGGCGCGCTGTCGGCCGTGGAAGGCATGCACGATCGCGCGCACCGCGGCGCGAGCCCGCTCCTCGGGCGGCGCATCGCTCTCGTCGTGCAGCGCCCTGGCCACGCCTGTGATCGCAACGCGCATCTCACGCTCGGCGAGGGCGCGCAGCAGGGCGCCCTTGTCCGAGTAGTACTGATAGAGCGTCCCGATGCTGACGCCCGCGCGCTCGGCCACGGCGTTGGTCGTGAAAGCCGCCAGGCCGCCCGCTTCGAGAACCTGAGCCGCCCCTTCGAGAATCGCCGACACGGTCTCCTCGGCGCGGGCCTGTCGCGGAATTCGCCGTTTGTTTTCAACGAGTTGGCGGGATTTTCCCATGATGAGTCCTGGCGTCGGAAGGCGAGTACAAGAACATGAGCAATGCTCATATCTATACCGTCGTCGAAAGGAAAGGAGTCCTTCATGGAAGCGTTCGGCACGCTCTATCTCGTCCTGCTGCCCGTGGTGATCGGCGCCGCTCTGGTCGAAGGCCTGTGGTTCTCGCGCAGGCGCCCCGAAGGCTACGACTGGAAGGAGTGGGCGACCTCGCTCGCCGATCTCACCGTGCGCCGCCTGCTCGCCTTCATCCCGTACAGCCTCGCTACGCCGGTGTTTGCCTGGGCCTACGACCATCGGCTGTTCACGCCCAGCCTCGACACGGTCGGCGGCGTGCTGCTGCTCTTCGTCAGCCTCGAATTCTTCTACTACTGGTTCCACCGCGCGAGCCACACGGTGCGCTGGTTCTGGAACACCCATTCCGTGCATCACTCGCCCAACCGCTTCACGCTGTCGGCCGCCTATCGGCTGGGCTGGCTCGGCAAGTTCAGCGGCGCCACGATCTTCTTCACGCCCATGGCGCTGCTCGGCTTCGAGCCGGTGACGATCCTGACCGCGCTATTCCTCAACCTGCTCTATCAATTCTGGATTCACGCCGACTGGATTCCCAAGCTGGGCGTGCTGGAATATGTGCTGAACACGCCTTCGGCCCACCGTGTGCATCACGCGCGGAACCCCGAGTATCTAGACGCGAACTTCGGTGGCGTGCTGATCGTCTTCGACCGCCTGTTCGGCACGTATGTCGCCGAGCGCGCCGACCGGCCGTGCGAGTACGGCCTCGTGACGCCGGTGACGACCTACAATCCGATCCGCATCAACTTCGAGCCGTGGATCGGCATGGCCAGAGATCTCGCAAGTGCGCGTTCGTTCAACGAGGCTTGGCACTATCTCTTTGGCGCACCCGGCTGGCGCCCCGACGGCAAGGGCCTGACGACCCGGGAACTGCGCGCTCGGGCGGCCATGACATGAACTCCCTTGAGCGTTCTCCGTCGCGCGCCCACAGTGCTCGCGACGGAGAACGCCATGAGGGACAAGGTCTGCGTCGTGATTCGGCGCGGGAGACGCGACGGGCGGTGCCATCGCCCGTCGCTTCGCGCGTAGGGTTACACCGCCGTCGTGACCCGCCGGCATGCCGACAAGCTGCAGCCTCTCGTGGGGCAGGTGGTGAGTGAGGCGGCAAGGTGCATCCGCTGGGCTCCGACGCCCGCGACGAGGACCAGGTCGTGAAGCTGTTCCACGAGATCGAGACCGGGATCGGCGAGGTCGAGGTCTTCGTCTTCAATATCGGCTTCGACATCCGCGACACGACCTCACGCATTTATCGCAAGATCTGGGAGATGACGGCTTTCGCCGGATTCCTGACGGCGCGCGAGTCGGCCAAGGTGATGGTGCCGCGCGCAAGGGCACGATGCTGTTCACCGGCGCGACCGCGTCCGTCCGGGGCGGGCGCGGCTTCTCGGCGTTTGCCGGCGGCAAGCATGCGGTGCGCGCGCTGGCCCAATCGATGGCGCGCGAGCTCGGGCCGCAGAACATCGAGATGGACCTCGGGCCGTGGAAGGAGAGCTGGCGACGCGATAGGCGCCACGGAACAAGTCACACGGCCCGGCCGTTTCGTCCCGGAACCCGAACAAGGAGCGAAACCATGCCCGCAGAGTCCGCCGCCGACTGGAACAAATTCTGGGAACTGATCAAGGACATCAAGTTCGCGATGTTCACCGCGCACGGAAGTGACGGGCACATGCATTCGCGCCCGATGACGACACAGAACAAGGCCGACGATCGCGCCGAGGTGTTGTGGTTCTTCATGTCGCGCAGCAGCGAGCCGGTGATCGATATCGGACGCGATGCCAGCGTCAACGTCGCCTACGCCGATCCCGGCAAGGATTCCTATGTATCCGTGGCCGGTCGTGCCCGCGTGGTCGACGATCAGGCGAAGAAGAAGGCGCTCTGGAACACCGCGGTGCAGGCCTGGTTTCCGGGTGGACCTGCCGATCCGGACGTGGCGCTGGTCGCCGTCACCCTCGAGCACGTCGAATATTGGGATGTCGATACTAACAAGATGGTGCAGATGTTCAAGATCGGAAAGGCGGCCGCAACCGGCGTGCCCCCCAGGATGGGCGAGCATCGCGAACTGCACTCGCGCTAGCGGCTTTCGCGTCAGCGAGCGGCGGACGTTGCGGTCCGGATTTTGTTGGCGCTACTTGGCCCTAATAGCGCCGAGGTGTCGTGGCGGCACCCGCCCCGGCGCCGACCGCGCCACCGATCACCGCACCGGTGAGCGGTCCCATCCCGGTGACGGCGCCGATCACGGCGCCGGTACCTGCGCCGATGCCGCCCCCGGTCACGGCGCGTTCGCCCCAGGTATCGCCGCAGGCGGTTGTGGCGAGCAGGACGGCGGCAAAAACGACAATCGTACGCATAAAGGTGGCTCCCCAATGAACCGAAGAAGAGCGATGTGCGCTCTCGATGCCGGTACGAGTCAGATTGGGGCAAAATGCGGCTAACCGGTGTGGCGAAGCTGTGACGTCAGAGCCGTGCCACGTGCGCGCGCACCTTCTCCAGAAACGCCTTGCGCGACTCGGGCGTGGAATGATCCATGTTGTAGTGCGCCATGTAGAACGAGCGTACGTCCTTGGCGCAGAGCGGCTTCATCCCGCGCATCAGGACGTTCCTGCCGGCATTGCCCGCGAACAGGGCCACGACCCACCACGGCGAGCCGTAGCTGGTCACCACGCCGAACAGCTTGATGTTGCGTAGCGCCGGCTCGAGGTGCTTGTCCTTGGGATCGTAGTCGAAGGCGATGCTCGGACCCCAGACACGATCGACCCAGCCCTTGAGAATGGCGGGCATCGAAAACCACCAATGCGGAAAGCACAGGATGATGCCATCCAGCGACTTCAGCGTCTCGGCATAGCCTCTGACCGCGCGGTAGTCGTAGCTCTCCTCCATGTAGGTCTGGCGTTCACGCTCGGTCATCGCCGGCTCGAAGCACTCGCGATAGAGATCGGTCGCGACGACATCGTGGCCATTGGCCTGCAACGTCTCGACGATCGTCCGGTAGAGCGCGTGGTTGTAACTGCCGACGAGCGGATGGCAGTGGACGACCTGGATGCGCATTTTAGGAAAACGCTACCTTCGGATCACGCGTTCCCGCGAACGTCAGATGACACGCTGCGTGCGTGACCATGCCATGTAGAGTTCGTGCGCCTGGCGGGCGATCGGCCCGGGCTGCAGGTCGCGGCTCTCGTAGCGGCTGACCGGCTGCACCTTGCCGGCGTTTCCGGTGGTGAAGATCTCGTCGGCGTCGTCGAGCTCCGGCAGCGTCACGGTGCGCTCGTCGACCCGCACGCCCGCATTGCGCAGCAGGGTGACGGTGCGGTTGCGCGTGATGCCGGCGAGGAAGCTGCCGTTGGGCACCGGCGTCGCCACGACCCCGTCCTTCGCCAGGAAGATGTTCGAGCTGCACGTCTCCGCCACGTTCCCGGCCGAGTCGAGCACGACGCCGTTGTTGAAGCCGCGCTCGAGGATCTCCGCCACGCCGCGCGAGGAATTGGGATAGAGGCAGGAGGCCTTGGCCATCGTCGGCGCGCTCTCCGGGGTCGGACGGCGGATCGTGTGGCAAAGCCCCAGCGTGAGCGGCGTGCCGGCGCGCATCGGCGAGTGATAGACGCAGAGCAGGAACTGGGTGGAGGCGGGATCGACGGAGATCGGGCCGGGCCCGCCCTTGGTGGCCCAGAACATCGGCCGCACGTAGAGCTCGGCCTTGGGCCCGAACCGGCGCACGCCCTCGTGCATCAGCGCCAGGATCTCCCCGGCGGTCTTGGTGGGCTTCAGCCCGAGCACTTTCGCTGACCGCACCACCCGTTCCGCATGGAGATCGAGGTCCGGTCCACAGCCCTCGAACGCCCGGCCGCCGTCGAATACCATGGAGCCCAACCAGAAGGCGTGATCGCGCGGACCGAGGATCGCCGGGTTGCCCTCGTGCCACGTGTCGTTCCAGTAGGTGAGCGTGTCCATCATATCCTCGGTTGCGGAAGCGGGCGGGAATAGCAGATTCGCATGAGCGCGGCAGCCCTTTTGGCGCTGGCCGCCGCCCTGTGTTTTGCTGTTGCCCAGATACTCATCCAGTACGGACTGCGCACCGTGCCGTCGTGGCGATCGCCGCTCTACAGCATCGGAGGGTCGGCCATCCTCGCCTGGCTGTTTGCATTGATCTTCGTCGATTTCAGCCGGTTCGATCTCGATGCGGCGGCGATCTTCGCCGCGGTCGGGCTGATCTTTCCGGTACTGGTGTCGATCCTGTCGGTACGCTCCAACGAAAAGCTGGGTCCCGCGGTCGCTGCGGCCGTCGGCAATGTATCGCCCCTGTTCGCCGTGATGGGGGCGGTGATCTTCCTCGATGAGCGCCCGGGTCCGGGTCAGCTGGCAGGGCTGGCCATGGTGATCGGCGGTGTGGCACTACTCGCGCTACGCGGGGGCGCCGGCGGGCGGCAATGGCCGCTCTGGGTCCTCGCCTTGCCGCTCTCGGCCGCCCTGGTGAGGGGCGCGATCCAGCCGGCGATCAAGACGGCTCTCGCGCTCTGGCACGAGCCGCTGGCGGCGGCGGCGATCGGCTACACCCTGTCGACGGTAGTGATCCTGCTGGTGGTCGGACGCCGGGCGTGGCGCGCCGGTCCGGCAGACCCGACAGGCGTGATGTGGTTCACGCTGGTCGGTGTTTTCAACGGGGCGGCGACCTTCCTGCTCTATGCGGCGCTCGGTCTCGGCTCGATCACCCTGGTCGCCCCGCTGGTAGCGCTGTTTCCGTTGATCGCGCTCGGGCTCAGCCTGATCCTTCTCCGCGGCGAGCGGTTGCCGATCGTCGGCCTGCTCGGCGTCGTGACCTGCGCCGCCGGAGTCGTCGTGCTCCTGCTCGTGCGCTGACGGTGGCGGAATCCCGGCGGCCAGCAGGCGCAAATTCCCGAATCCGGCGGGCACGGAAACGGGCGTCCAAACGTATTTTGAACAGACAGATACGGGTGCCGAGAGGGCCCGTGAAGAAGGAGGCAGGTCATGTTGAAACGAGCCGTTTTCACCGCTCTTGCCACCGCCGCAGTGTCCCTGTCGGCGCTCGTCGTCCCGGCGATGACGACGCCGGCGGCGGCACAGGGCATCCAATTCGTCATCGGCACACCACCGCCGGCGCCGGTCTACGAGGTGGCGCCGCCGCCGCGCCCGGGCTACGTCTGGGCGCCCGGCTACTACCGCTGGGATGGCGGTCGCCACGTCTGGAACCCGGGCCGCTGGCTGGCCCAGCGTCTCGGCTATCGCTGGGTTCCCGACCGCTGGGAGCATGGCCCGAACGGCTGGTATCACGTCGCCGGCAGGTGGGACCGCAACGGCAACGGCGTTCCCGACCGGTACGAGCATCGCGCCGACACTTACTGGATCGATCGGGACCGTGACGGCGTCCCGAACCGTTATGACGCCCGACCGGACAACCCCTGGCGTCGATAGGTCTCGACGGGCGGCACGGACAGGAAGCGGGGCGCTTAGGGCGTCCCGCTTTCTTTTTTGCTATCGTGGCCGTGCCTCGAGAGGACCGACATGCCCGCACCGATCACGATTCGACTGCATCCCAACGACAATGTCGTCGTGGCCCGGATGGATATCCTGCCCAACACCAGGGTCGAGGGCGACGTCGCCGCTCTGACCCGCGTGCCGCCGGGGCACAAGATCCTGACCCGGCCGGTGAGGAAGGGAGAGCCGCTGCGGAAGTACAACCAGATCATCGGCTTCGCGACCGACGACCTCGCGCCTGGTACACACATCCACACGCATAACTGCGTCATGGGCGACTTCGAGCGCGACTATGCGTTCTGTGCCGACGCTCATCCGACCGACTACATCACGCCGGCGGCGACCTTCATGGGCTATCGTCGCGCCGACGGCCGCAGCGCCACGCGCAACTATCTCGGTATCGTCACGACGGTGAACTGCTCGGCGGCGACGAGCCGCATGATCGCCGCAAGGGTCGACCCCCTGCTGGCGCAGTATCCGAATATCGATGGGGTCGTGCCGCTGACCCATGGCGGCGGCTGCGGGATGGCCGCCTCCGGTCTGGAAATGGATGTGTTGCGCCGCACGCTGGCCGGATACACGCGCCATCCCAACATGACGGCCGTCGTCGTGCTCGGCCTGGGCTGCGAGACGAACCAGATTTCGGGCCTGATGGATGCCGAGGGTCTGCAGGAAGGCCCTAAGCTCATTCCGATGGCGATCCAGGACGAGGGCGGCGTCTCGAAGACGGTGATGCGCGCCGTCGGCTTCCTCAAGGAACTCTTGCCGGAAGCCAACAACGTGACGCGCGAGCCGCTGCCTGTCAGCGATCTCATCCTCGCGCTGCAGTGCGGCGGCTCGGACGGCTACTCCGGCATCTCGGCCAATCCGGCGCTGGGCGCGGCCGTGGATCTGCTGGTGCGGCACGGCGGTTCGGCGGTGCTGTCGGAGACGCCGGAGATATACGGCGCCGAGCATCTGCTGACCCGCCGCGCGGTGAGCCGCGAGGTCGGAGAGAAGATCGTGAAGCGCATCAAATGGTGGGAAGAGCACTGCGCCCGGACCGGCGGCGAGATGAACAACAACCCCTCGCCCGGCAACAAGGCTGGGGGCCTGACGACCATTCTCGAAAAGTCGCTGGGCGCGGTGGCGAAGGGAGGCACCACCAACCTCGTCGATGTGTACGAGTACGCGCAGCCGATCACGGCCAAGGGCTTCGTCTACATGGATTCCCCGGGCTACGATCCGGTGTCCGCGACCGGCCAGGTGGCCGGAGGCGCCAATGTCCTGTGCTTCACTACCGGCCGGGGCTCGGTGTTCGGGTGCAAGCCGACACCCTCGCTGAAGCTGGCGACGAACAGCGCCCTGTATCGGCGGATGACCGACGACATGGACATCAACTGCGGGTCGATCGTCGACGGCGAGGAGACGATTCAGGAGAACGGAAAGAAGATCTTCGAGCTCATCGTCAAGACGGCATCCGGCCAGAAGACGAAGTCGGAGCTGCTCGGTATCGGTGACGACGAGTTCGAGCCTTGGAAGATCGGCGCAACGATGTAGGCCGACTATCATGCAACCTTCGGGTCGTGGAGGCGTTTCTTACGGTTATGCGACCCTACGACTTCACGAACTTGGCTCTTGGCTTTGTCGTCCGAGCCCGTCGCGGCAGCGGACTCTCCCAGCGCAATCCCAAATTCTACGAGTTGTCGCAGCCGATTGCAGCGGCCGCGCGTTGAGGGCGCTACGTACGAGGCTAAGGAGAGGACGAGATGCCAACCGGTACCGTGAAGTGGTTCAATTCGACCAAGGGCTTCGGATTCATCCAGCCCCAGGAGGGCGGCAAGGATGTGTTCGTACATATCAGCGCCGTCGAGCGTTCCGGCCTGAATGGGCTGAATGAAGGCCAGAAGATCAGCTATGAGATCGCGACCGAACGCGGCCGCTCCGCGGCGGTGAATCTCAAGGCGGGCGACTGAGGCATTTCCTGATTGCGGCGGTGTGGCCCCCACGCCGCCGCTTTTTCTTCTTGCGCGCTCCCATTGTCCTTGAGAGCGATGCCTGCCGCGATGAACATGACCCCCTCGGGATGAACCAAGGGAGAGGACATGTCCGCCGGTTTCCACTATCTGTCTCTCGATGAAGTTGCGCGGCGCGTGAAGGCGCGCGACGTAACGTCGGTGGAGGTCACAAAGGCGATCCTCGACCGCATCGATCGGCTCGATCCCAAATTGAAGACTTACGCGGCGCTGACCCGCGAGCGAGCCCTCGCGGATGCAGCCGTGTGTGACCGCGAGACTGCCGCGGGCAGCTCGCGCGGCCCGCTGCATGGCGTGCCGATTGCTGTCAAAGACCTTTGCGATACGGCGGGCGTGCCAACCGCCGCCGGGATGGCGATCCGCCGTGGCAACGTGCCGACCGAAGACGCCACCGTCGTTGCGCGCCTTAAGGCCAAAGGCGCGGTGATCCTGGGCAAGCTGCAGATGACCGAGGGCGCGTTCGGCGCGCACCATCCCAGCATAGCGGCGCCAATCAATCCGTGGAACGCGGCCTACTGGACCGGCGTGTCCTCTTCCGGCTCCGGCGCCGCCACGGCCGCCGGCCTGTGCTTCGCCTCGCTCGGCTCGGACACCGGCGGCTCGATCCGGTTTCCCAGCACCATGAACGGACTAACCGGCTTGAAGCCGACCTGGGGCCGGGTAAGCCGCGCCGGCGTTTTCCCGCTTGCCGAATCGCTCGACCATATCGGTCCGATGACCCGCAGCGCGCTCGACTGCGCGATCGTGCTCGGCGTCATCGCCGGCGCGGACGAGCGCGACCCGACCGCAGCCTCCGTGCCGGTGCCGGACTACAGGTCGAGCCTTGCGGAGGGTGTGAACGGCAAACGCATTGGCAAACCAGCCGACCTCGCCGGCGTCGACGACGACGGACGGCGCGCGCTCGACGGAGCGATCGAGGTGCTGGCGAAAGCCGGCGCGACGATCGTCGATGTCACGCTGCCGTCGACTTTCGACCAGGCCGCGATCGACTGGGCGCCGCTGTGCGCGGTCGAATGCGCGGTCGCGCACGAGGCGACCTATCCCGCCCGAGCGAGCGACTATGGCAGCGTGCTTGCCAGCCTGATCGACGCCGGCCGGCGGCTGACCGGGACCGAACTCGTGCGTCTGCAGCTGCGTCGCGCGGCTCTTACGGGCGCCTTGAACCGGCTGCTCGCGTCGGTCGATCTGCTGCTGATGCCGGTGATGCCGCGCGCGGTATGGTCGCTCGAGGCGCTGGCCGCTGCCGGACGGGATCCCGAGGCGGTCGGGATGCGGCTGCGCTACACTGCGCCGTTCGACATGAGCGGCCATCCCACCTTCACGTTGCCGGGGGGTATGACACGCGACGGCATGCCAGTCGGCTTCCAGATCGTGTCGCGCGCGTTCGACGAGGCAGGCCTCCTCGCCGCCGGGCATGCTTACCAGCAGGCTACCGACTGGCACCTCAGGCGCCCGCCACTGGACGCTTGATTCTGTCATACTATACCATGCGCCCCGGGGGAGCATCGCGCGGGGCATGACCATACACAGGAGGCGAAGCCTGCGGCTGAAGCCCAGCATCGTGACGATGTTCGTCCTGCTGACGGTGCCCGTGCTCGCCGCGATCATTGCGTTGAACTACGTTTCCAACGATCGAATCGCGCGCCTCAAGGGACAGGAGCTGGTAGAGCGCTTCCGCGGCGAGGCGATGGATAGCATCCGGGATATCTTCGATCCCATAAAGTCCCTGGTACGGGCGGCAGCCGTCATCGGCAACGAGCAGCCGGATTTTTACCGCGATAACCGCTCGATCAAGTACTTCTATGCCATCCTGCAGCACAGCCCGAAGATCGTCAGCGTCTATGCCGGATTGAACGACGGATCGTTCCGGCAAGCCCGCCGCATCGATCCGCAGGTCCCGATCTTTGGCCAGCTGCCGCCTCCGGAGACGCGGTTCGCCTATCGCTGGATCGAGCCCAAGGAAGGGGCGGAGCTGATCGACCATTACCAGTTCCGCGATGCCAAGGGCGAGGTTCTCGGCGCCATCGAGGGCGTGACGACGTACGATCCCCGCCGTCGCATGTGGTACCGTGAAGCGACGGAATCGGGCGGCCTCTTCATCACCGATCCGGACGCCTTCGCGGCGCTTGGCCTGATCGGCTTCACCGTCGCCGAACCGTTCGCCAGCGACGGCGCGATGCAGGGTGCGGTCGCCGCCGACCTGACGCTCGACGGGCTCAGCGAGTACATCTCCGAGCACCGGATCAGCCCCAACGCGCTCACCTACGTGCTCGATCAACAGGGCCGGGTGCTCGCCGCTTCCGATCTTTCGAAGACCTACAGCGCCAGCAAGGGTAAGGTCGAGCTGCGCCACATCGTCCAGCTCGACAACGAGTTGCCGGCGATCGCCTACAGCGCCCACCCGCGCAACGGCGGGGCGGCGCTCTATGGCTTCCACCATGGCGGCCATGAATACCTCGCCAGCCTGACGGATCTGCCGGACGACTTCGGCAAGAAGTGGCAGCTCTTCATCATCACGCCGATCTCCGATTTCACCGCCGCCTTCGACCGCAACAACCAGCACCTGCTTGCGCTTGGGCTGGCGGCCACGGCGATCGCACTGACCATCATCTATTTCATGGCCGGCGCGATCTCCGCTCCGCTCGAGCGGCTCGCGGCCAAGGTCGGGCGCATCCAGGATCTCGAGCCGGTGCTGCTGCCTCCGGTGCGCAGCCAGGTGCGCGAGATCAGCGTGCTCGCCCGGGCGATCGACACGCTCGACGCGGCGGTGAAGTCGTTTGCCGCCTTCGTGCCGATGGGGCTCGTCAAGGACCTGCTCGCGACGGACCAGAAGATGGAGCTGGGCGGGCACAGCCGCTTCCTCACCATTTTCTTCTCGGATCTCGAGGGCTTTTCCAAGCTGTCGGAGGAGCTGCCGACGCAGACGCTGTTGCTGCGCGTTTCGCGTCATCTCGAGCTTGTGACCCGTTCCGTCAACAGGGAGCACGGCACGATCGACAAGTTCATCGGCGATGGCGTGATGGCCTTCTGGGGCGCGCCATCCCTGCTCGAGGACCACGCCTGGCGGGCCTGCGTCGCCGCGCTCCGCATACAGCGGGGCATGGACGTGCTCAACGAGTCGTGGCGTTCGGAAGAGACGCGGCCGCTGCGGGTGCGCATGGGCATTCATTCAGATGCCGTGCTGGTCGGCAACATCGGTTCGCTGGAGCGCATGAGCTACACCGTGATGGGCGACGGCGTGAACATTGCGGCGCGACTGGAGGGTATCAACAAGGAATTCGGCACCACGATCTGCATCAGCCATGCCGTGTTCAAGGAGGCCGGCGAGCGGCTCTGCGTGCGGCCGATCGACGAGGTCGCGGTGAAGGGTCGCCGCGGCCTGATACCGATCTACGAGCTTCTGGGCGTCTACGGCGCGGGCGAGGAGCTGGAGCCGAGCCCGCAGGTGCTGCGCCTGGCCGGGCTGACGCGCCTCGCGCATGAGGCGATGGTCGGCGGGGACAGGGATCTGGCGCTCGAACGGTACCGTGCCCTGCTGCGCGAGTTCCCCGACGATCCGGTGGCAGCGGCATTGTCGAAACGTTTGGCCGACTCATGACGGTCGCACCGGAAGCGATGTGCGCGGCGACCGTTCCGGCGCTGCGTCCCAGCGAGTACACGGCCGCCTTGATTCAGGCCCTCCAGTCCGATCGCGATCGCGTCCGCGGTGCGCGCGTGCTCGAGATCGGCTCCGGCAGCGGCATCGTTCTGGCGGCACTCGGTGCGATGGGGGCAGCGGCCCTGTGCGGCGTCGATATCGAACCCGATGCGATCGCGGCGGGCTGCCGGTTGTTGGGCGGACTGGGCCTCGGCGCGACAGCCGAGTTCCATCGCGGCGACATGTGGCTGCCCGTCGCGGGGCGGCGTTTCGACCTGATCGTCGCCAACCTGCCGCACTTTCCCATGGAGCCGGTGCCGGTCGCCGGCCGGCTGCCGACCTGGAGCTCCGGGGGGTCCGACGGCCGCTGGCTGCTCGATCCCTTTCTCGAAGGCCTGCCCGTCCATCTCTCGCCGGGCGGCCGAGCCGTCCTGACGCACAATGCATTCGTCGAGCTCGACCGGTCCCGCGCCATCGCCCGTGATCATGGCCTGTCGCTGCGCGTCCTCCTGACCGTCATGGTTTACATTGCCGAGGAGAAGATCGCCCGCATGACGCCACGTGTTCTCCGGGCTGAAGAAGGGCGGTCGCTTCACCGCTACGGCCCTCATACAATCGGCGAGATGCATATCGTCGAGATCAGTGCAGCCCAACCATGATCCGGTCACTTGCTCGCGGCCTGTGGTTCGCCCTTCTCGCTCTCTTGATGGCGGGCGCGCCTGTCCAGGCGGAGACGCCCGACGCGGCGCTCGCCGAACTCTTGAAGGAAGCGCGATCGGGCTGTGCCCAGCCGTCCGACCGGCTGACGCGAATCCTGTGCGGCGGCCAGGTGCGTCCCGGCGTGCGTGCGTATTATCCGCTGTTCGGTATGCGCGACGGCACGGACTACGAAGGCTACGAACCCGATGTCGCCCGCGCCATCGCCCAGCGCCTGGGAGTCGAGCATGAGTTCGTGCGCGTAAACGCAGCAAGCCGGATTCCGCTCCTGGCCGAAGACCGGGTCGACTTCGTCATCGCGACCATGGGGCACAACACGCAGCGGGACGGTCAGGTCCGCTTCATCCGGCCGCATTACTACCAGTCGGAGACCGTGCTGGTCGGCCCCAAGGCGCTGCCGATCCGCGACTGGCAGGACGTTGCCGCGCGCACCATCTGCGTCACCGTCGGCAACGGCTCGAATGCCGAGCTCGTATCGCGCAAGGCGCGCCTCATGCTGTTCGACGAGGCCGGCGTTCTGCCGGAACGGCTGAAAGACAAGACCTGCACCCTGGCCGCGCAGGACGACAGCTTCTTCGCGTTCTATTTCATCGAGCCGGCGTTCGCCGCGACGTTCGAGCAGAAGATGGGCTTTGCCCAGGTGCCCTGGGGCATGGCCGTGGCGCGGACCGGCAGCGACAAGCTCGCCCGCGCGCTCGACTTGTTGAGCCAGATCTTCCACCGCGACGGCGTCTTCCTCGAGATCGCGCGAAAGCATCGTATCGGCACCGCGTTCCTCGAGAATCAGATGAAGGTCTGGCAGCGTCCCGAGTGCAACACTGCGGACGGCAGCACGAACCGCGCCTGCATCCTGCCGGCCCTGCACGCCTCCCTGCAGCCGACGCAGTTCGCGGACCGCGTGAATGCGTTCGAAGGCTGGTTCGAGGGCAAGTTCGGCCTCGACCTGACCTTGCCGATGCTGAAGACGGTGCCGGCCCTGTCGCTGTTCCTCAACGGCGTCGTCAACTCGCTGATCCTGATCGCCGGTGCACTGGTGGCGACTCTCGGCTTCGCGATTCTCTTCGGATTTGCCCTGGGCTCGGAGTGGCGGTTGCTGCGCTGGCCGGCGCGGCTCGTCACCGTCGTCCTGCAATCCTCGCCGATCGTGCTCACGCTGGTGATTGCCGCGGTCCTGGCCAATGCGATCGTTCCCTATTCGTCGGCGGTGGCGCTGGCGGCCTCGATCCTGGCGCTCGGCCTCAGCAACGGCAGCAATGCGGGACAGGCGGTATCCGAAGCCGTGGTCAGCCTGCATCACGAGGGCCGCCACACGGGCAGGGAGCTGTTCGTCCATGCGCTCGGCCGCTCCGCGACCTCGATCGTGTCGTTCCTGGTCAACGCGGCCAAGGGCACGCCGATCGCGAGCTTCATCGGCGCGCCCGAGCTTCTCAGCGCGTTGACCGACATTACTTCCTTCTCGAGCGGCAGGGCGACGACCTACTGCCTGTTGCTGGTCTTCTATACCCTCGTGGTGATGATCGTGGTCTGGCTGTGCAACAGGCTGAGGGCGTGGCTCGAACGCAGCGAGGTCCCGGCATGAATGCCTTGCCGCACCAGCTCTGGAGCGACTTCGTGCCGAGACTGCTTTCGGCCATGGTCACCAACTTCGAGATTTCCTTCATTGCCCTCGCCCTCGGCCTGCTCATCGGCCTGCCTCTCGCGCTCCTGCGGGCTCGTGGCGGTGCGCTGGGCGTCGGCGTTTCGGCCACGATCATCTCGCTGATGCGGGCGGCACCGACCTTCGTGGTGATGTTCTTCCTGCTGAACGTCCTGCGCGACGTCAGCGTGTTCGGCGTCAAGCTCGGCATGTCCGGCGTCATGACGGTGGCGGTGTCCCTGGTACCCTATTCGGCAGCCTATGCCGCCGATGCGGGGGTCGAGGCGCTGCGCCAGCTGCGTCGCGGCTCGCCGCTCGGAGCCTTGCTGTTCCTGCCGAACATCACCCGTGCCTTCTTCGTCATCGTGATGTCGTCGGGTGCGGCGGCGGCGATCGGCGTTCCCGAAGGTATCTCGGTCATTCTGGGCGAGGCCGCGTTGCTGCCATCGCTCGGCGACCGCATGATCGTCTTCGCCATCGGCATCGTGATGTTCGGCGTTCCGCTCCAGCTCGGGCTTGCCTTGATGCGTTGGCTGCAGCGCGAGCTCGGTCGCCGCATGATGCCCGTGTGAGACTCGAGTTCAGACCATGCCCTATCAATCCATCTTCCGCCCCGACCTGTTCGACGGCCAGACCATCGTCGTCACCGGCGGCGGCTCGGGCCTCGGCCGCTGCACCGCGCACGAGCTGAAATCGCTCGGCGCCCGGATCGCGCTGGTCGGCCGCACGCAGGAGAAGCTCGATCGCGTGAAGGAGGAGCTCGGCGATCCCGATACCTTCACCTTCGCCGCCGACCTGCGCGAGGAAGACCAGGTGAAGGCTGCCGTAGACGGCGTGCTGACGTGGGGAGGGCGAATCGATGGGCTGGTGAACAACGCCGGCGGCCAGTTCCCGGCACCGCTCAGGGACATCTCGCTGAATGGCTGGAATGCGGTCATCCGAAACAACATGACCGCGACCTTCCTGATGTCGAAGGAAGTCTACCTGCGCTCGATGGAGCAGCATGGCGGCGCGATCGTCAATGTCGGGGCCGACTTCGAGCTCGGCATGCCCGGCATGGGCCACAACGGCGCCGCGCGCGCCGGCCAGACCAACTTCACCTACACCGCGTCGGTCGAATGGGCCCATTCGGGCGTTCGAGTGAACTCGGTGATCCCGGGTTTCATCGCCTCGTCGGGCCTCGACCGCTATCCCGAGCGCGCGCACGATGTGCTGCGTAGCGTCAAGGGCAAGGTGCCGCTGAAGCGTCACGGCACGGAGTCCGAGATCGCCGGCGCCATCGTCTATCTGCTGAGCCCTGCGGCCGCCTACGTGACCGGCATCCAGTTGCGGGTCGACGGCGGGCTGCACAACAACGCCAAGTCCAACTTCTACGAAGTGCCGGACCATGAGCGCTCCAAGCCGTTCAACGGCTTTCCGCTCTATCGTGTGCCGGATGTCCTGAAGGAATGACGAGTCGCTCTCGATTCCATCACTCGCCGCCCACGGCCAAGCAGGTCAGGGCAGAATGGCTTCCGCCTCGATCTCGACCTTCGCATTCGGATCGATCAGCGCCGAGACCTGCACAAGGGTCATTGCCGGAAAGTGGCGACCGAGCGTGGCGCCCCACGCCGCCCCGATGGCCGGCCCGGCCGCGTTGAACTCCCCGATGTCGGTGACGTAGGCCCGCAGCGCCACGAGATGAGTGGGCTGGCCGCCGGCAGCCTTCAGGACCGCCACGACGTTATTGAGCGCCACTTTCCATTGGGTGCCGGCATCGGTGCCCGCGGGGATGTGGGCCTGGCTGGGCTCCCGGCCGATCTGGCCGGCGATGCGCACGCTCTTCGTGCCGGTCGCCACGACGGCGTGGGAGAAGCCGCGCGGGCGGGTCCAGCCTTCGGGCAGGATCGGCGTGTAGCCGATATCGGACGTGGCCATGGTCGGGTCGCTCCTTGTAGGTTGTCTGAGGCATATTATACGGGAGGAACGATGCTTGTTGGTCGATTCATCGCTGTCTTCGGCGTTGCCTGTGTGGCGTCGCTCTCCGCCCACGCCCAGACTGCCAAGGCGCCCCTGAAAGATGCCGCCGGCAAGGAGGTCGGCACCGTCGACCTCGTCCAGACCCCGAATGGCGTGCTGCTCAAGATGTCTCTGAAATCCATTCCCCCGGGCGAGCATGCCTTCCACATCCATGCCGTCGGCAAGTGCGAGCCGCCCTTCACCACGGCGGGTGGTCATTTCAACCCCGCTGGCAAGAAGCATGGCATGGAGGCAGCCGACGGTCCCCATGCCGGCGACATGCCGAACCTGCACGTCCCGGCAAGCGGGCAGCTGGTCATCGAAGTCGCGAACCAGACGATCTCGCTGGTCAAGGGCCAGCCCACCTCGGTGTTCGATGCCGACGGCTCCGCGATCGTCATCCACGCCGGTCCGGACGATTACAAGAGCGACCCGGCCGGCAATGCCGGCGACCGGATCGCGTGCGGAGTCATCGTGCAGTAGCCAGATTCGCGCAGCGCACCGCGAACAGGAGCGCCACGGCACCGAGGCCCGCCGACAGGCCGAGCCAGATGCCGGCGGCGCCCATACCGAGCGTGAAGGCGAGGAATGCGCCGAGGGGCAGGCCGATGCCCCACCCGCCGACCAGCCCGATGAGCATGGGGATGGCAGTGTCGTGCAATCCGCGCAGGACGCCGAGGCCGATGAACTGCAAGCCGTCCGCGACGACGAAGACGGCGCCGATGGCGAGCAGCCCGAGTCCCACTTCCACGACATGGGCGTTGGACGGATCGCCGGTGGCGATGAAAATCGCGAGAAGAGTGCGTGGAAAGACGAGGAGCACCACCGCTGCCCCCGCCATCATGGCGACGGTCACGAGATAGGCGGCGAGGCTTGCGCGCAACATGGCTGGACGACTGGCGGCGCCGAAGGCCTGCCCGACCCGCACCGTCGCGGCCTGGCTGAGGCCGACGGAGATCGTCGTCAGCATGTTCATGATCTGCAGGTTGATCACGTGCGCCGCGAGCGCTTCGGCGCCCAGCCAGCCCATCATGTTCGAGGCGGCATAGAAGATGGAGGAATCCAGCACCTGCGTGATGCCCATCGGCAATCCCAGGCGCCAGAAGGCGACCATCCCCGGCCGGCCCGGGAAGCGGAGATCGGTGTGGAGGCCGAAGGGTCGCAGCCGCTTGTGAAGGGCCGCCACGGCAAGAAGCCCGGCGAACATGAAGAGATTGGTGAGCGAGGTAGCGACTCCGGCGCCGACGAGACCCAGCGCCGGCAGGCCCCACAGCCCGAAGATCAGGCCTGCGGCCGCCGCGGCGTTGAAGGCGACACCGACCACGGCGACCAGGAGAGTCCATTCCGGCCTTTCCAGCGCGGCGAAGAAGCTTCGCAGGACAACGTATCCGAGAAACGGCGCGATGCCCCATTGCAGCGCGTGCATCATCTCCACCGATCGATGGATGATTGCCGGCGGTTGCCCAAGGGCGGCGAAGATGGCGTCGGCGTGCCAGAGCAATATCCAGCAGGGCAGGCAGAACAGCGCTACCGACCACAGCCCTTGTCGCACGACGTCGCGAAACGCAGCCGCAGAGGTCTCCTGCCGGCCCCGCAATCTCGCCAGCATCGGCATTGCAGCGGTCACGACGCCGAGCCCGAACATGGCGACGACCTGGTAAAGCGCCACCGCCATGGCAGCGGCCGCGAGATCCTCTGCGCCGAGCGCACCGAGAAGGATCAGGTCCGTCGTGGTGATCGCCAGTTGGGCCAAGGTCGTAAGCGACAGGGGAAGCGCGAGGCGAAGAAGGAGTCCGCTCTCTCTCGCCAGACGCCACTCCATTCAAGCTCCTCTCACCGGTCCGTGATGCATCCGGCACGGCGCCGGTTCAGTATGTAGACCATGCGGCGCACCTGGACCTGGCATTTCGACCTGCCGCCCGACCGGCTTTGGCCGGTGCTTGCGGACACCAGTCGCTTCAACGAGGCGATGGGGCTGCCGCCCTATGTGCTGGAGGAGACGCCGCAGCCCAACGGTACCGTGCTGCGCCGCGGCAGCGGCAAGGCGGCGGGGTTCAGCCTGGCCTGGGAGGAGAAGCCCTACGAGTGGATCGTGAATCGCCACTTCCGCCAGGCCCGGCTGTTCAGCAAGGGACCGTTCCGCCGTTTCGGGCCGGTCTTCGACATCGAGCCGGAGGGCAATGGCAGCAAGGTGAGTTACGCACTCGAATGGGAGCCGCTCACCTTCGTCGGGCGGCTGTTCGGCCGAAAGCTCGCGGAGCAGGCGGGCGCCGCGGTCGAAAAGCGCGTGCTCCAGGCCGTCGCGTTCGCGCGCGGCGAGCGATCGACGATGTTCGACATGCCGGCCCCCGAGCTGCCGGCCGGCGCGCGCGAGCGGGCGGCGGCGCTCGCCACGGCGATCGATGGCAGCCCCTACGGCAACGGCCTCGGCAAGCCTCTCAGCGATCACGTTCTGGGTGGCATGGCGAGCGACCTCGCACACCTCAAGCCCAAGCTGCTGGCGCGCGCGTTCGGCGTGGCGCAGCGGCCCGCCATCGAGGCCTGTCTTGCCGCCGTGAGCGCGGGCCTGCTGTCGATGAAATGGGATCTGCTGTGCACCAACTGCCGCGGCCCCAAGCTCAGCGCCGTGGCGCTCTCCGAGCTGCCGCGAGGCGCGCACTGCCCGTCCTGCAACATCGACTACGACCGCGACTTCGAGCGCAACGTGGAGCTCTCCTTCGCCCCGTCCGCGGCGATCCGGCCGCTGATGCCCGGCGGCTTCTGCCTGAGCGGTCCGATGGCCACGCCACACGTGCCGGTGCAGCTCCTTCTTGCGCCCGGCGAACGGCGTACGATCGATCTCGCTCTGCCGCCAGGCCGCTACCGGCTGCGCACACTGCATCCTGGTAGCGCGTCCGATGTCGATCATGACGGGGGCGCCTTTCCCGGCCTCCGGGTAACGGCGAGCGGCGTCGAGGCAACGGCCGCAGGCGAGGCGGGCAAGATCAGCTTCGCCAATGACGCGGATTTCGAGCTGGCCGCTCTGATCGAGGACCGCACCTGGACGCGCGATGCGCTGACCGCGACCGAGGTGGTCTCGCTGCAGGTCTTTCGCGACCTGTTCGCCGAGGCGACCTTGCGGCCTGGCGACGACGCGGCGGTCGGGCAGATCGCGCTGCTGTTCACCGACCTGCGCGGCTCGACGGCGCTCTACGAGCGGGTCGGCGACGCGGTGGCCTTCAACATCGTGCGCGAGCACTTCGCCTTCCTGGGCTCGATCGTGCGCGATCACAACGGCGCCGTCGTGAAAACGATCGGCGATGCGGTGATGGCTGCGTTCGGCGATCCGGCCGATGCGGTGCAAGCGGCGCTCGACATGCAGGCGCGCATCGCGGAGTTCAACCGCGCCAACGCCGCCGACCGCGCGCTCGCGATCAAGCTCGGCGTCCATGTCGGCGGCAGCGTGATGGTGAGTCTGAACGACCGTCTCGATTATTTCGGCTCGACCGTGAACATGGCCGCCCGGCTGCAGGGCCAGAGCTCGGGCGGCGACATCGTGCTGAGCCGCGCCGTCGCCGACGACCCGGCCGTAAAGCGGCTGCTCGAGGCCGTGCCGACGCACGATGAAAGCGTCAGCCTGAAAGGTTTCGACCAGCCAGTAGGCTTCGTGCGGGTATTGCCCCGTACGCCGTAAAGGCTCCTCGCTCGATTGGGCGAGGAGAGGGCTACTCCATCAGATCGCACCGCACGCCGGTCAGGCTGACCTGAAGGTCACTTGCTTCCTGCCGAATCTGCTTCATCGAGGAGCCGGTCAAATGGAGGTCGAATGCTGCCTTGTTCGCATAAACCTCGTACAGCAAGATCGTGTCGGGGTCCGACTGCGGCAGCATGATGTCGAATGCCAGCGTGCCAGGTTCGCTCTCGAGGCATCGCTTGCCATGCGCCGAAAGGAACTTCAGGTATTCGTCCCGTTTGCCGGGCTTGGTCTTGATGGTCGCGACGATCGCCAGCTTCGCCATGGTTTCACCGCATGTCGATTGCAGGAGCTAAGCTCCGAAGTGTGCCGCCAGTACGGCCGCCGCCTCGTCGTTGGCCTTGAGCCCCTGCTTCAGGAAACGGGTCAGAGAGAAGAAGCCGTGGATCGTGCCAGGATAGTTCACATACGTCGTCTTCACGCCGGCATCGATCAGGCGGTTGGCGTAGGCGCGGCCCTCGTCGCGCAGCGGGTCGAAACCGGCGGTCAGCACAAAGGCGGGCGGCAGGCCGGCCAGGTCGGCGGCGAGCAACGGCGACAGGCGCAGGTCCGCGAGGTCGGTGCCGGCCGGGATGTAGGCCTTCCAGAACCAGTCGATCAGCTCCTGGGTGAGGAAGTAGCCGTCGCCGAAGAGCTTGTGGGAGTCGCTCTGCCGGCGCGAGTCGGTCGCCGGATAGATCAGCATCTGGAAAGCCGGCATCGCCTCGCCGCTCTGCCTGCAGGCCTGGCAGACCACGGCGGAGATCGCCCCGCCCGCCGAATCGCCCCCGACGGCGATGCGCTTGGGGTCGGCACCGAACGCCTCGGCGTTGTCGCGGATATGGCGAAAGGCCGCAAGCGCGTCGTCGGTTGGCGCGGGGAAGGGATGCTCGGGCGCCAGCCGATAGTCGATCGAAATCACCTGGCAGCGGCTCTTGTTGGCCAGCCGCCGGCATGTCGAGTCGTGCGTCTCGATGTTGCCGATCACGAATCCGCCGCCGTGATAGTAGATCAGAGTCGGCAGGGAGCCGGGCTCGATGCCGAGGGGGCGGTAGCGGCGGTAGCGGATCGCCCCGCCGGGTCCGGCGAAGCTGCCATCGATCGATTCGGCGACCTCGGGCGGATCGGCTTCGCTGTCCTCGGACATCTTGTCGACCGCCGCGCGGCCCTTGTCGTAGGGCAACGTCTGCAGCTTGGGTCGGCCCTCCTTCGTGGCCTGCTCCATGAGGTCGAGCAAAAAGCGGGCTTCAGCGTCGAGCATGTCGGTCTCCGGAATGAGTGAACAGGAAAAGCTGGCGGTCATTCGAGCTTCACGTTCGCGAACTTGATGACCTCTGCCCACTTGGCGACCTCCGCGCGGCGGAAGGCGGCGAAGTCGTCCGGCGAGCCGCCGCCCATGATGCCGCCGACGGCGGAATAGGCGTCGATCAGCTCTTTTGACTGCAGCGCGGTGGTGGCCGCCTCGAACAGGCGAGCACGGTCTGGCGCGCTCGCCGCGCCCGGGGCGAACAGGCCGTACCAATTATCCGAGTTCACCTTCGGGAAGCCGAGCTCGCGCATCGTGGGCACGTCGGGGAGCAATGGCGCGCGCGTGTCGGAGGTAACAGCGAGCGCCTTCAGCGCACCCGAACGGATGTGCGGCAGCAGCACCGGCACGTCGAGGATCGTCATCTGCACGACGCCCGACAGCAGATCGTTGGTCGCCGGTGCCGCGCCGCGATAGGGCACGTGCAGGAAATCGGTGCCGGTCTCGCGCTTGAACAATTCGATGCAGAGATGGGTGATACCGCCGGTGCCGGCCGAGCTGCAGCTCCACTTGCCGGGCTCGGCCTTGAGGCGCGCGAGCAGCTCCTTGAAGTCGTTCACGCCGAGCCTGGCATTCACCACGACAAGTTCCTGGATCTTGACCACCAGCACCACCGGGGCGAGATCCTTGTCGGGATCGTACGGCATCTTCGGCATCAGGCTCTGCATGATCGACCCGGCCGAGGCGCTGGCGATGCCGATGACGTGCGCGTCGCTGCCGGCCTTGGCGACGACGTCCATACCGGTGACGCCGGCGGCGCCGCTCTTGTTCTCGACCACCACCGGCTTGCCGAGGCTGCCGGACATGCCTTGGGCGAGCAGCCGGCCGAAGATGTCGGCCGGGCCGCCGGCCGGGAAGGGCACGATCAGCGTGAGCGGCTTGCTCGGGAATGGCTGCTGGGCGCGGGCGCGCACTGCCAGCGGCAGCGTGCTGACGCCGGCGAGCGCACTGCGGCGCGAGATCGTCATGGTTTCCTCCGGTTGGTTGACCGGAGCTTGCCGCGCCTAGAACTCGACGTCGAGTTCCTCGACTTCTTCCGGCTCGGACCTGGCCGCGTTGGTCCATTCGAGCATCGGCGCCCAACGCAGGATCAGGTCGCGATAGGCGGCCGAGACCGGATCGAGCTTCACGTCGTAGGTGGCGAAACGGGTGCAGACCGGAGCGTACATCGCGTCGGCCATCGTCGGGGTCGCGCCGAACAGGTAGGGGCCCTTGTACCGCTGCAGGCACTCGCGCCAGATCGCGGTGACCCGCTCGATGTCGGCCTGGGCACCGGCCCAGACCTTGAAGGCCTCGTGGCGGGCCTTGAGGTTCATGGGCAGCGCCGAGCGAAGGTTGGCAAAGCCCGAGTGCATCTCGCCGCAGATCGCACGGCAATGCGAGCGGGCCGCCTGGTCGGCCGGGAGCAGGCCTGCTTCCGGCTTGATCTCATTGAGGTATTCAGCGATCGCCAGGGTGTCCCAGACCTTGACCTGCCCGTGCTCCAGGCAGGGCACCAGGAAGGAGGGCGACAAGAGCAGGAGCTCTGCCCGCGTCGCATCGTCGAGCGGCGCCAGTCGCTCGGCGAAATCGATCCCGGCCATTTTGCACAGCAACCAGCCGCGAAGGGACCAAGAGGAATAGTTCTTGCTACTGATCGTGAGTGAAGCCTCGGCCATGTCGCCGGGGAAGCAAAATTCGAGCCGATTGCCCCTTATGCTCTATGCCCTGTACCAGACCACCGCCGACATGATGTTGCCCATGCGAATCTGGGCTGCGGTGGCAGGCCAGGGCATCGCATTGGGGGGTGAGGCAAGCGCCGAGCGTTGGCGGGCGGCCAGCGCGCTGTGCGAGATGATGAGTCGGGCGGCCCTCAGCCACCGTCGGCCGTCCTTCGGGATCAATGAGGTAAAATGCGGCAATCAGCTGGTGCCGGTGCATGAAGAAGAGGCGCTTGCAACGCCCTTCGGTACGCTCTTGCGCTTCGTCAAGGAAGGCGTGGGGGCTCAGCCAAGGGTTTTGCTGGTTGCCCCCCTCAGCGGGCACTTCGCGACCCTGTTGCGCGACACGGTTCGGGTGCTGCTCCCCGATCACGATGTCTATATCACCGATTGGGCCAACGCGCGCGATGTAGGCGTGTGGCACGGTCGCTTCGGCTTCGACGAATATGTCGAGCACCTGATCCTTTTCCTCGAAGCGATGGGCCCGGGCGCGCACATGGTGGCGGTATGCCAGCCCTGCGTGCAGGCGCTCGCCGCGGCGGCGATCATGGCCGAGGACGACAATCCGGCGCAGCCGCTCAGCATGACGCTGATGGCCGGCCCGATCGATACGCGGGTCAATCCGACCAAGGTCAACGATCTCGCCACCGGAAAGCCGATCTCGTGGTTCGAGCAGAATCTGATCAGCCGGGTGCCCCTGCGCTATCCCGGCGCCACGCGGCGGGTCTATCCCGGCTTCCTGCAGCTTACCGCGTTCATGAGCATGAACGCCGAGCGGCACATCAAGGCGCAGATGGACCTATACAAGGCACTGTCCAAGGGCGAGATCGAGCAGGCCAACACCATCAAGGACTTCTACGACGAGTACTTCGCGGTGCTCGACATGACCGCCGAGTTCTATCTCGAAACCGTCGAGCGGGTGTTCCAGACCTATCTGCTGGCCAAGGGCGAGCTCGACTGGAACGGGCGCCGGGTCAATCCCAAGGCGATCCGCAAGACCGCGCTGTTCACGGTCGAGGGCGAGCGCGACGATATCTGTTCCATCGGCCAGACGGTGGCGGCGCACGATCTTTGTTCCAGCCTGCGGCCGTACCGAAAGAAGCACTATATGCAGGCCGGTGTCGGCCATTACGGGGTCTTCGCAGGCCGCCGCTGGGCCAGCCAGATCTACCCCCTCGTGCGGAACACCATATTGGCGAACGAGTAAACGACGGACTACATTGTCCGCATGGCCGATTTCCCGAAGAAGACCCTAGCCGAATGGGAGAAGCTTGCCGCGAAGGAGCTGCGCGACAAGCCGCTCACCGCCCTCGATTGGACCACGCCCGAAGGGATCGTGGTCAAGCCGCTCTATACGGCGGCCGACCTCGAGAACCTCGAGACGGTGGGCACGCTGCCCGGCTTTCCGCCGTTCACGCGCGGGCCGAAGGCCACGATGTATGCCGGCCGGCCCTGGACGGTCCGGCAGTATGCCGGCTTCTCGACCGCCGAGGAGAGCAACAAGTTCTATCGCGCCAACCTCGCGGCAGGTCAGATGGGCCTTTCGGTGGCGTTCGATCTCGCAACGCATCGCGGCTACGACTCCGACCATCCGCGCGTGGTCGGTGACGTCGGCAAGGCCGGCGTGGCGATCGACTCCGTCGAGGACATGAAGATCCTGTTCGACGGCATCCCGCTCGACAAGATGACCGTGTCGATGACGATGAATGGCGCGGTCCTGCCGGTGTTGGCCGGCTACATCGTGGCGGCGGAGGAGCAGGGCGTAGCGCAGGAAAAGCTCGGCGGCACGATCCAGAACGACATCCTCAAGGAGTTCATGGTCCGGAACACCTACATCTATCCGCCCGGACCCAGCATGCGCATCGTGGCCGACATCATCGAGCACACGGCCAAGTACATGCCGAAGTTCAACTCGATCTCGATCTCCGGCTATCACATGCAGGAGGCCGGCGCGACGCAGGTCCAGGAGCTTGCCTTCACGCTGGCGGATGGCCGCGAGTATGTGCGCGCGGCGCTGGCCGCCGGTCTCGATGTCGACGATTTTGCGCCCCGTCTTTCTTTCTTCTTCGCCATCGGCATGAATTTCTTCATGGAGATCGCCAAGCTGCGGGCGGCGCGGCTGCTCTGGGCGCAGGCGGTGGCGGCGTTCGGCGGCAACGACGACGCGCAACGGATGCGGCTCCATGCCCGCACCGCCCGCCGCAACAAGACAGCCGTCGATCCCTATGCCAACATGCTGCGCGTCACGACCGAGGCATTGGCCGCGGCCGTTGGCGGCGTGGAGAGCCTCCACGTGTCGCCGTTTGATGAACCCATTCGCCCACCCGACGATTTCTCGCGCCGCATCGCCCGCAACGTGCAGGTCATCCTGCAGGAAGAGGCGCACCTGACCGAGGTCATCGACCCGGCCGGCGGAGCCTACGCCGTGGAGGCGCTGACCGACCAACTGGCCCGCGAAGCGTGGGCGTTGTTCCAGGAGGTGGAGCACAAGGGCGGCATGGCCGAGGCCTTGAAAGACGGCCTGGCCCAGTCCCGCATCGCCGCCGTGGCCGACCAGCGGGCCGCCAACCTGGCGAAGAGGCGCGACGTGGTTGTCGGCGCCAACCAGTTCGCCAACCCGAACGAGCTCGATCCGCTGGTGGACGAGACCGACTACGAGGCCCTTCACCGCGAGCGAGCGGCACAGATCTCGACCTATCGCACCCACGATGACGACGCCGGCCCC
>JAHCJV010000061.1 GCA_026126105.1 Enhydrobacter sp.
GGCCCGGTCCGAGGCGGCCCTGGGCGATCTCGAAGCCGCGCCCTTCGCCGAGGAGGATGTTCGACTTCGGCACGCGGACGTTGTCGTAGATAACCTCGGCATGGCCGTGCGGCGCGTCGTCATAGCCGAACACGTGCAGCATCTTGACGATCTTGATGCCCGGCGTGTCGCGCGGCACGACGATCATCGACTGCTGGCGGTAGGCGGGTGCGCTGGGATCGCTCTTGCCCATCAGAATAATGACCTTGCAGCGCGGATCGCCCATGCCCGACGACCACCACTTGCGGCCGTTGATGACGTAATCGTTGCCGTCGCTCTCGATACGGCATTCGACATTGCGCGCGTCGGACGAGGCGACCGCCGGCTCGGTCATGGCGAAGCAGGAGCGGATCTCGCCGTTGAGCAGCGGCTTCAGCCACTTCTCCTTGTGTTCCTTGCTGCCGTAGCGGGCGAAGACTTCCATGTTGCCGGTGTCGGGCGCCGAGCAGTTGACGGCTTCCGACGCAATCGAGGAGCGGCCCAGGATCTCGCAAATGGGGGCGTATTCGAGGTTCGAGAGGCCCATCGTGCCGTGCGTGTCGCCGGTCTCGCGATCGGCCGGCAGGAACATGTTCCACAGCCCGCGCTTCTTCGCTTCGGCCTTGCACTCCTCGAGAACCGGGGGAAGCTGCCAGCGATCCTTGGCCTTCTCCATCTGCTCCTCGTAAACGGACTCCGCCGGATAGATGACGTCGTCCATGAACTTGAGCAGCTTCTCCTGCAGCTCCTTAGTGCGATCCGAGTATTCGAAATCCATCGCTCTCTCCCTGTGTGCTGCGGCGGACTCTGGCCGAAAACCATGGCAATGTGAACGGTCATTCAGCCGCGCCCATTGGTTTCGGATTGCGGACGGCAAGGGGGAGACTCATGAGGATCGCGAGCTTCGAGGCCATCGCTCTCAAGGTGCCAGAGGATGACCCGCTGGCGAACATGCCGGAGGAAGCTGGCCGCACGCGTCCGGCCGTGGCGCTGCGCCTGCGCACCGACAGCGGCATCGAGGGCATCGGGGTTACGCTCTACGGCAAGATGACCCGCACGCTGCACGCCGCCGTCGAGGAGCTGGCGGCGCTGACGATCGGTGAGGATCCGATGCGTATCGAGGCGATCGTCGCCAAGCTGCGCGCCAACAGCGGCGACGCGGGACCGGGCGGCATCTTCACCCTCGCTTTGTCGGCGATCGACACCGCGCTCTGGGACATCAAGGGCAAGGCGCTCGACCAGCCGCTCTGGAAGCTGCTGGGTGGCCATCGCGACAGGGTGCCGACCTATGCGTCGGGTTCGCTGCGGCGCGGGCTTACCGACAAGCAGGCGCAGCAGGCGGCGGAGACGCTGCTGAAGAAGGGCTTCCGCGAGATGAAGACCCAGATGGCGCTGCCCGGCGATCCGACGCCGGCCGAGGAGGTGCGCCGCGTGAAGGTGATCCGCGAGGTGATCGGTCCCGACATCAAGCTCATGTGCGACATCAACCAGCGCTGGCGGCCCGAGCAGGCGATCGACATCGGCCATCGCGTCGAGGAGGCGGGCGTCGGCCTGTTCTGGCTCGAGGACGTCACCGCGGCCGACGACTACCAGGGCCTGGCGCGGGTCACCGCCGCGCTCAAGACGCCAATCGCCGGCGGCGAGTATGTCTGGGGCATCGCGCCGTTCCGACAGATGATCCAGGCGCACTCGGTCGACATCGTGATGGTCGACCTCGCGCGGGTCGGCGGCGTCACGCAGTGGATGAAGGTCGCCGGCATCGCCGAGGCGTTCAATCTGCCGATCGTGAGCCACGTCATGCCGGAGGTGCTGCTGCACATGGTAGCCGCTTGCCCCAACGGCCTGACGGTCGAATACATGCCGTGGATGATCGGGCTCTACGAGGAGACACCGGTGATCGAGAACGGCCAGCTCGTGCTGCCGACCAAGCCCGGGCTCGGGCTCACGTTCGACGAGAAGGCGATCAAGAGCTTCCGGGCGTAATAGCGGCGTTGCAGCCGCGGACGTGCTAACGTGGCGGCATGTCCTCGGACCTGTCTCTGCCGCGCGAATACAAGCGCCGCGTCGAGAGCGCCTTCGGTGCGCGTGTCGCAAAGATGGTGCTGTTCGGATCGCGTGCGCGCGGCGACATGCACGAGGAGTCCGACAGGGACATCGCTGTATTCCTCACGGACGAGCCGTCGATGGAAGACCGTCATCGGCTCGTCGACCTGGGTACCGATGTGCTCTTCGAGACGGGGCAGGTGATCCAGCCCGTGACCTTGCCGCTGCGACGGCAGGCCGAAGAGAGCTACCTGATGCGTGCCATACGCACCGATGGAATCACTTTGTGATCGAGGAAGCGAGGCAGCATCGGGTTCGCGCGCGGCGTCTTCTCGAAATGGTGGAGAAGCGCTGGGAGCAGGAGTTGCCAGAGATCGTCGTGCACACGGCGTACTACGCGATGTACCATGCCGCTATCGCTCTGTTTGCGAAGCGGGATTTGCCAAAGCCCAAGACGCATTCGGGTCTGAGCGCACGCTTCAGCGAGTATTTTCGAGATGCTGCGCCCGACGGGCGCGACCAGGTGCGGCGCCTGGGACGTGCGCTTGAGCGCCGTCTGATCGCAGACTACGACGCGGTCGATACCCTCGGCACTGACGACGCCCGAATTGCCCGCGTGAAGCCATGCTGTTCGTGGCGTTTTGCGAGAAGCTCATGGGTTCGGAGTAGCGCTGAGAGCCTCGGTGACACGGTCGGTCCACATCGCGCTCCTTGCCGACCGGCCTCCGTCGGGAGTAAATGGGCAATATAGAACAAATAAGGAACTATCTGTGGATAGCTTGGTGCAGGTGCCATTCAAGCCGGTCGACTTCCTGAGCCGTGACGTGAGCGTCGAGCGGCGCGCCGACGGCACGATCCTGCTGCAATCGAACCATCAATTGAAGCCGTACGAAAAGCACGTGCCCGCCTTCCTCGCGAAGTGGGCGGCCGAGGTGCCGGATCGCGTCTGGCTGGCGCAGCGGCGCGGTCCGTCGCGGGAGTGGCTGACGTTGACTTACGGCGAGGCCAAGCGGCAGGTCGATTCGGTGACGCAGGCGCTGCTCGACCGCGGCTTCGGGCCGGACAGGGCGGTGATGATCCTGTCGTCCAACTCGATCGAGTTCGCGCTGCTGTCCATGGCGGCAATGCAGGCACGGGCGCCGCTCGCGCCAGTGTCGCCAGCCTATTCGGTGATGAGCAGGGATCACGCCAAGCTGAAATACGTCTTCGACCTGATCCGGCCGGGGATGGTGTTCGTGCAGAACGGCGAGGTCTACGGCGATGCGTTGGACGACCTCGAGCTGGACGGGGTTCTGCTGGTCCATGTCGACAAGCCGCCGCGGCAGCGGCAGTCGCTGCCATGGAGCGAGCTGATCGCCACGAAGGCGACCGACGATGTTCAGATATCCATCGACCAGATCGGGCCGAAGACCGTCGGCAAGTTCCTGTTCACATCCGGCAGTACCGGCATGCCCAAGGCGGTGATCAACACCCAGGAGATGATGTGCGCCAACGTTGCGATGGGCCAGATGGCGCGGGTGCGCAAGCCGACCGATCCGGTGCCGGTGCAGCTCGACTGGCTGCCGTGGAACCACACGATGGGCGGCAACGCGACCTTCCAGGGCAATCTGGCCGAAGGCGGCACGACCTGGATCGACGACGGCAAGCCACTGCCGGGACTGTTCGACGAGACGCTGCGGAACCTGCGCGAGATCTCGCCGACCGCCTTCGCCAACGTGCCGGCGGGTTACGCGATGCTCGCCACGGCGCTCGAGAAGGACAAGGCGCTGGCGAAGAAATTCTTCAAGAACCTCAATTCGCTCGCCTATGGCGGCGCCACGCTATCCAGCGATCTCTACGAGCGCATGGAACGGCTGGCGGTGAAGCACACCGGCTATCGCGTTCCGTTCATTACCGGCTGGGGCTCGACCGAGACCGCGCCGACGGCGACAGCGGTGCATTGGGCGTCGGACCGGGTCGGCCTCGTCGGGCTGCCCTATCCGGGCGTGCGGCTCAAGATGGTGCCGACGGGAGAGGAGGGCCGGTACGAGCTGCGGCTCAAGAGCGTGATCGTGACGCCGGGCTACTACAAGCGGCCCGATCTCACGGCGCAGATGTTCGACGACGAGGGATTCTATCAGATCGGCGATGCCGGCCGGTTCGTCGATCCCGGCGATCCGAGCCAGGGTCTGGTCTTCGACGGTCGGGTGGTCGAGGACTTCAAGCTCTCGACCGGCACCTTCGTGCTGGTCGGGACCTTGCGGACGACGGCTGTCGCGGCGGTCTCGCCGGTGCTGCAGGACGCTGTTGTCTGCGGGCAGGACAGGGATCACGTCGGCCTGCTGGGCTTCCCCAATGTCGCTGCCTGCCGCAGGCTGATCGGCGACGATGACGTCCAGCTTCCGGTCGAGGAGGTGCTGTCGCACCCCGCCGTGATCTCGACGTTGAAAGAAGGCCTTGCGAAGATGAATGCGGAGGGCAAGGGCTCTTCGATGCGGGTGAAGCGCGTGCTGCTGATGGACGAACCGCCGTCGGTCGACGGCCACGAGATCACCGACAAGGGCTACATCAACCAGCGTGCTACGCTGGAGAGGCGCAAGGCGCTGGTCGACCGGCTCTATGCGGGCGGGTCCGGCGTGGTCGAAATCAACTGATGGAGACGCCCATGGCAGGCAACGGAACAAACGGCAATCCGCTTGCCTTCCGCCTGCGCTTCACCGACGTTTACGCAAAGCGCGGCGATCGGTGGCAGATGGTCGCCTGGCAGTCGACGAAGCTGCCGTTAATCGAATTGAAAGGAAGCTCATCATGATCGAAGCAAAGGTGCCCGAGGGCCTGCCGAAGTGGATGTCCGAGCACGTCGACCGCTACCTGAAGAGCGGCGGCAAGGACGGCCACATGTACGAAGCCAACTTCCCGAACATGAAGCCGATCACGGTGCCGTCGCTGCTCCTGGTCACCAGGGGCCGCAAGAGCGGGGAGAAGTATCTGTTCCCGCTGTTCTACGGCGAGACCGGCAACAGCTACTACATCGTGGCGTCGAAGGGCGGCGCGCCGGATCATCCCGGCTGGTACAAGAACATCCTCGTCCATCCCGAGGTCGAGCTGCAGGTCGGCACCAGGACGATCAAGGCCAAGGCCCGCACGGCCACGGGCGCCGAGCGTGCCAAACTGTGGGAAGGGGCGCTGAAGTTCTGGCCACCCTACGCGGACTACGAGAAGAAGACCGACCGCGAGATTCCGGTCGTCGTGCTCGATCCGGTCTGATTCTCGCTATCATGTTCCTCTCCCCCGTTCGGGGGAGAGGTGGAATCATATCTTCTCGATGACGGCGGCGCGAAAGCGTTTCATCTCCGCAAGCACGGCGTCGACCGTCGGTCGCCCGAAATCGATGTCGATAGCGCCGACGCCCAGGCTTTTCAGCGCGCGGAAGTCCTCGATCAGGTCGGTCTCGCTGCCGGAGAACAGGCGTCGTTCGCCGTCCGACGCCTTGGCCGGCACGGCGGTGCCGTAGCGTTTCACCCTGAAGCTGACGCCCATCGACGCGGGATCGCGGCCCGCCTCGGCGGTCGCCTGGCGCAGGCGGGCGATGCCGGCTTCGAGGCGCGGCAGGGTGTCGAGCAGATGCTGGTTGTTGCTGCCGATCGGATACCAGGCATCGGCAATCCGCGCGGCACGGCGGATCGCGTTCATGCCTTCTCCGCCGACCCATATCGGCAGCGGGCGCTGGATCGGCTTGGGCTCCAGCACGATACCCCTGAAATTCACGTATTTCCCCGCAAAATGCGGGCTCGAGTCGGTCCAAAGCACGCGAAACGCGTCGATATATTCGTCAGTCACCCGCCCGCGTGCCGGAAAAGGCGTGGTGACGACCGCATCGAACTCGGTCTTCAGCCAGCCCGCGCCGACGCCGACCACCAGCCGCCCGCCGCTCAGCACGTCGAGGGTCGCCAGCATCTTGGCCGCCAGGACAGCCGGCCGATGAGGCACGACCAACACCGCGGCCACCAGCCGGATGCGCGAGGTCTTGGCGGCGATGTACGCCATGCCGACGAGTTGCTCGTGCCGTTCGAGCGGCGCTTCCTCGTAGAACGCGCCGTCCTCGGAGTAGGGATAGCCCGGCACCCTCGTGTCGGGCAGCACGACATGGTCGGTCACCGTCAGATAGTCGAAGCCCATGGCTTCGCCCTCGACGGCGAGTCGCGTCATGTCGGTGACCTTCGAGAGCGGCCCCGAGTTCGGCAGGTTGAAGCCGATCTGCACGATCAGGCAGCGATCTGCATTGCCGTCGGCCCGTCGCCGGCCAGTGTCGTGCGCCGCATGTCGCGCGGCTCGTCGGCGGGGAATGGTCGGGCACGATGCATGGTCTGGCGGTTGTCCCACATCACCAGATCGCCGATCCGCCATTTGTGCGTATAGACGAACTCGCGCTGGGTCGCGTGCTCGATCAGGTCGCGCAGGTAGCCGCGCGCCTCCGGCATCGGCCAGCCGACGATCCCGCCGGCATGGCTCGACAGATAGAGCGACTTGCGGCCGGTCACCGGATGGGTGCGCACCATGCACTGGCGCACCGGCCGGAACCGCTCCCGCTCCTCGTCGGTGAAGTCGTAGAAGCCGATGATCTGGCGCGAAAACATCTGGCTGTGCTCGCAGACCATGTCCTGGACTTCTTCCTTGGTCTCCTCGTCGAGCGCGTCGTAGGCGGCCCGCATGTCGGCGAACTGCGTGTTGCCGCCCTTCGAGGGGATGCTGACCGCGCGCAGCAGCGAATACTTGGCGGGAATGGCCTTGAACGAGCTGTCGGAGTGCCACAGCCGGTTGCCGATCGCGAATAGTCGCCTCCGGTCGTCGCGCGCGTAGGGTTTGTCGTTCTTGTCGAGATTGGAGACGTCGGCGAAGGTGGTCGGCAGGCGTGCCTCGTTGGCCGCCCTGAGGCTGGTTCCGATCGCGTGCTCGATGTCACCCAGGCTCTGGGTGAAGGCGAGCTGCTGCTCGTCCGTGATGTGCTGCTGGTTGCGGAAGACCAGCACGGCATACTTGTCCATACCGGCATGGATGGCGGCCACCTCTCCGGCCGTCATCGGCTTCGCCATGTCGATGCCGTCGACTTCGCCTGCAAAGCAGGGGCCGACCTGCTTGATGGTGACCGCCATAGTTTCCTCCTGTTGCTTGCTTACTTGAGAGGCGAGAATGCCGCGGGCACCGCCAGGGTATTGACCATGCGGTGCATGACGACGCCTTCCGGACGCGGCGGCGGCCAGCTGCCGGGCTTCATGCCCATCGCACGCAGCCGCTCGCGCTCGCCCATGTTCTTGTAGGCCCAGACATGGATCCACTGGTTCAGCGGACCGATCTCGGTGTAGCCGGCGAAGATCAGCGGCGAGACCTTGGTGCGCTCGCCGATGTGCTTGCTCCAGCTCTCCATGATCTTCGGGATCGCGCCGGCGCCATAGGTGTAGGTGCGGAACTCGTAGCAGGTGCCGTGCTCGCCGGGCTGGAAATTCGGCGAGAAGGCTGCCGGATAGACGATCTTGCTCTCCATGTCGGTGACGAAATCGGAGATCGCCGGCGGCCAGACCTTCGTCTCGACGGCCTTGGCTCGAATCTCGTTGCGCTCGTTGATGTCCTTGTACGGCCAGATATGGATGATCTTGTTCAGCTCGCCGACTTCGGTGTGCCAGAAGCCCGCGAGCGGCGAGAGCTTGACCCGATTCTCGATCTTGTCGGCGAAGGCCTGCACGGCGTTCGGCACGGTGCCGGGCTTCAGCTGGTAGGTACGAATCTCAAAGATCATTGTTCTTTCTCTCCTGATGTCTCGATCGTGAACCGGAACCCGGTGTCATCCCGAGCGAAGCGAGGGATCTATGGGCCGCAGCATAGATCCCTCGCTTCGCTCGGGATGACACTGGACGCTGGGATGACACTACAGTCATTCGGCGGCCGCCTTCATGGGCTTGAAGGCGGGCATGACCTCGTTGGCGAAGCGGTCGAGCTGCTCGAGGGTCACCTCGAGCGGTGTGCCGAGCGGCATCGAGCAGCTGATGCGCTCGAGACCGGGATAGCGCTCCTCCACCGCCTTGAGCTGCTCGACGATATCGGCCGGCGTGCCGGCGAGGAAGCCGCCCGCCTTCACCGCATCCTCGATGCGCGGCAGCTTGACGCTGGGGACCAGCCGCGGATCGCGCATCGCGGCGATCTGCTCGTCCGTGAGCGCGCGCACGAGGCGCAGCTCGCCGAACATCTTCATGTTCTCTTCGTAGGCCGTGGCGGCGGCGCGCATGGCCGCTTCGCGGCTCTCGGCGATATGGAACTGGTAGCCGAGCGACAGCTTCTCGCCGAGCTCGAGCTCGATGCCGCGCCGCGCATAGGCTGCACGGAACTCGTTCATGTGTCTGTCGACCGCGCCACCCTCGGCCGAGCCGCCCCCGATGACGCCGGAGATGCCATGCTTGGCCATGAAGTCGAAGGCGCGGGCCGACCCGCTCTGGATCGGCTGCCAGCACTCGACAGGCAGGTGCTGCGGCCGCGGCACCAACGTGATCTCCTTTAGCGTGTAGCCGCGATAGGGCACCTCGGGCGGGATGGTGTAGAAACGGCCCTTATGGCTGAAGCGCTCCTCGTTGAAGGCCTTGAAGATGATGTCGACGCCTTCCTCGAACATCTCGCGGTTGGCGGCCTGGTCGGTCAGCGGCGCGCCGAAGCTCTCGACCTCGCGGGTGTGATAGCCGCGGGCAACGCCGAAGATCACGCGCCCGCCGCTCAGGATGTCGGCCATGGCGTAGTCTTCCGCCAAGCGCAGCGGATGCCACATCGGCACGACGTTGAAGCCGCAGCCGATCTTGAGAGTCCTGGTCTGGTTGACCAGGTGCATCGCCATCATCAGCAGGTTGGGGATGCACTCGGTCCCCTCGGGCTGGAAATGGTGCTCCGCCATCCAGAAGGTGTCGTAGCCCAGCGCGTCCATCTTCTTCGCATATGCAACCGCTTTGTGCAGCGCACTCGCCAGCTCGTCGTTGGAATAGAGCCGGTCGTTGATCGGCGTGCCCAGATAGCCGAGATTCTCCATGTCGACCGTGCCGACATACGAACTGTCGAACTTCGTGATCATGGTGCGATCCCCTTCGACTATGGCAGGCGAAAACGCGCTAGAATGTCCGCCTGACCGAACGGAGGCAAGCGATGGCCAAGCAATTCGACCGCAGTGCGGAGGACCTGGGCAATATCGTCGGGCTGGAGCACGTCAACCTGCTGGTCCCCGACCAGGGTCTGGCGACGCTGTTCTATGTCAGCGGGCTCGGGCTGACGCGCGATCCCTACCTGATGACCAGCGTCGACAATATGTGGATCAATGTCGGGCGCAGCCAGCTTCACCTGCCGACCGGCAGGGCGCAAAAGTTGCGCGGCCGCACCGCGCTGGTGATCCCCGACCATGAGCTGCTGGTGAAGCGGCTGGAGAACGTGACGAAGGCCTTGGGCGACACGAAGTTCGCCTTCTCCGAGCATCCCGATCGGGTCGAGGCGACATGCCCGTGGGGCAACCAGTTCGTCGTCTACGAGCCCTCCGGGCGCTTCGCCGGCATGAAGCTCGGCATGCCCTATGTCGAGTTCGACGTCCCGGCGGGCGCGGCGAGGGGCATCGCCGATTTCTACAGCGAGGTGATGGGCACGATTGCTTCCGTCACGGACGGCGCGGCGCATGTCCTCGTCGGCCACGGTCAGGAGCTGGTCTTTCGCGAAACGGACGGAACCATCGCCGACTATGACGGCCATCACATCCAGGTCTATGTCGCGAACTTCTCCAGGCCGCACCGTCAGCTGGTCGAGCGCAAGATCCTCACCGAGGAAAGCAACCAATACCAATATCGCTTCAACGACATCGTCGATCCGACAAGCGGGGAGAAGCTTTTCGAGATCGAGCACGAGATTCGCAGCATTACCCATCCGCTCTATGCCCGGCCGCTGGTGAACCGCAATCCGCGCCAGACCAACCGCAACTACGTGCAGGGTCGCGATGGCTGGGTGCCGGAGCTCGAGGACGCCGACCTGGGCGACATCCGCCGCGAGATGCGCCAGAAGCGCTACGAGGAAGCCACGGGCCGACCGCTGGCCGCCGACTGACCGTCAGTCGATCTGGTCCGTCCAGACCTTGAAGCTCGACAGGGTGTTGGGGCCGAAGCTGTAGGTGATCGGCACGTCGGCGGCGTCACGACCGCGGGCGATCAGGATGTGGCCGATGCGCGGCACGTTATTGCGCGGATCGAACGTGTACCAGCGGTCGCCGAGATATGCCTCGAACCAGCCGGCGAAGTCCATTGGGTCCGGATTCAGCGGCACGCCGATGTCGCCGAGATAGCCGGTGCAGTAGCGCGCCGGAATATTCATTGCGCGGCAGAACGTGATGGCGAGATGGGCATAGTCGCGGCAGACGCCGGCGCGCTCCTGGAAGGCATCCCATGCCGTCTTCGTCGATCGGGCGTGCTGGTAGCCGAACGTGATGTGATTGTGAACGAAATCGCAGATCGTCTGGACGCGCGCCCACCCTGGCGGCGTGTTGCCGAAGAGTTGCCAAGCCTGATCCGAGAGGCGATCGGTTTCGCAATAGCGGCTGCCGAGCAGATAACCCAACGTGTCCGTCGGCAGGTTCTCGACGGCATTCTGGGGTGCGTCCCAGGCAATCGCGTCGGTCAGACCGGAATCGCGGATGATGCCGTCGCCCGTCAATGTGAGGCGGCCGGCAGGGGCAAAGATCCGACTGCACCAATTTCCGAACAGGTCCCGATAGGCTTCGATCGGCAAGAACGGGTCCGTGGTGGGACGATCGGAAACTTCCACGTCAGGTGCGCGCGACTGGTGAACGCCCAGCACCATGATCATGGGCGTTGGCTGCGGCAGGTCGAAGATCAATTCGTAGCCGACGCGGATCTTGATCAAGCTCTTCCTCGATTCAATTGCACCCCGAGGTGACGCTCACGCGCACCTCCATTCCCAACGGGTCCGACGCAGACCCGATGAAAGTCCCGTGAAGTGGGAGCGCGTCCTGCGGATCACCGACGACGGCGACTGTGACGAGTGCGCACTTGCCGACACTGCCGCTGGTAGGATCGAAATCCACCCACCCCATGCCCGGCAGATAGACCTGCGCCCACGCGTGGGTGGCGCCATGCGGCCCGCTATTGCCCTGCTCAGGCGGGGGCTCCAGGTCCACCGCCAGGTAGCCTGAGGCGAACCGCGCCGCCAGGCCCAGAGCCCGGGCCGCTTCGATCATCAGCCAAGCGAAGTCTCGACAACTTCCGTGACCCAGCCTCAACGTTTCTGCCGGCGATTGGATGCCTTTGGCTTCTCGGCGGCGATAGGTGAGCTGCTGCGGAACGGCGCGGCAGAGCCGGATGAGCAGGGCGAGGGCGCCGCCTGCTGCCGCCTCATCGATGAACTGGCGCGCCCATCCGACGATCGCGTCGTCCGGGTCGGCATGACGCCGGCGCCGAAAGTCCTCGAGATCAGGCTCGATGTCGTTGCCGTAGTCGACGGGAAACGCCGGCGCGTCGGCGGCGCACGCCAAGTCCGAAAGGCTCGATGGCGTGTGCTCGATGGCGACAATGCTTTCGAAGCTCAGCTCCGTAGCCTTGGCGATAAATTCCGCGATCGCCACGTGATTTCCGAAACCGTCGTGGTCGTATCTCAATTTGCACGGCTTGGGCGTGATCCCAAGCTGTGCATAGGTGATTTTCTGGTCGTGCGCATCTCTTGGCCGCAGCATCATCCGGTGTTCGCCGAAGGCGACAGGCCGACGGTAGCGATAGGTCGTGACGTGCCGGATGGTCAACGCTGGCATGACGGCTCCTTCCGGGCGTACGAAGCACGTTCCGCGCCACTGGGAAAACAGGCGCGCTTGCTGTGCGCCGGTTGGGAAAATGTATAGTCGGTTTGGCCGGCATCTGAACGACCGGCTACAGGAGGAACACCATGCCTGTGCGCGTGATCGGCATGATCGGCGTGGCGCCGCCGAGCGGCGAGGCCACGGTCCACATCATCAAGGGCGGGATCTCGCCGCCCTACCTCAAGTCGTATGCCCAGGCGCACGACAATGCAGGATTTGACCTGGCACTGGTCGGTTACACCGCTTCGTCGGCCGAGGGCTTTCTCGTGGCGCAGTACGCCGCACATCACACGGATCGCCTTGGCTTCCTCATCGCGCACCGACCGGGCTTCGTTGCACCGACGCTCGCCGCGCGCAAGATCGCGACGTTCGATCATCTTACGGAGGGCCGCATTGCGCTGCATGTCATCGCCGGCGCAAGCGATGCCGAGCAGCACGGCGATGGAGACTTTGCGCTCAAGGAAGAACGCTACCGGCGCGCCGCCGAATATATAGAGGTGATGAAGCTTGCCTGGTCGAGCGAGCGGCGCTTCGACTTCGAAGGCGACTTCTACAAGGTGCGCGGCGCTAAATCCGACATCCATCCATTACAGAAGCCGCATCCGCCGTTGTTCTTTGGCGGATCGTCCGAAGGCGCGTTGGCGATGGGGGCGAAGCATTGCGACGTCTTTGCGATGTTCGGCGAACCGCTCGCCGCCACGGCGCAGCGGGTCGCCGAATTCAAGGCGCGTGCTGCCGCCTATGGCCGGACCCCGACATTCAACATGTCCTTTCGCCCGATCCTCGCCGATACCGAAGGCGCGGCATGGGATCGCGCCCGCCGGATCCTCGCCGCCATCCAGAAGCCCGGTGATCCGACCGGCTTCGGCAACGCCAAGAAGCCGCTCGACCACTCCGCCCGCCGCCTGCTCGACTTTGCTGCGCAAGGGGAAACCCATGACGAGCGGCTGTGGATGCCGATCGCCGAGGCGACCGGCGCGGTTGGCAATACCTCCTGCCTGGTCGGCACGCCGGAGCAGGTCGCCCGCGCGTTGCTGGAATATTACAAACTCGGCGTGCGCTCGTTCCTGATCCGGGGATTCGATCCCTTCGAAGACACGATCGACTTCGGCCGCGAGCTGATCCCGCGCCTGCGGGCGGGCGCCGCAGAGCTGGACCGCGCGATGGCAGCCTGACGCCGTCGGCTCAGCGATCGTCCTTCTTGTCCGGTTCGCGATCGCGCCGGAGTACTGTTCGCATGATGGCGACGAACAGGATCGCGGTGACGGGCCAGTGGAACCAGATCCTGCTCGGATTGGAGAACAGGTTGATCAGGATCAGAAATCCCGAGGCAATGAGCGCCGCGGCAATGGGACGAGGCAGGTTCGCCAGTTGCTCCCGGAGGAAATGCAGCCATCCGGGTAGTTGTTGTTCGCCGCGAAGCCCAGGCGCGGCTAGCTCGGCTGGAGATGCAGTTCCGCGAGGAGGCAGACTTTCGCCGATCGGCACGCTGACGCGAGGCCTGTCGCCGTCGATCATGGCCACTCGATAGCTGGTCACGGGAGCCACGTTCTTCATCTGCTGCTGACCGAGAAAATCGAAGCCGACGGACAGCTTGTTGCGCACCTGGTCATAGACCGGTCCCGAAATGACGATGCCGCCGGGCTCGGCGAGTTCCTGCAGCCGCGCCGCGATGTTGACCCCGTCGCCGTAGATGTCGGCACCGTCGATCATCACGTCTCCCAGATTGATGCCGATGCGAAACCGCATTCGCCGTTCCGGGGATGCGTCGGCCTGCGCGCTTGAAACCTCCTGTTGAGTCTCGATTGCACACTGCACGGCCTCGACCACGCTCGCGAACTCGGCGATCACGGCGTCGCCCCAGGTGTTGACGATCCGCCCGTCATGGCGCTCCACCAGCCGCGTCATCGCGGTACGCTGGCGCTGAAGCTCGGCCAGGGTTCCGGCTTCGTCCGCTTCCATGAGACGCGAGTAGCCCTGCACGTCCGCGCACAGGACTGTGGTCAATCGGCGTTTCGGCTTGTCGGTCATCGCACGACGTATCCTACATCATCCCCGGTTCGCCGAGATCCGTGCCGTCTATCATGCGGCTGTAACGGAAGGGCTGGGGATCGACCACCGGCGGGTCGCCTGCGACGAGGTCGGCGGCCAGCCTGCCGGCCCCCGGGCCGATGCCGAAGCCGTGGCCGCTATAGCCGGTCGAGATGAAGAGGCCAGGCATGGTGTCGACGGCCGAGATCACCGGAATGCCGTCGGGCGTCGAATCGATGAAGCCGCCCCAGGAGTGCGCGACCTCGAGGTTCGCCAGCGCTGGATAATGCTCGCCGAGGCGCGTCAGGCCAAGCTGCACGAGCTTCGGGTCCGCCCCCGGATCGAGCGTGCGATGGCGCTCGAAAGGCGAGATGTCGTCGAACGACCAGCGCGCCAGCGCCTCCGGCCCGTCGAAGAAGGAGCGGCCGATGGTGAAGGAGAGGCCCCAGCGCCGCTTCTTGAAGGTCGGCCAGAATTGGCGCGCGTGCATCAGGCCCTGCGGCGAGAGCTCGAGCAGGCCGCGTCCGCCCAGCCCCACCGTGTAGCCGCCATCGAGCCGGCGACGGATCGTGACGTCGGGCATCGACAGGCCGCCCGCGGTCACCTCGGGTGCTTCCGTTGTCGAGAAGGAGGTCGACTTCACGCTGGCCTGCGCGAGCCGCAGCCCATGCCGGCGGCAGAACAAACCGCTCCACGCCCCGCCGGCCAGCAGCACGGCCTGCGTGCGGATCATGCCTTTCTCGGTGATGACGCCGGAGACCTTTCCGGCCGACGTTTCGAGGCCGCGTGCGGCGCAATCCTGATGGATCGTCGCGCCGGCGCGCCGCGCCGCTTCGGCAATGGCCGGACTGGCGAGCGCCGGCTCGCCGCGCCCGTCGGTCGGCGAGTGCACGCCGCCAATCCACGCCGGTACGCTGCCGGGTGTCATCTCCTTGGCCTCGGCGGCGCTCAGGATGCGGCTATGCATCTGGTACTCCCGCGCCTTGAGCGTCCAAGCCTCCCATTGCGCGAAGTCGGCCGGCCGTGTCGTGACATACAGCAGGCCCGTGGGCCGGAATCCCGTCTCGGCGCCGATCTCCCGGTTGAGGCCGCGCCAGATCTCGAGGCTTCTCATGGCGAGCGGCAGCTCGCGCAGGTCGCGGTGCTGCTGGCGGACCCAGCCCCAGTTGCGGCTGGACTGCTCGCCGCCGACCCGGCCCTTGTCGAGCAGGGCGACGGAGAAATCGCGCTTCGCCAGCTCGTAGGCGGCCGTGGTGCCGGCGATGCCGGCGCCGATCACCACGACATCGACGGAAGAGGGAAGCTTCTCGTCGCTGGCGACGGGTTGGACGGGCGGGGACATCCCCTACCTTAACTCCGGTTGGGCCTGCGAGCTGAATCCTCTTTCTGGTCGTCCTGAGCGCCGCGAAGGACCTCGCGCCAGCCCAGCGCCCCGTGTCTGCTCGGTCGGTGAGGTCCTTCGCGGCGCTCAGGACGACGACGGTGCTTCAGCACCCAGGATGGTCCGGCGCACCGGGTCGAGGCTTTGCGCCTGGATGGTGCGGGCGAGGTCGCGCAGCCGTTCCTTGTCGGCATCGGTCTTTACCGCGATCGAGAACTCGCAATGGGTGATGACCTTGCCGAATCGACCGGTGAGCCTGGCCGCGATCTGGTCGTAGGTGCCGATGGTCGCGAAGGTGTGCAGCACGTCGTCATCGATGTGCTGCGGCATCTCCTCCCAGCGTTGCGCGCGCGAGAGCAGCTTGAGCCGGTCGGCAAGGTCACCGAGGCCGTGATGGGCGAAGGCGGCGCGATACTGCGGCGTCGAGGCGTAGAACGAGATGCGCGCCCGCACGTCGCGTACCTTGGGCGCCAGCTCCTCTTCGGTCGCAGCCGCGGCGACCAGAGGCTTCATGCAGACCTGAAACGTCTCCAGCGAGCGCCCGTTCTTCGCCGCGCCGTGGCGCACCGCCGGCAACATCACCTGTTCGATGTAGGACGGCGTGCAGACCGGATGGACGCGAATGCCGTCGGCCACTTCGCCGGCCATCCGGCACATCACCGAATTCACCGCCGCAACGTGGATCGGAATGTCGGGATGTTCGATCGGGCCCGGATTGAACAGCGGCACCATCAGGTTGATGGCGTAGTGGTCGCCCTTCACGTCGAGCGGTGCGCCGGTCTGCCAGTGGGCCCATACCGCACGCACGGCGTTCACATACTCGCGCATCCATGGTCCGGCGGGCGACCACGGCACGCCGTAGCGCCGCTCGATGTGCGCGCGTACCTGGCTGCCGAGACCGAGCGTAAAGCGTCCCCGGCTGAGCTTCGCGAGCGTCCAGGCGCTCATCGCCGTCACGGTCGGGCTGCGCGGGAAGGCGATCGCGACCGAGGTGCCGATCTTGAGCTTTTGCGTCGCCTGCGCGGCGAGCGCCATGAGGACGAAAGGATCATCCTTGGTTTCCTCGACGACGAGACCCTCATAGCCGATGTCCTCCAGCAGCCGCGCGTCACGGCCGATCGACGCGAGGTCGAGCGGCACCTCCGGCGCGCGCAGGCCGGGATCGACTTTACCTAGCGGGAGCAGCGTTTCGAGCAGCATGAACCGTACCCTCTATTGTCGTCTCCGCCTTGTCTTCAGGCGCGATGACGAGTTTTAGGAGTTTTCGCGCTCATCCTGACTGTGTTTTGTAACGTCGACTATCTCTTGGTTGAGCGGCCTCCTGAGTCGCCTTCCTCTCCTATGAGGCCGGGAAGCCTAGGGGATCCCGCTGCGCTACGCCCATTGTGACCACAGGATGAACTATACTAATGTGTGAATTAGTGTGTCGTGGGGTTGTGTGTGGCAGTCAAGAGCATTGCGTTGTCGTCGCTGGATGGAAGCAACGGCTTTCAGTTGAACGGCGTAAGAGGTGACGACTTTACAGGCGCGTCGGTTTCCTCGGCCGGCGATATAAACGGGGATGGTTTTGACGATGTGATCGTCGGGGCCAGCAACGCGGCTTCTGGTGGTGGCGCATACGTCGTTTTTGGTAAGGCTCGTGGGTTCGCGGACAATTTCGACCTGTCGAAGCTGAATGGCCGCACCGGCTTCCTGCTGCAGGGCAAATCGTCGGACATTGCCGGTAGCTCGGTCGCTTCGGCCGGCGATGTGAATGGGGACGGGCTCGACGACATGATCGTCGGCGCCCCCGGCAACGGTGGTGGGAGGGGGGCGGCCTATGTCGTCTTCGGCAAGCGCACGCCCTTTGCCTCCAAAGTCAATCTCGCAAAGCTGAACGGCACGGACGGCTTTAGGCTTGTCGCAGGTGTCGATGTCAGTTCGGGCGGGCAGTCGGTGGCTTCGGCGGGCGATCTCAACGGCGACGGTTTCGACGATCTGCTGATGGGCAGCGGCAGCGGTGCGAAGACATATGTCGTCTTCGGCAAGGCCTCGGGCTTCGCCGCCAATGTCAATCTTGAACTGCTGAACGGCGCCGACGGGTTTCTGCTCAAATACAACAGCGGCGATGGCGGCAACGGGGTCAAGGTCTCGTCGGCGGGAGACGTGAACGGAGACGGGTTCGACGATCTGATCGTCGGTTCTCCCGATGCCGACATGCGCAGGGGAGAAGCCTACGTCGTCTTCGGCAAGGCCTCGGGCTTCGATTCCAGGGTCTATCCCGATCAGCTCGATGGAACCGACGGATTCCGCCTGCACGGCGGTTTCGCCGACATTGCGGGCGCGGTTTGCTCGGCCGGTGACTTCAACGGTGACGGCTTTGACGACTTGATTGTCGGCGCACCGGGCGACCCCGTCTATCTTGGGCTGTTCGGCACAGCCTATGTCGTTTTTGGCAAGGCGTCGGGCTTCTCGGCCGATATCGATCTTACCCAGCTCAAGGGCGCGAGCGGATTCAAGATTTCGGCCAGCTCGTCGGTCGATGCGCTGGGTTTCTCGGTATCGGCCGCTGGCGATGTCGACGGCGATGGGTTGGCCGACCTGATCCTCAGCGCCCCGTTCGGCGGTGACGAACGGGGCACGAGCTATATCCTGTTCGGCAAGGAGTCCGGCCTGCCGGGGAACCTCATTCTCGACGCGCCGCGCGATGCGCGCGTCCTGCGGCTGACCGGCGAAGCGGCGCACGATTTTTCCGGATGGTCGGTGTCGGGGGCGGGGGACGTGAATGGCGACGGGCGCGACGACCTGGTCGTAGGAGCCCCGGCCGCGGACACGAATGGAAGCTCATCCGGACAGGCCTACGTGGTGTTCGGCACTGCTGTCGGCCAGCCCCTGCCTTATTTCATCGACGCTTTGCGCGCACCGGTCTCGGCGCCATCTATCCGTCACACCTGGAATGCCGCCGACGGAAAGCCGGTCACCATCACCTATAGCTTCATGAGCTCGGTTCCGACTGGCGAGGGAATCGGTACTTCTGTCGCGGGTGGCAACCCGTTCACGACCTTCCAACCCTTCGACGCGTCTCTCAGAACCGCGGCGCGCACGGCGCTGCAGTCTTGGGCAGCGGTCAGCGGCATCACATTCGTGGAGATCAGCGCGGCTGAGGAAGCGACTGGCCGTCGCGGCATGATTGAGTTCGGAAGCCACTCCATGTCGCCGGGAACCGGAGGCTATGCGACCGCGCCGAACTTCGTTAACGGCGCCCTGCCCACGGGCACCCAAGCCGGCAACATCTTCATCGACCGCTCGCTGACGCTGGACTCGTCCGAGCTTAGGTCCCTGCTGTTGCGCCAGATCGGTATCGCGGTCGGCCTTGCGACACCGGCCACCGGGACACTCCCGGAGAACGAGGACCTGCCCTGGAACACGGTGATGAACAGGCTGGGCGTCGACAGCTATCCGCTGGGGCCGTTCGACATCGCCGCCATCCAGCAGATTTACGGAGTCAATCCCGCGATCCGCACCGAGGCGAACAGCTACGCCTTCGGCCAGCAGCGCTACATCTGGGATGGCGGCGGCATCGACATGATCTCCGCTGCGGCGATGTCAGCCGGCGTGACGCTCACCCTGACCCCGGGAAGCTGGAACTATGCGGGCGTCGCGCCGGCAAGCTCGATCCTGGCCGCCAACCAGCTCTTCATCGGCTACGGGACGACGATCGAAAACGCGATCGGCAGCAATTTCGCCGACACGCTGATCGGCAACGACCTCGCCAATACGCTCGATGGCGGCGGCGGGGTCGACCGACTGGATGGCGGGCGCGGCGACGACACCTATCTCGTCGACACCAGCAGCGACCTGGTGATCGAGTTCTTCGATCGCGGCATCGACACCGTCCGCAGCACCACGCAGTTCACCCTGTCGGACAATGTCGAGAACCTGATCCTGCTGGGAGCGAATGCGGCGGGCTATGGCAATGCGCTCGCCAACAGGATGACTGGCAGCGCGACCAACGATACGCTCGACGGCATGGGAGGCGCCGACACGATGGATGGCGGTGCCGGCAACGATACCTACTATGTCGACGATATCGGCGACGTCGTTGTCGAGTTGGCCAGCCAGGGCACCGATCTGGTGCGCAGTTCCATCGGCTACACCCTCGGGGCCAATCTCGAGAACCTCGAGCTGATTGGATTCAACCCGATCGCCGGCACCGGCAATGCGCTGGCCAATGTCCTGGCCGGTAATTGGGCGGCCAACCTGCTCGACGGCGGTATCGGCGCCGACACGATGCAGGGCTCCTACGGCGACGACATCTATGTCGTCGACAATGCCGGCGACAAGGTCATCGATGAAAGCGGCGCCGGCGTGGACACGGTGCGCAGCACGCTCGATTACGTACTGGGCGCCGACCTCGAAAAGCTCGAACTGCTCGGCAAGGCCCTGAAAGCCACCGGCAATGCGTTGGCGAACACGCTTGTTGGCAATGCCGGCAAGAACGTGCTCGATGGCGCTGCCGGCGCCGATACGATGGCGGGCGGGCGCGGCGACGATCTCTACATCGTCGACAATGCCGGCGACGTCGCGATCGAGCTCGAAGGCGAAGGCAAGGACAAGGTCGAGAGCTCGGCAAGCTTCACGCTGGGCTTCGGGATCGAGGAACTGGTGCTGCTCGGCACGGCGACCGACGCGATTGGTAACGAGCAGGCAAACATCCTGGCCGGCAACGCCATGGCCAACCTGCTCGACGGACGCGCCGGTGGCGACCGGATGAAGGGTGGTCTGGACAACGACGTCTATATCGCCGACGACGCGGGCGACAAGGCGATTGAGGCGGCGGACGAAGGCACCGACCTTGTGCGCAGCGCGGTTAACTTCACGCTCGGCAACAACGTCGAGAATCTCGAGCTGCTGACGTCCGCCTCGAGGGGGACTGGCAACGGTCTGGCAAACCACCTGAGCGGCAATGCGTCCAACAACCTGTTGGACGGCAAGGGCGGTGCGGATACCATGGCCGGGGGCGCGGGTGACGACGTATATGTCGTGGACAATGCCAGCGACGTCGTTGTCGAGCTGGTAGGCGCGGGCATTGACACGGTGAAGGCGTCGGCGCGCTTTGTCCTGAGCGACAACATCGAGATGCTTCTCCTGACCGGCTCGGACGATATCGCCGGAACGGGCAATACTCTGGACAACACCCTCACCGGCAACGAGGGCAGTAACCTGCTCGATGGAAAGACGGGCGCCGACATGATGCGCGGCGGCAAAGGTGACGACATCTATGTCGTCGACGATGCCAATGACAGGGTCGCCGAGGTGGCGGGCGAGGGGGCCGATCAGGTCCAGAGCACCGTAAGCTACAGTCTCGGTTCGAGCCTCGAGGACTTGGTGCTGCTAGGCAAGGCCGCAATCGACGGTGCCGGCAACGCGGCGGCGAATCGGCTTACGGGCAATGCGGCTGCGAACAAGCTCTCGGGCGGCGCCGGGGATGACACCCTGTGCGGCAGGGGCGGCAGCGACATACTGACCGGTGGCGCCGGTCGCGACATCTTCCTGTTCGATTCGACGATCGCTGCGGGCAACATCGACACTCTCGCCGATTTCTTCGTCGCCGAGGACACGATCCAGCTCGATAATGCGGTCTTCGCCGACCTGGCGCTGGGTTTGCTGCAGGCTAGCGCCTTTGCGATCGGCTCTGCCGCGCAGAACGGCTCGCATCGCGTCATCTACAATGCGACCACCGGCAACCTTATGTACGACGCCGACGGCCAGGGTGGCGCCGCGGCCAGGACCATCGCCGTTCTCACCGCCAACCTCGCCCTCACCAGCGCCGACTTCATCGTGGTATAGGCCTCAATTCGAGCATGGGCATTGCGTGTTGCGGACTGCGAAGAGGGACGTGATCCCTTATCAGGCTGCTTGCTTCACCAAAGAACCGATCTGCGGCAGGCGTTTATCGACCTGATCGGGCTTCTGGCCGCCGAGATTGACCACGAGTTCGTGGACGCCGAGCTCGGCGTAGGCCTGCATCGCGTCGGGCGCCATCGACATCGGCGGCGTGATGACGATGCGATAGTCCGGCCCGCGCGTCTTGCCGGCCTTGGCGAAGGCGGCGTCGAGCTTGGCCAGCATGTCCTTGGTCCGCGACGGATCGAGGTTGAAGCCGTACCAGCCGGCGCCGAACGTCACTGCGCGCCGGAAGGCGGCGTCGGCATAGCCGCCGACGATTATCGGCACATGCGGCTTCTGGATCGGCTTGGGATCCATCCGCATGGTCTCGAACGATATCCACTTGCCCTTGAAGTCGACGACCGGCTCGGTCCACAGCCGTCGCATGACGTCGAGGAACTCGTCGCAGCGCGCGCCGCGGTCCTCCCATCTGTAGCCGCAGGCCTCGACCTCTTCCTTGTTCCAGCCGACGCCGATGCCGAAATCGAAGCGGCCGTCGCTGAGCCAGTCGAGCGTGCAGACTTCCTTGGCGGTGTAGATAGGGTTGCGCTGGGGGACGAGCGCGACGCCGGTGCCGAAGCGCAGCGTCGTCGTCGCAGCGGCGAGGAAGCCGAAGGTCGCCGTGACGTCGAGCATGCCGCCGCCCGGCGGCACCGGGATGCGGCCGTCCTTCGATCCCGGATAGCCGAACGTGTTCTTGTCGAACAGGGCGACGTGCTCGCCCATCCAGATCGATTCGAGGCCGAGGCCTTCGGCACGCTTGCCGAAGTCCTTGATCATCGACGGCGTCGCGTTGGGCGACATGAAGGTGGCGAAGACTCCGATTTTCATCTGGCGCACTCCTGCTGTGACGAGCCGGTACTATACGCCAGGATCGGGCTTCGATAGCCTTCAACTCCAAGAGCGCACCAGGCGCCGGGATGAAGGGAAGGGAACGATGCCGAGAGTGCTGGTCCATCTGGCGGTTGCCATGGTGCTTGTCGTTGCGGGCGCCGCCGGTGCCGTCGGGCAGACCTGGCCGACGAAGCCGATCCGCGTGATCGTCAGCTACGCTCCCGGTGGCGTCACCGATGTCGTCGCGCGGTTGGTCGCACAGCCGCTCTCCGAGGCTCTCGGTCAGTCGGTCGTGGTCGAGAACAAGCCGGGGGCGAACGGCATGATTGGCAGCGAGATCGTCGCCGGCTCGGCGCCCGACGGCTACACGCTGCTGATGTATGTCGACGGCAATACGGTGCTGCCGTCGATCATGAAGAAAATGCCTTTCGCGCCGCTGAAGGCATTCGCGCCGATCACGGTCCTGGGCCGCGGCAGCCACGTTATCGTCGCGCATCCGACATTGCCGGTGCGTTCGCTGCCCGAATTGATCGCCTATGCGAAGGCGCACCCGGGTGATCTGTCCTACGCTTCGCCGGGCCTCGCCAGCCCCCAGAGCCTGTCTCTCGAGGCGATCAAGAAGGCGAGCGGAATCGACATTGTTCACATCCCCTACAAGGGCGGCGGGCAGGCGATCGCCGACGTGGCGAGCGGCCAGGTCAAGCTTGGCGTGCTCGGCATGGCGCCGGCGCTGCCGCACATCAAGAGCGGCAAGCTGGTGGCGCTCGCGGTGACAGGCGGCAAGCGCTCGCCCCTGCTTCCAGACGTCCCCACGGTCGCCGAGGCCGCCTTGCCCGGCTTCGAGACCGTGCAGTGGCAAGGGATCGCCGCCCCCGCCGGCACGCCGCCGCAGATCATTGGCCGAATTCATGACGAGCTGGTGCGCATCATGGCGACGCCGGCCGTGGTCGAGCGGCTGAGGTCGATCGGCATGGACAATTCGACCAGCCCGACGCCCGACGAATTTCGACAGATGATCGAGAGCGACCTGAAGCGGTGGCCGGCGATCGTGCAGGCGGCCGGCATCCAACCCGAGTAACGAGGAGTAGTCAGCGTGAATATCCTGTTCATCACTTCCGACCAGCAGCGCGCCGATTGCTACGGCTTCGAAGGCCGCAGGGTGAAGACGCCTCATCTCGACATGCTGGCGCGCCAGGGTACGCGCTTCGGCGCCTGCATCACACCCAACCTGGTGTGCCAGCCGACCCGCGCCTCCATTCTCACCGGCCTGCTGCCCGGCACGCACGGCGTGTCGGACAACGGCATCGACCTGCCCGACGCCACGGGCGAAGCGGGTTTCGCGGGGAGCTTCGCCAAGGCCAGCTACTCGACTGGCTATATCGGCAAGGCGCATTTCAAGACCGCCAACACCTTTGCGCCAACCCATACGCCGGAGTGCCGGCTCAGTCCGCAGCCGCAGGATTGGTACGGCCCCTACATGGGCTTCCAGCACGTCGAGCTGATGGTCGAGGGCCACAACACCAAGCCACCGCTCGCCCCGCCCTACGCGCAGCACTACGAGCGCTGGTACTATGCCGACGGCCGTGGCGAAGAGAAGAACCGGCTGCTGATGGAGCAGCTGCCGCCGGTCACCGACGCGGCGCAGACCTACCACTCGGCCCTCCCGGTCGCCTGGCACAACTCGACCTGGATCGGCGACCGCACCATCGAGTTCCTGCGCGCCAACAAAGACCGGCCGTTCTGCGCCTGGGCGTCGTTTCCCGACCCCCATCATCCGTTCGACTGTCCCGAGCCGTGGAGCCGCCTGCACCACCCCGACGATGTCGACCTGCCGGAGCATCGCACGATGGACCTCGAGCGCCGGCCGTGGTGGCACAAAGAGAGCCTTTATGGCACGCCGAAGATGGAGAATGCCGAGCTGCGCAATTTCCGCGAGAAGCACTCGCGCACGCCGGTTCAGTCGGACCGTCAGCTACGCGACCTGATCGCCAACTACTACGGCATGATCTCGCTGATCGACCACAATGTCGGCCGCATCATGGCCGCGCTCGACGCCTATGGGCTGGCCGACAATACGCTGGTCGTCTACTCGACCGACCACGGCGACTGGCTGGGCGATCACGGCCTGATCCTCAAGGGGCCGATGGCCTATGAGGGCCTGTTGCGGGTCGGGTTGCTGGTGCGTGGACCGGGCGTGCCGGAGGGGAAGGTGGTGAGCGAGCCGGTCTCGACCATCGATCTGCCGGCGACCTTCGCCGACTATGCCGGTGTGTCGCTGGCCGATGCCCGACACAGCCGCAGCATCAAGCCCCTGATCGATGGCGGCGCCTCACGCGACTTTGCCTTCTCCGAATGGGACCTGCGAGCCTCGCGCTGCGGCGTCGACCTTTGGCTGCGCACGGTGCGCACCAAGACCCACAAGCTAACGTTCGAAAGCAACTCGGGTGCAGGCGAGCTCTATGACCTCGTCAATGATCCGAAGGAGATGGACAACCGCTTTGGCGACCCGGGCGTCGCGGCGGCGCAGCGCGAACTCATGGACATGATCGCAAGCCGTCCGGACGACAAGGTCGAGCCGCTGCCGCAAGTGGGGATGGCATGAAGCTCACTGCGGAGGAGCAGGACATGCTGGCCGGCGGGCAGGGGCCGGCCCGGCAGTGGGCGATCCGCCACCAGGTCTCCGTCGGCGAGTTCTTCGACGCCGAGGATTTCGTGGCGGTCAGCCAGGCCCACGTGATGGCCGATACCGAAAGTCTGGGCGAATCGGGCGTGGCCTGGCTCGAGTCCATAGCCGCGACGCCGGGCGTGCGCGTCGTCGTGCCGACGATCACCGACCCCCGCGGGCTCGACCTCGCAACCTACAAGCGGCTGCGCCAGACCGAGGCCATGGCCGGGCTCGAGACGCGCACCTCGTGCGCGTTCGAGAAGCTCGGCGTGCTGATGACCAATACCTGCATCAATTACCAAACCGTGCTGCCGGCAGTCCGCGGCGAGCACCTCGCGATGGGCGACACCGGCGTCACGATCTATGTCAACAGCGTGATGGGCGCCCACAGCAACTTCGAGGGCGGTCCCTCGGCGCTCGCCGCGGGCCTGACCGGCCGCACGCCGCGCTACGGCTATCACCTGCCGCGCCATCGCCGCGCCACGCGCCACTTCGAGCTGACACAGCGGCCGCGCGATCTCGCGGATTGGGGCGCATTGGGCGGGATCGTCGGCCGCATCACCAACAGCTACTGGGAGGTGCCGGTGATCTCCGGCGTCGGTGCGGCGCCGACCTCGGATGAGTTGAAGCATCTCGGCACGGCGATGGCGAGCTTCGGATCGGTGGCGCTGTTCCACATCGCCGGCATTACGCCCGAAGCCGCGACGGTGGCCGAGGCTTTCCAAGGCGGCGACGTGCCCAAGCCAATCGCCGTCGGCGCGGACGACTTCTCGCGCTTCTACAAGGGCTATGCCCAGGCCGGCGAGAAAGTCGATGTCGTGGTGTTCGGCGCGCCGCAGCTGTCGATCATCGAGATGCAGAGCCTTGCCGCCCTGCTCGACGGCAGACAGGTCCACGACGGCACCACGCTGCTGGTCACGACCTCGCCCGAGGTCAAGCATTCGGCCGATCGCATGGGACTCACCGGCAAGATCGAGCAGGCCGGCGGCATCGTCGCGTCCGGCGTCTGCTTCTATCAAAGCTACGCTCGCGAGATGGCCGAGGCCAATGGCTGGCACCGGCTGCTCACCAACTCGGCCAAGCTGGTCAACATCATCGGCGGGTACGGCTACACGCCGTCGCTCGGGACCACCGAGCAGTGTGTCGATAGCGCCGTCGCCGGGAGGATGTGCTGATGCCGATCGTGCTGGCATGTCATCGCGGCATCGGCCCCGACGTCGCGGGGCCGGCTCTTGTGGCGGAGGACAATTTCTCCGCGCGCTACGATCTCGACCGGCTGGCCGGCACCTTCTCGCGGCCGGCGCACAAGCTCTTCGGCCAGAGCTATGTCGGCAGGGTTCTGGTGCTGGAGACCGCCAAAGGCGGCGTCGCCTCCGCCTGGATGCTGCGCGAGATGGCCGAGCGCAAGCTGGCGCCCCTGGCGATCATCTTCGACCGGACCAATACCATCCTGGCCCAGGGCGCGGCGTTCGCCGACATGGCGATGGTCGACCGCTTCGAGGCTGGCCGACCGACGGAATTGATCCGCACCGGCGACGAGCTGCGGGTCGAGCCGGCCGCGGGACGGGTCGTCATCCTCAATCGCGACTCCTGATCGGGAGCGCGCAGGACGCGCGCGCTTCAACGAGGCTATTCGTCGGCGCGGCTCTCGCGGATTCGCCGCGTGCCCTGGAACACCGGCTTCAGCGGATCCATCACGAAGCGGATGCGCGGCAGGTCGGTGTCGACGGTGCAGCAGGTGCCGACGATGGGATCGGAAAGCTCGATGGTCGGCGCATTCCACGCGGCCGCATCGAAGGCGTTGACCTGCGGCTTACCGCGCTCGGCCTTGTGGAAGGTGTATTTCGGGTCGATCTGGATCAGCATCGGCTGGGTCGTGCCGTCGAGCGGCGCGTTCGCGGCTGTCACCCAGTTAATGTACTGCACGTCACTACCCGCGACGGGTTGCGGATCGACCAGCGCGCAGTCGAGTATGGTCTGTCCCTCGAGTCTCACGCTGCCCGTGACGCGATCATGACGGCGCAGGAACTTCACTTCCCCAGCCTGGACGGGGATACCCCAGCGCGCCCTGAGTTCCAGCGCTGCGGCGTCGGTGCTGGCAACCGCGCCCAGCAGGAAACCGCGCGGATGGGCGCCGGCACGGCTGCCTAGCCGCAGCATCGCCAGATTGAACGGACCGACCGGACTGTCGGCATAACGCGTCACGGCCAGGGCCACGTAGGACGGCAGCGCCGGATGCATGGCCTTTGGCAGCAATCCTTCCGTCGAGCTGCGAGGTACTTCCATCAGAAGCTGCATCATCTCGGCCTTGGGCAACGCCCAGGCCTCGGTGTCGAGGTTGGGCAGGGTCGGCAGGCGCGCGGGAGACTGCGTGATGTCGAATGTTCCGTAGAGGGGCATGACTTACTCCGCCGCCGCCGCGGCTGCGGTCTGTGGCTTCTGGGCGAAGTGCGGCATCACTTCCTTCGCGAACAGGCGCAGGCTCGCCATCACCTGGTCCTGCGGCACGACCTCGTTGGCGTTGAGGATGAAGTTGACGCAATCGACGCCGAGCGACTCCCACTTCCTGATCGCGCGGATGATGCGCGCCGGATCGCCGTAGGCCATGCCCTCGGTCTGCTGCTCGCTGGCGTCCGGGCCCGTCGCTGCACGGCGCAGTGCAGGCAATAGGCCGAGCGACTGGTAGGACGGGGACGAGAAGACCTCGCGCGTCGAGATCAGCTGCGTCGCGAGATAGTTGAAGGTGTTGCCGAGCTTCTTGCCCATCTCGACGCCAGTCTTCTCGTCCTCGTGGCAGAACAGGAAGTTGGTGGTGGCGACCTGCTCGTTCACGAAGGCGCCAACGGGCTCGCAATGCCGGATGCGCCGGCGGTACTCCTTGATCTTCTTCTCCTGCTCGTCGAAGCCCGCGAAGCTGAGGCCGAGGCTGCCCAGCCCGCGGTCGGCCGCGTCGATCTCGGTGCCGGGACTGGTCACGGCCACCCACATCGGCGGATGAGGCTTCTGGTAGGGCTTGGGCAAGATCGTGCGTTCCGGCATCGACCAGAACTCGCCCTGGTAGGCGAACGTCTCCTGCATCCACATTTTCGGCAGGCAGCGCACGAACTCGTCCCAGCTTTTTTTGGTCGTGTCCGGATTGGCCCGGAAGCCGCCGAGCTCGGTCCAGGTCGCCGAGCGGCCGGTGCCGACATGCAGGCGACCGCCCGACAGGATGTCGAGCGTTGCGGTCTTCTCGGCGATCTTGATCGGGTGGTTGAACTCGGGAACGCAGACCACGATGCCATGCCCGACCTTGATGTTCGTGGTCAGCACCGCGCAGGCGGTGAGGAACAGCTCGGGCGCCGAGCAATGGGAATATTCCTCGAGGAAATGGTGTTCGACGGCCCAAACATGCTCGAAGCCCAAGGTGTCGGCGAGCTTCACCTGCTCGAGGCAGTTGTTGTAGACCGTGCGCTCCTTCTCGGGCGTCCAGGGACGCGGAATCGAAATCTCGTAGAACAGACCGAATTTCATGGCGCGCCTCCTGCCTCTTTTGCGAAACGCTAGGCTTGCCGCGCCCGCGGCGCAACCGCACCATGCGCTCGACGGGCGGAACGCCAAATGGGGCTGATATGAGCAGACTGGCAGGGAAAGTCGCGGTCGTGACCGGCGGCGCGAGCGGCATGGGCCGCGCGACCGTGATGCGTTTCCTGGCTGATGGCGGCAAGGTGCTCGTCGCCGACCTCAACGAGGCAAACGGCGCCGAGACGCTGGCCGTCGCCAAGGCGCAGGGCCATGGCGACAGCATCGCCTTCGTGCGCTGCGACGTGGCGAAGGAGGCCGACGTCGCCGCGATGGTCGCCGAAGCGGAGAAGCGCTTCGGACGCCTCGACATCGCCTATCTGAATGCCGGCGTCGGCGGTGCCTTCGGCCCGATCGCCGAAACCAGCGTCGAGGACTGGGATTACACCTTCGCCGTGCTGACGCGTTCGGTGTTCCTCGGCATGAAGCACGCCTCCCTGGCGATGAAGAAGCACGGGGACGGAGGCGTGATCCTGGTGACGGCCTCGATCGCCGGCATGGTGGGCGGCGGCGGCAGCCACGCGTATTCGGCGGCCAAGGCGGCCGTCATCAGCCTGATCGAGAACGTCGCCGCCGAGCTCGGCCCCGATCGTATCCGAGTTGTCGGCATCGCGCCGGGCGTGATCTCGACGCCGCTGGTCCATCGCGGCCGACCCGAAAAATACGAGAAGCAGTTCAGGCAACAGCCCTGGCCCGACCGCGGCGAGCCCGACGTCATCGCCGACGTGGCCTCTTTCCTGTGCTCCGACGAGGCCCGCTTCATCACCGGCGAGACGGTGAAGGTCGATGGCGGATTGCTGGCGCAGGGTGTGGCGCTGTGGGGCACCGGCCGCGACAACACCTTCATGAAGAGCGCCGGCGTCAATCGCGGCACGACCGGCGAGGCGATGGTCGTGCGCAACCTGCAAACGGAAGGTCAGAAGAAATGAGCGAAGCGCAACGCCTGCACGGGCATCTAATCGGCCAACAGGGCTCGCGGCGGTCGCTGAACACGCCGGCGCTGGTGCTCGATCTCGAGATGCTCGACCGCAACATCGCGGAGATGGCGAGCTTCGCCAAGGCGCACAAGGTCAACCTGCGGCCGCATTCCAAGACTCACAAGTCGGCCGACATCGCCAAGCGCCAGATGGCGGCGGGCGCGCTCGGCGTGTGCTGCGCCAAGCTGGGCGAGGCCGAGGCGCTCGCCGAAGCCGGCGTCGAGAGCGTGCACATCACCTCGCCGGTGGTGACGCCGCAGGCGATCGCCCGGCTGGTCGAGCTGAACGGCAAGGCGAAGGACGTGATGGTCGTGGTCGACCATCCCGCCAACGTCGAGGCGCTTGCTGCCGCCGCAGAGAAGGCCGGCAAGCCACTGACGGTCATCGTCGACATCGATCCCGGCATCCATCGCACCGGTGTGGCGACCCCCGATGGTGTCGTCGAGCTGGTGAAGAAGGTCGCCGGCCTGAAGTCGCTGAAGTACGCCGGCGTGCAGTTCTATTGCGGCAGCCACCAGCACATCCTCTCCTTCCAGGAGCGCAAGGAGAAGATCGAGGAGCGCACCGAGTACCTGAAGGGCATCCTCGCCAGGCTCGACGCCGCGGGCCTGAAGCCGGGCATCATCACCGGCTCTGGCACCGGCACGCACTATATCGACGCCAAGCTCGGCGTCTTCACCGAGCTGCAGGTCGGCTCGTACGTCTTCATGGATCACGACTACAACGTCTGCGACCTGCGAGGGGCCGACAAGCCGACCTTCGAGCAGGCGCTGCAGATCGACGCGCGCGTGGTGAGCGCCAACACGCCGGGCATGGTCACCGTCGATGCCGGCCTGAAAGCGATGGCGACCGAGAAGGGCCCGCCGATGATCCTGAAGGGCGCCGCCCCGGGCTCGACCACGCGCTTCATGGGCGACGAGCATCTCGCCGTCATCGCGCCCGAGGGCAAGGCCGCGCCGGCGCACGGCGAGCAGGTGATCCTGACCCCGCCGCATTGCGACCCGACGGTCAACCTCTACGAAAGCTTCCACGTCGTGAAGGGCGATACCCTGGTCGACATCTGGCCCGTCACCGCGCGCGGCCGCTCGCGGTAGCCGTTCTTGTCATCCTGAGCGCAGCGGAGGATCTGGCGCAGTTTCGAGCGGAGTTCATCGGATGTGGGGCAAGGTCCTTCGCTGCGCTCAGGACGACAGGTTGCGGTTCAGGTCGGCTTGCCGACCAGGACCTCGCCCTTCCACATGCGGGCCAGCATGAGGAGCGCAACCAGCCCGATCATGCTGATCGCGGTCATGCCGAGAAAAGCGTGCTGGCCGAACCTCGAATAGAGCACGCCGGCGAACTGGAAGATCACAGCCTGCGTCGCGCCGGTGCCGAGCGCGTAATAGATGCTCTGGCCGAGCGCCGTGCCGTTGCTCGGCAAAGCGCGCTGGATGAAGGCCATGGCGCCGAGATGGCAGGCCGCGAAGGTGCCGGCATGCAGCGCCTGCAGCACGATCAGCGCCGGCAAATCGGTCGTGAAGGCCATGCCAGTCCAGCGGACGATGCCGCAGGCCAGCCCGAGGCCGATCAGGCCGGTGATGCCGATCCGCTTCATCAGCCAGCCGCTCGCCATCATCAGCAGGATCTCGACGGCGACGCTCTGGCCCCACAGCATGCTGATGGTGACGTCGGACAGTCCGGCGCTGCGCCAGGTCAGAGTACCGAAGCTGTAGAGCACGGCGTGGCTCGACTGGCAGAAGCCCGCGGCGATCATGAACAGCATGAACGGCTTCGAGCGAAACAGGTCGAGGATGCCGAACGGCGCAGGCTGGCTGGCGCCGCCCGCATGGGTCTCGCCGCCCGGCAGGAAGAGCGCGAGCGGCAGCAGGCAGATCACGCCCGCCCAGCCGACCCAGAGGACCGAGGGTGGGCCGAAGTGGTCGACCGCCAGGCCGCAGACCAGCGTGCCGGCGATGAAGGCGACCGAGCCCCAGACGCGCAAGGTGCCGTAGACGAAGCCGCGCGCCTTGGCCTCGTTCACCAGCACGCCGTCGTAGAGCGCCATGGTCGGCGACCAGATGCAACCCCAGACCAGTCCGACGAGCAGGAGCGCGAGGAAGCTGTGCGAGAGCTCGTACCCGCCCATCATCACGATGGCGGCGACGGCGAGGGCCAGCAGCATGCCTTTAAGCCGGCCGATGCGATGGGCGAGGAAGCCGATGCTTAGCACCGAGACCACGCTGACGAGCTGGCGGCTCATGAACAAAGTACCGATCTCCGCGTCGGTGATGCCGCGATCGCGCAACCAGACCGGCCAGTAGCTCATGAAGGCGCCGGACGCGAAGAAGTAGGCCGCGCCGTAGCCGGCCAGCCGTCCGCCCTCGACAATGCGATTCATCAGGCCGCGAACTCGCGGCGTACCTGGTCCGTGTGCTGGCCGAGCTCGGGCACGTCGCCGAGCCGCTCCGGCTCGCCGTCATAGGCGGCGGCAAGGGCCGGGATCGAGATGTCGCCTTTCGACGAGCCGAAGCGCGTGCGGCGGAGCTGCGGGTGCTTCGACAGAGAGGCGATATCGCTCACCCGCGCCCAGGCGATCTGTGCGGCGTCGAGCTTCGCCGCAAGGTCGGCGAAGCTCTGCTGGGCGAAGCTTTTCGCCACGATCGCGTTGGTCGCGTCGCGCCGCGCGTTGCGTGCGATGCCGGTGGCGTAGTCGGGATCCTTCTCCAGCCCGGGCCTGTCGAGCACGTTGTGGCAGAGGCGCTCGAACTCGCGGTCGTTCTGGATCGAGATCAGCACCGGCACCTTGTCGGCGCTGGGATAGACACCGTAAGGCGCGATGAACGGATGGGTGAGGCCGAGCCGCGGCCATTCGTAGGACGAGTAGTCCATGGCGAGCAGCGGCACGGCCATCCATTCCGCCATCGAGGAGAACAACGACACCTTGATGGCGCGACCCTCGTTCGTCTTTTGCCGCGCGAGCAGCGCCTCGAGCACGGCGGCGTGGGCGTACATGCCGGTGCCGATGTCGGTGGCCGAGATGCCGACCCGGCCCGGCGCATGCTCGGTGCCGGTGATCGAGGCCAGCCCGCTTTCGGCCTGGACCAGCAGGTCGTAGGCCCGGCGGTTCTTGTAGGGTCCGTGATCACCGTAACCAGAAACGTCCACCGTGATCAGCCGCTTGTGCGCGGCCCGCATCGCGGCCGAGCCGAAGCCTGCGCGGTCGGCGGCTCCCGGAGCGAGGTTCTGAATCAGCACGTCAGCCTTGCCGATCAGGCGATGCAGCAGGGCGAGATCCTCGGCTTGCTTGAAGTCGAGCGTGACCGACTGCTTGCCACGATTCAGCCAGACGAAATAGCTGGAGAGGCCGTGCACATAGCCGTCGTAGCCGCGGGCGAAATCGCCCTCGGGCCGCTCGATCTTGATCACCCGCGCGCCGGCATCGGCCAGCCGCGCCGAGCAGTAGGGGGCCGCCACCGCCTGCTCGACGCTCACCACCAGCAGGCCGTCCAATGCTCCGCTCATTTCGCACAGTGCTCCTTTGAAGGCGGCTACATATGCCATAGTGCAGGCAGAACAAGACAGGGGACGAGAAGCGAAATGCCGGGACCGTTGGCGGGAGTAAGGGTGATCGATTTGACGGCCGTGCTGCTGGGGCCGTTCGCCACGCAGCATCTGGCCGACATGGGCGCCGATGTGATCAAGGTCGAGCCGCCGGAGGGCGATCTGCTGCGCCTCTCGGGCGGCTCGATGGGCAACGACAAGAGCATGGGGCCGATCTACATGGCGGCCAACCGCAACAAGCGCTCGCTCTGCCTCGATCTCAAGAAGCCGGCGGCGGTCGCGGTGCTCAAGGACATGATCAAGGGTGCTGATCTCTTCATCCACAACAGCCGGCCGTCGGCGATCGAGCGGCTCGGGCTGGGCTACGAGGACCTCAAGAAGATCAACCCCTCGATCATCTACGCCTATTCGCTGGGCTATGCGCGCAAGGGCCCGTACGGCCACAAGCCCGCCTTCGACGACCTGGTGCAGGGCGTGTCGGGCGCGGCTTCGCTGCAGAGCCGGGTCGACGGCGAGGCGCCCAAGTTCATGCCGAGCCTGATCGCCGACAAGACGACCGGCCTGCATCTTTGCATCGCCGTTCTCGGCGCGCTCTACCACCGCAAATGCACCGGCGAAGGGCAGATGATCGAGGTGCCGATGCTCGAGACGCTGGCCTCGTTCTGGCTGACCGAGCACCTGTTCGGCGAGACCTGGTCTCCCGGCCGCGGATCGATGGGCTACGACCGCATCATCAACAAGTACCGCCATCCCTTCCCGACCAGCGACGGTTATATCTGCGCGCTACCCTATACCGATGCCCACTGGGTGAGATTCTTCGAGATCGTCGAGCGGCCCGACCTCGCGAAGGATCCGCGCTTCTGCGACCGCACGGTGCGGCCCAGGCACTTCAGCGAACTCTACCAGGTGCTCGATTCGCTGATGAAGCATCGGAGCACGCAGGAATGGCTGGACGCTTTCGACGAAGCCGACATTCCGGCAATGCCGGTACGCACGCTCGAAGGGCTGTTCGAGGATCCGCACCTCAAGGCGACCGGCTTTTTCACCGAGCGCGAGCATCCGACGGAGGGCCCGATCACGACCTTCGCCAGTCCGCTGGATTTCGAGAAGACCAAGGTCGAGTTCCGCCGCCACGCGCCGCGCCTCGGCGAGGACGGCGTCGAGGTCTTGCGCGAGGCCGGCCTGAGCGAGGCGGCGATCGACAAGCTCAGGGCCGACGGGGCGCTGGTCTTGCCACCATGACGGCGGGCCATGGCGTGAGCCCGGTATCGCGCCTCATCGCGGCGCCGCCCGAGGCGGTGTATCGCGCGTGCACGGATCCGGATGCCATCGTCCAGTGGCGCGTGCCGCAGGCCATGAGCGGAAGCATCGACCGCGTGGACGGCGCCAGATATCGCGTCACGCTCACCTATCCGGACGGGCATGCCGACCGTTACGACGCCACCTTCATCGAACGCCTCCCGAATGCCAAGATCGTCGAGCGCATCCGCTTCGACGCGGCCGATCGTGCAGGCGATATGACGATGACCACGACCCTGCGCGCCGTGAAGGGCGGCACGGAGATCTCGATACGCTACGACGGCTTGCCCAACAGCATTCGCGCGGAGGACAACGACGAGGGCACCCGGGAGGCGCTGGTGCAGCTTGCTATATTCCTTGGCTAGAAGCGCTTGCGCAGGTGGCTTAGGACGAAGGTAACGACGCCCTCTCATGGTCCGAAGTGTCGATGACGTTGGATTTTTCTACGTAAACACGTTCCGCGTCGCGGTGCTCTCAGCCGCAGTCCGGTATCGTGACGCTTGTACCTCGACGGCTCGCGGGTAAACTCCCGCACCATCAAAAAGACCACTAAC
>JAHCJV010000062.1 GCA_026126105.1 Enhydrobacter sp.
TTCCGGCCGGTGCCGCGGGTCGATGGCGGGCTGCTCGCGATCCGGCGCCGCGACCCGCCACTCCTGCCGGCGGCGATGGCCGCGTCCTACGCCGCCTTCGTCCAGCGGGAATGGCCGTTCGTCCGCGCGACATGAAATTGCGTGGATTCGGTGGACGGCGTGGATTCCGTGGACGCCGCGGGATGGCGTGGATTCGTGGACGATCGGCCCGAAACCCTTGCGCCATCGGCATCCGATCCGTCCGCGCGTTGTGGACGGCGGCGTGGACGACGCCGGGACCTACTTCCGCACCAGCGGCTTGTACTTGATGCGGTGCGGCTGGTCGGCATCGTGGCCGAGGCGGCGTTTCTTGTCGGCCTCGTAGTCCTGGAAGTTGCCCTCGAACCACTCGACGTGGCTGTCGCCCTCGAAGGCCAGCATGTGGGTGGCGATGCGGTCGAGGAACCAGCGGTCGTGGGAGATAATCACGGCGCAGCCGGCGAAGTCGACCAGCGCCTCCTCGAGCGCCCGCAGCGTGTCGACGTCGAGGTCGTTGGTCGGTTCGTCGAGCAGCAGCACGTTGGCGCCGCTCTTCAGCATCTTGGCGAGGTTGACGCGGTTGCGCTCGCCGCCCGAGAGCTGGCCGACCTTCTTCTGCTGGTCGGCGCCCTTGAAGTTGAACGAGCCGCAGTAGGCGCGGCTCGAGACCTCGCGGTTGCCGAGCTTGATGATGTCGAGCCCGCCCGACAGCTCCTCCCACACGGTCTTGTTCGGGTCGAGCGTCTCGCGGCTCTGGTCGACATAGCCCAGCTTGACCGTCGGCCCGACCGAGAAGGTGCCCGAGTCGGGCTTGTCCTGGCCGGTGATCATCTTGAACAGCGTCGTCTTGCCCGCGCCGTTGGGACCGATCACGCCGACGATGCCGCCCGGCGGCAGCTTGAAGGAGAGATTGTCGATCAGCAGCCGGTCGCCGAAGCCCTTGGAGATGCCCTCGGCCTCGATGACGTGGTCGCCGAGCCGCGGGCCGGCGGGGATCACGATCTGCGCCTTGTCGAGCGTCTGCTGGTTGTCCTCCTCGACCATCTGGTTGTAGGCCGCGATGCGCGCCTTGCTCTTGGAGCGCCGCGCGGACGGGCTGGTGCCCATCCATTCGAGCTCGCGCTGCATGGTGCGGCGGCGGGCGTCGGCCGTCTTCTCCTCGAGCTCCAGGCGCTTGTCCTTCTGCTTCAGCCACGAGGAGTAGTTGCCCTCCCACGGGATTCCGGCACCGCGGTCGAGCTCGAGGATCCAGCCGGCAACATTGTCGAGGAAGTAGCGATCGTGGGTGACCGCCACGACGGTGCCGGGGAACTCGGCGAGGTGGCGCTCCAGCCAGGCCACCGACTCGGCATCGAGATGGTTGGTCGGCTCGTCGAGCAGCAGCATGTCCGGCTTGCTCAGCAGCAGGCGGCAGAGCGCAACCCTGCGCTTCTCGCCGCCCGACAGCTTGTCGACCGCGGCGTCCGACGGCGGACAGCGCAGCGCGTCCATCGCGATCTCGACCTGCCGGCCGAGGTCCCAGCCGTTGCCGGCGTCGATCTTCTCCTGCAGCTCGGCCTGCTCGGCGATCAGCTTGTCCATGTCGGCATCGGGATCGGAGAAGGCGTTGGACACCTCCTCGAAGCGGGCGAGGTTGGCGGCCATCTCGCCGGCGCCCTCCATGACGTTGCCGAGTACGTCCTTCTTCTCGTCGAGATGGGGTTCCTGCTTGAGGAAGCCGATCTTCACGCCCTCGGCCGCCCACGCCTCGCCGGTGAAGCTGTCGTCCTCGCCGGCCATCACCTTGAGCAGGGTCGACTTGCCGGCGCCGTTGAGGCCCAGCACGCCGATCTTGGCGCCGGGCAGGAACGACAGCCAGATGTCCTTGAGGACCTGCTTGCCGCCCGGGTAGGTCTTGTTCAGACCCTTCATCACGTAGATGTACTGGTAAGACGCCATCTCTTTGATATTCCCGCTTTTATGTGCCTGAATCAGGCGCCTCAGAATTTGGAACCGGCCCCGACCGGAAGGCCGCTTAAATAGGCGTCCTGTCGGCAGCGTTCCACATCGAATTGCGTTTCCCAGGACGCGGAACAAACCTCTGGAGCGATGTAGTGGACAATGTTGTTGCAGACGTCGCGAAGCCAGTGGGAGAGCCCGGTGTGGTCGCCGCCGGCGTCTACGAGAATGGCCGCCGCCTGCGCGACATCGCCATAGAAGAGGCGGGTGCCTGCTCGAAACAAGAAGGCCATGTCGTCTGGATCGGGCTGAAGGAGCCGTCGGCCGAGCTGCTGCTGCGCGTGCAGGCCCAGCTCGACTTGCATCCGCTGGCGATCGAGGACGCGGCCAAAGCGCACCAGTATCCCAAGCTCGAGCGCTACGGCGACGCGTTCTTCGTCGTGGCGCGCACGGCGCAGCTGTCGGGCGGCGAGATCATCTTCGGCGAGACGCACATCTTCTTCGGCAAGGGCTATGTCGTCTCGGTGCGCCACGGCGCCTCGACCTCGTATGCCGTCGTCCGCGAGCGCGCGGAGTCGTGCCCGGCGCTGCTGAAGCGCGGCGAGGACTATATCCTCTATGCGATCCTCGATTTCATCGTCGACAACTATCTCCCGGTCGTCGGATCCATCCAGGAGGAGGTGGATTCCCTCGAGGAGCGGGTGCTGCACAAGACGCTGCACGAGGGAGAGGTCAACCGGCTCTACAAGTTGCGGCGGGAGCTGCTGCGCCTGCGCAAGGCAGTGGTCCCGCTGGTCGAGGTCTGCCAGCGGCTCCAGCATGCAGACGACGTTCTCATCGAACCGCAGATGCTGCCGCACTTCCGCGACATCACCGACCATGTGAGGCGGGTCCAGGAGGAGATCGACTCCCTGCGCGAAGTCCTGGCATTCGCGTTCGAGGCGAGCCTGATGGCGGGCCAGGCCCAGCAGAACGCCATCATGCGAAAGCTCGCCGCCTGGGCCGCGATCCTCGCCGTGCCGACCGCCGTGGCCGGCGTCTACGGGATGAACTTCGAGCATATGCCCGAGCTCCAATGGACGTATGGCTACTACGCCGTCATCGGCGGCATCGCGGCGTTGTGCGCGCTCCTCTATCTTCGCTTCCGTCGAGTCGGCTGGCTCTGAGGAACTTGTCCGGCGACGACCGGCGCTGTTCAATGCGCCCGAATGCTCGCCGAACCCGCGGTCCTGGCTCTGTCGCTGGCCTATCTCGGCCTGCTTTTCGCCGTGGCCTATTTCGGCGACCGCCACCAGCGCGCATGGTCGGCGAGTGCCACCATCGCGCCGACCATCTACGGTCTGTCGCTGGCGATCTACTGCACGTCGTGGACCTTTTACGGCGCGGTCGGGCGGGCCGCGACGGCGGGCTTCGACTTCATCCTGATCTATACCGGGCCGTTGCTGGTGATCACCGTTGGCTACCCGCTGCTGCGCAAGATGGTGCGCCTTGCCAAGCAGCACAATGTGACCTCGATCGCCGACTTCCTCGCCTCGCGCTACGGCAAGAGCCGCGCCGTCGGCGTGACGGCCACGCTGTTCGCGACGGTGGGCGTGCTGCCCTACATCGCGCTGCAGCTGCAGGCCGTGTCGTCCACCTTCCGCACCGTCGCCGAGCCGACACGCTGGATCGATGGGCGACCCGGCGTGATCCACACCGACACCTCGCTGATCGTCGCCGCCCTGATGGCGGTCTTCACCATCCTGTTCGGCGTGCGCAACGTGCAGGCCTCCGAGCAGCATCGCGGCATGATGCTGGCCATTGCGTTCGAGTCGGTGGTCAAGCTGGTCGCGCTCCTGACCGTCGGGCCGTTCGTCCTGTTTGTGCTGTTCGACGGCCCGTCCGATCTCTGGGCGCAGCTCGGCGCGCAGCCGGCGATCGCCGGGCAGCTGACGCGCGAGGGGTCGCCGCTCACCTGGATCGTGACCTCGCTGCTCTCGGCCATGGCCTTTCTCTGCCTGCCGCGCCAGTTCCATGTCGCCGTCGTCGAGCACGGCCATCCGGCCAGCCTGCGCACCGCGCGCTGGCTGTTCCCGGCCTATCTCGTTCTGATCAACCTGTTCGTGCTGCCGATCGCGGCGGCCGGGCTCCTGCTGCTTGGACCGCAGGTCAATCCCGACCTCTACGTGCTGAGCCTGCCGCTCGGCCACGGCGCGAGCTGGCTGTCGACGCTGGTCTTCATCGGCGGTCTCTCCGCGGCGACCTCGATGGTCATCGTGGCCTGCATGGCGCTGTCGGCGATGATCGGCAACGAGCTGCTGATGCCCTACGTGCTGCGCAGCCGCGCAGGGGCGCAGGAGGCGATGGGGCCGATGGTGGTGCTGGTGCGCCGCGCGGCCGTCGTGCTCATCCTGATGGCTGGCTACGCCTACGAGCGCATCATATCGGGCTACCTGCCGCTCGCCTCGATCGGTCTGATCAGCTTCTGCGCCGTTGCCAACCTCGCGCCGGGTCTCGTGCTCGGCCTGTATTGGCGCCGCGCCCATCGCTACGGCGTGGTGGCGGGACTGGCCGGTGGCTTCGTCGTCTGGCTCTACGCGTTGCTGCTGCCGAGCCTTCAGGCGACGGCTGGCGGCTCGGCCGCACCGCTGCGCGCCTGGCTTCCGTCACCCTTGGCCTCGCTCGATCCGGTCGAGCAGGGCTTCGTGGTCGGCATCCTGGTTAACACGCTCCTGCTGGTCGGCGTGTCGTTGCTGGTCCGCGCCCGTGGTGCGGACGCCGAGCAGGCCGATGCCTTCGTGCTTGGCGCGGAGCCCGAGCCGCCCGCCAGGCCCACTCTTGTCGATGCCCAGCGTGTTGCCGAGCTGCGCGAGCTGCTGGCGCGCTTCGTCGGTTCCGAACGTGCGCTGCGCGCGCTGGGCAGCGGGCCGCTTTCGCTGCAGGCGGCGATGGCGCAGGCCGAGCATATGTTGTCGGGCACCCTGGGGGCGGCCTCCGCACGCGTGATCGTCGGCGCCTTCGGCCGGCGTGGCCGGCTGCTGGGTCGCAGTGCGCGCGCGCTGATCGACGAAGCATCCGAGGCGATCCGCTACAACTACGACATCCTGCGCAACAGCCTCGATCACGTGGGCATGGGGATCGCCACCTTCGACAAGGACGGTCAACTGGAGATTTCGAACGACCGTTTCGCCAGCCTGTTGCCGCTCGATCACGCCCTCCTGCGACGACCGGAGTCGCCGCTTACCCACGAGGTCGGCACGCCGGACGGACGCGTGGTGGAGCTGCGGCTCGACCCGCTGCCGGGCGGCGGCTTCGTCGCCACGTGCAACGACGTGACGGCGCGGGTCCGCACGGCCCAGGCGCTGCACGACAGCGACCGCGAGCTGCGCCGGGCGGCGGAGACGCTCGAGCAGCGGGTGGCGGAGCGTACGGCCGAGCTGGAGGCGAGCCGCGCCGAGGCCGAAGCCGCCAATCTCGGCAAGACGCGCTTCATCGCTGCCGCCAGCCACGATCTGCTGCAACCCCTGCATGCCGCCCGTCTGTTTACCGCGGCGATGATCGACCGCGATCCCGCCAATGAGCTGGGTGGCAAGATCGATGCGAGTCTCGGCGCCGTGGAATCGCTGCTCGACGCGCTGCTCGATATTTCCAAGCTCGATGCCGGTGCGTTCAAGCCCGAGAAGCGGCCGTTCGCCCTGCAGCCGATGTTCGACTCGCTTGGGACCGCCTTCGCCCCGGTCGCGGCGCGCCGCGACGTCGACCTGGTGATCGTGCGCACGCGGGCTTTCGTCGACACCGATCCCGCATTCCTGCGCCGCATCCTGCAGAACCTGCTGTCGAATGCGCTGCGCTATGGCGGCGCCGAGGACCGGCCGCAGCGCGTCCTGCTCGGCTGCCGGCGCGAGGGCGCGTCCCTGCGCCTGGAGGTCAGGGACAACGGCCCGGGCATCGCGGCGGACAAGCAGGCGATCATCTTCGATGAGTTCGTGCGCCTGCAGCCCGAAGACGACCAGCCTCGCGAGGAGCGCGGGCTGGGGCTGGGTCTTGCCATCGTCGACCGCATCGCGCGCATGCTCGAGCTGCCCGTCCGCATTTCATCGGCACCGGGAGAGGGCTCGATCTTTTCTGTGCTGGTGCCGCGGGTTTCTGCCGTCACCGCCCTGCCGTCCGACGCGCCAGTGCGGGCGCCGCGGCTCGCCGTTGCGGCCGAGAGCTTCGTGCTCTGCATCGATAACGAGGCGAGCGTGCGTGAGGCCATGGCGGCCCTGCTCGGCGGCTGGGGCTGCCGTGTCGCCACCGCGGCGACGCACGCCGAGGCGCTGGCCCGGGTGGCGGAAGGCGGTCGCCTGCCCGATCTCGTGTTGGCCGATCTTCATCTCGACGAGGGCCCGGACGGCATCGAGGTCGTCAGCCTGCTGCGCACGGCCTGGAACCGGGCCGTCCCAGCGGCACTCATCACCGCCGACCGCGACCCCGTGCTGCGCGCCCGCGCGCGGGCTCATGGGCTCGAGCTGCTGTTCAAGCCGGTGAAGCCGGCTGCCTTGCGCGCGCTGCTGCGCATGCGCGAGCGGTCGGTCGGCCTGACCGCTTAGGGAAGCGGCAAGGCAAGGTTGCGCGCCTCGATGACGGCCTGGGTCCGGGAGCGGACACCGAGCTTGCGCAGGATCACCGTGACATGCGCCTTTACCGTGGGCTCGCCGACGCCGAGCTTGTAGGCGATCTGCTTGTTCTGGTCGCCGTGCACCATGAGTGCCAGCACGCGCCATTGCTGCGGCGTGAGCTGCGCGGCCCGCTGGGCGAAGCTGTCGGGCTCGGCGGCCTCCGGCGGCGCCACGATCTCGCCTGCGAGCACCGCCCGCACGATCGCCGCGATCTCTTCGAGCGAGGCCGACTTGTCGACATAGGCCGAGGCGCCGAGATCGTACGCCCGACGGGGAGTCGCGGCGCCGCGCGCGGCAGAGACCACGATGATCGGCACGGTCGGCTGCTCGGCGCGCAGCAGGGCGAGGCCAGTGAGGCCGTCCATGCCCGGCATGTCGATATCGAGCAGGAGGGCATCGGTCTCGGGCTGCCGCTCGAGCGCCGCTTCGACCTCTGCCAGGCTGCCGGCAAGATCGATCGCCGCGCCTGGAAACGCCTGCGCCAGGGCGGTTCGCAGCGCGTCGCGGACCATCGGATGATCGTCGGCGACGAGGAAACGCTCCGCATTTTCCATCTCGAAAGCTTGCGGCTCGAGACCTGTGGGGTCAAGGCGGCCGCTCGGGTGCCCGGTTCGTAAGCGCCTCGCGCACGCGTTCCGGCATGCCGCCAACGATGGAGAGCGCGTGACGCAGCCGTTGCAGGGCGTCGCGCTTCAGCCGCTTCGGCTCGACGCCTGTCGAGGGTGGCACGCCGGCGGCGATGTCGGCGAGTTGCTGGTCGAGGATCGCTTCCACGAGCGTTGCGCGCCCCGCCGTCAGATCGGCGGCGGCATCGGCCGACAGCGCGCCCTTTGCCGCGGCCTCGGCAAGCCGCCTGTCCGTCGATGTCGAGGGCAGACCCCAGGCAAGGGCGATCGAGCGGGCGCCGGACACGACAGGGAGGAGTCCGCGCAGCTTGAGATCGATGCGGCCGTTCTTCGTGCGCAGGCGGCCGAGCATATCGAAGGCGCTGCCGCCGGGCGCGGTCGTCTCCGCGAGCAGGCGCAGGAACAGCGGTGACCTGGCCGCAGCGGCCACCGCGTGGTCGCGCAGGCTGCGGGCCAGCGAACGCTCTCCCAGGACGGGCACGAAGTCGTAGAAGATGTCGACGTTCAGCAGCGATTCCGGCTGCGGCCGGTCGATCCAGGCATCGACTTGCGCGCGCCAGCGGTCGAGCGAGCGGCGAAAGGCCGGGTTGCTCGCCATTACACCGCCCTTGCAGAACGGTACGCCCGACGCGTCGAGGGACGCGTTGAGCTTCTCGGCAAAGGCCGAGAACCAGACGTCGGCGCTATCGTCACCGTCATGGACCAGCGCATTGTCCTGGTCGGGGGTGAGCAGGGTCTCGCCGCGACCGGCCGAGCCCAGCACCAGAAGGCACCACGCCGCCGGCGCGTCGCCGCGGCCTTCACGGCGCATTGCGGCCACCGCCAGCTCGCCCGCGCGCGCCGTGACGTCGCGCGTGACGCCGGCGATGACGGCGGCCACCTGCACCGCCGGCACATCCTCCCGGCGCAGGCCGGCGGCCAGAGCAGGCAACTTCCCGAAGGCAGCGCCGAGATCGGCGACATCCGCCGCATGGTCGATTTCGTCGCCGAGCGTGAGTGCGAGCGAAGCGCGCTGCTTCAGCAGGCCGCGCGCGGTCAGCATGCCGACCGGCCGGCCGCTTTCGTCGATCACCGGCAGATGGCGGACGCCGAGGCGCGCCATGCGGGATATGGCGCGGTAGACCAGGGAGGCGTCATCGATACCATGCACCGGTGTCGTCATGGCTTCCGCGATGCCCGCGGCGAGTTGCGCCGGATCCCGCACGATAAGCCGCAGCACGTCGTGCTCGGTGAGGATGCCGCGCAGCTTTCCACAGTCATTCAGCACCACCACCGAGCTGACCTGTCGCTCCGTCATTGTCCGCGCGGCCTCGGCGACACTCGCCGTTGCCGGCACGGTCACAAGGGGGGCCGTCATCAACTCCGCAACGCCGTGGCGATATGGAAAGCTGTCGAGGCGCTCCAGTGGTACAGGGTCCACGGCGTTCAACGCCTGGGGGCGCTATGGGCGGCTATCGCACCGCCGAAGGTGCCGCGACCCTGTCCGATGAGCTTGCGGGCAAGCGCCACGAAGAGATCGGCCGCCATCCGCGCATCACCCGCGGCGCTGTGCCGGACTCCCCGGGGTTCGACGCCGAGCCGCGCAAGCATGTCGACGAGATCGATAGTGCCGGTCGCCAGTCCCAATCCGCCCATCAGTTCCACGGTGTCGAAGCAGGGCGGTTCCTGCCAGGCGCGGCCGCTGCGTCGCGCTTCGGCGGCCAGCATTGCGAGGTCGAAGCTGACGTGATGTCCGACGACGACACGCCCTGCCAGCGCCGCGAGGATCCTGTCGTAGGCTTCGGCAAGCGTCGGCGCGCCGGCGACCCGGGCATCGTCGATTCCGTGCACGGCCGCGGCGCGGGCTGGTATGGGGATGCGCGGGTCGATCAGGAGATCGAGGGTCGGCGGGTCGACGACGCGGAGCCCGGTCTCGATGCCGACCGCGGCGATCGAGACGATCCGGTCGCGGCGCGCGTCGAGTCCGGTGGTCTCGCAGTCGATCGCCACCATCGGCAGCCTGTCGAGCGGCGTGTGGGCCGCGACGCGCAACCGGGCGGGCGATCGGGACCGGCCGAGATACCGAGCGAAGAGATCGGCAATCGTCATGTCGCGGGGCTCGAGAGGTCCTGCACCAACGCGTCCCGGTCGAGACGCCGCGGCAGCCGGTCGTTGAACGAGATCAGGCCGAATGTCACCGCGGCGCCGAGCACGGCGCGCTCTTCTTCCAGATTCTTGGAACGGACCGGGGCCTTGCCGTGGATCAAGGCACCGGTCTTGTAGCCCATTGCCTTGATGTCGGCGGGGCGTTCGTTGGAACTGGCCCCAAAGCGGGCGAGAAGGGCGGCACGGCAGTCGCCCCACCCTTCCGGCCGATGGGCCGGATTGGGGTATTCGCCAAGGACGTCGGCATACACGCGCAGCAGTGGTGGGTCGAGGTTTCGACCGGAGGCGAGACAGGCGCGCGTGAGAAAGATCATGTCTGCTGCAATGGCGGCGAATGATTCCCAGCGGCAGACCGCGAAGATCTCGTTGAACTTCGCGTCGCCCAGCACGTGCTGGCCGTGCCATGCCAGCGTGTTGCGGGAGAATTCGTACGTTGCACGCTGCGCGAGATAGGAGGCTTCGCCGCTCACGAACCGACGCAGGGCCGGTTGTGTGGCGACCCGGTCGGGGAAAAACCGATTCTTGAGTCGCTGCAGCATGAACCTGCCTACCACGCCGGGATTCCCAGCCCATTAGACTAAAGTCTAAATGCCCGCAGATTGTATGCATAGAACGTCCATGTAATTAATTATGGCAGGAAAGCGACCAGGCGCCCGAGCAGCGTCGGCGATGGGGAAACGCAACTCTGGACTCTTGGGCGTTCGTCACATCACGGCACAGGCTCGGACGCTCCCAACAAGGTCGATTGGAGGGAGCAGGAAATGGTTGAAAAGCGACTTACCGGCGAGCAGCAGGCCGCCTACTGGCACAAGACGCGAAATCTCATGTGGCTGATCCTCGCCGCATGGTTCTTCTTCAGCTTCGTGATCCACTTCTTTGCGCCACAGATGAACAACATCCGCATTCTGGGCTTCCCGCTGGGGTACTACATGGCGGCCCAAGGGTCGCTGATCGCCTTCGTCCTGATGTGCGTCTGGAACGCCAGGTCGCAGGACAGAATCGATAACGAATTCGGCGTTCAGGACGAATAACGGGGCAGGGGAGAACAACCATGGCTGCCATGCAAGGCGGATTTCTCGCCAACCTCGGCAAGGTCTACGGCATCTATACCGGGACCTTTATCGGTTTCACGATATTCATCGGGCTTCTCGAGGCTTTCGGCGTGCCGAACAGGATCCTGGGATATCTCTTTATCTTCCTGACGATCGGCGTTTACGCGCTGATCGGCTATCTGGCCCGAACGTCGGAGGTCAGCGAATACTACGTTGCTGGCCGCACTGTGCCGGCCTTCTACAACGGCATGGCAACCGGCGCCGACTGGATGAGCGCCGCGTCATTCATCGGCATGGCAGGCTCGCTCTATTTCGGCGGCTATGGCGGCCTCGCGTTCGTGCTGGGCTGGACCGGCGGCTATGTGCTGGTTTCGATTCTGATGGCGCCGTACCTGCGAAAGTTCGGCCAGTTCACCGTGCCCGACTTCTTCAGTGCACGCTACGGCGGTAATTTCGCGCGAGCGCTGGCGGTGGTCGTGCTGATCACCGCGTCGTTCACCTACGTCGTGGCCCAGATCGTGGGCGTAGGCATCATCACGGCCCGCTTCCTCAATATCGGTTTCGAGATCGCCTGTTTCGTGGGCCTGCTCGGCATCCTGATGTGCTCGATGCTGGGCGGCATGAAGGCGGTCACCTGGACCCAGGTCGCGCAGTACATCATCCTGATCATCGCCTACCTGATCCCGGTCGTCGTGCTGTCGGCCAAGGTCACCGGCATTCCGATTCCGCAGATCATGTACGGCCAGGCGCTCGAGAAGATCGCCGGGTTCGAGCAGAAATTCGGTATAACGCAGCCGTACACAGCGGCCTTCGTCGATGCCAAGGGTAGCTTCAGCGCGACGGCGATGTGGAACTACTTCGCCCTCATCCTCTGCCTTATGGTCGGCACGGCATCGCTTCCGCATATCCTGATGCGGTACTTCACGACGCCGTCGGTCAAGCAGGCCCGGGACTCGGTGGCCTGGTCTCTGTTCTTCATCTTCCTGCTCTACTTCACGGCGCCGGCCTATGCGGCCTTCGCCAAACTGGAAGTGTACCAGCACGTGATCGGTCAGCCGATCGCCCAGCTCCCGGCGTGGGTGGCCTCGTGGGGCAGCATCGGCCTGGTCGGTGCCTGCGACGCGGCCAACGCAGCGGAGGTTTTCAAGCTGTGCACCGGGGTCAAGGGCAATGCCGACGGCATCCTCCAGCTCTCGGAGTTCCGTCTGCATACCGATGCGGTCGTGCTGGCAACGCCGGAGATCGCGGGTTTGCCCTACGTCATCTCCGGCCTGGTCGCGGCCGGCGGCCTGGCCGCCGCGCTCTCGACTGCGGACGGCTTGCTGCTCGCGATCGCCAACGCGCTCAGCCACGACATCTACTACAAGATGATCGACCCCAACGCCGACACCAAGCGCCGGCTGGTCATCAGCCGCGTGCTCCTGGCGTTCGTGGCGTTGGTGGCGGCCTATGTGGCCGGCACGCTGGGCGCGGACATCCTGTTCCTGGTGTCGTGGGCCTTCTCCATGGCCGCCGCCGGTCTGTTCGCCGGCCTGGTGCTCGGCATCTGGTGGAAGCGGGCCGGCGACGCCGCAGGCGTCTGGGGCATCATCGCGGGATTCGGCCTGTGCATGTTCTTCCTCATCGGCACGGAGTTCTACGGACCATGGATGAAGTCGGCGCTGAGCTGGATGGGCACGATCGACATCGTCAAGATCCGCGGTCGCGACGTCGCCTACATCTGGGGCATCAACAACATCTCGGTCGGTATCTTCGGTATTCCGACGGCGTTCCTCGTGATGTTGATCGTGGGATACATCGCGAAGCCGGCATCGCGCGAGATGCAGGACTTCATCGATTCGATCCGAGTCCCGTCGGGTTCGGTTCGCAACGCCGAAGCGGCACATTGATTGCCCGCAGCACGTGATCTAGGGAGGGGCGGGGTGCAGACCCCGCCCCTCCTTTTTTGGCGCCGATGAACCAGCCGGATTTCTTCTGGGGCTATCTGCCCTTCTGGATCCTCAATTACGGCCTGTCGCTTGTCGCCTGGGCCTGCGTTGGACGGTGGGCCCTGTCGTTCTTCATGCCGGCGGTTCAGCCGCAGAACTACATCTGGCGCTCGTTCGTTTGGCTCACCGCATGGGCGGTCGCTGCGGCGCGCTTCATCACGCCCAGCTCCATCGGTCCGCGCTGGATGCCGCTGGTGGCTTCCTTCTGGATCTTCTGGGTTCGGCTCGGCGTCTATTTCCTGCTGGCGGGTCTTGGCATGACGCCGCATCTCGCGGGCATGGCTTGACATGGTCAAGCATCAGGTCTTCGCCCTCGTTCTCGGCCTCGCGGTCTTCAACGGGATCTTCTCGCCGCTGGTTCAGCTGGTCGCCGCCTATAGCTTCATGTGGGCGCCGCCCTGGCTTCCGGCAGACCCCTCGGTCACGTTCTATCTTTCGAGCCTGATCCTCTCCACGACGACACTCCTCGTCGCGGGGATTCCCGTCGCGGTCATCGAGCACCTCATCCCCGCGTCGCGCGAGGCTCCGGGGCCGAACTGGATCTGGGCGCTGGCGTGCCTGGTCCTGTGCTTTCCGGCCTTCATTCGGCTCTTGCTCATCTCCGGCGTGGCGCAATAGCCTCGGCCTGGGAGCCGACATGGATCGCATCGAGTACCTTGCGGACTTCACCGTCAAACGCGGCTGCGCCTTCGCCCTGCTGGCGATCGGCACGGTGATGCTCGGGCTCTCCTACGATCTGATGCTGTGCTTCAAGTCGGGCGCCATTCTCCAGGCGCTGCACGGGTCGGTGCTCGGGGTCTTCGCCTACAAGGCGCCAACCTGGAACCACCGCTCGACGGAGTTGTGGACCCTGCTGAACAAGGGCGCGGATCTGCCCCCGGGCTATCCACCCGAGCTTCTGCTCGAGGTCTTGCGCAAGACCTATACCCGCTATGCCGAGTACAGCGGCGTTGTCGCGCTGCTGTTGAGCGCTGCCGCCGCAATCGTTTGGATAGTGCGATAGCTCGATCGCAGGCCGTCAATCAGCAACACCGACTCAGATCGGCGCGATGGAGCGGTATTTCGGCGGATGGTCCATCGGCCGGCGGGGCAGGGTGCTGGCGAAGACCTCTGCCAGCCGGAGGCGGGTGTCGCGCGGGTCGATGATGTCGTCGATACCGAAGCCCTCGGCGCCGCGCAGGGCGCCGATCTTCGTGCGGGTCTCGTCGATCATCTCCTGGCGGCGCTTCATGGGATCGGGCGCGCTGAGATACTCCTTGCGGAAAGCGACGTCGATCGCGCCCTCGATCGACATGGCGCAGATCTCCGCCGAGGGCCAGGCGAAGCAGGCATCGGCTGCGAAGCTGCGGCCGCCGCACATCGCGAAGTACCCCAGCCCATAGCCCTTGCGCACTACGACGGATACGCGCGGCACGGTCGCGTGGCCCCATTCGAAGACCAGCTTGGCGCTGCGCCGTCCGAGCGTCGTGCGCTCCGCGCTCGATCCGATCGAGAAGCCCGGCACGTCGACGAACGAGACGATCGGCAGGCCGTAGGCGTCGCACAGCGCGATGAAATGGGCGCCCTTGTCGCACGCATCGGAATTGATCATGCCGCCCAGCCGTTGCGGCTGGTTGGCGAGGAAGCCGACCGGCCGGCCGCCGATGCGGGCCAGGGCCGTCACCATGTTTGCCGCGAATGTCGGTTTCAGCTCGAAGTAGCTGTCGGCATCGGCGACCAGGCGTAGCACCTTGCGCACGTCGTAGGCCTTGCGCGTCGAGACCGGCACGAGATCGAGCACGCCGTCGTCGATGCGGCCGACAGGCGGATGGTCACGCAGCGCCGTCGCTGCCCGTGCGTTGGTCGGCAGGTAGGACAGGAAGCGACGCGCGGCATCGAATGCCTCGTCCTCGCTGGCGACGCCGAGATCGGCCAGCCCCTGTCGGTCGACCTGCACCTCCACCCCACCGAGCGCCTGCGCTTCGACCTCCTCGCCGGTCGCCGCCTTGACAAGCGCCGGCCCGGCAATGCCCATGGTCGAGACACCGCGGACCATGACGACCAGATCGGCCATGCCGGCGTAGTTGGTCGGCCCGGCGAAGCCCGCGCCCAGCATCAGCGCGACCATGGGCACCCAGCCCGAGGCACGCGCGAAATTGTGGAACGTCGCGTTGGCGTTGGCGAAGTGTCGGGCGTCCTGGCCGTCCTGGATGCGGTGCCCCCCACCGTCGAGCATCATCACCAGCGGCAGGCCGCGCGAGATGGCGAGCTGCAGCGCGCGCTGGATCTTGGCGCTGCCGAGCCTTCCGATGCTGCCGCCGAACACGGCAAAGTCCTGCGAGAAGACGACGACCGGCCGGCCGTCGATCAGGCCGGTGCCGACGACGACGCCGTCGGCCGGCGACAGGGTGCGTGCCGGCGGCGTCGCACCGCTGTCGCTCTCCTCGGCCGCGACCAAGCCGCCGATCTCGGCGAACGATCCGGCATCGAGCAACCGATCTATGCGGGTGCGGGCGCTCAGCGTGCCGCGCCTGGCGAGCCGCGCCATCGCCGGACCGCGCCCCTCGTCCATCAAAGTCCCGCGCACCGCTTCGATGCCGTCGATCAGATCGCGCATTGTCTTGTCGTTCGACATTACACCCTCATGGGAGCGCGCCCGCGCATGACATCCAGAGCCATCTTACCGGGTCGCCGAAAGGCGTTCGCGCCGGACGCGGATGCCGGCGGCTTCGCGGTCCCAGGTATCGGCGGTGACGCCTTCATCGCGCAGCAGGTTCTTCTGCACTTTCTGCGTCGGCGTCTTGGGCAGCTCGGGCAGGATGCGCACGTAGCGCGGCACCATGAAATGCGCCATGCGCGGCATCAGGAACTGGAGCAGCTCGGCCGGATCGATCGTCCTGCCGGCGACCGGCGCCACGACCGCCAGCACGTCGTCCTCGCCGAACTCCGACGGCACGCCCACGGCCGCGGCTTCGCGCACCGCCGGATGCGCGTTGACCTCGGCCTCGACCTCGAAGGAGGAGATGTTCTCGCCGCGGCGCCGGATCGCGTCCTTCAGCCGGTCGACGAAGAAGAAGTTGCCGGCTTCGTCGCGGCGAAAGGCGTCGCCGGTATGGAACCAGCCGTTGCGCCACGCCTTGGCCGTGGCTTCCGGATTGTTGTGATAGCCGTGGTTCATCGACCACGGAATGTCGCTGCGCACGATCAGCTCGCCGACGACGCCCGGCGCCACCTCACAGTCGTTGTCGTCGACGATGCGGGCATCGATGCCGTCACGCGGCCGGCCGCAGGTGCCGCGAACTTGCGGATTGCGTTCGGAGACCAGCGGCCACGACGTCTCGGTCATGTTGAACGTGGTGTAGACATCGACGCCGAAGCGCTCGGCAAAGACGTCGGACGCGTCGCTCAGGGGAACCAGCACGACCTTCCTGAGTGGATGGTCGCGATCGCGCGCCGTCGGTGGCGCCTTGAGCAGGAACGGCACCATGGCGCCCAGCAGGGTGAGGCAGGTCGACTGCGTGCGGCGCGTCACGTCCCAGAAGCTGTCGGTGTCGAACGCCTCGACCAGCGCGATCGACGCGCCCTTGACCAGCATGCGGTAGATCGCGCCGGTGCCGCCGGCATGGAACATCGGCAGGTTGACCAGATTCCGGTCGGTCGACGCGGCAGCATAGAAGGCGTGCGCGGCCGAGGCCGCCTGCAGGTAGGAACACAGCACGCCCTTGGACGGGCCGGTTGTGCCCGAGGTGTAGATCACCGATTGCGTGTCCCACGGCATGATCTCGCGCTCGGGCGCCGGTACCTGTGCGCCTGCGAGGCGGAGCGCGTCCGCGCCGTCGAGCGCCACCCGCTGCTCGAGCTGCCCGGTGTCGATCGCGTCGAGGCGCGGCAGGAGGTCCGGATGGGCGACGATGAGGCGCGCGCCGGACGACTGCACCGCGTGCTCCAGCAGCTTGCCGCGATAGGCGAGGTTCAGCGGCACGTAGATCGCGCCGAGATAGTTGATGGCGAACCAGACGCGCAGCGCATCGGGGCCGTTGGGCAGCCAGGTGAGGACCGTGTCGCCCTGCGCTACGCCCTCGCCGGCGAGCGCGGCGGCGGTCTCCTGCGTGGCGCGCTGCAGCTCGGCATAGGTCCAGGTCTGGTCGGTCGCCGCGAAGACCGCGAACACCTTGTCTGGCGTCTCCCGCGCGCGCCTGTCGAGCAGCGGCCGGAGCACGCAGTCCTCCGGCGCGGGAATGCGCGGATCGTACCAGCGGCGGCTCATTTGGCTCTCCGCGCCTTGGGGGTGCCCAGCCGGTCGCGACAGTGAGCCAGGAGGATAGCCTTGGCCTGGGCCAGGTCCTTGTGCGAGCCGTCCATCAGGTACTGCATCATCAGGCCGCGCATTGCCGCGTGCAGGAAGCGGGCTTCGGCCTCGCAATCGATATCCTTGCGGATCTCGCCGGTCGCTTGTCCTTCGCGCATGTGGACGACGAGGCCCGCGGTCCAGCGGCCGGTGAAGGCGGCGACTGGCTTCCTCATCTCCGGCATGACGGATTGCGACGCCGTGTAGATCGCATGCAGCGCCGCCGTGGCCGAATCGCTGCGGTCGATGCTTGCGAGATGCGCCTTCACGCGCAGCTCGATCGCCTCGAGTCCCGACCTGCCCGCGAGGATCGTGGCGAGGTGACCGTGGAACCAGCTCTCTGTCGCGGCCAGCAGCGCGCGCACGAGGCCGAGCTTGGTGCCGTAGCGTTCGACCGGCAGGCCGCGGCTATAGCCCGCCGCGATGCCGACCTCGGCCAGGCTGGTGCCCGCAACGCCGTGCCGCGCGATCAACTTGGCCGCAGCCCTCATCATGCGGCGGTCCGATTCGCCGCGCCGGTTGGCCTGCGAGCGCCGCACCGGTTCCGCTATTTCGTGTGTCGAGACTGTCATCGTGAGGATGACGGTAACACTTGCTTGTCGATAAGCAAGTATTAGGCTGAGAGGAACAAATGATCCGGGAGGAATTCAGATGAGGAAGCTCTGGTCGGTTACAGTGGGGGTCGCGGGTTGCGTGGTAGCGGCTGCCCTGTCGTGGCAGGCGCTCGCGCAGCAGGCCGCATTCCCGACCAAGCCGATTCGGATGCTGTACGGTTTCGCGCCGGGAGGCTCCGGCGATCTCGCCGCGCGTCTGCTGGCCGATGTAGCGACCAGGACGCTGGGGCAGCCCGTCGTCGTGGAGAATCGCACCGGCGCAAACGGGATGATCGCGGCCGAAGGCGCCGCCAGGAGTTCGCCCGACGGCCACACCGTGCTTTATTGCACCACCGGCAACATGACGATCATCACCGAGCTGCCCGGCACCAAGCTCGCCGTCAACCCGGCGACGGAACTTGTTGGCTTGAGCCAGATGCTGCGGTCCACCTTTGGCCTGGTGGTCGGTAAGGACAGTCCCTGGAAGACGACCCAGGACATCATCGATGCGGCGCGCGCCAAGCCCGGTTCGGTGAGCTATGCAAGTCCCGGCGTCGGGTCGGTGCAGCATCTGTCCGGTGAGCTGCTGAGCCAGAAGGCGGGCATCAAGATGATCCACGTCCCCTATCGCGGATCGCAGGCGGCGATTCCCGATCTGATAAGCGGCCAGACCGGCTTCTCGATCACCAATCTCGGCGACACGATCCCGCACATAAAGCAGGGCACGTTGCGCCTCATCGCGCTCGGCGACCCGCTTGGCCGGCAGTTCTTCCCCGACGCGCCGATGATCGGCGACGTCGTGCCGGGCTTCGAGACCTATGCCTGGTTCGGCCTCTGCGGACCGCTCGGCCTCCCGCCGGCGGTAGTCAAGCGCTGGGAGGACGCGGTCAAGGCGACCGTGGAGGATCCCGTCGTCAGCAAGAAGCTGCTCGACAACGGCATGGTGCCGGCGTTCGCCGATTCCGCCACGCTGATGAAGACCATGGAGGAGAACCGGAAGGGCTATCGCGAGGTGATCCGCGCGGCGGGCATCAAGGTCGAGTGATGGCCGCCGACCCGCCGTCGCCTGCCCAGCCTGCAGCCTTGCCGCGCGTGACTCTCGATGACGTTGGGGCGGCGCACGAGGCACTGCAGGATGCCGCGCGGCCGCAGACCGTGGCCCGACAGCGCAAGCGCAATCGCTGGACGGTACGCGAAGGCATCGCGGCCCTCGCCGACCCGGCGAGCTTCGTCGAGTATGGCGGGCTGGTGCGGCCGGCGATGGCGGGCATGGAGGGCGCGGCGGACGGGCTGGTGATGGGAACGGCGCGGGTCGCAGGCTGCGCCGTCGACATCGTGGCCTACGACTACACCGTCTATGCCGGCACCCAGAGCGCCAACAACCACGCCAAGATCAGCCGCATGTTCGACCATGCGCTGCAGAATCGCCTGCCGGTGATCTGCTGGCTCGATGGCGGCGGGGCGCGGCCGCATGACATGAAGGTCGAGGGCAGGGGATCGGCGGAGACCTTCGTGATCTTCGCCCGCCTCTCCGGCCTCGTGCCGACGGTGGCGATCCTGCCGGGACGGGCCTTCGCCGGCCACGCCAATCTCGCCGGCATGTGCGACGTGCTGATCGCGACCAGGGACAGCGCGATGGGCATGGCCGGGCCGCCGCTGGTCGAGGCGGCGCTCGGCCTCAAGCTGACGCCCGAGGAGATCGGTCCGTCGGACGTCCATTTCGCGGCTGGCGCGATCGACATCCTGGTCGAGGACGAGGCCGAGGCGATCGACAAGGCCAAACGCTACCTCGCCTATTTCGGCCCCTCGCTGCCGCCGGGCGACGCACCCGACCAGACAGTGCTGCGTGCGCTGGTGCCGGAGAATCCGCGACGCGCCTATGACGTGCGACGGGTGATCCATGGTCTGGCCGACCTGGGCAGCGTGCAGGAGCTGCGCGGCGGCTACGGGCGGGCGATGGTGACGGCTCTTGCGCGGCTCGGCGGCCGCACGGTCGGCGTGATCGCAAACCAGCCGATGTTTCTCGCCGGCGCGATGGACGGGCCCGCCTGCGAGAAGGCGGCGCGCTTCGTGCAGATATGCGACGCCTTCGACATCCCGCTGCTGGTCCTGTGCGACACGCCCGGCCTGATGGTCGGGCCGGAGATCGAGAAGACCGGCCTGGTGCGGCGCAGCGCCCGCCTGCTGGCGGCCATGGCCAACGCGACCGTGCCGATGATGACGGTGGTGCTGCGCAAGGCCTACGGGCTGGGCTACTACATCATGGGCTCGCGGCCGTTCGATCCCGCCATCCTGCTGGCGTGGCCGACGGCGGAGTTCGGCGGCATGGGGCTGGAGGGCGCGGCGAGCATCATTCACCGCAAGGAGCTGGACGCCATCGACGACGTCGAGCGGCGGGCGACGGTCCATCGCGAGCGGACGGACGAGCTCAAGCGCTACAACACCGCGCTCGAGGTCGCCGGACGGTTCGGCTACGACGATGTGATCGATCCCGCCGAAACGAGGGCCATCCTGCTCAACACGCTGTCCACCTTCCTTACGCCGCCGCCGCGGGCGACGCGGAAGCGGACGATCGAGCCGTACTAAGGGGGCGAGTTACGAGGCAGGGCCTCGATATGGTTCCCGGTTTCTTCTAGGATCGGGCCATGAACATCGATGCCATCAAGATCGGCCACAATCCGCCCGAGGACGTCAACACCATCATCGAGGTGCCGATCGGGGGCGAGCCGATCAAGTACGAGATGGACAAGGCGGCGGGGACCCTGGTGGTCGACCGCTTCCTCTATACGGCGATGCGCTATCCGGGAAATTACGGCTTCGTGCCGCACACGCTGTCGGAAGACGGGGACCCGATCGACGTGCTGGTCGCCAACACGCGGCCGATCATACCCGGCGCCATCCTGAATGTGCGGCCGATCGGCGTGCTCCGCATGGAGGACGACGGCGGCGGCGACGAGAAGATCATCGCCGTGCCGAGCTCGCGGACCACGAAGCGGTACGTCAATGTGACCACCTACACCGACCTGCCCGCAATCACCCGCGAGCAGATCGAGCACTTCTTCGTGCACTACAAGGACCTCGAACCGGGCAAGTGGGTGAAGCTTCTGGGCTGGGGAGGTCTCGACGAGGCACGGGAATTGATCGGCGCGGCGATCGAGCGCGCCAAGGCGCACGATCGCGCGACGTCTCGGTGACGCAGCCGGACATCGCGCTGCTGCTGTCGGTCGTCGATGGCGTTGGGACCTTCGCCTTCGCGCTGAGCGGCGCGACCCTCGCCATTCGCAAGCGTTTCGACATTTTCGGCGTGCTGTTCCTGGCGTTCGTCGTGGCGGTCGCGGGCGGCGTGGCGCGCGACGTGCTGATCGGTGCGGTGCCGCCGGAAGCGATCGCGAGGTGGCATGGCTTCGCCATCGCGATGGCCGGCGGACTGGCAACCTTCCTCGCCTATCCTCTGGTGCGCCTTCTCAGCCGCCCGGTGATGCTGCTCGATGCGATCGGCCTCGCCCTGTTCGCCGTGACCGGCGCGCAGAAGGCGCTGGCCTACGGCATCGATCCGGTCATCGCGGCCGTGCTCGGCATGATCTCGGGCATCGGCGGCGGCATGGCGCGCGATGTTCTCGCGGGCGAGGTACCCTTCGTGCTGCGGACCGATCTCTACGCTGTCGCCGCTCTGGCGGCGGGCGCGATCGTCGCCCTCGGCAGCGAGATGGGGGTACCGCCGGCCTGGACAATGCTGCTGGGCGCCTCGTTCTGCATATTCCTGCGCATCATGGCGCTGTTCTACGGCTGGCGGGCACCGGTCTCGCGCTGGAGCCGGGACCACGGGCCTCCCGCTTGAATCGACCCGAGAAAACGGGCACGGACTGAATCGTGCCGATCTCCAGTCGTTTCGTGGTCCAGTCCACGATTGGCCTGCTTGCCGTTGGGCTGCTGACCCTGCTCGCCATCGTCGGCATGACGATTTGGCTCGGCGAGCGCTCGCAGGCCAATTTCGAGGAAGTGATCGAGGCACGCGATACGCGGATCGCCGCGGTCGAACTGCGCAGCGCCCTGCAGGCCGCGGAATCGAGCCAGCGCGGCTTCATCGCGACCGGCAACGAGATCTATCTGGCGCCTTATGGTACGGCCAAGGCCAATGCCGAGGACCAGCTCGCGATCGTGAAGCGAGCGCTCGCGCTCAACGCCGAGACCGAGCCGCTGATCCGCCGGCTTTCGAGTGTCGTCGGCGAGAAGTTCTCCGAGATGGATCAGTCGATCGCGCTCAAGAACGATCTGAAGGACGGCGAGGCTCTGGCGATGCTGCGGACCAATCGCGGCAAGGCGCTGATGGACGAGGCAAACGTCTTCCTGTCGGGCATCATCCGCACCAGCGACGAGCGGCTGACCGCCGGCGTCGGCGAGCAGCGCGCCAATGCGCTGATGCTGCGTTGGGTCTCGATCGGCGGTGCGATCGTGATCGTGCTGGTGGTCGGCGGCGTCATCGTGACATTCGGGCAGTACACCCGCGAGATCGGCGAGGCCCGCGACGAAGTCCGCCGTCTCAATACGAACCTGGAAGCGCGCGTAGCCGACCGCACGGCCGAACTGGCCCGCGCCCGCGACCGCGCCGAGGTGCTGTTGGCCGAGGTCAACCATCGGGTCGCCAACAGCCTCTCGATGGTCGCCTCGCTGGTGAAGCTGCAGGCCAACGCTGTGACCGATCAGACTGCCAAGCGGGCGCTGGCCGAGACTCAGGCGCGTATCTATGCGGTCGGTCTGATCCACACCCGCCTCTACAGCTCGAGCGACGTGCGCTTCGTGGCGCTCGACGAATACCTGTCGGGCCTTCTGGACCATCTCGAAACATCGATGCGCAGCGAGGGTCACGGCGCGTCCCTGGTTTACCAGCTGGAGCCGATCAGGCTGCCCACGGACACGAGCATCAACCTTGGTGTCGTGGTCGCAGAATGGGTGACCAACGCCTTCAAGTACGCCTATCCAGACTGGCGCGGCGAGGTGCGGGTCCGGCTGAAGCGCCTGGCCGACGGCAGGGCCGAGCTCGTCGTCGAGGATGACGGGATCGGGCGCAGCGAGAACGGTCCTGCCAGGGGAACCGGCCTCGGGACGCGCCTGGTCAAGGCGATGGCCGCCACGATCAATGCCGAAATCGAATACAGCGCGCGCGAGCCGGGCACGGCCGCACGTCTGGTGTTCCCGCTGCCAACGACCTGACTGGCCCCCAACGACCGGCCGTAATACAAAGGCCCCGGGATGGGGTCACTCCGGCACGCCTCGCTTCTGTCGATCGGCCTGCTCGCCGCAGGCGTCGCTGCTTCGGTGGCCCAGGATGGTCCGCCCGGCATTACCGTGCCGACGACGTTCGCGCCCTTCAACGCCGAGGCGCCGCCCTGCCAGCGGCCGCCCGGCCTCGAACGGGTCCTCGCCTTCGCACAGGACAACGAGCGCCAGTTCATGCAGGGCGTCGCTCGCGGCCTGTCGCTGGCCGCAAGCGATCGCGGGCTGGAGTTCCGCGTCGGCCTGGCACGGGACGACGGCGCCCGCATGATCGAGCAGGTCCAGGGTTTCCGCGCCGCGCGGGTGGGCGCCGTGGTCGCCGCCCCGGTCGATGCGCCGTCGCTGGCACGCAGCCTCCAGCAGGTGATCTGGTCGGGCGGCTATGTCGGCACCGTCGTGCCGCCGCCCGCGACCTCGCTGCTCAATGCGCCGCAATACCTGACCGGCAAGGTGCTGGGCGACGCCGCGGCCGCCTATATCCGCAGCCGGCTCGGCGGAAAGGCGAAGGTCGTGCTGCTGACCCACGACAGCCTTCAGTTCCTGGCACCGCGCTTCACTGCCATGCGCGATTCCCTGAAGGGAATGCCGGGCGTCTCGATCGTGGCCGACATCTCGCCGCTTACGGTGAACAACGAAGGCGGCATGGCCACGATGCGCACCATCCTGCTCGCCCATCCGACGATCGACGTCGTGCTCGGCGCCGACACCGTCGTGCTGGGGGCGCTGGCGGCGCTGCGGGCAGCGGGCAAGGCGCGGCCCGACCAGTTCCTGGGCGGCATCGACGGCGAGCCGCAGGCGGTCGCCGAGATCAAGCAGGGCAACAGCCCGTACAAGGCGAGCGTCAGCCTCGCCTCGCCGGTGTTCGGCTATGCGATGGGGCAGCACGCCGCCGACTGGCTCGAGGGCAGGAGCATCCCCCAGGCAATGGATATCCTGCCCATCGCCCTGTCGCTCGACAACATCGGACGCTACGAAGCCGACCTTGCCGACCCCGGCGCCGTCTATGCCGATCCGGTGCGCCGGGCGGTCTATCTCCGGATGTACGGCAACATCTGCTACGACACCCGCGACCGCTACGTGAACTTTCCCTGGTCGTCCGAGCGGAAGTGACCGCGACTCGGAGTGCGCTACACACCCAACTTCACCCTGAGGAGCGGAGCGCAGCGAGCGTCTCGAAGGGTGGCCAAGGGCACGGTGCGGGCTGCCACCCTTCGAGACACTCGCTTCGCTCCGTTCCTCAGGGTGAGGTGAGTGTGCTGCTCGAAGACCCTGACGCGATATCGGCCGAGACTCAAAAGCTTCAGCCGCGGCCGACCCAGAAGCGGTTGAGGCCCGCGACGTCGCCGGCGAACATATTGCGATCGCAATGGCTGACGCCTTTGACGGCGCGCGACACGCTGCCATAGGCGGCGTCGCTTTCGCGCTCGTCGGCGACATACTGCCAGAGGCGCCAGCCGCGATCGGCCCAGGCGAACGGCACTTCCGGCTGCTCGCGATAGTCGGCGAGCCAGAGGTCGCAGCGGGCGACGACCGACGAGGAGGTCACGGGGGCGTCGAGGCTGATCCCATGACGGCCGTAGCGCTGCCCGTTGGCCCATTTCGGATGGGCATAGACGATCGGCAGCCGGCCGGTCGCGCGATGGATGGCCATGACGAACGCCTCGGCCTGGCCGAGCCGCATCGAGTTGCGCGGGTTGCCTTCGTTGGGCTCGAGGTCCAGCGCCAGCAGGGTCTTCGGTCCCGGCTGGGCGACCGACAGGAACGCCGCTGCCTGCTGCTCGCCCGAATACTGGCGCGTGCCGAAATGGTAGGCGCCCCACAGCAGGCCGGCCGCCTCCGCCTGGCGCCGCCGCGCGCCGTAGCTCGGGTCGAACCAGTCGCCGCCCTCGCTCGCCTTGTGGATTACGCCCAGGATGTTGCTGCGGCGGACGAGGTTGAAGTCGGTGACCCGGACGTTGTGGCTGATGTCGATCACCGCATCCAGCCCGGCCCGTTCGGGATAGCCGGAGCCGCTGCTGGAAGAATAGGATCCGTTCTGCTGGCTGGAGCAGGCTGCCACGGTTGGCAGGACGGTCATTCCGCCAATCATGGTCCGGCGTGAAATCATTCGGTGCGTCCATCCGTCAAATGTTTCTGGTGGCAAGATAGCAGGGTCTCGGGGATTCGTCAGTGGAGAGAGCTGCACTGCCCTCACACCTTTTCGTGGGCTACTCTGATCGGCGTCGTCATGGGGAGGATTTCGGTTGGCTGAACATTCGACAGTCCTGATCGTCGGCGCAGGGCCGGTCGGCCTGACGCTCGCCAACGAGCTGGTGCGGCACGGCGTGGCGGTGCGCATCGTCGACAAGGCGCCGGCGCCGACGGACAAGTCGAAGGCCCTGGTGCTGTGGAGCCGGTCGCTCGAGCTGTTCGACGATGCGGGCTATGTCGAGCAATTCCTGGCGGGCGGCTTTCCGGCCCACGGCGTGCAGATCTCCACCGGCGAGGAGATCGTTGCGCGCGTCAGCCTCGACTCGGTCGACAGCCGGTTTCCCTACGCCTTGATGATCCCGCAAAGCGGGACCGAGCGCATCCTCGAGGAGCGCCTGGCGTCCCATGGGGTGTCGGTCGAGCGGTCGGTCGAGTTGGCCGGCTTCACCGACAAGCGCGCGTCGGTCGAGGCGACCCTGAAGAAGCCGGATGGCAGCGAGGAGATAGTGGAACCCGACTGGCTGGTGGGCTGCGACGGCGCCCATTCGGCGGTCCGCCACGGGCTCGGCTTCGCCTTCGAGGGCTCGACCCACGAAAGCCACTGGGCCCTTGCCGACGGTCACATCTCCGGCATCGAGCCGAACGACCGGCTGCACATCTTCTGGCATCGCGACGGCATCCTGGCGTTCTTCCCGATCGTCGGCGACCGCTGGCGGGTGGTGGCCGATCTCGGTCCCGCGACCGACGGCGAACGCCACGCCGATCCGACCCTGGCCGAAATCAACGCGCTGCTCGCCCATCGCGGCTCGCCGTCGTTCGTGATGTCGGATCCGATCTGGCTCGCCGCCTTCCGCATCAACGAGCGCAAGGTGAAGGACTATCGCAAGGGCCGCGTGTTCCTCGCCGGCGATGCCGCGCACATCCACAGCCCGGCGGGCGGGCAGGGCATGAACACCGGCATGCAGGACGCCTTCAACCTTGCCTGGAAGCTGGCGCTGGTGATCAGGGGCGATGCCCGGCCCGCGCTGCTCGACAGCTACTCGCCGGAGCGTACGGCGGTGGGAGACCGGGTGCTGCGCAATGCCGGGCGCCTCACCGAGGCCGCGACCCTGCGCAATCCGCTGCTGCAGGGCATCCGCAACACGGTCGCGAAGTTCGCCGCCGGATTTCCGGTGGTGCAGCACAAGATGGCGGACCAGCTCGCCGAGATGGATATCGGCTATCCCGACAGCCCGCTGACGGCGCACCACGGGCATGTCGCGACGGGGCCGAAGGCGGGCGAACGCTGGCCGGACAAGCTGCCGGCCGGCCCGCGCGGCGCGCGGTTCGTCGCGTTCGGCCCACCGGACGCGGCAGCGGCACTGGCTGCGCAGTATCCGAGGCTCGTGATCGTCGCCTCCGGGCATGACCCCGGCCACGCCACGGCGCTGCGGCTGGTGCGGCCCGACGGCTATGTCGGCTTCGCAGGATCGTCCAAGGATCAGGCCCGCGCCAAGGCGTACCTCGCGGAGCTGGCGACCGGCTGACGGTTCGCGCTATCGAGTTGAAGTCAGAGACAACCGATCAGCCCTCGACAGGCCGCCAGAACGGTTGGCGCCGGCGCGTCTTGTCGAGGATGGCGTCGTCGAACGGCGGCAGCTCGAAGCCGCGCGGCTGCAGGGCGCCGGTAGGCCAGCCGATCCGGCGGTGGACCCGCTCGTCGCCGTAATAGGCCAGGTAGACGACCTCGAGCAGCGCATTGAACATCTCCGGCTGCGCGCCTTCGAAAGCACCGATCGCCTCGTCCTGCGCCGAACCGGGCAGCGTCACGAAGCCGTCGACCGCGAGGCCGTCGAGCAGGCCGATCAGCGCCCGGTGGAACGACGCGTGCTGCCTCGTCATCGCTTCGACGTCGGGCACGAGGCCCATCGCGCCCGCGCCGGGCAGGTCGTCGATCGGCGGGACGAGCCGGTCCATGACGGCGCGCAGGACGGCCCGTTCGGTCTCGGTCAGGGATCGTGTCGGCGATGTCATGGCTCTGGCTCTGCTGGAGATTCGATCAACGGGACTTCAGGTCGGCGCGCTCGTTGCGGATATGGTCCGCGATGCGCAGCGCTATCGCCTGGATCGTCGGCGTCGGATTGACCGCGGCGCCGGTGACGAACGTGCTGCCGTCGACGATGTAGAGATTGTCGACGTCGTGCGCGCAGCCGTTGGCGTCGACGACCGAGCGCGCCGGGTCGTCGCCCATCCGCGCGGTGCCCATCAGATGCCAACCCGCGGAGCGCAACAGCGGCGTCGACATCACGGTATGCGCGCCGGCCGCCCGCATCACCGTCTCGGCATTGGCGACCGCGTGTTCCATCTGCCGCGCCGAGTTCTCCGACAGCCGGTAGAAGATCTTCGGCGCGGCGATGCCGTGCGAATCGGCCAGCTGCGGATCGAGCTCGACGCGGTTGTGCTCCTCGGGCAAATCCTCGCCGTGCGCGGCCAGCAGCGTGGAGTTGCCGAAGCGCATCGCGAAGTCGGCATGATGCTGCGCGCCCCATCGCACCGGCGGCAGCGTGAAGCCGGCCGCGGTCTTGGCCGGGCCGGTGCTGCGGTTCATCTGGAAGGTGTAGCCGCGCACGAAGCCGCGCGAGGGATCGGTCTCGTAGAATTCCTGCGACAGCAGGATGTTGCCCAGCGGCCCCTGCCACGTCGGCGCGATGCCGTCGTCGAAGAAGCCGGTGACGATCGCGCAGGGGTGGAACATCAGGTTGCGGCCGACGAGGCCGCTCGAGTTGGCCAGCCCGCGCGGATGGCGCTCCGACGCCGAGAGCAGCATCAGGCGCGGCGTGCCGATGCCGTTGGCCGCCAGGATCACGGCGCGGGCCGGCTGGAATTGAACCGTGCCCTCGGCGTCGAAGTAGCGCGCCCCGGTCGCGCGCCCGTCCGCGCCCGTCGTTACCTCGAAGACGCGCGCGCCGGTCCGTAGCTCCACGCCGTTGGAGATCGCGGCGGGCCAGTAGGTGACGTCGGTCGAGCCCTTGGCGCGCCGGACGCAGCCGAGCCCGTTGGGGCCGCAATTGTTGCAGGCGGCACGGCCGCGATAGTCGGTCGAGTTGATGTAGGAATCCGATGGCCACCAGTGCCAGCCGAGCCGGTCGAAGCCGCGCGCGAGGCGCTCGCCGTCGGGGCCGAGCGGCAGCGGCGGCATCGGCCGCGGCGCGCGCGGCGGATTGGCCGGATCGCCGGCAATGCCCGAGCACCCCATCCAGGCGTCGTTGAGGTCGTAGTAGGGTTCCAGGTCGGCATAGGAGATCGGCCAGTCGTCGGCCACGCCGTCGAGGCTCCTGACCCTGAAGTCGGACGGGTGGAAGCGCGGCGCGTGGGCCGTCCAGTGGACGGTGCTGCCGCCGACCGCGTTGTACATCAGCGGCGTGATGGCCGACTCGCTGTCGTTCACCGGATAGTCCGCCGGCAGGCCGCGGACGTTCGGGTTGAAGCTGAAGCTCGAGGCGGCCTGGAACTCCCAGTTGCCCGCCGCGGTCGAGTATTCCTCGGGCTTCTGCCAGCCGCCCTGCTCCAGGCACAGGATGCGGAACCCGGCATCCGAGAGTCGCCACGCCACGGCGGCGCCGGAGGCCCCGGAGCCGATGATCAGGATGTCGACGGGCGCGTTGTCCATTGAGGCTCCCCCGAGTCTCGTAACGTCTTTCAGGCTACCTTATACGCATTGCCCGGGCTTTGGGGTGGAGGAGAAATCGATGAGCCTCGTCGCGGTCGACTGGGGGACGAGTTCGTTGCGCGGGGCCTTGCTCGACGATGCCGGCAACGTGCTCGAGGAGAAGACCGCGCCGCGCGGCATCCTGACCGTGGCTGCCGGCGAGTTCGCGGCCGTTTTCGAATCGGTCTTCGGGCCGTGGATGCAGCGTCCGGACAGCCTCTGCCTGATCTCCGGCATGGCCGGCAGCCGGCAGGGCTGGGTCGAGGCCCCCTACGAGACCTGCCCGGCGGGGCTGCCGGATCTGGCGCGACGGCTGCACTGGATCGAAGCCGACCGCATCGCCATCGTGCCCGGCCTGTGCGACGAGCGGGACGGCGTGCCCGACGTCATGCGCGGCGAGGAGGTGCAGATCTTCGGGGCGATCCAGCTCACCGGCATCGCGACCGGCACGTTCGTGCTGCCGGGCACGCACAACAAATGGGCGACGGTGCGCGACGGGCGCGTTACCGGCTTTCGCACCTGCATGACCGGCGAGCTCTATGCGCTGCTGAGCCGGCACTCGATCCTGGCGCGCACGCTCGACGCCGACGCGCCCCCGGACGAGCCCGCGTTCCTGCGCGGCGTCGCCTGCGCGGCAAACGGCGAAGGGCTGCTGCACAATGCCTTCGGCGCGCGCACGCTGGGGCTGTTCGAGCGCCTGTCGGCTCCGGCGTTGGCCAGCTACCTCTCGGGCGTGCTGATCGGCGAGGAGCTGCGCACGCAGCCGTTGCAGGATGCAGGCGACGTGGTGCTGATCGGCGCGCCGGCGCTCACGGCACGCTACGTCCTTGCCCTGAACACAATCGGCATCGATACGCGGGTGCTCGGCTCCCAAGCGACATGGGCCGGCGCCCACGCGCTTCATCAGGTTCTGCAGGATCGCCGACATTTGTGACGACTTGTTGACGGATCGCTTGGAAATTTGGGCAGCGGCGCCGCCGCCGTGCCGCCGGGTTTCCGACATCGCGCGGTCGCAACTCTGAGGTGTTGGTTGTAAAGGGGCCACCGCCAAGCGTAGCTGCTGGGCGGGAAGAGATATCTTTGGAGCACAACATGGCGCAATACCCGGCGAATATCGACCTCTCCAGCCTCGACGGCAGCAACGGCTTCAAGCTCAGTGGCGAGATGACAGCCGACAACAGCGGGCGTTCGGTGGCCTCCGCGGGCGACGTCAACGGAGACGGCTTCGCAGACCTGATCGTCGGCGCCCCGAATGCCGCCAATCAGAACGGCGACCGGTCGGGTGCCAGTTACGTCGTGTTCGGCAACGCCTCGGGGTTTCCCGCCAGTATCGACCTTTCGACGCTGAACGGCAGCAATGGCTTCAAGCTCAGCGGCGTGGCAGCGCGTGACTACAGCGGCTCATCGGTTGCCTCTGCCGGCGACGTCAACGGCGACGGCTTCGCAGACGTGATCGTCGGCGCTCGATATGCCGCTCCGTACGGCCGCGATTCGGGGGCGAGCTACTTGGTTTTCGGCAAGGCTTCGGGATTCTCCGCCAACATAGACCTGTCGACGCTCAACGGCAGCGACGGCTTCAGGCTTATCCGACCGGCACCGTGGCAAAGAAGCGGCTATTCGGTCTCCTCTGCTGGCGACGTCAACGGCGATGGCTTCGCCGACGTGATTGTCGGTGCCCCGATTGGAGATCGCCAAGGGACGGCGGGAGGCGGGAGCTATGTGGTTTTCGGCAAGGCGTCGGGATTTGCCGCCAAGTTCAACTTGGCAACCCTGGACGGCAGCAATGGCTTCAAGCTCAGTGGCAGGTTGAAGGGTGACTACAGCGGCGCTTCGGTCTCCTCTGCGGGCGACGTCAACGGCGACGGCTTCGCCGACCTGATCGTCGGCGCCCCAGGAGCCGATCCTCATGGTGTATCTTCAGGGGCGAGCTATGTGGTGTTCGGCAAGGCGTCCGGATTCTATGCCGATCTCAACCTTCGGCGACTCGATGGCAGCAACGGCTTCAAGCTCAGCGGCGTCGCGGCGGGTGACTCGAGCGGCCGATCGGTATCGTCGGCGGGAGATATCAATGGCGACGGCTTCGCCGACCTGATCGTCGGCGCCCCGAATGCAGATCCCCACGGCTACTCGTCAGGCGCCAGCTACGTGATTTTTGGAAAGGCCTCGGGCTTTGCCGCCAATCTCGACTTGTCGGTGCTCGACGGCGGCACCGGCTTCAAGCTGAGCGGCGTGGCGCAGGGCGATTGGAGCGGTTGGTCGGTGGCCTCTGCGGGAGACGTCAATGGCGATGGTTTCGCTGACCTGATCGTCGGTGCCTTCGGAGCCGATCCTCATGGTGATTCTTCGGGCGCGAGCTACGTGGTGTTCGGCAAGGCTTCGGGCTTTGCCGCCAATCTCGACCTGTCGGCCCTCGATGGCAGCAATGGGTTCAAGCTGAGCGGCGTGGCGGGTGACGTGAGCGGCCGGTCGGTATCGTCGGCGGGTGATGTCAACGCTGACGGCTTTGCCGACCTGATCGTCGGCGCTCCGGGGGCCAACTCGAGCTATGTTATCTACGGCCGGGCGCCGGACACCGCGGTCAACCGCGTCGGCACCGTCGCGTCCCAGACGCTGGCGGGTGGGGCGTTCGACGACACGTTGTCGGGCCTGGGCGGCGACGACCGGCTGTTCGGTCACGCCGGCAAGGACACGCTCGACGGCGGCTTGGGCGATGACACGGCGTATGGCGGTGGCGGCAAGGACTCCCTGCGCGGCCGCGAGGGCAACGACGTGCTCGATGGCGGTGGCGGCGACGACGAGCTCCTGGGAGCGGAGGGGAACGACGTCATCGACGGCGGGTCGGGCAACGATACGCTCGCCGGCGGCGAGGGCGACGACAGCCTCGACGGCGGCGGCGACATCGACACGGCGCGCTACGTCTCCGCCTCTGCCGGCGTGATGGTGGACTTGGCGCTGACGAGCGCCCAGGACACCGGCGGCGCCGGGATCGACACGCTGCGGAACATCGAGAACGCCACCGGCTCGGACTTCGGCGATCGGCTGTGGGGCAGCGACGGCGCGAACGTCCTGACCGGCGGCGCGGGCGACGACGTCCTGGTCGGGCGCCAAGGCGACGACGGGCTCGATGGCGGTGCCGGTGACGACCGTCTGAACGGCGGGGCGGGCGCCAACACGCTGACCGGCGGCGAGGGCAACGACCGCTTCGTCTTCGACTCGCCGCTGGTTGCCGGCACGATCACGACCATCACAGATCTCTCGGCCGGTACCGACCAGATTGCGCTCGGCAGCACGGTGTTCACCAAGGTCGGCCCGGTCGGCCCGCTCGCGGCCAACCGCTTCTTCATCGGTTCCGAAGCGCACGATTCCAAGGACCGGATCATCTACAACGCGGCAAGCGGCGCCCTGCTCTACGACCCCGACGGCAGCGGCTCGCAGGCAGCGACGCAGTTCGCCACGGTAACGCCGGGGCTGGCGCTGACGGCCGGCGACTTCAAGGTCATCTGAGCTGGCGTGGCACTCTTCCCGACATCGAACTGCCGTTACCAAGGACAGTGGAGCACAACATGGCGCAATACCCGGCGATCATCGACCTTGGCAGCCTCGACGGCAGCAACGGCTTCAAGCTCAGCGGCGCGGCAGGCGCTGAGAGCGGCATTTCGGTGGCCTCTGCGGGGGACGTCAATGGCGACGGTTTCGCCGACTTGATTGTCGGCGCCCCGTCAGCGTATGCGCTGGGGGAGCGCCGCGGCGCAAGCTACGTGGTGTTCGGCAAGGCCTCGGGATTCGCCGCCAATATCCAGCTGTCGACGCTCAACGGCAGCAACGGCTTCAAGCTAAGCGGCGCGGCGGCCTACGACTTTACCGGCTTTTCGGTCGCCTCCACGGGAGACGTCAATGGCGACGGCTTCGCCGACCTGATCGTCGGCGCCTTTCGAGCCGATCCGCACGGCGACCGCTCAGGCGCCAGCTACGTGGTGTTCGGCAAGGCTTCGGCGTTTGCCGCGAACCTCGATCTGTCGACCCTTGATGGCAGCAGCGGCTTCAAGCTGAGTGGCGCGGCGGCATATGATTTAAGCGGCTTTTCGGTGGCCTCTGCAGGTGACGTCAACGGCGACGGCTTCGCCGACATGATCGTCGGCGCCCCCGCCATCGCGGGTTCGACCAAGAGCTATGTCGTATTCGGCAAGGCATCCGGTTTTGCCGCGAACCTCGACCTGTCGACACTCGACGGCAGCAACGGCTTCAAACTGAGCGGCACGGCAAGGTACAGTATCGGCTGTTCCGTCTCATCGGCGGGCGATGTCAACGGCGACGGCTTCTCTGACGTCATCATCGGCGCCCGTCACGCCGATCCGCACGGCACCGATTCAGGGGCGAGCTACGTGGTGTTCGGCAAGGGCTCGGGCTTTGCTGCCAACCTCGACCTGTGGAGCCTCGACGGCAACAACGGTTTCAAACTCAGCGGCGCGGCGGCCTACGACTTTACCGGCTATTCGGTCGCCTCCGTTGGCGACGTCAACGGCGACGGCTTCTCGGACATCATCGTCGGCGCCCACAGCGCCGATCCGCACGGCTCCCGATCGGGAGTGAGCTATGTGGTGTTCGGCAAGGCGTCGGGATTTGCCGCGAACCTCGACCTGTCGACACTCGACGGCAGCAACGGCTTCAAGCTCAGCGGCGTGGCGGCCGGGGACAAGAGCGGCTATTCGGTCGCCTCGGCGGGCGACGTCGATGGCGACGGATTTAACGATCTGATTGTCGGCGCTCCGTTCGCCCACTATGGCGGCCAGCGCACTGGCGCCAGCTACGTGGTGTTCGGCAGATCTTCCGGATTTGCTGCCAATCTCGACCTGTCGAGCCTCGACGGGAGCAACGGCTTCAAGCTCAGCGGCGTTGCGGCCGGTGACGAGAGCGGTCGTTCGGTCGCCTCGGCGGGCGACGTCAATGGCGACGGATTCGCCGACCTGATCGTCGGCGCTCCGGGAGCCGCCTCGAACGGCGAGAGTTCTGGCGCGAGTTACGTGATCTATGGCCGTCCGCCGGACACCGCCGTGAACCGCATCGGCACCGCCGCGTCCCAGACGCTGGCCGGTGGCGCCTTCGACGACACCCTGTCGGGCCTGGGCGGCAACGACAGGCTGTACGGCAACGGCGGCAACGACGTGCTGGACGGCGGTACCGGCAAGGATGTCGCAAACGGCGGCGATGGCGACGACACGCTGAACGGCGGCGCCGGCGCCGACACGCTGGCGGGCGGCAACGGCGACGACACGTTGGACGGCGGCAGCGCCAACGACCTGATCGACGGCGGCGCCGGCACCGACACCGCGACCTACGCCTCGGCGACGGCCAGTGTCGCGGTCGACCTGGCGATCGGCGGTGCGCAGAACACCGGCGGCGCGGGTATCGATACGCTGATCGGCGTCGAGAACCTCACCGGCTCGGCCTTTGCGGACAGCCTGAGCGGCGACAATGCAGCCAACGTTCTGTCCGGTGCCGACGGCAATGATGCCCTTCTCGGCCGCAACGGCGACGACAGACTCGACGGCGGCAACGGCGCCGACAGCCTGGATGGCGGTTCGGGCGATGACACGGCCTACGGCGGGGGCGGCAAGGACTCCCTGCGCGGCCGCGAGGGCAACGACGTGCTCGATGGCGGTGGCGGCGACGACGAACTCCTGGGAGCCGAGGGCAACGACATCATCGACGGCGGGTCGGGCAGCGACACGCTTGCCGGCGGCGAGGGCGACGACAGCCTCGACGGCGGCGGCGACATCGACACCGTGCGCTACGTCTCCGCCTCGGCCGGCGTGATGGTGGACCTCGCGCTGACGAGTGCCCAGGACACCGGCGGCGCCGGGATCGACACGCTGCGGAACATCGAGAACGCCACCGGCTCGGACTTCGGCGATCGCCTGTGGGGCAGCGACGGCGCGAACGTCCTGACCGGCGGCGCGGGCGACGACGTCCTGATCG
>JAHCJV010000063.1 GCA_026126105.1 Enhydrobacter sp.
ATGACGACGCCCTTGGCGCCCTCCTTCGCATAGCGCCGCGCGATGGCCTCGCCGATTCCCCCCGCTGCGCCCGTGACGACGCAGACCTTGTCCTTGACCTTCATTTTTACCCTCTCAAGTCGTCGCCCGGAGCGCGGCTCCCCCGAGCCGCTCATTGTAAATAACAAAACAAGCAAAGTGCGGCTCTGGAGCGCCGCGCTCCCGGCCATGAGCGGATGGGAAAGGTTCACCGACGCGTTCTTCAACGCGAAGGTGATGGAGAAATACCTGCCCGACATCCTGGCGGGCATGGTGCTGACGATCGAGCTCGCGATCGCCGTGGTGATCAGCGGCCTGCTGGCCGGGCTGTTGCTGGCGCTGGTCCGCAGCCTCGGCATCCGGCCGTTGAACTGGCTGATCATCTTCGTCGTCGACCTGTTCCGCTCGCTGCCGCCGCTGGTGGTGATCGTGCTGATCTACTTCGGCCTGCCCTCGGCCGGCTTCTCGCCCTCGGCCTTCGTGTCGACCTGGCTGTCGCTTGCGCTGGTGCTGATGGCGTTCGCCGAGGAGATCTTCTGGGCCGGCATCGTGTCGACGCCCAAGGGCCAGTGGGAGGCCGCGCGCTCGACCGGCCTCAGCTTCGTGCAGACCCTGCTGCACGTGATCCTGCCGCAGGCGCTGCGGCTCACCATCGCGCCTCTGACGAACCGCACCATCGCCATCACCAAGGGCACCGCGCTCGGCACTGTAGTTGCGCTGCACGAGATCCTCGGCATGGCAAGCTCGGCGATGTCGAACTCCTACAATCCCTCCCCGCTGATGATGGGCGCGGCGGCCTACCTCGTCCTGTTCCTGCCGGTCGTCGTGGCGGCGCGCTGGGTCGAAACGCGGTTCTCATGGAAGAGATAGTCCAGTCCTTCTTCAATCGGGAGATCGCCGAGGCGGCGCTACCGATCGTGCTGGCGGGACTGCTGAACACGATCCTGCTGTCGCTGCTCGTCGTGCCGCTCGGCCTGCTCGGCGGGCTGCTGCTGGCGCTCTTCGCGCAGTCGCGCAATCCTGTGGTGCGCTGGCCGCTGATGGCGTGGGTCGATTTCTTCCGCGCTTTTCCGCCGCTCGTGCTGCTGGTGCTGCTGTTCGCGGGCCTGCCCTTTGCCGGCGTGGAGCTCGGCGGTTTCACCTGCGTGGCGATCGCGTTCTTCCTCAACACCGGCGCCTATTACGGTGAGATCCTGCGGGCCGGCATCGAGTCGATCCCGCGTGGCCAGGTCGAGGCCGCCCGCTCGACAGGGTTGAGCGGCGTGCAGTCGATGACCTACATCGTGCTGCCGCAGGCGGTCCGGAACGTCCTGCCCGACCTGCTGTCCAACACGCTGGAGGTCGTGAAGCTCACCTCGCTCGGCAGCGTGGTCGCCGTGCCGGAGCTCCTGTACCAGGCCCGCCAGGCGCAGAGTGTCACCTACAACGCCACGCCGATCGTGATGGCCGCGGTGATCTATTTCCTGATTCTGTGGCCCGTGGTGCGGCTGCTGAGCCGGCTGGAGAATCGGGCATTGGCGGGACGGGCCTGATCGGGCCAAGCTGCTGGCCAGGCAGGGGGCCCGGATGACACTGCAGCAGATTGACGATCTACGCGCCGAAGCCGACGAATTCGATCGGCTGCTTGCCGGGCTTGCGGATGACGACTGGCGGCGCGCCACCCTGTTCAAGGGCTGGACCGCCGACGACATCGTCCAGCACCTGCATATGGGCGATCTGATGGGGCTCGCCTCGGCGACCGACGAGGCGGCGTTTGCCGCGTTGCGGGCCGACATTCAGGCACAACGCGCTACCGGCTTGAGCCGGCTCGAGGAGACGCGCCAGCGCCTCTCTGGCCTCACCGGCGGTGCGCTGCGCAAGCGATGGCGCGCGACCTTGCGGGAGCTGTGCGATGCGCTCGCCGCCAAGCCGGCCGATGCGCGGCTGAAATGGGCCGGACCGGACATGGGCGTGCGCATGTTCACGACGGCGCGACAGATGGAGATCTGGTCGCACGCGCAGGCGATCTACGACGTGATGGGGATGCAGCGACCCGCGCCCTCGGCGCGGCTGCGCAACATCGCCGAGATCGGCGTGCGGACCTTCGGCTGGAGCTACCGCGTCAGGAACCTGCCGGTTCCCGCGACGCCACCGCGGGTGAGCCTGCAAGCGCCGGATGGCGGGATCTGGGAATGGAATGCGGAGTGCGTCACCGACAGCGTGTCGGGCGACGCCGTCGCGTTCTGCAGTGTGGTGACTCAGACGCGCAATGTCGCCGACACCAACCTCGCAGTCGATGGCGAGATTGCCAAGCACTGGATGAGCATCGCACAGTGCTTCGCCGGGCCGCCGGAGACGCCTCCCGACAAGGGCACACGCCATCCGGCGACGTCATAACGAACGGAAACAGGGAACGCCCAATGCCTCGCATGACCGGCGGAGACGCCATCGTCGACTCTCTCCTGCGCCACGGGATCGATACGATCTTCGGCCTGCCCGGCGTGCAGATGTACGGCTTGTTCGACGCCTTCGCGCGCAATGCCAACCGGCTGCGCGTGCTCAACGCGCGGCACGAGCAGACCACTGCCTACATGGCGATGGGCTACGCCCAGTCGACCGGCAAGCCGTCCGCCTTCACCGTGGTGCCGGGCCCCGGCGTGATGAACGCGATGGGTGCGATGCTGACGGCGTGGGGCGTCAATGCGCCGATCCTGTGCATCACTGGCCAGGTGTCGAGCGCCATGATCGGTCGCGGGCGCGGTCAGCTGCACGAGATGCCGGATCAGCTTGCCACCTTGAAGAGCGTGCTGAAATTCGCCGAGCGCATCGAGCATCCGACCGATGCGCCGCAGGTAATGGCGCGGGCCTTCGAGGCGATGGTGTCGGGCCGGCCTGGCCCGGTTGCCGTCGAGATGCCGCTGGACATGTTCCCGATGGTCGCCGACGTGACGCCGGTCGAGCCGCTCGGCAAGCGGCCGGCGCCGGTGCCCGATGGCGACAGGATCGCGGCGCTCGCCAGGCTGGTGAATGCGGCACGGGCGCCGATGATCTGGGTCGGCGGCGGGGCAAACGAGGCGGGGCCCGAGGTGCTGGCGCTGGCGGAGAAGATCGGGGCGCCGGTCGTCGCGTTCCGCACCGGCAAGGGTGTCGTCGATTCGCGCCATCCGCTGTCGCTGACCACGGTGGCGGGTTTCAAGATCTACGATCAAACCGACCTGCTGATCGGCATCGGCACGCGACTCGACGTGCCGGTGGCGCGCTGGGCGCCGGCGCCGGCGGGGCTGAAGATGGCGCGCATCGACATCGACCCGGCCGAGCATCGCCGGCTGACGGTCAACGTTCCGATCGTCGCCGATGCCGCCGAGGGCACGCGGGCTCTGACCGCGCTGGTCGAGCGCAGTGAGCGGCCCGAATGGCGCAAGGCGGTGGCCGAAGCGAAGGCGGCGGCACTGGCGCAGATCCAGAAGGCTCAGCCGCAATGGTCGATGATCGAGGCGATCCGCGAGGTGCTGCCGGACGACGGCATCGTCGTCGACGAGGTGACTCAGGTCGGCTACATCGCCTGGTACGGCTATCCGGCGCACCAGCCGCGCCGGTTCATCACCTCGGGCTTCTCGGGGACCCTGGGCTACGGCTTCCCGACGGCGCTGGGTGTCAAGGTCGGCAATCCCGACCGGCCGGTCGTGTCGATCACCGGCGACGGCGGATTCCTTTTCGGTGGCTCGGACCTCGCGACAGCGATGCAGTTCGGCATCAACCTGATCACCGTCGTCGTCAACAATTCGTCCTACGGCAATGTCCTGCGCGACCAGCAGCGGCTGTATGAAGGGCGGCACTCCGGCTCGCTGCTGACCAACCCCGACTTCCAGCTCTATGCCAAGGCGTTCGGTGTCGGCGCCTGGAAGGTGGAAACCGCCGACCAGCTCAAGGGCGCACTCCGCGAGGCGATCGCTTCCAACGCGCCGGCGATGATCGAGGTCGTGTCCGACATCACCAAGGACTATCCGCCGTACGAGTTCCATCAACCCAAGCGGGCGTGATCGGTTATCGCGTGCCGACGGACTTGAGACGAAGGGAGAGGGACCATGGCCCGGTTCGATAGGCTGGCGAAGGCTCTGGCGGGCCAGCCCGCCCTGCAGCGACGCGCCAAGATTGCCGCTCTGTCGTTCGTCGTACGCAGCGGCGGCGACGCAACGGCGGTCAGGGTCGGAGACACTGTCGCTCTGACGTCCGAGACGTCCGCCGACGCCGCTTTTTCCCTCATCGCCAGCCCTGAGACCTGGGGCGAATATGCCAAGCAGGTGCCGTCTGTCGGCTACCAAAGTATCGTGGGCATGGTCCGCATGGGCACGCTGCGCGTCGAGGGCGATATGCTGGCGTTCGGCAGGAACCTTCTCTTCCTCGAGCAGCTTTTCGCTGCGCTGCGTCCAGACGCGCCCGTCGAGACTTCGCCTGCCGTCGGTGCGCCGGTCATTGAACCCGCCATCGGCCGTTACCTGCGGCTCGACTTCAACGGCCGGCCGCATCGCATCTATTTCGAGGAAGCGGGGCAGGGCATCCCGCTGGTCTGCCTGCACACCGCCGGCGCCGATGGGCGGCAGTTTCGCGCGCTGCTGAACGACGCCGAGATCACCCGCCGCTTCCGGGTCATCGTTTTCGACCTGCCGTGGCACGGGAAATCCTCGCCGCCGCCGGGGTTCGAGCGCGACACCTATCAGCTCACGACGGACCTCTACATTGAAACCGTCATGGCCGTCTGCCGCGCACTGGGGCTCGACCGGCCGGTAGTGATGGGCTGCTCGATCGGCGGGCGCGCCGTGCTCCATCTGGCTCTACGCCACGGCGACTACTTCCGCGCCGCCATCGGGCTGCAGTCGGCGACCCACGCCGATCCGGGCGCCGATACCCGCCTGCGCGATCTGGGCGTCATGTTCCGGCCCGATGTGCACGGGCAGGAAGCCGCCGCCGGCTCCGTCGCGTGCCTGATCGCGCCGACCTCTCCCGAGAGCGAGAAGTGGGAAACGCTCTGGCACTACATGCAAGGTGGGCCGGGCGTGTTCCTCGGCGACCTGCACTACTATTTCACCGACGGCGACCTGCGGAACGGCCTGCTCGACGCTCTCGACACGAAACGCTGTCCGTTGCACCTGCTGACGGGCGAGTACGATCTCTCGGCCACGCCCGAACTTACGGCGGAGCTCGCCCGGCTGGTGAAAGCGACGTCCTTCCAGGTGATGGAAGGTCTCGGCCATTTTCCGATGTCCGAGAATCCCGCGCAATTCCGCAAGTACTTGCTGCCGGTGCTCGAGCGCATCGACTGACTGTCATCCCGGGCGCGAAAGGTGATACGGTGTGCAAAAGCCTGGGAGGATAAAAATGCATTCGTTTTCGCGCCGCACCCTTGGCGGCCTGCTGGTTGGCGCGGCGGTCGCGCCTGCTGCCGCACAACCCACGGCATGGCCCGACAAGCCGGTGAAGCTCGTCGTCGGCTTCACGGCCGGCAGCGCGACCGATATCACGGCGCGCATGTTCGCGCAGAAGTTCGGCGAGGCCTGGGGCCAGCCGGTGATCGTCGACAACGTCCCGGGCAATTCGGGCGCGATCGGCACCGACAAGGTCGCGAAGGCGCCACCCGACGGCTACACCCTGATGTGGTCGGGCAATGCCTCGATCACCATACTGCCCAACCTGCAGAAATTGCCGTTCGATCCCCTGAACGACTTCGAGCCCATCTCGACCTCGCTGGTGATGCCAAGCGTGCTCTTCGTGAACAACGACCTGCCGGTGAAGACGCTGGCGGAGCTGATTGCTTACGCCAAGGCCAATCCCGGCAAGCTCAGCTACGGCTCGCCCGGTGTTGGCACCCCGCAGCATGTCGCGGGCGCATTGCTCTGCCATCTGGCCGGCATCAAGATGGAGCATATCCCCTATCGTGGAGCCAACCTCACGGACACGATGAGCGGCATCGTACCTGTCGGCATCCAGAATGCCGGAGCGGCGATGCCCTTCGTGCGCGATGGCCGGGTGCGCGGAATTGCCGTGACGGCGTTAAAGAGCTCGCCCAATACCGCGAATCTTCCAGCGATCGCGGAATCGGGCTTTCCCGGTTTCGAAGCGACTTCCTGGATTGGGCTGTTGGCGCCAAAGGGGACGTCGAAGGAGATCGTCGAGAAGGTGCGGGCCGAATCGCTCAAGGTTCTGGCCGACCCCGAGATGGTGAAGAAGTTCGCCGCGATGGGGCTCGATCCAGTCGGCAGCACGGGCGAGGAGACCAGGGCGGCGATCGCCCGCGACATCCCGAAATGGGCCAAGGTTGTCGAGCAGGCCGGCATCAAGACCAGCCCTTGATGGCCGAATGAGCGGGCCCCCGGCTTATGGCCGCGCGGCGAACGCCGAAAGCCGAGCGTCGCCTGACACTCGGCTGCAACAATACGTGGCGAGCACGCGTTGTCGATGCAGAGCAGGGTAATCGCCACTGTGCTGCAGAAAGTTTGTTCTATGCGTGGTCAAGCACCTTCCGATGTCAAGAGCCGCACTCCCTGTGTGCTGATCGTCGAGGACGACGCGCTGCTGGGGATGGCGATCGGCATGTGCGTGGAGGGCGCCGGCTACGAGGTGGTCGCGCTTGCGCGCACTGTCGACGCGGCGCTCGAGACGCTCAGCCACGAGACGATCGATGCCGCCTTGCTCGATGTCAACTTGCAGGGTGAGTTGGTCTTTCCAGTTGCGAATGCGTTGGCCGAGCGCGGCGTGCCGTTCGTCTTCGTGACCGCCCATCCTCCGCGCGACATTCCGGAAAGACACCGTCACCGTCCGATCGTTCCGAAGCCCTATTACGATGCCGCCATCTGTGCGGCGCTCGAGAGCGTGCTTTCTCTCAGATCGTGAGGTTGCGACCGGCGCCGCTCCGCGGCCGGAACGCGCTACCGGAGGATCGGTACGCCGATCAGCAACGGATGAAGCCAGAACATCGCGACGTAGCCGAGGCTTCCGACGCCGAGCGCCACCGCGTCGCCCGCAGTGACTCCGGATCGTGAAGCTCCGGGATCGCCGCGGCGCTTCACGGCGACGCGGTCATACACTGCCCAGGCGAGAAAGCTGCCGAACAGGAGCAGCGAACCAAGATCGCCGTTTACCAGCAGGTGCGCCAGAGCCCAGACCTTCACCCCGACGAGCATGGGGTGTCGCAGCATCCCTTTGATCGCGCCGGCAGGAGAATAAGCGGCGGCGAGCGCCACGAATGACAGCCACATCAGCCCGAGGGCCAGATGGTGGAGAGAGGTGGGAGGCTCCCAGACCGGAACGTAGCCCGCGGCGCGATAGCGGGCGAAGCCCCAGACGATGAGGGCGAGGCCGGCCGCCGCCGCGAGGGAATAGAGGCCTTTGTAAGGACCTTCCCCGATCCGCCCGATCATCGCGGCGCGCGTCTCGCGCAGCGTCGTGAGGGTGTGGACGCCGAGAAAGAGCGCAAGCCCTACGATCAGCAAAGTCATCGCACCTCCGCTGCGTCGGCAACCTTCCGACACGATTGTCATTCCTTATATACGGCCAAGGGGAAGGTGGGCATGCGGTTATCGATTTGCGCTTCGACGATGTTGGTCGCTGCTATTCAATTCATGGCGGGGTCGGCTCTGGCGCAACAGCTCGCCATGGCGCCCCCGCAACAGGACTGTCCGTCGCAAGCGCCGGATTCGGTGGAGATCAGCTGGACCCAGCCGTGCCAGGAAGGCGACTGGATGTTCGACACCCAGGCGGGCTGCCGCATGTGGGACTGGCATCCCGACCCGAATGATCGTGCGGTATGGAGCGGCACCTGCTCGAGCGGCAAGAAGGACGGCCGCGGCATGGTGCAATGGTTCGAGCATGGCCAGCGGATCGACAGATTCGAAGGCACGTATCGCAACGGCAAGCGCGAAGGCTTCGGCCGCTATGACTGGAACGAAGAGACCAGCTTCGAAGGGGAGTATGCCAACGACGTGCCGCACGGCTTCGGCACGGTGACGCTGATGGGTGAGGTGTTCGCCGGTCAGTGGAAGAATGGCTGCCTGCGCCAGGCAGGCCGCGTTATCGCCATTGGTGTCGAGCGCAAGACGTGCGGCGACCTCCCCGACCGGGCGCAGTCACCGCCGCAGGTCGGCGCGATGTAGCGAGCGATCGCGCTGGCCCCGATCGTCATGCCGGCGTCTGCTCAGCTGCTCAGCTCGTCGCCAGTCCGAACGTGTCGACCCTGCCGTCGCTGTAACAGACATAGTAGCGATCGGTCATGTTCCACGGCACACGGCTCCAGAAGTCCTTCGTGACCGTATAGAGTTCGCATTCGCGGCCGGCGGTGTTCGTCGTGCCGTCCGGCTGCCCCATCAGGGCCGCGACCTCTGCACGGCTCATGCCGGCTTGGACCTGCTCGACCGCCGTGCCGTGGACACAGCCGCCGGCGAGGAAGGCGAGCAGCAGTCCCTGGGCAACGCGCTTCATCGGTAACTCCGTGAAAATGTCAACGCCAACGATAAGCTCGCCTCGGCCTCGCCACCAACAATAGTCGGGCGCCGCCGGGTGGCGGCAGGGAAGCCGATGCGCTAGGTGCAACGCATGGCACTCGACCATCGTTTCCTGCCTTCCGGCATTTCGGCGTCTCTCAGCCGGGCGATCGCCCACGATCTGACCGAGACCGGCATCTCGGAAGTGGCGATGACGGTGTTCGGAGACCCGGATGTCGTGCCGCTGTGGTTCGGGGAGGGCGACCTCGTGACCCCCGAATTCGTGCGCGAGGCCGCGGCCGCGGCCTTGCAGGCGGGAGAGACTTTCTACACCTGGCAACGCGGGCTGCCCGAGCTGCGCGCCGCGCTGTCGGCCTACACCGAGCGGCTCTACGACGGCATCGACTGCGCCGCCGACCGGATCTCGGTCACCACCGGCGGCATGCAGGCGATCCTGCTCTGTTGCCAGCTGCTGCTCGATCCGGGCGACAACATCGTGATCGTGTCGCCGATCTGGCCCAACATCACCTCGGCGACGCGCCTGATGCGCGGCGAGCCGAAGTACGTCGCGCTCGATCGTACGAAGGACGGGGTGTGGTCGCTCGACGTCCAGAAGGTGTTCGACGCTGTCGACTCCCGCACCCGTGCCATCTTCGTGAACTCGCCCGGCAATCCGACCGGCTGGACGATGACGACGGACCAGCAGCGTGCGCTGCTCGATTTCGCCCGCGAGCGCGGCCTGTGGATCATGGCCGACGAGGTCTATGCCCGCCTGATCTACACGCGCGCCGTCGCGCCATCGTTCCTCGAGATCGCCCGGCCGGACGACGCCCTGCTGGTGCTGAACAGCTTCTCCAAGCCGTGGGCCATGACCGGCTGGCGCATCGGCTGGCTGACCCATCCCGCGGCGCTCGGCGACCAGCTCGCCAAGCTGGTGCAGATCAACACCTCGGGCCTGCCGGCTTTCCTGCAACGCGGCGCGATCGCGGCGCTGGAGAAGGGCGATTTCTTCGTCGAGCAGATGGTCGAGCGCTGCCGCGCCGGCGGCGAGCTGGTGTTCCAGCGCCTGTCCGCCAACCCGAGGGTCACGATCGCGCGGCCCGAGGCGGCCTTCTACAACTTCTTCTCCGTCGACGGCGTCGACGACACGATGGCGTTCTGCAAGAAGCTCGCGCAGGACTACAAGGTCGGGCTCGCGCCGGGCGAGGCGTTCGCGGCGGGCGGCCAGGGCAATATCCGGCTGTGCTTCGCCTCGGGCGCGGAGCGGCTCAGCAAGGGCCTCGATCGCATCGAAGCGGCGATCAAGGCGCTATGATGCGGCCATGCCCGACTCCCCCTCCCTCGAGGTCCGGCACCTGCGCAAGGTGTACGGCGAGATCGTCGCGGTCGACGATCTGACCTTTTCGACGCGGCGCGGCACCGTCCTCGGCCTGCTGGGCGGCAACGGCGCGGGCAAGACGACCACCATCGCCATGCTGCTCGGTCTGCTCGAGCCGACCGCGGGCGAAATTCGCGTGCTGGGCATAGACATGCGGCGACGGCGCTACGACGCGCTGCCGCGCATGAACTTCTCCTCCCCCTATGTCGACCTGCCGCACCGGCTGACCGTGCGTCAGAACCTCGGCTTCTACGGCCGGCTCTACGGCGTGAAGGATCTTGCCCACCGCGTGGAGGAGATCGCCGAGCGCATGCAGATCGCGCCGTTCCTGGAGCGTCAGGCCGGCAAGCTGTCGGCCGGCCAGAAGACCCGCGTGGCGCTCGCCAAGGCGCTGATCAACCGGCCCGACGTGCTGCTGCTCGACGAGCCGACCGCCTCGCTCGATCCCGACACCGCCGACTGGGTGCGCGGCTATCTCAAGGACTACCAGGCCGAGACGCAGGCGACCATTCTGCTTGCCTCGCACAACATGGGCGAGGTCGAGCGGCTGTGCGACGACGTGATCCTGCTGCAGGCCGGGCGGATTTTCGAACGCGGCTCGCCGCGCGAGCTGATCGACCGTTTCGGACGGGAAGACATGGAGGAAGTGTTCCTCGACGTGGCGCGCGGCAGAGGCCGCGGGCTCGACTGCCTGAGGAAGGACGCAGCTCGATGAGCGGCTCCGCCAACCGGATCTACGCGCTGGTCCTGCGCCACGTCCACATCTGGCGCAGCTCGGTGATGCGCCTGATCGACTCGATCTACTGGCCGGCGGTGCAGATGGTGATGTGGGGCTTCATGACCCAGTACCTCCTGCCGCAGGCCTCGTTCGTGGCGCAGGCGGCGGGCGTCCTGCTGTCGGGCCTGCTGCTGTGGGAAGTGCTCGTGCGCGGCAACCTCTCGCTCTCGATCGCCTTCCTCGAGGAGATGTGGTCGCGCAATCTCGGCCACCTGTTCGTGAGCCCGATCCGCTCGTGGGAGATGGCGACCGGCATCATCGTCGCCGCCATCCTGCGCACCCTGCTGGGCATGATCCCGGTTTCGCTGCTCGCCTGGGCGTTCTTCGGCTACAACATCTACACGCTCGGCCTGCCCCTGGTGGCGTTCTTCTTCATCCTGCAGATGTTCTCCTGGTCGATCGGGCTCGCCATGAGCGGCCTGATCATGCGGGTCGGCCAGAGCGCCGAGAGCTTCGCCTGGGCGGCCGTCTTCATCCTGATGCCGGTGAGCGGCGTCTACTATCCGGTCAGCGTGCTGCCGCAGTGGTTGCAGGCGATCTCGTGGGGCCTGCCGCCGGCCTATGTCTTCGAAGGCATGCGGGCGATCATGACGGAGCAGAGGGTCCACTGGGACAGCCTCGGCATCGCCTTCGGTCTCTCCGTGGTCTACCTCGTGATCGGCTTCCAGGTCTTCCAGTGGTTCTTCCGGCTGTCCCGCCGGGCCGGAACGCTGCTCGGACAGGGCGAATAGGCTCGGCATTCAAGCCGCCGCAATTCTTTCGCCTGCGCCCGCTATTGACGTACGGGGCGTTGAAGCTATTGCTGATTGAAATTCTGGAGTTCTGCACATGGCGACCTTCACCGGCACGAACGCCGACGAGACGATCTCTCCGGTGCTCGTTTCGCCAACCGTCGTGCGCAACCCGGCTGGTTCGTTTCCGGGTGCAGGCGACGATCTGATCCGCGGAGGCGGTGGCAACGATTCCCTCGACGGTGGAACCGGCAACGACACGGTCTATGGCGATGCCGGCAACGACGTGCTGCGCGGCCGCGAAGGCAATGACGTGCTGGCGGGCGGCGCCGGAGACGACGAGGTTCTCGGCGCCGAGGGCAACGACACGGTCGACGGCGGCTCGGGCAACGACACCCTTGCCGGCGGCGAAGGCGACGACAGCCTCAACGGCGGCAGCGGCATCGACATGGTGCGCTACACATCGGCCTCCGCCGGCGTTGTGGTCGACCTTGCCGTCACGGCACCGCAGCACACCAGCGGTGCAGGCATCGACACGCTCAAGAACATCGAGGACGTCACCGGCTCGGCCTATGCCGACATCCTGTTCGGCAGCAATGCTGCGAACCTCGTCGTCGGCGGCGATGGAGGTGATGCGCTTTCCGGGCGCGACGGCGACGACCGGCTCGAGGCTGGCGCCGGCGACGACACACTCGACGGCGGGGCGGGCAACGACGCGCTGATCGGCGGCGACGGCGACGACATGGTGCGCTACGTCGGCGCGACGGCCGGGGTGAGCGTCTATCTCGGCCTCGCGGGCCCGCAGGACACCGGCGGAGCCGGCATCGACACGCTGGACAGTATAGAAGGGATCACCGGCTCGGCGTTCGCCGACGACCTGCACGGCAGCAACGCGGCGGACCGACTGCTGGGCAGCGACGGGGATGACGTGCTGTTCGGACGCGCCGGCGACGACTATCTCGACGGCGGCAGCGGCCTCGACACGATGCAGGGAGGCGCGGGCGACGACAGCTATGTGGTCGACGATGTCGGCGACAGCGTCGTCGAGGCGAAGAACGGCGGCATCGATCATGTCACGGCGACGGTGTCATATAGCCTGGCCGCCGAGGTCGAGCACCTGACCCTGACCGGAAGCCTCTTTTTTCTCGACGGCACGGGCAACGGCAAGGACAACCTGATCGTCGGCCACGGCGGCAACAATGTGCTGTCCGGGCAGGGCGGCGACGACGAGTTGCTTGGCGGTGCCGGCAGCGACGTGCTCAGGGGCGGCAACGGCGACGACAGGCTCGACGGCGGATTATCCATCGACGTCATGGAAGGCGGGCTCGGCGACGACACATATGTTGTCGACTCAAAGTCCGACCGTGTGATCGAGAACGCGGCGGAGGGTATCGATACCGTGATCGCGCTGGATACGATGTTTTCCGAGCCCAAGTACGGAACTGGAGAATACGACCTGCCCGACAATGTCGAAAATCTGGTCATGGTGCTGACTCCCAAGCGACCTGGGTACGAAGTCTCGATTACAGGGAACGCGCTGGCAAACCGCCTCGAGATCGACGGGAGCCTCCGCCGTCGTAACGCCAGCCTGTTCGGGGCAGAGGGCGACGACACTCTAATCGGGCATGCCGGCCACGACTTTCTGGATGGTGGGAGCGGCCGCGATTCCCTAAACGCCGGCGACGGCGACGATACGCTGTACGGCAGCGTTGGTGACGACATCTTGGATGGCGGTGCCGGAGGGGATCTCCTCGATGGCGGCGCCGGCGCCGATATAATGCAGGGCGGCGCCGGCGGCGATAGATATCGGGTCGACAGCGGCGCCGACATCGTCGTCGAGAACGCGGGAGCCGGGACAGATAGTGTCTCAGCGTTGGTTTCGTGGACTTTGCCCGACCATGTGGAGAATCTCTCGCTGTCGGGCACCGAGGCTTTGAATGGCACGGGCAACGCACTGCGCAACTTTCTTCTTGGCAACGGCGGCGCCAACGTCCTTCGAGGAAACGGCGGCGACGACAGCCTCTTGGGTGAGGCTGGCGACGACAGGCTGGTCGGCGGTTCCGGCAACGATTCGCTGAATGGCGAGGAAGGCGTCGATACGCTGTTGGGCGGCGACGGCAACGACCTGCTGGACGGCGGCGCTGGCGCGGACCGCATGGAGGGAGGCTTGGGCGATGACACGTTCCTCGTCGACACCGCGGGCGACATCCTCAGCGACCTCGGCGGTCTCGACTTGGTGCTATCGAAAGCGTCGAGCTTCGACCTGCCGACGGGATTAGAGAACCTTACATTGGACGACTACTTCTTCACGAACGCCTTGAACGGAACCGGCAACGATCTGGCTAACCTGATCGTCGGGAACGCGCAAGGCAACGTGCTGAGCGGCCTGGATGGCGACGACACGTTGCGTGGAAATGACGGCAGCGACCAGCTTTATGGCGGCAAGGGCAGCGATCTTCTGCACGGCGGCGCCGGCCTCGATACGCTGACCGGCGGAGGTGGCGCCGATACGTTTCTCTTCAGCCAGCTCGGCAGTGCGACCGTCGACACCGTCGCGGACTTCGCCTCCGGCAGCGACACCATTGCCTTGCTTTCATCCGTCTTTACCGCCGTCGGCCCGGCGGGCCTCCTGAACCCAAGCGCTTTCCACATGGGCCCGGCCGCCCACGACAGCGACGACAGGATCATCTACGATTCGCCAAGCGGCTCGCTCTTCTACGACAGCGATGGCACCGGCGCGACGGCAGCGATCAAGTTCGCCACGCTGTCGCCGTCCCTGCCATTGTCCTCAGCCGACTTCAGGATCGTCTGAGCACGGCGGTACCCCGATGGACGGCGACGGTCGTCCACATCAGGGCGCGTTCAGAACGGCGGTGCAGGCGGCCGGCAGCTTAGGGCGATATGGCTTTTGCACCGTCCCCGGCGGCGGCACCGTTACCGGCGGACGGACGAACCAAGAGTAGAGCGGCTCGCCGCAGCCATCGTCGCTGTAATATCCCGCCTGGGGCTGGCATTGCGGATTGCCCGGCGGGCAGCGCAGGCGGACATGGAAGTGCGCATCATGGCCGAGCCAGACGACCAGCTTGTTCAGCCAGGCGCGGTTGCCGGTGGCGGTCTGGCAGATCCGCTCCTTGATGAACTTGTTCACGAAGATGCGGTCGACATTCGGCATTTCCGCCGCCGCCTGCAGCAGGGTCGCGTGCGCGGGGGTGTAGACCGTGTCGTCGATGCCGGTGTCGTCCGCCTTCACGAGGGAGCGCAGCCGGGGGTGCTCGCGATCGGCCGGCGCGCGGCGGGCGCCGGGCTGGCGCTCGAACCAGATATCGGCGTCGAGGCCGATCTGATGGCTGGCGTGGCCGCTCGGAGCGGGGCCACCGCGCGGCTGGCCGAGATCGCCGATATAGAGATGCGGCTGGCCCGCATTGCGTACCTTGCTGGCCAGCGTCTGGATGTAGTCCACCATGACAGGCTGGCCCCAATAGCGGTTCCGGCTGATCCGGATTGCCTCGTAGCCCGGCCCGTCGAGCGGCAGCGCCTGCGCGCCCTGAAGGCAGCCGGCGGTGTAGGAGCCGATCGACTGGGTCGCACCGGGGGCGGGCGACGACACGGTCGCCCAATCCGCGGCGGAGGCGGACCAGCCGGCGGTGGACAGGAAGGCCGCGAGCAGCGGAACGAGGAAGCGCTTCATCTTGTTGCGAGGGTAGCCGCTCGCTAAGACATTGCCCATGGCCGACTACGCCAACATCTCGCTCGCGCGCGACGGCGCGGTGGCTCGGCTGACTCTTAATCGGCCCGACCGGCGCAACGCGCTGACCCATGCCATGATGCTCGAGCTGGAAGATGCGTTCGGCCGGGTACGCAACGACACCAGCTGCCGCGTGCTCGTGCTGCGCGGCGCCGGCGGGCACTTCTCCGCCGGTGGCGATCTCGACGCGATGGCCGACATGCCGCCGCAGCCCGCCGACCGAACGACCGACCCGCTGATCGCGGCCTATCGTCAGTTCGGCGACGCGCTGCTGGCGTTGAACAACCTGCCGCAGGCGACGGTGGCTATCGTTGAGGGCTCGGCGGTGGGCGGCGGCTTCGGCATGGCCTGTTGCTCGGACGTCGTCATCCTGCACGAGAGCGCGCGCTTCGGCATGCCGGAGCCGAAGGTCGGCTTCATCCCCTCGCAGATCATTCCCTTCGTGGTGCGGCGGATCGGGGCAGGCCCGGCCCGCGATCTCGCCGTCACCGGGCGCGTGATCGATGCGGCCGAGGCGAGGCGGCTCGGCGTCGGCAGCCATCTCTGCGCCGGGATCGCGGACATCAACCGCGCCCTCAAGGCGGTGCTCGACGACGTGCTGAAGCTCGAACCGACGGCTGTGGCGGAAGTGAAGCGTCTGGTGCTGTCCTGCGCCACGAAGGATGATCCCGCCGTGCTCGACGATGCGGCCGCCAGCCTGGTCGGCCTGCTGCGCCGTCCGCAGGCGAGGGAAGGCATCGAGGCTTTCAAGAGCAAGACGGTTCCCTCTTGGGGAAGGGGATAGAGCGATGAAGAATTACCGGCACATCGAGGTGAGGCCGATCTCGGGCGCGCTTGGCGCGGAAATCTCCGGCGTCGACATGGCGCGGGATCTCGATGCCGAGGTCGTGTCGGAAGTGCGCCACGCGCTGCTCGAGCACCTGGTGATTTTCCTGCGTGACCAGAAAGCCACGCCGCTGCAGCAGCTCGCCTTCGCGAAGAAGTTCGGCGAGCCGGTCGAGTATCCTCAGCTCAAGGGGCTGCCCGAGTCGCCGTTCATCACGCCGGTGGTGAAGCTGGAGCACGAGCGCAACAACTTCGGCGGCATCTGGCATTCGGACACGACCTACCTGCCGAATCCGCCGATGGGCAGCATGCTGCTGGCGCGCGAGGTGCCGCCCTACGGCGGCGACACGCTGTTCGCCAACCAGTATCTCGCCTACGAGGCTCTCTCGGAGGGGCTGAGGCAGACGCTCGACGGCCTGATCGGAGTCAGCGCGTCGTCCAAGGCCGATGTCTCCAAGACGCGCGAGGATGCGCTCAAGCAGGCCGGCGCGGGCGCGACGCCAAAGAACCTGGAAGCCGAGCATCCCATCGTGCGCACCCATCCCGAGACGGGCCGCAAGGCGCTCTATACGTCGGTGGCGCATACATCGCACTTCAAGGGCTGGACGGAGAAGGAGAGCCTGCCGCTGCTGCAGTTCCTCTGGGAGCACCAGGTCAAGCCGGAGTTCACCTGCCGCTTCAGCTGGAAGGTCGGCTCGCTCGCCTTCTGGGACAATCGCTGCGCGATGCACAATCCGGTCAACGACTATCACGGCTTCCGCCGCGTCATGCATCGCATCACCCTGGCGGGAGACAAGCCGCGCTGATCTTCGGGAACAGCACGGGCGGCACCCGGATGCGGCGGCCGGCGGGCAGGGAGTCCGTGGCTGTCGGCCAGACGACCGGCTCGCCGATGCAGTCGAGCACGTCCTTGGCGGCGAAGGGAATGAACGGCCAGGCGACGAGGGCTGCGATCCTCACCAGGTTCTGACCGGCATGGACGATCGTGGCGGCACGCTTTCTGTCCGTCCTGATCACGGTCCACGGCGCCGCCTCGCTGAGATAGGCGTTCGCAAGCCTCCAGATCGAACGGACTTCCTCGGCGGCCTTTCGGAACGCCAGAGCTTCGTGATGGGCGCGCAGGCTGACGAGGCGGGCGTCGAGAGCGAGGACGAGTTGCCGCTCCAGCGGGCCCGGCTCGCTGGGCTCCGGCACCGTCGACTCGAAGCGAGCCGCGGCAAAGGACAGGCAGCGATTGACGAGGTTGCCGAACACGTCGCCCAGATCCTTGTTCACGCCATCGACGAAGCGTTCGATGGTGAAGTCGGTATCGCTGTTCTCCGGCACGTTGGCGGCGAGCCACCAGCGCCAGCAATCGGCGGGGCACGCCTCGAGAGCCGTGTCGGTGAAGAGGCCGCGCCGGCCGCTGGTAGAGAACTTCCCGCCCTCGAAGGTCAGCCAGTTGAAGCCCTTGATGACATCGACCGGCTTGAAGGGAAGGCCGGAGCCGAGCAGCGTCGCGGGGAAGCTGATCGCATGGAACGGCACGTTGTCCTTGGCGAGGAACTGCAGGTAGCGCACGTCGTCGGACTGCCACCAGGTTCGCCAGTCGTCGCGCGCCTCGGCGGCAGCAGCGATGTAGCCGATGGGGGCGTCGAACCAGACGTAGAAGACCTTGTCCTCGAACCCTGCCTTTGGCACCGGCACACCCCAGTCGAGATCGCGGGTGATGCAGCGGTCCCGCAGCCCTTCGTCGAGCCACTTCTGCGCAATCGACCGAACCAGTGGCGGCCAGTTACAGCGCGTGGCGAGCCAGTCGCGAAGCCGGCCCTCGAGTGCCGCGAGCTTCAGGAAGAGGTGACGCGTCTCGCGGAACTCGATGTCGGTCGCCCCTGAAATCGCCGAGTACGGATTCACGAGATCCGCCGGATCGAGCAGCCGGGTGCAAGCTTCGCACTGATCGCCCCGGGCGTTGGGGCTGGCGCAATGCGGGCAGGTGCCGACGATGTAGCGATCGGGCAGGAAACGGCCGTCGGTCGGCGAGTAGGCCTGCCGGATGGTCCGGGACTCGATGAAGCCCGCGGCATCGAGCGCCAGGAAAATCTCCTGTGTCAGCTTGCGATTCGCGTCGCCGGACGTTCGCGAGAAATGGTCGAACGAGAGCCCGAAGCGGCGATAGATGTCCGCCTGCACCGCGTGCTGGCGCGCGCAGTAGTCGGCGACGGGCAGGCCTGCTGCCTGCGCCGCCAGCTCGGCCGGCGTGCCGTGCTCGTCGGTGCCACAGAGGAACAGCACCTCGTGTCCGGTCTGCCGCCTGAAGCGGGCATGGATATCGGCCGGCAGCAGCGAACCGGCGAGGTTGCCCAGATGCTTGACGCCGTTGACGTAGGGTAGCGCGCTGGTGATCAGAAATTTGGTCATGGAACTCTCCGGCCCCTTGCGGGGCTATTCGTGCCGTTTGCGGACATGAAAAAGCCCTTCGCGCAGGAAGGGCCGGAGAGAGCGATCAGGCTTCTAGCACCCGCGCGTCAGTGTTCCGTCCCATCCTGCCGAAGGGCACGGCGCATTCGAGGCGTGAAGCAGCGAGCAACGAACATGGCGGGAATATCGCCGCTCATTGCCCGTCGGTCAAACGGGCGGCCGGAGTGAGCGTCGTGATGCCCACGGCGTTGCGGACGAGTTCGGCGCGGGTGCCCATGATCTCGACGTAGCGGAGTGACTGCCAGCTCTCGACGAAGTTGTGCGACCAGCGCGAAAGCATGTTGCCGGATTGTCCAAGCGGGATGGCGAAGCGGCTGTTGTCGAGATCGCTGAAATCGTAGACCGCTCGGTAGCCAGCGCCGTGCACCGCCTCGAACGGCCTGGGGCCGCGATAGCTCGGATTGGCGCGGTTGAGGGTGTTCGCGCCGCCGTCGGAGGGGAAGCGCACCGACGCCACGTCGCGCAGCAGCGGAACGGCGTCGAACAGGGGATGGCGGTGGGCGGCCGGATGCGCGATGCCCCACTGCCAGCTCTCGATGTCGGCGCCCTGCCGGCGCGAAATCCAGTCGAGCGCGCGCTCGAGCGCTGCCGCGATCACGTCGTCGCAGCTCTCGACGGCCGCGGTCCCCGGATCGTCGCACCATTCGGGCTTGTCGCGCAGGATGCGCTGGATCAGCTGCAGGTTGGGCGCGGCGAGGCTGGGGAAGAGATCATCGCCCAGCCGGGCGGCGAGCAGGCCGCGCTGCAACTCCCAGGTCCAGGCGTCGTAGATCAGCGGCTCGGGCCGGCGCGCCAGCATGAAGCGGTTCCAGCGGCCCATCATGTCGCGCACCCTGGCCGCGCGCAGGTTGCGTGCGGCAGGTTTCAGCAGCAGCGGCACTATCTCCGCCGCGTCGGCGGAAAGATTGTCGGCCTGGATGGCGATCATGCCGTAGACCGGGTGGCGCTCGACTTCCCGCAGCAGCTGGTTGGCGCGGCGCTGGCGATAGGGTGCCGCCCAGTCGCGGGTGATGAAATAGCGGTAGTCGTCGGGCACCAGCCGGGCGTTGGCATTGACGATGATGCCGCTCGCCGGGTTGTAGACCCGCGGCAGATCGTCGAACGGCACGAAGCCTGCCCAGTCGTATTCGCCGGTCCAGCCGGGCGACGGCAGGGAGCCGTCGCCCTTGCGCCGGATCGGGATCCGCGCCGGCGATATCAGGCCGATGTTGCCCGCGGTGTCGGCATAGACGACGTTCTGCATCGGCGTGACGACGCGGCGCGTGGCCGCGAGGAAGTCGTTCCAGTTGTGCGCCTGGCTGATGCGCAGCAGGCCCTCTAGCGAGGTGTCGCCACCATCGAGCGCCGTCGCCTGCAGCGCGAGCACATGCCCGGCCGGCGCATAGTCGTTGGGCTGGCGCGCGAAATCGTCGATCACCACGCCGTGACGGGTGCTGCGCACCCGAAGGCGCACCGGCTCGCCCCACAGGACGTTGATCGTCTCCTCGCGAACGGCGAACGGGCGGGCGCCGTCCGGTGTCAGGTAGCGCCCGGGATCGGTCGGATCGACGCGCTCGACGAACAGATCCTGGCTGTCGAGGTTGGTGGTGGTGAAGCCCCAGCCGATCGTGCCGTTGTGGCCGAGCACGACGCCGGGCGAGCCCGGCGAGGTCGCGCCGCGGATGTCGAAGCCCGGCCCGACCAGGCGGGCGAGAAACCAGGTGCCCGGAAAGCCGAGCGAGAGGTGCGGGTCGTTGGCGAGCAGCGGCTTGCCCGACACCGAATGCGCGCCGGACAGGACCCATTCGTTCGAGGCCTCGCGCTTGCGCGTCGCCAGGTTGTCGGTCGCGCGATAGAGCCGGTCGAGGTCGATTCCGTTCAGCGCCTCGTTGACCAGCGACAGGGTGGCGTCGCGGCCCTCGCCCGGGGAATCCATCAGGAACCTGGTGGCCTCGTCGCCGACCTTGCGGGCGAGCCGCATGCGCAACAGCTCGCCGCGCCAGTTGCCGTCGAGGCCGAGCGCCATGATCTTCGCCCAGACCATCGAATCGGCCGGCTGCCACGCGTCTGGCCGGTAGCTTCCCAGCGACAGCAGCTTGACCAGGGTGAGCTCTAGTCCGAATTGCTGGTTGTCGGCGATCAGCCAGGCGTTCACGCCCGCGGCGTAGGCCTCGAGCACGGAGCGGATCGCGGGCGAGAGCGCGCCGACGCTGTCGGAAGCGGCGCGATAGAGCCCGAGTCCACGCATCGTGCGATCGGTTTCCACGATGCCGCTGCCGGCGATCGCGGCAGGCACGATCTCGGACAGGCGGCCCTGGCCCAGCCGGCGCATCATCTCCATCTGCCAGAAGCGGTCCTGGGCATGGACGAAGCCCAGGCCGAAGGCGGCATCCTCGATCGAGCCGGCGATAATGTGCGGAATCGCCTGCTTGTCGCGCACGATCTCGACCGACGCCTTCAACCCCTTGGCGTCGAGACGCCCGGCATAGGCAGGCAGGGCGCCGCGCACCTGGAAATAGACGCCGGCGCAGAAGACGAGCACGGCCAGCACGAGGCCGGCCAGCAGCTTTGCCAGGCCGGCGGTAAGGCGGACGAGCGCCCGCACCGGATTAGCCGCCAATATAGGAGAGGATGGCGGCGCGGTCGGCGTCGAGATCGGGCGCGGCGCGGCGGGTCGTCGGATCGGCGAAGGCGGACATCTTGAGCGGATTGCCGGCGAGCTTCAGCGTGCCGCCGCTGCCGTCGGGGACCTCGACCAGCATGTTGCGCGCCGCGACCTGGGGATGGGCGATCGCCTGCTCGATGTTGTTGATCGGCCCGCACGGCACGCCGGCCTTGGAGACGACCTCGATCCAGTGCGCCGTCGGCCGGCCCTTGAGCACCGACTCGATCGCGATTTCGAGCTGCTTGTGGTGCTTCTGGCGCAGCGCGTTCGACTTGTAGTCGGGGCTGGAGGCGAGGCCCTCGAGCCCAAGCGCGCCGCACATCTTGACGAACAGGCTGTCGTTGCCGGCCGCGATGATGATCGCGCCGTCGGCCGTCTTGAAAGCCTGGAACGGCGTGATCGTCGGATGGCGCGCGCCGAGCGGGCCGGGAATTTCACCCTCGACCGTGTAGCGCATGATCGCGTTCTCGAGCAGCGCGAGTTGGCAGTCGAACATGGCGATGTCGACCTTGGTGCTCTCGCCGGTCTTCATCCGATGGACCAGTGCGGCGTTCACCGCGACCGCCGTGTACAGGCCCGCGCCGATGTCGCCGATCGACATCCCGACCCGGGACGGCGGCTGGCCCTCGTTGCCGGTGATGCTCATGATCCCGCCCATGCCCTGCATGACCATGTCGTAGGCGGGGTCCTTCGAGTTCGGACCGGTATGGCCGAAGCCCGACGCCGAGGCGTAGATCAGCTTGGGATACTTGGGATGCAGCGTTTCCCAGCCGTAACCCAGCTTCTCCATCGTGCCGGGCCGGAAGTTCTCGACGACAACGTCGGCCTTCTCCAGCAGCTTCTCGAAGATGGCGCGGTGCTCCTCGTTCTTGAGGTCGAGCGCGATCGACTCTTTGCCGCGATTGATCGAGGCGAAATAGGTCGACTTGCCGTTGACGAACGGGCCGTACGCCCGCGCGTCGTCCCCGCCCTTGGGTGGCTCGACCTTGATCACCCGCGCACCCATTTCGGCCATGAGGAAGGTGCAGTAGGGGCCGGCGAGGATGCGCGACAGGTCGATGACGGTGATGCCCGAGAGGGGGCCGCTGGAAGTCTGGGTCATGCCACGGTCTTAGCCAGTGGGCTTGCGCGAATCCAGCCACACATTCGCCGCGGCGGAACCGATCACGATGGCGCCACCGAGCAAGGTCAGGTCCCCGGGCTTCTCGCCATCGATCAGCCACACCCAGATCGGTCCGAGGACGAGTTCCAGCAGGCCGAGGAGGGCCGCGCGGCCGGCCGGAATGCGCTTGAGCGCCGCCATGTAGAGCAGAAGTCCGCCCGCGAGCTGGCCCGGCCCAAGGGCAAGCAGCCAGGGAAACTCGGCCGCACCGGCGCTCGAGGGATCGGCGAAAGGCAATGAGACGAGGGCGGAGATCACGCCGGCCAGAAGGAGCGCGGGCGTCATGCTGACATGGCGGTGCCGGCGAACGACCACGTAGTTGGCGCTCATGCAGAGCACGACGATGAAGGCCACCGCCATGCCGGCGAGCGCGCCGGCCGCCAGCGACCCCGCGACCGACAGCGCGAGGCCTATGGTCGCGGCGGCCATCGCGAACAGGGTGTGGCGATGCAGCGGCTCGCCGAGGACCACGCGAGCCGCCAGGGCGGTGATGAACGGGGTGGCACCGAAGACGATCAGCACGTTGGCGACCGGGGCCAGGCCGAGGGCGAGGATGAACGCGACCATGCTGCCGGCAATCCCGACCGCGCTCGCAAACAAGGCGCCGCCGGCATTGCGTGCGTCGATCCAGACCTCGCGCCACCGCCAGATCACAAGTGGCAGGATCGTGAGGATCATCAGCGCCGAGCGCCAGAAGGACACGTCCCATGCCGGAAGATCGATCTGCCGGACGAGAAGGCCACCGGTGCTGAACACCACCGCGGCGGCGATGGCGCAAATGGCACCCACCGCGCCGGAACTCTCCCCTAAGGTCCGCGTTTTCATGGCCGATCAACTGTGAATACGGAGTCGGCGTGCCCCCGTCCATCGATTCCCTGGACCTGCCGCCCTTCAAGCCACGCTTTCCGTGGTGGGGACCGGACCTCCAGACGCTTTCAGTCCTCATTCAATCGTCCGGTTCGGACATGTCGCCGCACAAGAGCGAGCGCATCTGCTTTCCCATGGCCGACCGCACCGGCGACATCCTGCTGGGGATGCTCGATCGCCCCGCGGAACCCATCGCGGGGCGTCCGCTTGCAATCCTCATTCACGGCCTCACCGGCTGCGAGGACAGCGTCTATATCCTGAGCGCCGCGCATCATCTGCTCGACCTCGGCTACCCGGTGCTTCGCCTCAACGTCCGCGGCGCCGGACCGTCGCGTGCCTACTGCGGCGAGCACTATCACGTCGGGCGGACGGCGGACTTCCGCCGCGTGCTGTGGCAGCTCCCCGAGGATGTCACCCAGGATGGCATCGTGGCGGTCGGCTACTCGCTGGGCGGCGCGATGCTGCTCAAGTATCTCGGCGAGGAGGGCTCCTTCTCGCCGTTGCGCGCGGCGGTGACGATCTGCTCGCCGATCGACTTGGTGCGTACTGCCAAGCACATGATGCGGCCGCGCAACTGGTTCTATCACAATTACATCCTGAGCGGCATGAAGGCCGAGGCGCTGGGCGAGGGCGCGCGCATCTCCGACGCCGAGCGGGCGATCGTGCGTTCGGCGCGCAGCGTGTTCGAGCACGACGACCGCTTCATCTCGCCGCGTTACGGCTTCCGAGGCGCCGAAGACTATTACAGCCTGTGCGCGCCGCTGAATTTCATGCCGGAGATCAGGGTTCCAACCATGGTCCTCGCGGCCTGCGACGACCCGTGGATCCCGATCGAATACTATCGCGAGTTCAAGTGGTCCGATAACCCCTGGCTGCTGCCCGTCATGCCCTCCACCGGCGGGCATGTCGGCTTCCACGGCCACGTGAGCAACCGGCCGTGGTGCAATCTGGCGCTCGAGAAATTCCTGGAGCGCGCCGTTGCGTCGTGAGAACGGCGCTCACCGCGCGACAGCGAAGAATCAAGAGAGCGTGATCGGGTCCGCCGGCGGGCCGTCGTGCAGCAACGTCTTAAGCCGCGCCGCGAGATCGACCGGCTCGAAGCGCTCCGCCGACGCGGCGATCTCGTCGGCGGTCCACCAGCGATGATCCAGGGTCCAGCTCTTCTCCCGTTCGTCGAGGCCGGAGGTATCGACCGTGCCCGACGAAGTCCGGCCGAGAAAAAAACGTTCGAGGTGGCGGACCTTGCGCTCGCGCCATTGCATGATCCGTTCGCGCTTCCAGACCCAGTGGACGTCGCCCACGACGGCGAGGCTGGTTTCCTCGCGTGCCTCGCGCACGGCGGCTTCGGCGTAGTCCTCGCCGGGATCGACCATGCCGCCTATCAGCACCCAGAACGGATCGCGGAACGGGTCGGCCGGATCGTAGACCGCCGGATTGTGCACCTTGAACAGAAAGAGCCGATCCTGCGGGTCGAGCAGGATCAGCCGCGCCGACGGACGTTCGATCATCTGTCGGAGATCACTTGGCCCTGAGCAGCCGCGCCGCGTCGACGGCACCGTAGGTCAGGATGCCGTCGCAGCCGGCGCGCTTGAAGCTGCCCAGCGTTTCCAGCAGCACCTTGTTCCAGTCGAGCCAGCCTCGGTCCGCGGCGCCGCGCAGCATCGCGTACTCGCCGCTCACCTGGTAGGCGTAGGTCGGCACGCCGAACGCGTCCTTCACGCGGCGCACGATGTCGAGGTAGGGGAGGCCCGGCTTGACCATCACCATGTCGGCGCCTTCCTCGATGTCGAAACCGACCTCGCGCAGGGCCTCGTCGGAGTTCGCCGGATCCATCTGGTAGGTCTTCTTGTCGCCCTTGAGCGCGCCCGAGCTGCCGATGGCGTCGCGGAACGGATTGTAGAATGCCGACGCGTACTTCGCCGCATAAGACATGATCTGGGCGTGCTGGTAGCCCTTGTCGTCGAGTGCCCTGCGGATCGCGCCGATGCGGCCGTCCATCATGTCGGACGGCGCCTGCACGTCGGCGCCGGCTTCGGTCTGCACGATGGCCTGTTTGACCAGCGCCTCGACCGATTCGTCGTTCAGGATGACGCCCTCGCGCACGATGCCGTCGTGGCCGTCGCTGTTGAACGGATCCAGCGCTACGTCGCAGACGATGCCGATGCCGCTCACCGCCGCCTTGGCCGCCCGGATCGCGCGGCAGACCAGGTTGTCCGGATTATAGGCCTCGCGCGCGTCGGGCGTCTTGGCCTTGGGGTCCGTCTCGGGGAAGATCGCCACCGCCGGGATGCCGAGATCGCGCGCTTCCTTTACCGCCTCGACGAACAGGTCGACCGTGAGCCGGTCGACGCCCGGCATGGAGGCCACCGGCGTGCGCTCGTTGGTCCCTTCCTGGACGAACACCGGCCAGATCAGATCGTCGACCGAGAGTTTCGTTTCGGCAACCAGCCGGCGCGACCAGTCTTCACGACGGTTGCGCCGCAGGCGCGTGCTCGGGTAGCGGCCGAGTGTAGGAACTTGTGTCGCCATCGCTGGGGTTATCGCGCGAACAGCAAAGAGCCGCAACGTGGCTTGTTTGACTGCAAGGCGCTCGCCGATATGATCCGCCGCGCATGGATTTCCACCTTACAGAGGACGAGCAGGCCTTCCGCGACACGGCGCGGCAATTCGCGACCGATCGGATGCTGCCGGAAGCCGCGCGCTGGGACGCCGAGAAGATCTTCCCGGAGTCGGTGCTGCGCGAGGCGGCGGCCCTCGGTTTCGGTGGCATTTACGTGCGCGACGATGTCGGCGGCAGCGGCCTTACCCGGTTGGGTGCCGCGCTGATCATGGAGGAGTTGGCGGCGGCCTGCCCCAGCACCGCAGCCTACATCTCGATCCACAACATGGCCGCCTGGATGATCGACGGCTTCGGCGACGACGATCAGCGCCGCCGCTTCCTGCCGAAACTCTGCTCGATGGAGCATTTCGCCAGCTACTGTCTGACGGAGCCGGGCGCGGGTTCCGATGCGGCGGCGCTGTCGACGCGCGCCGAGCTGCAGGGCGACCACTACGTGGTGAACGGCAGCAAGGCCTTCATCTCCGGCGGCGGACGAAGCGACATCTACGTCGTGATGCTACGCACCGGTGGGCCGGGGGCGGGCGGCGTCTCGACGCTGGTGATCGAAGCTGGGACGCCGGGCCTGTCGTTCGGCAAGCAGGAGCAGAAGCTCGGCTGGAACAGCCAGCCGACGGCGGCGGTGATCTTCGATAACTGCAAGGTGCCGGTTGCCAACCGGCTGGGGCCCGAAGGGCACGGCTTCAAGATCGCGATGATGGGACTCGATGGCGGGCGTATCAATATCGGCGCCTGTTCGCTCGGCGGCGCGCGTGCCTGCCTCGAGACGGCATCGCGCTACGTCGTCGAGCGCAAGCAGTTCGGCAAGCCGCTGGCCGACTTCCAGGCGACGCAGTTCAAGCTGGCCGACATGGCGACGGAGCTGGACGCGGCGCGGCTGATGATCTGGCGGGCGGCCTTCCTGCTCGACGCGAAGTCGCCCGAAGCCACGCAGGCAGCGGCGATGGGCAAGCGCTTCGCCACCGACGTGGGCTTCCGGGTCGTGAACGACGCGCTGCAATTGCATGGCGGCTACGGCTACTTGAAGGATTTCCCGATCGAACGGTATCTGCGGGACCTGCGCGTGCACCAGATCCTCGAGGGCACGAACGAGATCATGCGCGTGATCATCTCGCGCCGCTTGTTGATGGGGTAGAGCGCGAGGCGTAGCACCGCGACGTGTCATCCTGAGCAAAGGGCGGACGGCGAGGAACTGGACAAGGGTACGGAGTTTGGATGTCTGACGCGGAAATTCTGTTCGACGTGAAGGATGGCCTCGGCGTCATCACGCTCAACCGGCCGAAGGCGCTGAATGCGCTGACCCACGGCATGATCCTCGAGCTGGAGCGGGTCATTCCCGGTTGGGAGAAGGACCCGGCCATCAAGGCAGTCGTGCTACGCGGCGCCGGCGACCGCGCCTTCTGCGCCGGCGGCGACGTCACCAACCTCTACCGCGAGAGCCGCGAGAACCCGTCGGGCACGCTGCGCCGCGACTTCTTCCGCGACGAATACATCATCAACCGGCGCATCTACCGCTACGCCAAGCCGTGGATATCGCTGATCGACGGCATCTTCATGGGCGGCGGCGTCGGCCTTTCGGCGCACGGCTCGCACACGGTCGCGAGCGAGAAGCTCCTGTTCGCCATGCCCGAGACGACGATCGGACTCTTTCCCGATGTCGGCGGCGGCTATTTCCTCAGCCGGCTGCAGGGCGCGCTCGGCGTGTTCCTCGCGCTGACCAGCTACCGGCTGAAAATCGCCGACGCGCTGTGGGCCGGCATCGTCCATTTCCATGTCCCGAGCGCCAGGATGAACGACCTGCAGGCCGCACTCGGCTCTGCCAACCTCGCCGGTCCCGACGCGGACCGCAAGGTGGATGCCGTGATCGCCGGCTTCACCGCCGATCCCGGCCTGCCGACCTTGCCGGCCATGATGCCCGACATCGATCGCTGTTTCTCGGCGGAGTCGGTGGCCGAGATCGAGGCCAAGCTCAAGCAACACGGCGGCGAATGGGCCGAAAGGCAGCTCGCCGCGCTGCTCAAGCTCTCGCCGCTGGCCATGGCGATCACGCTCGAGCAGCTCAGGCGCTGCGCCAACCGGTCGTTCGAGGACACTATGACGATCGAGTACCGCATGTCGCAGGCCGCCATGCGGCCGGACCACGACTTCTTCGAAGGCGTGCGTGCGCTGCTGATCGACAAGGACCAGAAGCCGAAGTGGAATCCGCCGACCAACGACGGCGTCACACCGGCGATGGTCGAGGCGCATTTCAAGCCGGTATCCAACGATCTGTTGTTCGACTAGGGAGCACGCCATGGCGAAAGTCGCCTTCATCGGCCTCGGCAACATGGGCGGCCCGATGGCCGCAAATCTTGCCAAGGCGCAGCATCATGTGACCGCCTTCGACCTCTCCGATGCAGCCGTCGCGGCGGCGGTGGAGAAAGGCGCCCACAAGGCTGCAACCGCCGCCGAAGCGGTGAGGGATGCCGAGGTCGTCGTCACCATGCTGCCCGCCGGCAAGCACGTTCGCGAGGTCTACGAGAAGGACGTTCTGCCCAACGTCGCCAAGGGCGCGCTGCTGATCGATTGCTCGACGATCGACGTCGAGAGCGCGCGGCATGTCTCCGACGCCGCGAAGAAGGCGGGATTCGAGATGGTCGATGCGCCGGTCTCGGGCGGCGTCGGCGGCGCCACGGCCGGCACGCTCACCTTCATGGTCGGTGGGCCGGAAGCGGTGTTCGAGAAGGCGCGGCCGATCCTCGAGAAGATGGGCAAGAACATTGTCCACGCCGGCGACAGCGGAAACGGCCAGGCCGCCAAGATCTGCAACAACATGATCCTCGGCATCTCGATGATCGCCGTCAGCGAAGGCTTCATGCTGGGCAAGCGTCTCGGCCTCGATGCGCAGAAGCTGTTCAACGTCGTGTCCACGGCGTCGGGCTCGTGCTGGTCTCTGGTCAACTACTGCCCGGTGCCGGGCCCCGTCCCGGCCTCGCCCGCCAACCGCGATTATCAGGCGGGCTTCACCGCTGCGATGATGCTGAAGGACCTGCTGCTGGCGCAGCAGGCCTCGGCCGCCTCGGGCGCCGCGACGCCACTCGGCGCCGAAGCCGCACAGCTCTTCAGCCTGTTCGTCAATGCCGGCAATTCCGGCAAGGATTTCTCGGGCATCATCAAGATGCTGGACGGCAAATGATCACGCTTTACGATCTGCTATTTGCCAACGACTTGCGGCCGAGCCCATTCTGCTGGCGCACGAAGCTCGCACTCAAGCACAAGGGTCTCACCTGGCGCGACGAGCCTTGCGGCTTCACCGAAAAGCAGAAGATCGCCTTTGCCGGATCGCAGACTTATCCGGTCATCCATGACGGCACGAAAGTGGTCAAGGACAGCTGGGCGATCGCCGAGCATCTCGACGCCGCCTATCCGGACAAGCCCTTGATGCCGGACAAGCCTTACGCCCGCTTCGTCAATGGCTGGACGGACACGGCGGTCAATCCGGCGATCTTTCCGATTGTAGCCGCCGACCTGGTCGAACGCGTGCGGCCGGAGGACAAGGACTACATTGTCGAGTCGCGCGGCAAGCGGCTCGGCACTACCGACTTCGCGGGCTTCCAGGCGAAAACGCGCGAGAAGGGTGTCGCGGCGTTCCGGGCCGCGCTGGAGCCCGCGCGCCGCGTCCTGAAGGAGCAGGCCTTCCTGTCCGGCGATGCGCCCGCCTATCCCGATTATATCCTGCTGGGCACTTTCATGTGGCCCCGGACCCTCAGCCCGCTCGAGCTGCTGGACAAGGATGACACGGTCTACGCCTGGCGCGAGCGCATGCTCGACCTGTTCGACGGCATGGCGCGCAAGGCGCCGGCCGCTGCGTGAGATACCACGCCGTCGTCTTCGACCTGCTGACGGCGCTGCTCGATTCCTGGACCTTGTGGAACGCCATTGCCGGCTCGGAAGAGGCCGGCATGCGCTGGCGCCGGCGCTATCTCGAGATCACCTATGGCTGTGGCGCTTACCGGCCCTATGAGACGCTGGTCCGCGAAGCCGCCGTCGACGTCGGTCTGCCGGCAGAGTTCGGCGACTCGCTGGAACAGCGCTGGGAGGAGCTGCAGCCCTGGCCCGAAGCGGCCGCCGTCCTGAAGACGATCCCGCTGCCGCTGGCAGTCGCCACCAATTGCTCGGTCCGTCTGGGACGGCAGGCGGCCGATCGGGCGGGCGTCTCCTTCGCGCTCGTCGAAACGGCGGAGAGCGTTGGCTTCTACAAGCCGCGCCCCGAGGTCTATCGCGCGGTGCTGCGGACGCTCGGCACTCCTGCGGAAAGGACGCTGTTCGTCGCCGGCTCGGCCTCCGACGTGCCGGGAGCGAAAAGTGTCGGCATGCCGGTCTACTGGCACAATCGCATCGGGCTGCCGCCGCGCGACGATGCGCGGCCCGATTTTCTCGAACCCTCGCTCGATGCGCTGGGCCGGCTGTTCCCTGCGAGCTAAGCTGCCCGCCCATCGAGGGAGGAATACGTGGCGGAAGCGACAACGTTCGATCCGGCCGGGCATCGCTTTGGGCCGACGCACTGGTTCGAGGATCTCGCGGTCGGGCAGAAGTTCTACATCAATTCCCGAACGCAGACGGAGTCGCTGTTCGGCGCCTTCCAGCTCGCGAGCGGCGACAACCACCCGATTCATTACGACCGCGAATACTGCAAGGCGCGGGGCCATCGCGACCTGCTTGCGCATGGCCTGCAGGTGGCGATCCAGGGTGCCGCCGGCGCCGGCATCTTTCCGCACTTCATCGGCGATTCACTGGTCGGTTTCCTCGAGCAGTCCTCGCGCTTCCTCAAGCCGGTCTATTGCGGCGACACCCTCTACCCGCAGCTCGAGGTCAGCGACCTGAAGGCGGGCCGCACCACCGGCGTCGTCACCATGAAGCTCACCATCCACAACCAGGCCGGCGTGCTGGTCTGCGACGGTGAACACAAGTACCTTGTGAAGAAGCGGCCGCAATAGACTCGAAGGGGAGCACGACCATGATCGGCGTCATCGCGAAACTGACCATCAAGCCCGGCACCAACGCCGATTTCGAAGCGACCATGAAGGCGCTGCAGGCCAAGGTGCAGGCCGACGAGCCGGGCAACAAGCTCTACGCCCTGCACAAGACCGACGACGCTAACGTTTATGTCATGTTGGAGCGCTATGACGATCAGGCGGCCTTGGCCGCGCATCGCGCCGCACCGCATTTCAAGGAACTGGGCCGAAAGCTGGGCGACTATCTCGCGGGTAAACCGGATGTGCAGGTGATGCAGGAAGTCTAGGGGGAGACGGCAGCAGGCCATGGATGGAGTTCTTCCGCGTCACACCCTGCCGGGAACCGCGCCGGGCACGCTTGCCGGCCGCGACCCGATACCGGACGAGGCGCTCGACTTCACCCTGGTCGAGTATACGCAGGAGGACGTCGAGGTCCTGCACAATGTCGAGGTCGACGAGTGCCGCTTCCATCTCGGCACGCCGGGCCGGACCTGGATCGATGTTGCGGGGCGGCCGAGCTCGGAGATGCTGCGCACCCTCGGCATGGCGTTCAATCTTCATCCGCTCGCGCTGGAGGACGTGTTCCACGCCAACCAGCGCGCCAAGCTCGATCTCTACGAGGGCCAGGGCTTCATCGTGCTGAACGATCCCGCCTACGAGGAGGGCGAGATCGTGCCGCATCAGGTCAGCATCTTCTTCGGCGACAACTACGTCATCTCTTTCCACGACCACAAGCAGGACATCTTCAGACCGGTGCGCGAGCGCGTGCAGACGTCGGGATCGCGGCTTCGCATGTTCGGCACCGACTACCTCGTCTATGCGCTGATCGATCTGGTCGTCGACCGCAAGTTCCCGCTGATCGAGGCGCTCGCCAGCCATCTCGAGGAGCTGGAGGAAGAAGCGCTCGGCCGCCCGACCAACGAGACGCTGGGCCACATCCACCTGGCGCGGCGCCAGCTGGTGACCTTCCACCGCCTGGAATGGGCGGAGCGCGAGACGATCCTCGCCGTAATGCGGCCGGAGACGCCGTTCATCATGCCGGAGACGCAGACGTACCTGCGCGACTGCTTCGATCATTCGGTGGCCCTGCTCGACCTGCTCGAGAGCTACCGCGAAATGTGCAACGGCCTGATGGAAATCTATCTGTTGCAGGCTTCCAATCGCATGGCCGAGGTCATGAAGACGATGGCCGTGATCACGGTCTTCTTCATGCCGCTCAGCTTTCTCGCCGGCATCTACGGCATGAACTTCGACCGCGATGTCGGCAATATGCCGGAGCTCGGCTGGAAGTACGGCTACGCCGTTTTCTGGGTGCTGGTGGTCGTCATCGTCACCAGCCTGTTCGTCTGGCTCAAACGCAAGCGCTGGATCTGACCATGAGCGACGTCTATCGAATCTTCGGTTCCGAGCTGTCGGGCTACTCGGTGAAGGTCCGCTCCTACTTTCGCTACAAGGGCCTGCCGCACGAATGGATCCTCCGCTCGCCGGCCACACAGGGCGAGTTCCAGAAACATGCCAAGCTGCCGCTGGTCCCGCTGGTGGTGACGCCGGAGGGCGAGGGCATCCAGGATTCCACGCCGATCATCGAGCGGTTCGAGGCGTCGTCGCCGTCGCTGACGCCCGACGATCCGGCGCTCGCCTTTCTTTCCGCCCTGCTCGAGGAGTACGGCGACGAGTGGGGTAACAAGTGGATGTTCCATTATCGCTGGACCTATCCCGCCGATTGCTGGGCGACGGCCGAGCGCATCGCCGTCCAGATGATGGGCGCCCAGGGCACGCTCGCCGTGGCACAGGCGCGCGCCGCCGTTGCCGAGCGCATGAGCGGACGGCTGGGCTTCGTCGGCTCCAATCCGACGACGCGGCCGCTGATCGAAGCCTCGTTCAAGCGCGTGCTGGAGATCCTCGACGCCCATCTCGCGTCGCGGCCATACATGCTGGGCGGACGCCCGGCGACGGCCGACTTCGGCCTCTGGGGCCAGCTCTACGAGGCGGCGACCGACCCCACGCCGGGCGCCCTGATGCGGGCCTCGGCGCCCAATGTCATGGCCTGGGTGAATCGCATGGTATCGCCCAAGGCCGAGGGCAGCTTCGAGAGCTGGTCCGCGCTGTCGGCCGGCCTGATGCCGCTGCTGACAGAAGAGGTCGGGCGCCTCTTCCTGCCCTGGTCGATGGCCAATGCGGAAGCGATAGGGAAGGGCGAGAAGAGCTTCTCGATGACGCTCGGCGGATCGACCTGGTCGCAGGAGCCCCAGAAGTACCACGCCCGCTCGCTGCAGGAAATCCGCCGCAAGTACGCCGCCGCCAAGGGGGCTCCCGGGCTCGACGAGGTCCTGGAGAGGACCGATTGCCTCAGGGCCTTTTGCTGATCGTCCTTACACCAGCGACGACGCGATGAGCGTCACGCCGGACAGGCCGAGCAGGACGATCACGAGGCGTCGGAACTGCCCGTCGTTGATCCGGCCGTAGAGCCGCAGGCCGATCTGCGCGCCGATCAACGTCACAGGCAGGCAGATCGCTGCCCAGACGAAGAAGGTGCGATCGAGGAAGCCGGCGAATGCGGCGGAGACGAGCGACAGCGACAGCACGCTCATGTTGTAAGGCTGGTTGACGCCGCGCTGCGCCAGCGCCGTCCAGCCGCGCAGCTGGACCCAGATGACCGGGATGGGTCCGCTGAGGCTCGCCATGCCGCCCAGGATGCCGCCGCCCATTCCGGCCGTCGCGTCGGCCAGGCGGCCGCCGCCCGTCACCACGGGCGGCCGTCGCACCAGGCCCATCCAGACGCAGTAGAATATCAGCAGCAGGCCGACGCTGATCTTTAGCGGCTGCACCCGGACCAGGCCGAGAAGGGCGGTGCCGATCGGCACGCCGATCAGGCCGCCGGCGAGGAACGGCCAAAGCCTCGTCCAGATCACGCCCTTCCAGATCTTCGGCAGAGACTGGAGGTGCCCGCCGACGGAGCAGAAGGCGACCAGCGGTGCCGCCGTCACCGGCGACATCGCGTGGAGCCAGAAGCCCAGCGCCACGAGCGCATAGCCCGTGCCGCTCAGGCCATTGACGAATCCGGCCGCCAGGGCGCCCGCGACAACCAGTGCGATGTCGCCGGTCGGCGGCAGATTCACCGCGATCAGCCGGCCGCGCTGAAGGCCTGAATGCCGGTGATCGCGCGGCCGAGAATCAGCGCGTGTACGTCGTGCGTGCCCTCGTAGGTGTTGACAGCCTCGAGGTTCATGGCGTGGCGGATCACGTGATACTCGTCCGACACGCCGTTGCCGCCGTGCATGTCGCGCGCGACGCGGGCGATGTCGAGCGCCTTGCCGCAGTTGTTGCGCTTGATCAGCGAGATCATTTCCGGCTGGGCGTGGCCCGCATCCTTGAGGCGGCCGACCCGCAGGCAGGCCTGCAGCCCCAGCGTGATCTCGGTCTGCATGTCGGCGAGCTTCTTCTGGATCAGCTGGTTGGCGGCGAGCGGCCGGCCGAACTGC
>JAHCJV010000064.1 GCA_026126105.1 Enhydrobacter sp.
CCGCCGAGGGCGCCCAGTTCATCGTCAGCGGCGAATGGTGGCTGTTCCTGTTCCCCGGCCTCGCCATCGTGATCATGGTGCTGGCCTTCAACCTGGTCGGCGACGGGCTGCGCGACTTCCTCGATCCGCGCATGCGGGGCGTGCGATGAGCGTCGCGTCGGTCGTCGACGTGCGCGACCTCAGCGTCCGCTTCGCCAGCGACCACGGCGAGATCGAAGCGGTCGATGCGGCGAGCTTCGACGTGCGTGAGGGCGAGATCCTCGGCCTCGTGGGCGAGTCGGGCTCGGGCAAGACCGTGACCGCGACGGCGCTCCTGCGCCTGATCCGCAAGCCCGGCCGCCAGACCGGCGGCAGCATCCTGTTCGACGGACGCGACCTGTCGCTGCTCAGCGAGGACGAGCTGCAGCAGATCCGCGGCGCCAGGATCGCGATGATCTCGCAGACGCCGCGGACCTCGCTCAATCCGCTGATCACCGTCGGCGCGCAGGTCGCCCGGCTGTTCCAGCTGCATGCCGGCCTGTCGCCCGCCGACAGCCGCAAGCGCGCGCTGGAAATGCTCACGCTGGTCGGCATTCCCGAGCCGGAACGCCGGGCGCGCCAGTACGCCCACCAGTTCTCCGGCGGCATGTGCCAGAGGGTCATGATCGCCATGGCGCTCACCACCTCGCCGCGCCTGCTGATCGCCGACGAGCCGACGACCGGCCTCGATGTCTCGACCGCCGCCCGCATCCTCGACCTGCTGCGCGAGCTTGGCGCGCGGACCGGCGCCTCGATCCTGCTGATCACCCACGACCTCGGCGTGGTCGCCACGACCTGCCAGAGGGTCGCCGTGATGCACGCCGGGCAGGTCGTCGAGGTCGCGCCGGTGCGCTCTCTGTTCCGTCACCCGGCGCATCCTTACACCCGCGCGCTGGTGCGCTCGATCCCTCGCATCGATCGCGAGATCGTCATGGAGCCGGTGCCGGGATCCGTGCCGTCGCTGCTCAATCCGCCGGCAGGCTGCCGCTATGCCGGGCGCTGCCCCTGGGTGGAGGATCGCTGCCGGCGACTGAAGCCCGCGATGACGCCCGTGGCGCCGGAACATTTCGTCGCCTGCTTTGCCGTGGAGGATGGTCGTGCCGCCCCTGTGTGAGGTCGCCGATCTCAAGACGCACTTCCCGCTGCGCGGGCCTGCCGCGTGGCTGCGTGCGCTCAAGGACGGCACGCCGCCGGTCGTGCGCGCCGTCGACGGCGTGTCCTTCGCCGTCGAGGCCGGCGAGACGGTCGGGCTGGTGGGCGAATCGGGCTGCGGCAAGTCCACGGTCGCGCGCACCTTGGTCAGGCTGGTGGCGCCGACGTCGGGCAGCATCCGGTTCGACGGCGCGGAGCTCACGACGCTCTCCGACACCGGCTTCAACAAGGTCCGGCCGAACCTGCAGATGGTGTTCCAGGACCCGACCGCGTCGCTCAATCCGCGCCTCAGCGTGCGGCGCATGGTCGGCGAACCGCTCAAGCTGCATACCGGGCTGAGCGCGGCAGAGCGCCGCGAACGCACCGACGCGGTGCTCGAGGAAGTCGGCCTCGGCGCGGAGCTGGCCAACCGCTATGCGCACGAGCTGTCGGGCGGCCAGCGCCAGCGGGTCAACATCGCCCGCGCCCTGGTGACCAATCCGCGCCTCATCGTGCTCGACGAGCCGACGTCGGCGCTCGACGTCTCGCTGCGCGCGCGCGTGATCCTGATGCTGGAAGAGCTGCGCCGGCGCCACGGCCTGTCCTATCTCTTCATCTCGCACGACCTCGCCACCGTGCGCTATCTCGCCTCGCGCGTGGCCGTCATGTATCTCGGCGTGATCGTCGAGCAGGCGACGGCCGGGGAGCTGTTCGACCATCCCGCCCATCCCTACACGCGCGCCCTTCTCGCGGCGGTCCCGGTGCCGGATCCCGACGCCAGGCGCGATCCGTTCGTGCTCTCCGGCGAGATCCCGAGCCCGATCGACATCCCGGCCGGCTGCCGGCTGCGCAACCGCTGTCCGCTGGCCCAGCCGGTCTGCGCCGAGCCGGTGCCCTGGCGCGAGGTGGCGCCCGGCCATTTCGCGGCCTGCCATCTGGTCTGATCGGCAATCGAAGGAGGAGAGCCAATGACGGTCGTCCGCTACGTGTTGGTGAAAGTGAGGCCCGGCGTCTCGCTCGACGAGTTCGAGACGTTCGAGCGCGAGGTCGACTATGTGAAGGCGATGGAGAATCCGTCGATCGTGAGCTACCGCACCCATCGCATCCAGGACCTCGACCCCGGCATCGAAGGCGGCCCATGGGACTTCATGGAACGTATCGAGGTCACCAGCCGCGCCGAGTACGAGAAGCAGGCCGCATCGGGCAGCAAGGAGTTCCTCGACCTGCTCTACAGCAAGTGGCTCGACCGCTCGAAGACGGTCGCGATCTGGTCGGAACTGATCGAGCCCTGAGACAGGCAGCGAGGAGAAACACCATGGCAATCGTGAGATATGTGTTCGCTGCGCTGAAGCCCGGCGTCGACCCGGAAGTCTACGAGAAGTACGAGCGCGAGGTCGACTACGCGATCGCCGCCAAGATGAAGACGATCGTCTCGTACCGCACGCATCGCCTGACCGGCGTCGTGGGAAACCTGGAAGGCGGGCCGTGGGACTATCTCGAGCGCATCGAGATCACCGATCGCGCGGCGTACGAGGCGGAGATCAAGACGGTCGGCGCCGACCTGATCGCCGAGCTCTACGAGAAGTATCTCGACAAGTCGAAGACCAAGTCGGTCTGGACCGTGCTCGTCGACCCGTGAGCGAGATCGCGGTCCTTGCCGGCAAGGTGGCGCTGGTCACCGGATCCTCGTCGGGGGCGGGCGTCGCGATCGCGCTCGAGCTGGCGCGTCATGGCGCCAGCGTCGCCGTCCATTGCCGTTCCGCCATCGACGAGGCCGTATCGGTGGCGTGCCGGATCCGCAAGAGCGGCGTCGAGTCGGTCGCGTTCAAGGCCGACCTCGCCGACGCCGATGCCTGCGCCACGCTGGTCGACGAGGTCGAAAAGGCGCTGGGGCCGATCTCGGTGCTGGTCAACAATGCCGGCCCGTTCGCCGATGCGCCGTTCCGCACCCTGACGCCATCCGCCTGGGATCGCGTGATGTCGGCCAACCTGAGGGCGCCTTGGCTGCTCGCACAGAAGGTCGCGCCGGCGATGGAACGGATGGGATGGGGCCGCATCGTCAATCTCGGCGCCACGTCCGGATTCGTGCGGACCCACTCCGTCTACGGCCTCGCGAAGGCGTCCCTGCTCCATCTCACCGAAAGCCTCGCCCTCGAGCTCGCGCCAACGATCACCGTCAACGCCGTCGTCCCCAGCCAGATTGCGAGCGCCCGCACCGACACCATGCCGGTCTACAAGGCTGCCGCGATCGACGGCACGCCGCTCGGGCGGCTGGTCACCGAGGAGGAGATCGGCCGCATGGTCGCGCTGCTCTGCTCGGCGGATTTCGACTTCGTCACCGGCCGCTCCATCGTCATGGACGGCGGCCGCACCCTGCCCCGCTTTCCGCGCCTCAACATTGCCGACGGTGCAGTGTGAAGGGGAGTGTTCATGCTCTTCCGGACTGCGAGCGTCTCGCTCGCTCCTCCGCATGAGCGAGCGAGACGCTCGCGATCGGGAAGACGATGACGAGAACGCCGTGCCCGTACGTCAGACAGAACGCTTTGTTGGAACGCGTATTGCACCACACGCCGCAGGGAACATCTGAAGGGGTAGGATATGGTCGATAGCTCGAACACGCGCGATCGTTTCGTCACGCGGCGCGGTCTCCTGAAAGCGGGCACCGCCGTCGGACTTGCACCCGCTGCATTCGCGTCTTCGGCGCAGGCGCAGTCAGCCTCGACATTCGTGTTCGCCAATCCGGTCGAATACGACACGCTCGATCCGCACACCGTCTTCGACTACAGCCGCGTCGCCACGCGGCTCAATTTTTATGACGGGCTGTATCGCTGGCTCGACAATCCGCCGACGCTGACGCCGTGGCTCGCCGAGAGCCACACCGTGTCGGACAACGGTCTGGTCTATCGTTTCAAGCTCAGGGCAAACGCCAAGTTCCACGACGGCAGCCCGGTGACGGCCGAGGACGTCGTCTACACGATGGAGCGCACGCTCGGCATCAACAAGGGCCCCGCCGTGCTGTTCAGCCCGATCATCAAGCCGGGCAGCACCAAGGCGCTCGACGCCAGCACCGTCGAGTTCACCCTGACCCGGCCATCGGCTGCCTTCATGTCGACGGTGCCCGAGATCCACGTCGTCAATTCGAAGCTCGTCAAGGCCAACACCAAGGACAACGACTGGGGCCAGCCCTGGCTGTCGCGCAACGTCGCGGGGTCGGGTTCCTACAAGCTCGAGCGCCACGATCCGGCGGTCGGCGTCATCGGCGTACGCAACCCCGACCATTTCATGCCGTGGCCCGCGAAGTACGTCGAACGCATCGACCTGCGCACCGTGCGCGAGCAATCGACCCAGGTGCTGGGGCTGATCAAGGGCGACTATCATTCGCTCGACGGATTCCTGCCGGCCGATGCGCTCGATCGCCTGCGCAAGGCCAACACCGTGCAGATCATCGAGCAGCCCTCGATGCGCCTGTTCATCCTGCACCTGAACAACCAGCGCGCCCCGCTGAACGACGTCCATGTCCGCCGCGCCATCAGCATGGCGTTCGACTACAAGGGCTTCATCACCGACATTCTCAAGGACACCGCGGTGCGCAATCCCGCGCCGGTGCCGGCCAACCTGTGGGGCTATCCCAAGGATGTGAAGGGCTGGGACTACGATATCGACAAGGCCAAGGCAGAGCTCGCCAAGGCCGCGGTGAAGATCGACCGGCCGCTGGAGATCCACACGCTCGTCGGCCTGTCGCAGACCGAGCAGGCCGGCCAGATCATGCAGGCCGGGCTGCGCAAGCTCGGCATCGAGAGCAAGATCGTCGCCGAAACCTGGCCGACGCTGTCGGGCAAGGCCCGCAACAACGAGACGACGCCCGATATCTGGACCAACTGGATCTCGACGCTCTACGCCGATCCGCAGAACTGGGTCGGCGAGATGTACGACAGCAAGAACTGGGGCAACTGGAAGACCGGCTCGTACTACAAGAACCCGAAGGTCGACGCCCTGATCGAAAAGGCCGTCACTTCGACTGACCAGTCAGTGCGCGACGCCGCCTACCAGGAAGCTTCGCGCATCGTCGTCGACGAGGCGGCCAGCGTGTTCATCTACAACACCAAATGGTACGGCCCGTTCGCCAAGCGCGTGCAGAACGTGCGCTTCTGCCCCGTGGGCAACGGGCAGGACTTCCGCTGGCTCAATCTCGGCTAAGCGAAAGCGGCCGTCGGATGAGAAATCGGACAGGTGACGCGCACTTGGGCGCTGCACACCCGCCTCGGAGTGAACGTTAGCGCCCATGGCCAAAGCGCTCCGGCGGGCCGCCGCCTTCTGGAACGGCACGGGCGTGTGGGCCTTCGTGCTGCGGCGCCTGGCGTGGAGCCTGGGCACGATCGTGGGCGTGGTCGCCGTGACCTTCATGGTGAGCCACGTCATTCCTGCCGATCCGGCGGCGCTGGTCGCCGGAGAGCGGGCCACGCGCGAGCAGATCGAGGCGCTGCGCCATCAGCTCGGCTTCGACCGGCCGCTGATCACCCAGCTGTTCGACTATTATGTCCGGCTGGTGCAGGGCGACCTGGGCAAGAGCCTGTTCACCTCCCGGCCGGTTTCCGCCGACCTGCTCTCGCGCCTGCCCGCCACGATCGAGCTCGCCCTGGCGGCCATGATCGTGACCGTCAGACTCGGCGTTCCGGTCGGCGTGCTGGCGGCGCTGCGGCGCAACTCGTGGTTCGACCAGATCGTGCGCATCGTCACGGTGTCGGGACTGGCGATCGCGAGCTTCTGGCTGGCAATCATCCTGCAGCTCACCTTTGCCATGGATGTCGGCTGGTTGCCGCTGGGCGGCCGCCTGCCGGCAGACGTGACGCCGCCGCCGTCCGTCACCGGCCTCTACACCGTCGATGCGCTGCTGGCCGGCCAGCCCGGGACCTTCGTCACGGCCATCCTCCATCTCGCCCTGCCAACCGTGACGCTCGCCTTCCCCGCGATGGCCACCATCGTGCGCTTCACGCGCGCCGGCATGCTCGACACGCTGAACAAGCCGTTCGTGCAGTACGAGCGTGCCATGGGCCTGCCCGAATCGCTGATCGTCTGGAAATACATGCTGCGTAACGCGCTGACCTCGACCGTCACCCAGATCGGCCTGGTGTCGGGCGTCCTGCTGGGCGGCGCCGTCGTGATCGAGGCGGTGTTCGACTGGCCGGGCCTCGGCTACTACGCGGTCAATTCCATCGTGATGTCCGACTACAACGCGGTGCTCGGCTTCACCGTGTGGGTCGCCATCATCTACATCGCGATCAACATTGCGGTCGACGTCGTGCACCGGCTGATCGATCCGCGTAGCGCCGGCTGATGGGCAGCGAAACCGCCCTCGTCCTGCGCAAGCTCGCCGAAGATCGGCTCGCCCTGATCGGGCTGTTGATCGTGCTGGCGCTGATCGCCTGCGCCATCCTGGCGCCGTGGCTGGCGACGCATCCCGAGGCGGTCACCGAGATCAATCCCGCCCACCGGCTGCGGCCGCCCGGCGGCGAATACCTGATGGGCACCGACCGGCTGGGCGCCGACATCTACAGCCGGCTGCTGTTCGGTGCGCGCATCACCCTCGTGATCTCCGTGGTCGCGGTCGGCGTCGCGGTCGTCGTCGGCGTGCCGCTGGGCCTCGTCGCCGGCATCACCGACGGCTTCGTCTCCAGCGCCATCATGCGACTGGCCGACATCTTCCTCGCCGTGCCGCAGATCGTGCTGGCGATCGCCATCGCGCAGACTTTGGGGCCGAGCCTGCCCAACGTCATCCTGGCGCTGTCGGCGACGTTCTGGCCTTGGTTCACGCGGCTGGTCTATGCCGAGACGCGGGCCGTGCGAAACGAGACCTTCATCGAAGCCACGCTGGCGCTCGGCGCCTCGCCGAGCCGGGTGGTCTGGCTGCATATCCTGCCCAACATCATCTCGCCGATCATCGTGCGCATCACGCTCGGCCTCGGCTTCACCATCCTGACCGCGGCCGCGCTGGGTTTCCTCGGGCTCGGTGCCCCGCCGCCGACGCCGGAATGGGGCCGGACCATCGCCGAGAGCCGGGAGTTCCTGCCGGACGCCTGGTGGTACGCCGCCGCTCCGGGGCTCGCGATCTTCCTGGTCGTCATCGGCTTCAACATGCTGGGCGACGGACTGCGCGACGTGCTCGATCCGCGCACCCGCCGCACCGGGAGGCCGCGTGACTGAGCTGCTCGCGGTCCGCGATCTCGTGGTCAACTATCACACCCAACGCGGCGTCGTGCGCGCGCTCGACGGCGTGTCGCTGTCGATCGGCAAGGGGGAGGTCGTCGGTCTGGTGGGCGAGTCCGGCTGCGGCAAGTCCACCCTCGCCCGCGCCATCCTGGGCGTGCTGCCGGCGCCCGCGTCGGAGGTCAAGGCCGCCTCGCTGTCCTTCGGCGGCGAGAACCTGCTGGCCCTGGCGTCGGCCGATATCGCCCGCCGCATCCGCGGACGGCGCATCACCTTCATCCCGCAGGATCCGTACGGCTCGCTCAATCCGCTGTTCACGATCGGCCAGCAGATGCTCGACCTGATGCAGTGGAAATCGCCGCTCGCCATCCCGGCGCGGCGCGGCGCCTGGCCCGCCCTGCTGACGCGCTATCCCGCGGCGCGGCGCGCACGCGACCGCGCCGCGATCCTCGAAATGCTCGAGGCGGTCCAGATCCCCAATCCCGAGCAGGCGCTCGCCAAGCTGCCGCACGAGCTGTCGGGCGGTCAGCGCCAGCGCATCGTCATCGCCATGGCGCTGCTGCCGCAGCCCGAGCTGATCATCGCCGACGAGCCGACGACGGCGCTCGACGTCACGATCCAGGCGCAGATCCTGCGGCTGCTCCATCGCGAGGTGAAGCGCCGGCAGGTCTCCGTGCTGTTCACCACCCACGATCTCGGCACGGCGTGGGAGATCTGCGACCGGATCCTGGTGATGTATGCCGGCCAGGAGGTCGAGGCCGCGCCCACGGCGGCGTTCTTCGCCGCCCCTCGCCATCCCTACACCGCCCGCCTGCTGCAAAGCCTGCCGCGCGCCGATGGCGTCGCGCAAGACATTCCCGGCGAAATCCCGAGCCTGCTCTCGCCGCCTCCGGGCTGTCGCTTCCATCCGCGCTGCGCGGAGGCATCGGCCGACTGCCGCACGAAGCGCCCGCCGGTGACCGGCAGCGCGCACGTGGTGCGCTGCTATCATCCGCTCGATGCGCCCGGAGAAGCGGCCGCATGAGCGACGCCCTGCTCGAGACCCGGGGTCTCGCCCATCATTTCCGGCTGAAGGACGGGCGGGCCGTGCGCGCGGTCGACGGGGTCGACCTAGCGGTGCAGGCCGGCGAGATCCTGGGCATCGTGGGCGAGTCCGGCTGCGGCAAGTCCACGCTCGGCAAGACGCTGATCGGCGTGCTGCGCGCCGACGACGGCACCGTGATTTACGACGGCGCTCCGATCCAGAACCTCAAGGGTCCGGCGTTGCGCGCGGTGCGCTCCCGCCTGCAGTATGTCTATCAGGACGCGGGGGCCGCGCTCGATCCTCGCTGGACGATCGGCCGCTCGCTCGACGAGGCGCTCGTCATCCACACTAAGCTGTCGCGGGCCGAACGTTCGGCACGGGTGCGCGAGACGCTCGCCGCCGTCGGCCTGCACGAAGACCAACTCTCGCTCTACCCGCACGAGATCTCGGGCGGCCAGCAGCGCCGCGTCGGGCTGGCGCGCGTCCTGGCCCTCCATCCCCGCGTCCTGATCCTGGACGAGCCGACGTCAGGTCTCGACGTGTCGGTGCAGGCGACCATCCTCAAGCTGCTCGTTGCCCTCTGGCGGCAGTACGGCCTGACCCTGCTCTTCATCTCGCACGACCTTGCGGTGGTGCGCAGCATCTGCACGCGGGTTGCCGTGATGTATCTCGGCCGCATCGTCGAGACCGGCTCGACTGCCGATCTGTTCGTCAATCCACGTCATCCCTATACGAAGTCGCTGCTGGCCGCCGTGCCGCAACCCGGCGGGCCGCGCGTCATCGACCAGGCCTGGCTGGAAGGCGAGCCGCCCGACCCGCTCGATATTCCATCGGGTTGCCGCTTTCGCAACCGATGCCCGATGGCGCAGCGGCGCTGCGCCGCGGAGGATCCGGCCTTGCGCGCGCTCGCGCCGACCCAGGCTGCCGCCTGCCATTTCGCCTAGTTCGCAAAGGACACCGTTCGATGCCCGCGCCTCCCAAGAGAATAACGATGGACGACCTCGAGGCCTTCGCGATCGGCGCCTGGATCCTGGGGACCGGCGGCGGCGGCGATCCGTACTTCTCGCTGCTCGAGGCGCGCCAGCATTGGGGCGCCGGCAAGTCGGTCGACCTGATCGATCCGCTTTCGCTCGACGACGACGACGCGATCGCCTGCATCGGACAGATGGGCGCGCCGATCGCCATGCAGGAGAAGATGGTCGACGGGCCGCTGATCGCCCGCACCATCACCATGATGGAAGAGCACATCGGGAAGAAGTTCAAAGCCATCATGATGTGGGAGGTCGGCGGCAACAACGGATTCCAGCCGTTCCTCGCCGGCGCCCTGCTCGGCCTCCCGGTCGTCGACTGCGACGCCATGGGACGCGCCTTCCCGCGCGCCGACATGACCACCTTCGCGATCCGCGACCTGCCGGCCTATCCCTGGACGATGATCGACATCCGCGACAACAGCGTGATCCTCACCTCGGCGGTCGACTGGACCTGGATGGAGCAGATGACGCGCAAGATCTGCACAGTGTGGGGCTCGCTGGCCGCGACCTGCAAGGCGCCGCGCACCGGCCGCGACGCAAAGGACTCCGCGTGCCTGCATACCGCGACGAAATCCCTACGCATCGGGCACGCGGTTCAGGCCGCGCGCCGCAACCATACCGATCCGGTCGAGGCCGTGGTGAAGAGCGAGCACGGCCTTCTCGTGTTCCGCGGCAAGGTTACCGACGTCCTGCGACGCGCGGCGGAGGGCTGGCTGCGCGGCACCGTCGTGATCGAGGGGCTGGACGAGCATCGCGGCGAGACCTTCCGCGTCGATTTCCAGAACGAATGGTCGATCGGCTGGCTGAACGACGAGGTCAAGGTCACCGTACCCGACCTGATCTGCCTCATGGATACGGTGTCGGGAGAGGCGGTCGGCACCGAGACCGTGCGCTACGGCCAGCGGGTCAGCGTGATCGCCCTTCCGGCACCGGCGATCCTGATGTCGCCCAAGGGCCTGAAGCACGTCGGTCCGCGCGCCTTCGGCTACGACATCGACTTCAAGTCCATCTTTCCGGAGAGCGTCCGATGATCTCCCTCGGCATCGATGTCGGCGGCACCAACACCGACGCCGTCCTGATCGACGGCAAGGCCGTGCTGCAGGCGGTCAAGACCGCCACGACGGAGGAGGTCGGCGACGGCATCGTCACGGCGCTGCAGCGTCTCGTGCAGGCGAGTGCGATCGATCCCGCGCGGATCGACGCGGTGATGATCGGCACGACGCATTTCACCAATGCCGTCGTCCAGCGCCGCCATGTCGCCAGGATCGCCGCGGTTCGCATCGGCCTGCCGGCGGCAGCGACCCTGCCGCCGTTCGTCGACTGGCCGGCCGACCTGCGCGGCCTGGTGCAAGGACCGACCTTCATGATCCGCGGCGGCCACGAGCTCGACGGCTTGCCGATCGCGCCGTTCGACCGCGCGGCGATGAAGGAAGCCGCGAAGGAGATCCGCGATTCCGGCGTGGACGCGGTCGGCATCGCCTCTGTGTTTTCTCCCCTCAACGACGAGTCGGAGCAGGAAGCGGCGGAGATACTTTCCGCCGTCGCCCCGGGCATCTCCATCACCCAGTCGCACCAGCTCGGCCGGATCGGTCTGCTCGCGCGCGAGAACGTCACCTTGCTCAACGCGGCCCTGGTCGGGCTGGCGAAGCGCACGGCGGAAGGTTTCGTGCGGGCGCTCGCCAATTCGGGCATCAAGGCGCCGCTATACATCACGCAGAACGACGGCACGGTGAGCCTTGCCGGGCAAGCCGCCCGCTTTCCCGTGCATTGCTTCGCGTCGGGGCCGACGAACTCCTTGCGCGGCGCGGCCTTCCTGTCAGGCATCGAGGACGCGATGGTCGTCGATGTCGGCGGCACCACGTCGGACGTCGGCTGCCTGCGCCAAGGCTTCCCGCGCGAGGCCAACAACAACGTCGAGGTCGGTGGCGTGCGCACCGCCTTCCGCATGCCCGACCTGCTGTCGATCGGCCTGGGCGGCGGCACGCTGGTCGATCCGGCCGACCCCGCGCGCATCGGCCCGGTCAGCACCGGCTTCCAGCTGACCGAACGCGCGCTGGTGTTCGGCGGCCATGAGCTGACCTGCACGGACGTCGCCGTCGCCGCCGGGCTGATAGAGCTCGGCGACCGTGACCGCGTCGCCGGACTCGACAAGGGCTTCGTTGACGCCGCCCTCGCCCGCTGCCATGCGATGCTCGTGGAGGCGGTCGATCGCATGAAGACCGAGGCCGGCGACGTTCCGCTGATCGCGGTCGGGGGCGGCTGCTTCCTGGTGCCTTCGAAAATGGAGGGCGTCAGCGAGGTCGTGCATGTTCCGCACCAGGGCGTCGCCAATGCCGTCGGCGCCGCCATCGCCCAGGTCTCCGGCGAGGTCGACCAGGTTTTCCAGGGAATGAAGCGGGAGGAAGCGCTGGAGCGCGCCCACGCGATGGCCTCCGAACGCGCCGTCCGCGCCGGCGCCGTGCCCGCGTCGCTCGCCGTCGTCGACCAGGAGGACATCCCCCTCAGCTACCTGCCCTTCAACAGCCTGCGCGTCCGCGTGCGCGTGGTCGGCGACATTGCCGGCCACACGCTATAGACACCGCCACCAGGCCATCTTCAGCCATCTTGATGGCTGAATTCCATTTCACTATGTTCCATCGCAAGGATGGAGCGAACGCGTGGCAGCACCTCAACTTTCCGTTCGTAGCGCAAAAGCACGTGACCTTGCTCACCGTCTGGCCCGGCGGGAAAGGCGTTCGATAGCCGAGATCGTAGAGCGCGCTCTGGAAGCCTATGAGATCCGTGAAACAGGTCGCGAGCCGGCGTCTTCGTTCTATGCGCGACTTTCGCGCGAATGTGGGACCGACATCGACCTCGACACGTTCATCCGCAAGTCTCGGCGCATCAATCCCGGGCCGAAGCTTTGATCTTTGTCGATACCAACATCATCTCGGAAACGCTCCGCAAGGCGCCCGACCCGAGAGTCCTGGACTGGCTCGTGCAGCACGACGCAGAACTCGCCTTGCCGACGGTGACGATCGCCGAAATAGCATTCGGCATTCAGAAGATATTGCCCGATCAGCGGGCGAAAAGGCTGCAGCAGGGCCTTTCTGACTGGAGGCGCCGCTTCGCAGGGAGGATATTCGGACTGACAGAAGACGCTGCTCTTGCTTACGGCGAGATCATGGGCGCCGCTTCTCGTCGGGGCCTGGGAATGTCAGCACCGGATGGCATGATCGCGGCGATTGTCCAGGTCAACAACGGCCGCCTTGCCACGCGCAATCTCGACGATTTCCAATCGACCGGACTCGATCTCGTTTCACCCTGGGACTATTAGCGGCATCGATTGCTACGGCGAGACGGCCTGCTGGATGCGGCGCTCGTCGAGGCCGACGGAGCGGGCGGTTTCGACGATCGCGGCCCAGGTGTCGTCGGGAAGCGGCACGCCCTCGGCCAGCCGCTTCTGGCGCATGCGTACCTCGGGTTCGCCCGGGACGAGGATCTCGCCGCCCTCGGACGCCGGCCGCGAGCTCTTTACGAAGGCGACGTACTTCGCGACGTCCCTCGGGAAGAATCCTTCGGGGTCGAACACCTTGGGATCGACGTAGAACGACAGCATGCCGTTGGCGAAGCGGCCGCGCTTGGGATCGGTCGCGCCGTTGCCGGCCAGCGAGCCGCCCAGCATCTCGCACATGAAGGCGAGGCCCGAGCCCTTGTGGTCGCCGAACGCCTGGATCGCGCCGGTCCCCTTGCTGTGGTCGCGCGGCCCGGTCGGGGTGTAATCGCCGTAGAGCAGATGAGGGTCGCCGCTCGGCTTGCCGTCCGGCCCGATCAGCGCGCCTTCCGGGATTTTCTTGCCGCCCTGGCTGGCGACCAGCACCTTGCCCTCGGCCACGATCGAAGTCGCGAAGTCGAGCACCAGCGGGTCCTGGCCGGGCCTCGGGATGCCGACGCAATAGGGCGCGGTAGAGAAGCGGCGGTCGACACCGCCGAACGGTGCCACCAGCACGCTGCCCGAGGCATTGACGAAATGCACCGAGACCAGGCCTTCGGCCGCCGCCATCTCGGCCCAGTCGCCGACCCGACCGACATGGCCCGCATTGCGAAGGGTCACCGCCGACAGGCCGTTCCTGCGACACTTCTCGATGCCGATGCGCACCGCCTGCGGCGTCACGGTCTGGCCGAAGCCGTACTTGCCGTCGATCACCGCGATCACCGGCGTGTCGACCACGACCTCGACGGTGACGTCGGCCACGACGGTGCCGTTCTTCTTCTGCGCGGCATAGCGCGGCACGCGGATCACGCCGTGGCTGTCGTGCCCCGTCAGGTTGGCGCTGACCAGGTAGCGCCCGATGCGGCCGCCCTCCTCCGTCGAGCAGCCCGCGGAGGCAAAGATGTCGGCGACGAAGGCCTCGAGCGCCTGCGCCTTGATGGTGACTGTCATACGCTACTGTCCTCTTCGTACGCTGGGAGCGCGGCTCTCCAGAGCCGCTCTTCCTTCGGTCTGCCACATCTCATGAGCGGCTCTGGAGAGCCGCGCTCCCAGCGTCACGTATTGCTGCGCCGCAGGTTGGCGACGTAACCGCGGTTCCAGGTCGGCGTGATCCAGACCTCGTTGATCGTGATGTGCGGCGGCAGGCAGGCGATGTAGCGGATCAGGTCGCCGACATCCTCCGACTGGGCCATGCGCTTGCGCTCGTCCGGCGTGATCGGCACCGGCCGCTTGTCGAGGATCGGCGTGGCGACCTCGCCCGGCAGCAGCGCGCAGGATCGGATGCCGTTCACGCATTCCTCCTGGTTGATGGTGTGGCTCATCGCCACCACGCCGTGCTTGGCGGCCGAGTAGGCCGGGCCCGAGAGCAGGCTGGGGTTGCGGCCGGCCATCGAGGAGGTGTGGATCAGCACGCCGTCCTGCTGCTTGCGCATCATCGGCAGCACCGCCGTGGTGCAATAGAAGGCGCTCGACAGGTTGCCGTCGATCACCTGTTCGGCACCCTCCGGCGTGAGCTTGGCCCAGCTGCGCTCGAGGATGTTGAGACCGGCGTTGTTCACCAGGATGTCGCAACGGCCGTGCTCGGTCTCGATCTCCCGGGCGATCTTCGTGACCGCCGCAGCCTTCATGAGGTCGCCCGGCTTGATGTGAGCCTTGCCGCCGGCCTTCTCGATGGTCGCCGCGGTCTCCTGCAGCGGCTCCTTGCGCCGCCCGGTCAGCACGATCGTCGCGCCCTCCGCCGCCAGCGCGATTGCCGCCGCCTGCCCGATCCCCGAGCCCGCGCCGGTCACCCAGGCGACCTTGCCCGTCAACGAAGCCATGACCAATTCCCCTTCCCAACGTTTCCTCCCTGCGCGAAGCGCGGGGAGGTGGCGCGGTAATCCGCGACGGAGGGGTCATAGGCCACGGTATCGGTGCGGCCCATGACCCCTCCGTCGCCGTATGACGGCGCCACCTCCCCGGCTTCGCCAGGGAGGAAAGCTATTACAGCACCTTGCCGGTGGTGTCGTCGATCAGGTGCATGTTGTTCAGATCGGCGCGCAGCGTCATCGATTGCATGGCGACGGCGCCCGCATTGGGATTGACTCGCCCGCTGGCCTCGACGCCCTGGATGGTGAAATAGACCAGCGTCTCCATGCCCATCGGCTCGACCACGTCGATCATCATGTCGAAATCGTGCTGGCCCGGCTCGGGATGCCGCTTGGTCTCCGTGATATGCTCGGGCCGCAGGCCGAGCACCAGGCTGCTCTTGCCGACATGAGGACGATAGCGCGCCGTGCGGTTTTCGGGCACCGGGAAGGCCAGCTTGTCGCTCAGCCGGATGCGCAGGGCGCCCGCGGCCTCCTCGAGCCGGCAGGGAAGGAAGTTCATCGCCGGCGAGCCGATGAAGCCCGCGACAAAGCGGGTCTGCGGGTTGTGATAGAGTTCCTGCGGCGCACCCACCTGCTCGATGACGCCGTGGTTCATCACCACCACGCGATCGGCCAGGGTCATCGCCTCGACCTGGTCGTGCGTGACGTAGACGGTCGTGGTGGGAACGAGCTGGTGCACCTTCTTGATCTCGGTGCGCATCTGGACGCGCAGCTTGGCATCGAGGTTGCTGAGCGGCTCGTCAAACAGGAACACCTTGGGATTGCGCACGATGGCGCGGCCCATGGCGACGCGCTGTCGCTGGCCGCCGGACAGCGCCTTCGGCTTGCGGTCCAGCAGCATCTTGATGTCGAGCATCGTGGCGGCCTCGTCGACCCGGCGCTTGATCTCATCCTTGGAGAATTTGCGCAGCTTCAGGCCGAACGCCATGTTCTCGAACACGCTCATGTGCGGATAGAGCGCGTAGTTCTGGAACACCATGGCGATGTCGCGGTCGCGCGGCGGCACGTCGTTCACCACCTCCCCGCCGATCCAGATCTCGCCCGAGGTGATCTCCTCCAGCCCGGCGATCATGCGCAGCGTGGTGGACTTGCCGCAGCCCGACGGTCCGACCAGCACCACGAACTCATGGTCTTCGATCTCGAGGTCGATGCCCTTTACCGCCTGCACGTCGCCTTCGTACGACTTTACAATCTTGCGGATCGAAACCTGCGACATGCCGTACTTTCCTTCCTTGAGCCGAGGTGCGCCGGCGACTTGTCCCGGAGCCCGCGGTACGCCTAGCCTTTGGTCGCGCCGGCGGTGAGGCCGGCAACATAGTAGTCCATCAGGAACGTGTAGATGATGATGGGAGGGGCCGCGCCCATGACGCAAGCCGCCATGATCGTGCCCCAGGCGAACACGTCGCCGCGGATGAGCTCGCGGACGATGCCGACCGTCAGCACGGCCTGATCCGCGCTGTAGAGGTAGGCCAGCGGATAGAGGAACGCGCCCCACCCCACTGTGAAGGCGAAGATGGTGGCGGCGATGATGCCGGGCAGCGCGACGGGAATGAAGATCTTCAGCAGGATCTGCGGATAGCTGGCGCCGTCGATCAGCGCGGCCTCGTCGAGCTCGCGCGGTATCGAGCTGAAATAGCCGATCATGATCCATGTACAGAACGGCACCGCCAGAGTCGGGAACAGCAGCACCAATACCCAGGTGTTGTTGATCAGGCCCAGGCTGCCGACGATCTGGAACAGCGGGATGAACAGCAGCGACGGCGGGACGAGGTAGGTCAGGAACACCCCGGTCGAGATCACCTGGCTGCCCTTGAAGCCCATGCGCGACAGGCTGAACGCCGCCAGGATGGCGATCGTCATGCTGAGGATCACCACCAATGCCGTGACCCAGACCGAATTGAAGAAGTAGCGCTGGAACTGGTCGTTGCTCACCAGATAGGCGAAATTCTCGAGGGTCGGATCCCGTGCGATCCAGGGATTGCCCTGCTGGGCCGAGATCTCCGCCGACGACTTCAGGCTTGTCATGATCATGTAGAACGGCGGCACGAGGAAGATCACCACGAAGACGCTGAGCGCGGCATAGCTGCCGCGCAGCGCCCAGCGGTTCTGCCGCTCGAGGCTGCCGACCTTCTTGCGCGGCGGGGCGCCCGCCATCGTCGCCGTGCTGGTCACGTCGGCCTCCGTCCGGTCATGCGCTGTCCCCCGGCGCTCATGTCGAGATCTCCTTGCTGCGCTTCAGCACGTCGCGCAGGACGAAGAACGCCAGCGTGGCGAGGACCGGGAGCATGAACAGGCTGACCGAGGCGCCGCGCGGGATGTTGCCCGACTGGATGCCGACGGTGAAGGCGTAGGTCGCGAACAGATGCGTGCTGTCCTGCGGGCCGCCATTGGTCAGGATGCGCACGATGTCGAAGTCGGCGAAGGTGACGATCAGGCTGTAGAGCACCGTGATCAGGATGATGTTCCGCATCATCGGCAGGGTGATGTAGATCAGCTTTTGCCACGCGCTGGCGCCGTCGATCGCCGCGGCCTCGTAGAGCTGCTCGGGCACGGACTTGAGCGCGGCCAGGTACATGATCATGAAGAAGGGCGCGCCGAACCAGGTGTTGACCGCGATCACCGCGATGCGCGCGTTCCAGGTGGTGCCGAGGAACGGGATGGGGTCGAAGCCGAGCCACTCGAGCGTCCAGTTGAGCGCGGAATAGGACGGATCGAACAGCCACCACCAGGTCAGGGTCGAAAGCGACAGCGGGATGACCCATGGCACCAGCAGCAGGCCGCGCCAGATGCGCTGGTTCCGGCCGCGGATATTGTGCATCAGGTGCGCCAGGATGAAGCCGATCAGCGCCTTCAGCATCACCGCCGTGAGCGCGAACAGGCACGACTGGAAGATCACCAGCTGGAAGGACGGCCGCGAGAGCAGGAAGATGTAGTTATCGAGCCCGACGAACTCGTTCATCTTGCGGTCGAGCAGGCTCAGGAAGACCGCATAGAAGGTCGGATAGATCTTGAGGCTGATGACCAGGAGGATCAGCGGCGCGCACAGCAGGAGCGCGGTCGTGGCCCGCCGCCGCCCCAGCTTCTTCAGGCTTCCCACCCGGCGCGGCGCGGGCGACGTAGCAGCACCCGAACCCATCACCATTGTCCCGTCGGCCATTCCGTCCTCCTCGATCTCAAGAGGGTGCGACGCATCCGCCCTCACGGCGGGGAGCATCGCGAAAAAAGGCGCCTGACCGGCCCGGCGCACCGCCGCGCCGGCCAGGCGCGCCTGCGCGTCAGATGAAGCCTTCGAGCTCGCGATTGCCCCAGGTGATGACCTGGTCGATCGACTCGCCCGCCTTCAGCTTCGCCAGCATGGTGGGCAGCGTGCCGCGGTTGTAGATCTGAACCGCAATCTCCGGAGGCGCCGGCATGTGCGCGATATGCGACACGGCGTGGTGCTGCTTGCGGACGGGATAGTTGTACACGCTCCCCTCCGGCGGACCGATCTTGTCCCACACCTTCGACTCGGACATCTTCTGATAGGGCGGCAGATCGTAGCCCATGACCGACAGGCTGCGAGCATCGACATTGTCGGGCTGCATCAGGAACTCGATCAGGTCCTTTGCCGCGCTCTTGTTCTGCGCGAACTGCCAGATCGCCCAGAAATTCATGCTGTGCGGCACGAACCTGCCCTTCGGACCCGCCGGCACCGGGAAATGCCAGGTGTCTGCGGCAACCGCGGGGGCATCGCGCACCGCCACCGCCCAGGCCGACGGCGGGTTGTAGATGAACGAGGCGTTGCCGGAGATCAGCGCACGGTTGTTCGACGAGTCGTCCCAGCTCTGGGCATCGGCCGGGAAGAACTTCACCAGCTTCTGGCAGTATTCCAGCGCCTCGCGAACGGCCGGCGACTTGATCTGGATCTTGCCCTTGGCATCGACCAGCTCGGCGCCGAAGGAGGCGAACAGCGAACCTGCCGTGTCGACGTTGTCCGCCGTGGTGCCGAGGCCGATGCCGAACGGTTTGCCGGCCTTGAAGCAGGCCTCCGCCGCCTTGAGCATGGCGTCGTTTGTCCATGCCTTCGCCTCGGCGGTTTCGGGCACGTCCGCGGCGGGATACATCTTCGTGATATCGAGTCCTGCGAATTCCTTCATCATGCTGATGCGCGCGGCCGGGCCCTTGTTCTGCGTGCCCCAGCTCGACGGGACGGCAACCCACTTGCCCTTTTCCTTGCCCAGGTAGTTGGCCACCGCATTGGCCTCGCCGTTCTTGGCGATCAGCCGGCCGACCACGTCATCGACATTCTCGAGCTTGTCGGCGTGGTCCCGCACGTTCCAGTTGGCGATCGTGATGATGTCGTGGCCCCGGCGCGCCTGCGCCTCGGCGTTGATGGTCAGCAGGGTCTGCTGGCCCTGCGAGGTGATGAAGTCCGCCTTCACCTCGACCTTGTTCTTCTCGGACCAGGCGGCGACCTGCTTCTTCATCTCGACGTTGCCGGCCGGCACCCAGTGGTCCCAGAAGAACACCGAAACCTGTCCGGCGGCGTAGGCGCCCCGGACGAACGGCGCTGCGAGAGCGCTCGACGCCACGGCACTGCCGAGCACAAGACGACGAGTTACCTTGCGTGAAGTCATCTACTTCCTCCCGTTTGCCATACTGTTCGATGGCTGGTCGTTCCGCCCACATAGCTCTTTCGGATGGCTCTCACTGGAGCCTTGCAAGGATGCTATGCACAACACGCGCCTCAGGCAATGCATTTTCGAGTTGCCTTTTGGGGTGCGGCTACGTTTGACAGCCCGCTGCGGGGCCCGGATGCTCCGCCGCTTCGGCAAGTGCGCAACAGGATCGACGGGGAGCATCGTGCAGGGACATCGCGACATGGGTTTCGAAGACAGACGCCGACACGCCTCGTACAGCGTGTCCTGAAATGCAGAGCGTGCCCCTCGCCAATCCCTGGCTGGCTGCCGTCGACCCTTCTCCGATCGGCGAGACCAAGCGCTGGGTGCTGAACCGCAGCTTCCCCGCCGACCGGCCGCTGATCGATCTCAGCCAGGCGGTGCCGGGCTATCCGCCGGCGATGGAACTGCGCCGGCACCTGGGCGAGCTGCTGCTCGATCCCGCGATGCACGGCTACACGCCGATCCTCGGCCTGCCCGTGCTGCGCGAGAATTACGCCGCGCATCTCTCCGGCTTCTACGGTGCGCCGATCGCACCAGGGGAGGTCGGCATCACCTCGGGTTGCAATCAGGCCTTCTGCCTCGCCTTGATGAGCATCGCCCGGGCCGGCGACGAGGTGATCCTGCCGCGACCGCATTACTTCAATCACGACATGTGGATGCGCATGCAGGGCATCGCACCCGTGTCGCTCGATTTCCGGCCCGGCTCGGGCGGCGTGCCGCACGCCGAGGACGCGGCGAAGCTGATCACCGCGAAGACGCGCGCCATCGTGCTGATCTCGCCCAACAATCCGACCGGCGCGGTCTATCCGCCGTCGACGATCCACGCCTTCTTCGAGCTGGCGAAGAAGCACGGTATCGCCCTGCTGCTCGACGAGACCTACAAGGACTTCCTGCCCGAAGGCACGCGGCCGCACGAGCTGTTCAGCGACCCGACGTGGCGCGGCACGCTGGTGCATCTCTACAGCTTCTCCAAGGTCTTCGCCCTGACCGGCTACCGGGTCGGCGGCGTCACCGCGGGCGCTGCCCTGATATCGGAGATCGAGAAGGCGATGGACTGCGTGTCGATCTGCCCGCCGCGGCTCGGCCAGGAGGCGGCACTCTACGGCCTGCGCAACCTGCTTCCCTGGGCGCGCAGGAACACGGAGGGCCTCAAGACGCGCGCCGACATGCTGGGCAGCGGCCTGTCGCGCTCCAACCGCTGGCGGCTGGTCAGCATCGGCGCCTACTTCGCCTATGTCGAGCACCCCTTCGCCGGCGAACGCTCGACCGTCGTGTCCAAGCGGCTGGCCGACGAGGAGAACCTGCTCACCATTCCCGGCGACATGTTCGGCGCCGGCCAGGAACGCTTCGTGCGCATCGCCTTCGCCAACGTCAGCGACGACAAGATCCCCGCTGTGCTCGAACGGCTGGAACGGTTTGGAGCGTAGCCAATCCCCGTCATCCGGACCGGAGCATTCATTGCGACGATGACCCAGGAGCCTGTGCAATGCCCCATGCGACGACACCCGACGGCGTGAAGCTCTATTACGAAGAGGCCGGCAGCGGCACGCCGATCCTGTTCGTCCACGAGTATTGCGGCGACTGGCGGGCATGGGAGCCGCAGATGCGCTTCTTCAGCCGCAGGCACCGTTGCATCACGTACTCCTTCCGCGGCTACCCCGGCTCCGACGTGCCGGAGGAGCCCGCGATGTACGGCCAGCGCCATGCCGTCGACGACGCGAAGTACATGCTCGATCATCTGAAGATCGCCAAGGCGCACATCGTCGGCCTGTCGCAGGGCGCGTTCGCGACGGCGCATTTCGGCCGCACCTATCGGGACCGGGCGCTGTCGCTCACCCTGGCGGGCGTCGGCTCCGGCGCCGGCCCGGAAGGGCACGAGCAGTTCAAGCGGGATGCGACGACGACCGCCGCCCGCATCCGCACCGACGGCATGGCGGCGTATGCCCGGAGCCTCACCATCAATCCCACCCGCTCGCGATTCAAGCAGAAGGACCCGCGCGGCTTCAAGCAGTTCCTGACGCATCTGTCGGAGCATCCCGACACCGGCGCGGCGAACACCATGGCCGAGTACCAGGGCAAGCGCCCGTCGCTCTACGACTTCGAGGCGGAATGGCGGGCGCTCGACCTGCCGGTGCTGATCGTCTGCGGCGACGAGGACGAGCCGTGCCTGCAGCCGAGCCTGTGGCTCAAGCACGTCCTGCCCAACGCGGGCCTCGCCCTGTTCGCCAAGACCGGGCACACGGTGAACCTCGAAGAGCCCGACGCCTTCAATCGCGAGCTCTGGACCTTCATCACGCTCGCCGAGGCCGGCAAGTGGCTGCCGGCCCAGCCGATCGCCCCGGGTGCGAGCCTGGTCTGATCGGAGCGTCAGTTGGCCTGCACCGTTCGAGCGTAGACTTTGACGCAGGACTGCATGTCCAGAGTGGCGAGCGCCGGACTGACGCGCGAAGCTTGCCGCAGATACTCAACTGAGCCTCTGGTTTCCCGCATTATTTCGACCTACGACAGTCCAATCGCCGCGCCGGAGATTGCTGTTGCTTTCGGTCGCGGCGCGGTGCCACGATCAGAGAAATAGAAATCGTCTGCAAATAAGCAGCCACTGGGAGGAACTCATGTCTGACAGAGAGATCAAGGACTCACTCGTAGCCGGACAGTCCACGAGCATTTCATCCGCATCCAGCGGACCAACGGCTGGCGAAATGGTCGAACCGAACAAGGCTCTGAACCGGCGCGGTTATCTCAAGAGTGCAGCGCTGGTCGCGGGTGCCGGAGCTGCGGCGCTCGGCATGCCCGCGATCGCCCGGGCGCAGAACAAGACGTGGAAGCTGAAGCTGCAGAGCAACTGGACGGGCATTGGCATCGAGGCGCAGGATCGCGCCGCGAAGCTGTTCTGCGACCGCGTCAAGAAGATGTCCAACGGACGCATCGAGGTAACGAACTTCAATGCCGAGGTGCTGCTCGGCATCGGCGAGACTTTCCGCGGCGTCGGCTCCGGCGTGGCCGACCTCGCGGTCACGTCGTCGATCTACCATCGCGGCATCGTGCCCGTCGGCGAGTATCTGTGGGCGGTGCCGTTCTTCCCGGTCACGACGCTCGAGTTCTACGAGAACATCTACTCGTTCATGGGCATCAAGGAGCTCTGGCAGGCAGCCTACAAGCCGCACAACGTGGCGCACCTGACCTACATGATCTCGGACGAGTGGGGCGCGATGGTGTCGACCCGTCCGGTTGCGAAGTACGCCGACTTCAAGGGCATGAAGGTGCGCGCGTTCGGCATCTGGGCCGATTGGCTCGTGCATAACGGCGCCGCGATCGTCACTGTCCCGGGCGGCGAGGTCTACACCGCCGTCCAGACCAAGATCATCGACGCCGCGGCGTTCGGATCGCCGGATGCCTGGGCGGGCATGAAGATGTGGGAGGTCTGCAAGTACTACCTCAACCCCTCGGTGATCCCATACGACATCGTGGAGGTCATCATGAACTTGAAGACACTCAACGAAATGCCGCCGGATCTGCAGGAGGTGATGTTCTCCGCCGCGCGCGTGATGAACATCGAGCTGGCCGCAATGACCATCACGACCGACGCGCGTGGTCGCAAGAAGCTCGCCGAGGGTGGCATGCAAACGCTGATGATGCCCGATGACGAGCTGGCCAAGGCCGCCGAATGGTGCTGGAACCGGTTCGTTAGCTTCAAGGGCAAGGATCCCTACATCGACAAGGTGATCGAGATCTACACCCAGGCCAGGCAGTTGCACAAAGACTACTACGGGCCGAAGCGTCTGCCGGTCTGAGAGGTCCGCAAAGCAAGTCCTGTGATCGGGCCCCGGCGCACGGGCGGGGCTCGGTCCAGCGTGGCGTGTCCGCAGCGGCGCGACGGGCCAGAGTATGGAGTTGGCGGTGAAAGTGATCGAATCGTACCTGCGCTTCACGGACTGGCTGAACGCCAAATTCGCGTGGATCGTCGCGTTCCTGATCGTACCGATGCTCGCCATCATGGTGTGGGAGATCGTGCTCAGATACTTCTTCAACAGTCCGTCACAGTGGGCCTACGAGATTTCGCTGTTCGTGTTCGGCGCCTACATCGTGCTCGGCGGTGCCTACACGCACCTGTCGGGCGGCCACGTCAATGTCGACATCATCTGGGGCCAGCTCTCGCCGCGAGGCCGGGCGTTGACCGACATTCTCACCAGCGGCTTCGCGTTTCTTTATCTGGGCGTGCTGTTCTGGGTCTCGCTGCAGATCACGATCAACTCGTGGCAGATCGGCGAGACCACGATGTCGCATTGGAAGCCGATCTATTATCCGCTGCGCACGACGCTGCCGGTCGCCTGCTTCCTGTTCCTCATGCAAGTCTTCGCAAAGCTCATCCGGGACGTGGCATTCGTCATCAAGAGGGAAGACGTCTTCCCGGTGAAGGTCGCGCTTCCGTAGTCGCCTCCGTTACCGTTTCCCGGACACCTCTACCGCGGCGATCGGTGCGCGTCCCCGACAGCGCTCCCTAGGAGTACGATTTCATGCTCGCCCTTGGCCCAGAATGGCTGACGATCATACTGTTCGGCAGTCTCGTCCTTCTCCTGCTTGCAGGCTTGCCGCTGGTGTTCGCGATCGGGGGCGTCTCCACGCTGTTCATCATTTTCCTATGGGGGCCGCAGGCGCTGCCGGTGCTCGCAAATCGCACATACATGGCCATGGACATGTTCCTGCTGGTGGCCGTGCCCATGTTCATATTCATGGGCGCGATGCTGCAGCGATGTGGCATCGCCGAGGACATGTACGAGCTGATGTACCACTGGTTGGGCGGGCTGCGCGGGGGGCTGGCGGCCGGAACTGTGCTCATCTGCACGATTTTCGCGGCGATGGTCGGCATCAGCGGCGCGGCCACGACGTCGATGGGTCTGATTGCCCTCCCTTCCATGCTCAAACGCGGCTATGACAAGCAGATCGCCGTCGGTTGCATATCGGCAGGAGGCTCGCTCGGCATCCTGATCCCGCCGAGCGTGCTGATGATCGTCCTCGCACTCACCACACGGGTCTCGGTCGGCGAAATGTTCATCGCGGGCATTCTGCCGGGACTGCTGCTCAGCGGGCTGTTCGTCTCGTACATCTTGGTCCGTTGCTATTTCCAGAAGGACATCGGACCGAGTGTGCCGGAGGCAGAGATGCTTCCGCTCGGCGAGAAAATCAAGCTGGCGGGCGCACTCCTGCTGCCCATCGGGCTGATCTTCGCCGTCATGGGGTCGATGTTCTTCGGCCTCGCGACACCGAGCGAGGCATCGGCGATCGGCGCCCTCGGTGCGATCGTCAGCGCAATGCTCAAGCGGACGTTCAATTGGGAGAGCTTCACTTCGGCGCTGTTCATCACGCTGCGGTTGAGCGCGATGGTGATCTGGATCGTGTTCGCGGCCTCGGCCTTTACCGCGCTCTATGCGGTGACCGGCGCCAACTCTCTCGTGAGCACGCTGATCAAGGGGGTAGGCGATCCCTGGATGGTGATCATCACCATGCAGCTGATCCTGTTCGTGCTCGGGATGTTCTTCGATCCGACGGGCATCGTGCTGCTCACGGCGCCGATCTTTTTTCCGATCATAATGTCGCTCGGCTTCGATCCGCTGTGGTTCGCCATCCTGTTCGTGATCAACATGGAGCTGGCCTATCTCACGCCGCCCTTCGGTTTCAATCTGTTCTACATGAAGGCCGTCGTGCCGCCGGGCATCACCATGATGGACATCTACAAGTCGCAAACACCGTTCGTGCTGCTCATGATTCTGGGACTCGTCCTCTGCATGATCTTCCCCGGCATCATCACCTGGCTTCCGAGCCTTATGAGGACATAATATCTCCGAACGGCGCCGTATGGTTTCGCATTCCGAGGATCCCACGACCTTCCAGGCGCAAACGCAGCAGTCCGCTCGGAGGCAAATTCCGACATGGTCGCCCGGCACGCGCCGAAATGAGCGCTCGCCAACCAAGATCACGTCCGACAGGCCCATCCGCAAGGACGGCATGGCGGCATAGGCTCGGCCTCACGACCAAGCAGCAGCCCGTCTCTCCGGGCGCGAGCCTGGTGTGATCTGGACAGGACAGTCCGGGTTTTCTGGTCTGGTGACCTACATCAGGTCGCCGTGCTGGAAGGCATCGACGCTGTTGAGGCCGATCAGGCGGGCGGCCTGCTCGTGGGTCGTGAGGTTGGCGTCGGTGTTCCAGAACAGCCAGCCGTCAGTCGCGCCGGCGACGAACACCACGCTGTGCAGCCCGCCTGCCATCGCCGCCGTGGCCGCGCTCGCGGCACCGGCGAAGTTGCCGGCCACCGTCGTCGTCTCGACGTAGGCGGCCAGCGGCAGCCCGCCGCCGCCGATCGTGTAGAGGTCGATCTTGTCGGAGCCGGTCTGGAAGTCGGCGACGGTGTCGAACGCTGCGGGCGAGACGGTCGACGGGCTGTCGCCGGCCTTGAAGACGAACGTGTCCGCACCCGCCCCGCCGGTCAGGGTGTCGGCACCGGCACGGCCGGTCAGGCTATCGTCACCGGCGCGGCCGCTGAGGACGTTGCCATTGGCATCACCGGTCAGCGTGTCGCCAAAGGCCGAGCCGATCAGGTTCTCGAGCTTGAGCAGGGTGTCGTTGCCGGCGCCAACCGTATTCTGCACATCGTTGGTGCGGAGGCTCACCGTTACGCCTGCGATTGCATCCACGTAGCTTGCCGTGTCGTTGCCGAAGTTGCCGTTGAGCGTATCGTTGCCGGCGCCACCATTGAGCATATCGTCGCCGACGTCGCCCTTCAGGACATTGTCGCCTTCGTCGCCCGTCAAGACGTCGTTGAAGAGAGAGCCAATCAGGTTCTCGATACTTGCCAAGGTGTCGATGCCCGCGCCGGCGGTATCCTGTGCCGACGCCGTCGCCAGAGTCACCGCGACGCCGCTGCCGGCACTGGAGTAGCGCGCCGTGTCCGTTCCGCTGCCGCCGCTGAGCGTGTCGTTGCCGGCACCGCCCTCCAGGGAATCTGCGTCCGCGCCTCCGCTCAGCGTGTCGTTGCCGGCGCCTCCGTACAGCGTATCGTCGCCGGCGTCGCCCTTCAGGACGTTGCCGCCGCCGTTGCCCCTCAGCACATCGTCGAAGGCAGAGCCGGTCAGATTCTCCATCTGCGAGAGCGTGTCGGTGCCCGCGCCGACGGTATTCTGTGCCGACGCCGTCGCCAGGCTCACCGTGACGCCGTTGCCGGCACCGGCATAGCTCGCCGTATCGATTCCCCCGCCGCCGTACAGGTAGTCATTGTCGGCGCCTCCGTTCAACGTGTCGTTGCCGGCTTCGCCATGGAGGACCTGCGTCCCGGCAGCACCGGTGATCGTGTCATCGTGGTCGCCGCCGAAGGCTTTGTCGGATCCATCACCGGTATCGATGACGTCGTTGCCGGAGCCGCCTTCGATTTCATCGGCGCCCGCGCCGCCGGTGATCACGTCGTTGCCTTCCTCGCCCCAGAGAACGTCGTCACCGCTCGACCCGGTCAGCGTATCGTTGCCGCTTTCACCATTGAGAAAGTCGTCGCTCGCCCCGCTGCTCAGCGTATCGTCGCCGTTTCCGCCCCGCAGGATGTTCCAGCCGTCGCCGCCGGTGAACTGGTCGGCCCCGGAACCACCGTAGAACCAGAATTCCTCGACACCGATCACGGTAGTGCCGTCACTCGCCGTCGCCTGAACCTCCGGCCCGGCCGACAGATCGAGCGTGAAGCCCATCGCGCGATCGCTGCGGTCTATGGACGCAGAGTCGGTGCCTGTGCCACCGTCGAGCGCATCTATACCTGCTTCGGAACGCAGGGTGTCGTCGCCGGCGCCGGCGCTCAGCGTGTTATTGCCAGTGCCACCATAGAGCCAGTCGTGGCCCGCCCCGCCGTTCAACGTATCGTTGCCGTCTCCGCCAAGCAGTTGGTCCCCGCCGGCGGTGGCAGTGATCCGGTCGTCCCCGGATCCACCGTAGAACCAGAATTCCTCGATCCCGCGCACGGTCGTGCCGTCGCTCGCCGTCGCCTGCACGGTCGGCCCCGCCGACAGGTCGATCGTGAAGCCCGTCGCGAGATTGCTGCGGTCGATCTCGGCGAAGTCGAAGCCCGTGCCGCCATCGAGCGCATCGACGCCGGCACCGGAATACAGGAAGTCGCGATCTGCGCCGCCATTCAACCAATCGTTGCCGACTCCACCAAAGAGCTCGTCGTTGCCGGCCCCGCCATTCAGAGTATCGTTCCCGCCAACGCCAAACAGATAGTCGTGGCCGCCTCCGCCATCGAGCGTGTCGTTGCCCGAGTCGGATCCGGGCCCTCCAGCTTCGGAGTAACCGTAAATCAGATCATCGTCGTTTCCGCCGGTGAGGATATCGGCGCCGCTGGTACCAAAGATATCTGCCATGTCTGTCTCCCCTGACTTACGCGAACACGGTTATCGCCTGTCCGCTTGCGAACCCCGGACGGCGTTGTGCAGTCTTGACCAATACTCTGGATTGTACGGAGTATCGCACTGCAATCCATGTATGGACGCATAGCCGACCTGCGCGCACAATAAACCGCGCTTTCCCGACGACCTTCAGCGTCCCACCTGCTCGCTCCTCTCGTCAGGGTCGAGCGCATCTCTCCGCCGCCCACGGTGCTCCCTTACATCAAGTCGCCGTGCTGGAAGGCGCCGAGGCTGTTCTGGCCGACGAGGCGGGCGGCCTGCTCGTGGGTCGTGAGGTTGGCGTCGGTGTTCCAGAACAGCCAGCCGTCGGTCGGCCCCGCGACGAACACGACCGAATGGAGGCCGCTGGCCATCGCCGCCGTGGCGGCACTCGCGGCACCGGCGAAGGTGCCGGCCACCGTCGTCGTCTCGATGTAGGCAGCTAGCGGCAGCCCGCCGCCGCCGATCGTGTAGAGGTCGATCTTGTCGAGCCCGGTCTGGAAGTCGGCGATGGTGTCGAAGGCGGCGGACGAGACGGTTGACGGGCTGTCGCCGGCCTTGAAGACGAAGGTGTCGCCGCCCGCACCGCCGGTCATGCTGTCGCGGCCCAGCCCGCCCTCCAGCTTGTCGTTGCCATTGCCGCCCGACAGCGTGTCGTCGGCACCCAGCCCGCGCAGCGTGTTGTCGCCGTCGTTGCCGGTCAGGCGGTTGCCCCCCTCGTTGCCGGTCAGGTTGTAGTTCGAGGTTGTGCCCTCCTTGGCGCGCAGGTGTTCGATGCCGCTGGTCGCGGCCAGGGTGTAGTTGCTGGTCACGATGGCGATGTCGGTGCCCGTGGTGCCGCTGTCCTGGACGATGTCGAGGGTGTCGACATTGTAGGTGTCGCCGTCCTCGCCGCCGTCGAGGAAGTCCGCGCCCGCGCCGCCGTCCAGCGTGTCGTCGCCGTGGTGCCCGTCGAGGACGTTGGCGTTGGCATCGCCCGTCAACGTGTCGCCGAAGGCCGAGCCGATCAGGTTCTCGAAATTGGACAGGATATCGATGCCCCAGCCGACGGTTTCCTGCGCCCCGGCAAGGGCGAGGCTCACCGTCACCCCGGCGATCGCCCCGGCGTAGCTCGCCGTGTCGCTGCCGCCACGGCCGTTGAGCGTATCGTCGCCCGCCCCGCCCTTCAGGACATTGTTGCCCTTGTTGCCGGTCAACACGTCGTCGAAAGCAGAGCCTGTCAGATTCTCGATGGCCGACAGGGTGTCGGTGCCCGCGCCGACGGTATCCTGTGCCGCCCCGGTCGCCAGACTCACCGTGACGCCGCTGCCGGCACCGGCATAGGTCACCAGGTCGATTCCACTGCCGCCATGCAGCCTGTCGTCACCGGTTCCGCCCTCGAGCGTGTCTGCATCCGCGCCGCCGTGCAGGTAATCGTTGCCAGCGCCTCCGCTCAGCGTGTCGTTGCCGGCTTCGCCATAAAGGTTCTGCACCCCGGCACCGCCGGCGATCGTGTCGCCACCCGCGCCGCCATTTGCCGTCTCGCCTGTCTTCGAGGCACCGGTATCGATGACGTCGTTACCGGCGAAGCCTTCGAGCCAATCGTCGTTCGCGCCGCCGATGATCGTGTCGTTGCCGTCGTGGCCGAACAGGATATCTCCGTAGAGGCCGGAGTCGCTGCCGATCAGGGTATCGTCGCCATCCCTGCCGTAGAGTCGGTCGTACCCGTCTCCCGCGATCAGCGTGTCGTTGCCATTCCCGCCATCGAGCGTGTCGAGGCCCGCCCCGCCGTTCAGCGTGTCGTTGCCGCCTCCGCCATACAGCGTGTCGTCGCCGGCGGCGGCGGCGAGCTGGTCGTCGCCGGAACCGCCGTAGAACCTGAACGCCTCGACACGGATCACGGTCGTGCCGTCGCTCGCCGTCGCCTGCACCGCCGGTCCCGCCCACAGGTCGAGCGTGAAGGCGGTCGCGAGAGCCCTGCGGTCGATCGACGCGAAGTCGGTGCCCGCGCCACCGTCGAGCGAATCGGCCCCGGCGCCGCCGTCGAGGTAGTCGTCGCCGCCGCGCCCGCTCAGCGTGTCATCGCCGTCCCGCCCATAGAGCACGTCGTCGCCGGCGGCGGCAGCGATCCGGTCGGCCCCGGAACCGCCGAGTATCCGGAACTGCTCGATACCGATCACGGTCGAGCCGTCGTTCGCCGTCGCCTGCACCGCCGGCCCCGCCGACAGGTCGAGCGTGAAGCCCGTCGCCAGGTCGCTGCGGTCGATCTCCGCGAAGTCCGTGCCGGCGCCACCGTCGAGCCACGCGGTCCCGGTGCCGACATACAGCCGGTCGTCGCCGGCGCCGGCGGCGATCTGGTCGGCCCCGGAGCTGCCGTAGATCCGGAATTGCTCGACCCCGATCACGGTCGAGCCGTCGCTTGCGGTCGCCTGCACCGCCGGGCCCGCGGACAGGTCCAGCGTGAAGCCCGTCGCCAGAGTCCTGCGGTCGATCTCCGCGTAGTCCGTGCCATCGCCACCGTCGATCGAATCGACGCCGGTGCCGGCATACACGAAGTCGTCGCCTGCGCCCGCGCTCAGCGTGTCGTTGCCGGCGTCGCCGTGGATATATTGCTGTCCCGCGCCACCGCTGATCGTGTCATTGCCGTCACCGCCGATCAGGTGGTCGGTAGCGGGGCTGGACCCGCCACCGATGATCGTGTCATCGCCGTCGCCGCCGTCCAGGTAGTCGTAGAAAGGGGACCCGCTGGACCCGATCAGCGTGTCGTTGCCGGCTTCGCCGAAGGCTCCCCCTCCGCCACCGCCGACGTCGAGCGTGTCGTTGCCGATCCCGCCAAAGAGGGAGTCGTCGCCACCGGCGCCGAATATCCGGTCGTCGCCGCCGAAGCCGTAGAGCAGGTCCTGGCCGGCATAGCCGAAGATGTCGTCATCGTCGTTTCCGCCCTTGAGGATATCGTCGTCGCTGGTCCCATCGAGACGTGCCATGTCGATCTCCTCTGCCCCGGTCGGAAACCGTCATCGCCAAGCCGACGGCGTGGACAGCCGGGAGCAATACTCTGGATTGTACGAGTACTCGACTTCCAACCTATGGAGGAAAGCATGGCCGGCCCGCGCGCGCAATCGTTCGCGCCCGTGCGTACGACCGCGAGCGTCGCACATGCGCGCTCCGTCACCAGGGTCGAGCGGATCTCCGGGCTCCGCCGTCCGGCGTGCTCCCTACATCAGGTCGCCGTGCTGGAAGGCGCCGAGGTTGTTGAGGCCGACCATTCGGGCGGCCTGCTCGTGGTTTGTCAGGTTGGCGTCGGTGTTCCAGAACAGCCACCCGTCGGTCGCCCCGGCGACGAACACGACCGAATGCAGGCCGCCGGCCATCGCCGCCGTGGCCGCGCTGGCGGCGCCGGCGAAGTTGCCGGCGACCGTCGTCGTCTCGATGTAGGCCCCGAGCGGCAGGCCGCCTCCGCCGATCGTGTAGAGGTCGATCTTGTCGGACCCGGTCTGGAAGTCGGCGATGGTGTCGAACGCCGCCGGCGAGACCGTCGACGGGCTGTCGCCGGCCTTGAAGACGAAGGTGTCGCCGCCGGCGCCGCCGGTCATGCTGTCGCGGCCCAGCCCGCCCTCGAGCTTGTCGTTGCCGATCCCGCCGGAGAGCGTGTCGTCCGCGCCCAGGCCGCGCAGCGTGTTGTCGCCGTCGTTGCCGGTCAGGCGGTTGACCCCCTCGTTGCCGGTCAGGTTGTAGTTCGAGGTCGTGCCCTCCTTGGCGCGCAGGTGTTCGATGCCGCTGGTCGCGGCCAGGGTGTAGTTGCTGGTCACGATGGCGATGTCGGTGCCCGTCGTGCCGCTGTCCTGGATCGTGTCGAGCGTGTCGACGTTGTAGGTGTCGCCGTCCTCGCCGCCGTCGAGGGTGTCGGCGCCGCCGCCGCCGGTCAGGGTGTCGGCTCCCGCGCCGCCGTTCAGCACGTTGGCCGCGCCGTTGCCGACGAGGACGTTGGCCAGCCCGTTGCCGGTGCCGTTTATCGCATCGACGCCGGTCAAGGTGAGGTTCTCGAAGAAGGCGCCGAGCGTGAAGCCGACGGAAGACTCGACCCGGTCCGTCCCGCCGTCGTCGACGCCGGGCACCGTCTCCTCGGAGACGGTGTCGGCAAGGCTGTCGACGAGATAGACGTCGTTGCCCGCGCCGCCTTTCATGCCGTCGTCGCCCAGCCCGCCATCGAGCCGGTCGTCGCCGATGCCGCCGGTGAGGGAGTCGTTGCCCGCGTCCCCCGCCAGCTGGTCCTTGCCGTCGCCGCCCGACAGCGTGTCGGCATTGTCGCCGCCATACAGCTTGTCGTTGCCCAGGCCGCCGAGCAGCCAGTCGCGGCCGGCTCCGCCGGTCAGCGTGTCGTTGCCGCCCAGCCCGTCGATCCACGAGAACTCGCCGGCCAGCGTCGGCACCGTGATGACGTTCTTGCTGCCGTTCGTCGTGATGAAGCCCAGCGTGACATGGACGTTGGCGCTGGCCGCGCTGCCGTCCGACGCGGCGTAGTCGAAGCCGCCGGTCGTCACCAGCGGATCGCCGGTGGCGCTGAACAGCACGTCGCTGTTGCCGTCGAGCGAGGCTGCGCCGCCGGTCGCGCCGCTGATCCCGGCCAGGGTCAGAAGATCGCCTTCGAAGTCGCTGTCGTTGGCCAGCAGGATCGACGCCAGGACGGTCGCGCCGCCGCGCGAGACGTAGCCGGACTCGCCCGTCGCCACCGGGGCGTCGTTGGCCCCGGTGATGCTGAGCTCGAGCTGGGCGGTGTCGACCAGCCCCTTGGCGTCGGTCACCTCGTAGGTGAACGTCTCCGCCACCGTCTCGCCCTCGGTCAGCGCCTGGGTGTCGGGCTCGTCATTGTCGAGCGCATAGCTCCAGCTGCCGTCGGGGTCGAGCGTCAGAGTGCCGTACACGCCCGCGATCGTCGTGCCTGGGGCGACACCCGCGAAGCCGCCGCCCGCGGGTTCCGCACCGGTGCGGATGCCGGTCACCGTCAGGGTGTCGCCCAGCGCCGTGTCGGCGTTGATGTCGTTCGAAAGCAGGTCGCCCAAGGCGCTGTCAGTGCCGGCCGACACAGCACCCGCCTCGACCAGGCTGGCGTCGCTGTCGTCGGTGCCGATCGGCGCATCGTTCAGGATGTCGGCGGCGGCGAACGTGCCGTTGCTGAACTCGAACTGCTCGAAGTTGGTCGCGCTGATCGTGTCGGCTCCGGCCAAGAGCTGGAAGGTGCCCGCAGGTCCCTCGGTGATGGCGGTGTCGAGCCATGTGGCGGCGATCACCGCCGTATCCGTGCCGCCGCCGCCCAGCAGCGTATCGTTGCCGCCGCCGCCGATCAGCGTATCGTCGCTGCCGCCGCCGTCGAGGACGTTCGCGTTGGCGTCGCCCGTCAGCGTGTCGCCGGACCCCGAGCCGGTCAGGTTCTCGACGTTCGACAGGGTGTCAGTGCCGGCGCCAACGGTGTTCTGCGCGCCGGCTATAGCGAGGCTCACCGTCACGCCGCCGGCCGCCCCGGCGTAGCTTGCCGTGTCGCTGCCGTCGCCGCCGTCGAGCGTGTCGTTGCCCGCGCCACCGTTCAGGACGTTGTCTCCCGTCCCTCCCGTCAGCACGTCGGCAAAGGCCGAGCCGGTCAGGTTCTCGATGAGGGCCAGCGTGTCGCCCGCCGCGTCGCCGCCGCTGGTCGTGCCCAGTCCGAGGTTCACCGTCACGCCCGCGGCGCTCGTGGCATAGGAAGCGGTGTCGCTGCCGTCCCCGCCGTTCAGCGCGTCCGCGCCGCCGCCGCCCATCAGGATGTTGTCACCGACGCCGCCGGTCAGCGTGTCGGCGTGGATCGAGCCGGTCAGATTCTCGATGTTGCTCAGCGTATCGGTGCCGGCTCCTCCCGTGACCTGCGGCCCGGCGAGTGCGAGGCTCACGGTGACGCCGGCCGTCGCGCCGGCATAGCTCGCGGTGTCGACGCCCGCCCCGCCATCCAGGGTGTCGTTGCCGGCGCCGCCATTGAGCGTGTCGTCGCCGTCACCGCCCTGCAGGACGTTGTTGCCGTTGCTGCCGGTCAGGGTGTCGTTGAAGGCCGAGCCTGTAAGGTTTTCGATGCTGGACAGTGTATCGACACCCGCGCCGACGGTATTCTGTGCCGCGCCCGTCGCCAGGCTCACCGTGACGGCGCTGCCGGCGCCAGCGTAGCTTGCGGTGTCGGCGGTTCCTCCTTCACCGTTGAGCGAGTCGTCGCCAGTCCCTCCCTCGAGGGTGTCGGCACCCACGCCCCCGTAAAGGAAGTCGTTATCGGCGCCGCCGTTCAGCGTGTCGC
>JAHCJV010000065.1 GCA_026126105.1 Enhydrobacter sp.
TGATCGCCTGCCGGATCCACCACGTCGCATAGGTCGAGAACTTGTAGCCGCGGCGGTACTCGAACTTGTCGACCGCCTTCATCAGGCCGATGTTGCCCTCCTGGATGAGATCCAGGAACTGCAGGCCGCGGTTGGTGTACTTCTTGGCGATCGAGATCACGAGGCGCAGGTTGGCCTCGATCATCTCCTTCTTGGCCCGCATCATCTCGCGCTCGCCGTCCTGCACGGTCTTGCACATGCGGCGGAACTCGAAGATCGGCGCGCCAGCGGCGTCGGAGATCAGCTTGATCTCGGCACGCACCTTCTCGACGTCGACTGCGCGCTTCTTGGCGAAATCCTTCCAACCGCGACCGGAGAGCTTGCCCACCTTGTCGAGCCAGTTCGGGTCGATCTCGTGCGTCAGGTAATTGTCGAGGAAATCCTGGCGCGGAATGCGGAAGCCCTCGGCCAGGCGCAGCAGCTTGCCCTCGTGCGCCATCAGCTTGCGGTTGAGGTCGTAGAGCGAGAGCTTGAGCTGCTCTATGCGGCCGGCATTGATGTGCACGGTGCGCACGAGCTCAACGATCTTCTTGCGGTGCTTCTCGTAGCTCTTCTCGAATTCGGGACTGGGCTTCTGCCCGCGGCTGAGCGTCGACAGGCGCCGATTCTGCACCTTCGACATCTCGACGTAGACCTTGTGGATCTTGGTCAGCGTGCGCAGCACCTCGGGCTTCAGCTTCTCCTCGAGAGCCGACAGGGAGAGTGCGTTCTCGTCGTCATCCTCGCCGCCTGCTTCCGCGGCGCCCTCGACAGCCGGACCCGCCTCGCCATTGACCTGCGGCGCAGGAGCAAGGCGCACGACGGGCGGCTTGGGCATCGCCGGCCGCGGCATGGGCGGCCCAGCAGGTGCCGCACCGTTGACCGCGCCCTCGGCCGCCGCCTTGCCCTCGCCCGGCAGACCGCCCTGGGTCGCTTCGAGATCGATCACGTCGCGCAGCAGCATCCGGCCTTCGTTGATCGCATCGCGCCACGCCAGCAGCGCGGTGATGGTCATCGGGCTCTCGCAGATGCCGCCGATCATCTTGTCCTGGCCGGCCTCGATTCGCTTGGCGATCTCGATCTCGCCCTCGCGGCTCAGCAACTCGACCGAGCCCATCTCGCGCAGGTACATACGGACCGGGTCGTCGGTCCGGCCGAGCTCCTCGTCCTCGCCCGTTGCCTCTGCCGCCACCACGGCGGTCTTGGCAGGCTCCGCCGGATTGGCAGAGGGGGAATCGTCCTGCTCCTCCGCCTCGACCACGTTGACGCCGGCTTCCGACAGCATCGCCATGGTATCCTCGATCTGCTCGGAGGACACTTCGTCGGGCGGCAAGGCCGCGTTAAGCTCGTCGTAGGTGACGTAACCTCGCTCCTTACCCTTCTGGACGAGCTTTTTCAGCTCGGCGCCAAGAGAGTCGAGCAAAGGGGCGTCGGGGCCGTCATCGCGGGCTTCGGCCGCGTCGGGCTGAGTTACTACTGCGGTTTTGGTCGCCATTTCATTTCCTTGGATGCGCGACTAACGGGTCCTGCGACAAACACTCCCACGCGGCCGATTTAGACCGTTGGAAGGCTGCGAGATAAGGGTGCGGATGGGCGAACCGCCAAGATACCCTTCTACTATATGGGGCCTAAATTCAAGCTTCGATAGGCCGAGCGTCATGAAAATGCGCAGACCGGCTATCCGGTTTCGGAGGCCGCCACTTCCTGGTGGTGTTGTCGGGCTGCCAGGAAATGCTGCCAGTTTTCCTCCGTGGACTGCGCGGCGAAAGCTTCTTCCGCTTCGAGCAGATGGGCCGCTGCGGCCCTTCTTGCAATGAGACGATCGAAAATCCGCCGCCATCGCTCCAGCCACGCCTCGTCCTCCTTTTCGCGAAACAGCTCTCGGGCTTTGGCACGGGCACCTTGCGCAATTCCGTCCACTCCGTTGCGTTGCAGATGTTGTGCAAGTTCCCAGGCCTCAAGTTCGGCAGGCACGGTGACCTCTCCGGCTGCGGGTTCTGTTGAAGGCGGGTCGGACAGGAAATCGTGCAGCGCTCTTTCCAGCAGTCGCAGCTCGGGATTGGCGATCTTGAGCTCTTCCACGTGGTCGAAGACAGTATGGAGCAGGAATGGCCTTTCGATCATCGCGCCGAGAAGGGCGCGCTCCTGGCGAGAGCTGTCGAGATCGCTTCCAGCCACGCGGACGGCGGTGCCGGCGGGAAAGGGAGCGGGCTCGGCCGCCGGTCCGGCGCGCCGGAGTGGCTGCCGTGCGCCACCCTGCCATCGGGGCGAAGCCGGCGGTCGATGCGCCTTGTTCAGCCGCTCGTACATTTCGCTGCGGTAGTAGGACTGGACCGAGCTGTCGGCGATCGTCCCGACCCTGGCCAGCAGCGCGCTCCTGATGCTCGCCCGCCGCTCGGGCGTGTCGGCAGGCTTGCCCTCGGTCTCGAGTTCCCAGACGACGTCGGCCAGCGGTCGAGCCAGCTCCAGCACCCGGCGAATCGCCTCCGGCCCACGGGCGCGGATCAGGCTGTCGGGATCCTCGCCGTTCGGCAGGGCGATAAAGCGCAGGCTCTTGCCCGGTCGCAGCAGCGGCAGGGCCCGGTCGGCGGCGCGCTGGGCCGCGCGCCGGCCGGCATTGTCGCCGTCGAAGCAGAGATAGGGCTCGTCGGCGAGCTTCCACAGCTCACCGAGCTGGCTTTCCGTCAGCGCGGTGCCGAGCGGCGCTACCGCGCCCTTGAAGCCAGCGCCGTGCAGGGCGATCACGTCCATATAGCCTTCGGCGACGATCACCGGCTGGTCCTTCGTCGACGCCACCCGGGCACGGTCGAGGCAATAAAGGTTGGCGCCTTTGTGGAAGAGGGGCGTCTCCGGCGAGTTGAGATATTTCGGCTCGCCCGCACCCATCACCCTCCCGCCGAAAGCGATTGCCCGCCCGCGCCGGTCGTTGATCGTGAACATCACCCGGCCGCGGAACCGATCGTAGGGCTTGCGACCGCCTTCCTCGGGCTGGATGACCAGGCCGGCCTCGACCAGCTTGTCGAAGGACACGCCCTCGCGGGACATGGCGCCGAGCAGGCCCTCGCGGGAGTCGGGCGCGAAACCCAGGCGAAAATCGTCGATCGTCTCGTCATTGAGCCCGCGCCCGCGCAGGTAATCGAGACCCTGTCGACCTGCGGGCAGGCGCAATTGCTTCTGGAACCATCGGGCGGCTTGCTCGACGATCTCTTGCAGGGTCGAAGTGCGCTCCGACCGCTCGCGCTCCTGCGGCGTGGCGCGTGGCACCTCCAGGCCGGCTTCGCGTGCCAGCTTCTCGACCGACTCCGGGAAGGAAAGCCCCTCGGTCTTCATCAAGAAGCCGATGGCATCGCCCTTCTCGTGGCAGCCGAAGCAATAGAAAAAGCCCTTCTTGTCGTTGACCGTGAACGACGGCGTCTTCTCGTTGTGGAACGGACAGAGGCCCGTGTATTCGCTGCCCGAATGCCGCTTCAGCGCCACCTTGCGGCCGACTACGTCGGAGAGGCTGAGTCTGGCACGCAGCTCATCGAGGAAGCCGGGGGGAAGGAAGGCCATTGTCTGACTGTAATCGCCTCTCATCGCGGGCGTGAGGGGGTGTCGCGGGGATAAAGCGCTATCGTCTGGCTCCCCCCGTGCGGCGCTTCGCCGGCTTGGCCGGCAAGGTCGCGACGTAGCTCAGGCCACGCTCCACCCATTTGCGCAAGGCCGCTGCCGTCCGGTAGCCCTCCGGTGCGACACGCACGAAACCCGTCATCGGCCGGCCGGCCATAATCATGGGTTTCACGTGCTGTTCCGTCAGCACCCGCTCCTGGACATCGGCACCGACGCGGACCATCAGGCCGCCGCGCCCGCTTGCCACGACGCACATGTTGCCGCCCACCATGAAGACCAGGCCGCCCATCATCCTGCGTTCGACGACATCGTGCCGGTCACTCAGGAGAATGCGAATGCCGTCGGCGGCCCGATTATCATAGGGCATGCGCGATCACCCACGCCGGCTGGTCGGTTGCTGCTATATAGACGAGCAAAGGATGCGCGTCACGCATCCGACAACGCACGCTGACAATGCCAAGGCTCTTCCTGCAGACAGGCACCTTTCGATCGCTGGCCAACTATAATTACCGGCTCTGGGCGGGCGGCGCGATCGTCTCGAACGTCGGCACATGGATGCAGCGCGTCGCCCAGGACTGGCTGGTTCTCACCCAGCTCACCGACAACAGCGCGAGTGCGCTGGGCGTCGTCATGGCGCTGCAGTTTGGGCCGCAAATGCTGATGTTGCCGTTGAGCGGATTTGCCGCCGATTTCTTCGACAGGCGCAAGCTCTTGATGGTTACGCAGGCTCTGATGGGCCTTTGCGCTCTTGGTTTGGGCCTGCTCACGATCACGGGCATGGTCGAACTCTGGCATGTCTACGTGTTCGCCTTTCTGCATGGCTGTACCGCGGCCTTCGATGCGCCCGCGCGGCAAACATTCGTTTCTGATCTCGTCGGCGAGACCGACCTGCCGAACGCCGTCGCGCTCAACTCCACCTCTTTCAATGCGGCGCGCATGGTCGGCCCCGCCCTTGCGGGCCTGCTGATCGCCGGCGTCGGAACGGGTTGGGCTTTCCTCGCAAACGCGCTTTCGTTTGGCGGCGTACTCTGTTCGCTGACATTCCTGCGCCTGGGCGATCTGCATCCGAACCGGCGGGCCGTCCGCGCGCCCGGCGGCTTCGTCGCCGGCTTCCGCTATGTCTGGAACCGGCCCGATCTGCGGGCGATTCTTCTCATGCTGTTCCTGATCGGCACGTTCGGCATGAATTTCCCGATCTTCATCTCGACAATGGCGGTCACCGTCTTTCACGCCGACGCCGGAGGATACGGGCTCCTGGCGTCGATGCTGGCGATCGGAACCATAGCGGGTGCGCTGTTGGCCGCGGGCCGCGAGAAGCCGCGCATCGAACTCCTGCTGTCCGGCTCCGCGGTCTTTGCAGTCGGCTGCACGCTGGCGGCGGTCATGCCCAACTATTGGCTGTTCGGTCTGGCTTTGGTCCTCATCGGCGTTTCAGCACTCACCGTCACCAACTCGAGCAACAGCCTGATGCAGCTATCGACCGAGCCCGCCATGCGGGGCCGGGTGATGGCCATCCGGCTCGCAATTGCACTCGGCGGCACGCCGGTCGGCGCACCGGTCGTGGGCTGGGTCGCCGACCGGTTCGGGCCGCGCTGGGCACTCGGCGTTGGCGCCGCAGCGGGTCTGTCAGCGGCTGCCGTCATCATCCACTACCTTGTGAAGCACCGGCGCCTGCGTCTGCGCGTCACGGGCGGGCGCCCGAGCCTAAGCATGGATGAGGGCGAACCATTCTCTCTTCCGAGGTAGGAGGGGCGCGGGACGCCGGTTGGAGCGGCCTAGCCTGCCAGAGTCTTCTTCACCACCGCCGAGGCTTTGGCGAAGTCCATCTGCCCGACGTACTTGCTCTTCAAGGCGGCCATCACGCCGCCCATGTCCTTGATCGAGGTGGCGCCTGCGGCCTTGATGGCGTCGTCGACAGCAGCCTGAACCGCAGCCTCGTCCATCTGCCGCGGCAGGAAGCGCTCGATCACGGCAATCTCGGCCTTTTCCTTCTCGGCGAGCTCGGGGCGCCCGCCCTTTTCATAGAGCGCGATCGATTCGTTCCGCTGTTTTATCATGCCCTGCATCATCGACAGGATCCTGTCGTCGGCCACGCCCTCCCGGCTGGCCTCCGTTCGGGCCGCGATGTCGACGTCCTTGAGCTTGGCCAGGATCAGGCGGATGGTGCCGAGAGACGCCGTGTCGCGTGCGCGCATGGCCTCCTTCATTGCCTCGTTGAGCGTGTCGCGCAGCATGATTGCATCCCAATAGCGGAAGAGGCGGAAACTAATCGTCTCGATTGCTGTTGGCAAAGCAAATAAGTTATTGAAAAGGCTTAGGAATTGGCATCCAGCCGCGCCTTGACCCTGTGCGACGGCGCGGTTACAACCCGCGCGGCCCGGGCTGACCTCCTGCGGGCCGCTAAAACGGAACAGCATCATGACCTCACCAAAAACCGCCGGCGCCGAGACCGCCGCGCCGCGTTGGGCCACGGCCGCGCTCGTATTGGGCGACGGCGCCGTATTCTGGGGCAAGGGCGTCGGAGCCGCGCGACAGGCCGTCGGCGAGGTCTGCTTCAACACCTCGATGACGGGCTATCAGGAGATCATCACCGATCCGTCCTATGCCGGCCAGATCATCACCTTCACCTTTCCCCATGTCGGCAACGTCGGCACCAACCTCGAGGACATCGAAAGCATCAACCCTGCCGCCCGAGGCGTGGTGCTGCGCGGCGACATCACGGAGCCGGCCAATTGGCGCAATGCGAAGCCATTCGACGACTGGTTGAAGAGCCACAATCTGCCCGGCATCTGCGGCGTCGACACACGTGAAATCACCCGCCGCGTCCGCGACGGCGGAGCCCCCAACGGCGTGGTCGTCCATGCGCCGGACGGAAAGTTCGACATTCCGGCGCTTACGAAGACGGCGCGCGACTGGCCCGGCCTCGACGGCATGGACCTCGCTATCGACGTCTCGACCAAGCAGACCTACCACTGGAACGAGACGACCTGGGCCCTGGGCAAGGGCTACGGCACGCTCGACAAACCTCGCTACCATGTCGTCGCGGTCGACTACGGCGCCAAGCGCAACATCCTGCGCTGCCTCGCCAACACCGGCTGCAAGGTGACGGTCGTGCCGGCCACGGCCACGGCCGAGGATATCCTGCGCCACAAGCCGGATGGCGTGTTCCTGTCCAACGGCCCCGGCGATCCGGCGGCCACGGGCACCTACGCCGTGCCGGCGATCCAGGGCGTGCTCGATGCCAAGGTGCCGCTGTTCGGCATTTGCCTGGGCCACCAGATGCTGGCGCTGGCGATCGGCGGCAAGACCGCGAAGATGACGCGCGGCCACCGCGGCGCCAACCAGCCGGTGAAGGACCTCACCACCGGCAAGGTCGAGATCACCTCGCAGAACCACGGCTTCTGCGTCCTGCCCGAGTCGCTGCCGGCCAACGCCGAGGTCACGCACGTCTCGCTGTTCGACGGCGTCAACGAAGGCCTGCGGCTGACCGACAAGCCGGCCTTCTCGGTGCAGTACCATCCCGAAGCGTCGCCCGGCCCTGAAGACAGCCACTATCTCTTCGACCGCTTTGTCGATCTGATCGACAAGAGCAAGGCGGGAAAGTGATGCTGGCCACTCGTCATCCTGAGCGCAGCGAAGGATCCAGCGCTAACAACAAAGGTGTTCTCTGGAGCGGCCGTGAGGTCCTTCGCTGCGCCCAGGACGACAGTTAAATCATGCCCAAACGCACCGACATCAAATCCATCCTCGTCATCGGCGCCGGGCCGATCGTCATCGGCCAAGCCTGCGAGTTCGATTACTCCGGCGTGCAGGCGTGCAAGGCGCTGAAGGCCGAAGGCTACCGGGTGATCCTGGTGAACTCGAACCCGGCGACGATCATGACCGATCCCGGGCTCGCCGACGCGACCTACATAGAGCCGATCACGCCCGACATGGTGGCGCGCATCATCGCCAAGGAGAAGCCGGACGCGGTGCTGCCGACGATGGGTGGCCAGACGGCGCTGAATACGGCGATGGCGCTGCATCGCGATGGGCGGCTGGCCAAGCTCGGCGTCGAGCTGATCGGCGCCAACGCCGAGGCGATCGACAAGGCCGAGGACCGCCTGCTGTTCCGCGATGCCATGACGAAGATCGGGCTCGAATCGCCCAAGAGCGAGGTCGTGCACAATCGCGAGGAGGCGAGCAGGGCGCTGGACCTCGTCGGCCTGCCGGCGATCATCCGCCCCTCGTTCACGCTCGGCGGCACCGGCGGCGGCATCGCCTACAACCGCGACGAGTTTTTCGAGATCGTGCAGGGCGGCCTCGAAGCCTCGCCGACGACCGAGGTGCTGGTCGAGGAGTCCGTGCTCGGCTGGAAAGAGTACGAGATGGAGGTCGTTCGCGACCGCAACGACAACTGCATCATCATCTGCTCGATCGAGAACGTCGATCCGATGGGCATCCACACCGGCGACTCGGTCACCGTCGCGCCGGCGCTGACGCTCACCGACAAGGAATACCAGATCATGCGCAACGCCTCGATCGCGTGCCTGCGCGAGATCGGGGTCGATACCGGCGGATCGAACGTGCAGTTCGCCGTGAATCCGCAGAACGGCCGCATGGTCGTGATCGAAATGAACCCGCGCGTCTCGCGCTCCTCGGCGCTGGCGTCGAAGGCCACCGGCTTTCCCATCGCCAAGGTCGCCGCGCGCCTGGCGGTGGGCTACACGCTCGACGAACTGGTCAACGACATCACCGGCACGCCGGCCTCCTTCGAGCCGACGATCGACTACGTCGTCACCAAGATCCCCCGCTTCGCCTTCGAGAAGTTCCCCGGCGCCGAGCCGTCGCTGACGACCTCGATGAAGAGCGTCGGCGAGGCGATGTCGATCGGCCGCAACTTCCAGGAGTCGCTGCAGAAGGCGCTGCGCTCGATGGAGACCGGCCTCACCGGTCTGAACGAGATCGAGATCAAGGGGGCGCCCGACAAGTCCGCTATCGTAGGGGCTCTGTCGCGGCCGACACCGGACCGGATCCTCGTGATCGCGCAGGCTTTTCGGCACGGCCTTTCGGTCGAGGAGGTCGCGCAGGCGTCGAAATTCGAGCCGTGGTTCCTGCGCCAGATCGAGCAGCTGGTGAATGCGAGGCGGTAATCCGCAAGGACGGCCTGCCCAAGGAAGGCAAGGCCCTGCTCGAGCTCAAGAAGAAGGGCTTCTCGGACGACCGGCTGGGGGAGCTCGCCAATCTGTCGTCGAGCGAGGTCGCCAAGCGCCGCCGGGCGCTCGGCGTCCGCCCTGTCTACAAGCGCATCGACACCTGCGCCGCCGAGTTCGAATCGCACACGCCCTATCTCTATTCCTGCTACGAAGGGGACGGACACCGCCCGGCACAGTGCGAGGCAGAGCCGAGCGACAGGAAGAAGATCATCATCCTGGGCGGCGGGCCGAACCGCATCGGGCAGGGCATCGAGTTCGACTATTGCTGCGTCCACGCGGTCTACGCCCTGCGCGATGCCGGCTACGAGACCATCATGGTCAACTGCAATCCGGAGACCGTGTCGACCGACTACGACACCAGCGACCGCCTTTACTTCGAGCCGCTGACGGCGGAGGACGTTATCGAGCTGGTCGAAGTCGAGCGCCGCTCCGGCGAGCTGCTGGGTCTGATCGTGCAGTTCGGCGGCCAGACGCCGCTCAAGCTGGCCAAGCCGCTCGAGGCCGCCGGCATTCCGATCCTTGGCACCTCGCCCGACGCGATCGACCTCGCGGAAGATCGCGAGCGCTTTCAGAAGCTCATCCACAAGCTGGCGCTGCGCCAGCCGGAGAACGGCACGGCGACATCCGAAGTGCAGGCAATCAAGATTGCCGAGACGATCGGCTACCCTGTCGTCATCCGCCCATCCTATGTGCTCGGCGGCCGCGCCATGCAGATCGTCTACGACCTGGATGCGCTGCAGCGGTACATGCGCGACGCGGTGAAAGTCTCGGGCGCGAATCCGGTTCTGATCGACTCTTACCTGCGTGACGCGATCGAGGTCGATGTCGACGCGCTTGCCGACAAGGACCAGAACGTCTTCGTTGCCGGCATCATGGAGCATATCGAGGAGGCCGGAATCCATTCCGGCGATTCGGCTTGCTCGCTTCCCCCTTATTCGTTGCCGAACAAGATCATCACCGAGATCGAGCGACAGACAGAAGCAATGGCCAAGGCGCTGCAGGTCGTCGGGCTGATGAACGTGCAGTACGCCGTAAAGGACGGCGATGTTTACGTGCTCGAGGTCAATCCACGCGCCAGCCGTACCGTGCCCTTCGTTGCCAAGGCGACCGGGCAGCCGATCGCCAAGTTCGCCGCCCGCCTGATGGCTGGCGAATCGCTGAAGAGCCTCGCCATCAAGAAGAACCGGGGCAAGCATGTCGCGGTAAAGGAAGCTGTGTTCCCGTTCGCACGCTTTCCCGGCATCGACGTGATCCTCGGGCCCGAGATGCGCTCGACGGGCGAGGTCATGGGGCTGGACCAGGATTTCGGCCGCGCCTTCGCCAAGAGCCAGTTGGGGGCCGGGAGCAAGGTGCCTGTCGGCGGCCAGGTCTTCGTCTCGGTCAAGGACCAGGACAAGGCGGCGCTGGTGAAGCCGGTGAAGCGGCTGGTGGAGCTCGGCTTCAAGGTCGTGGCGACCGGTGGCACGGCCGACTTCCTCGCCAAGCACGGCATCGTCTCGCAGCGTGTGAACAAGGTGCTGCAAGGCCGGCCGCACATCGTAGACCTGATGAAAGACGGCAAGATCCAGCTGGTTTTCAATACGGTGGACGGCGCTTCGGCACTGACCGACAGCTTCACGTTGCGACGGACCGCGTTGATGAACAAGATCGCGTATTATACCACCGTGGCCGGAGCCAAGGCCTCGGTCGAGGGGATTGCCGCCGTGAATGCCGGGGCGCTCGACGTGGCGCCGCTGCAATCCTACTTCAAGAGCACATTCTAGCCCGGACGCTTCGCCGCGCTTTGAGGGCGCCTCGGCAACCATGGTGCGCGGTTGGGCGTTGACGCCGCTCGATTGATTGGGGACGATTGCCGCCATGGAAAAAGTGCCGATGACGGCCGAGGGGCTGAAGAGTCTCGAGGACGAGTTGAAGACCCTGAAGAGCGTGGAGCGGCCGGCGATCATCAAGGCGATCGCCGCGGCGCGCGAACACGGCGACCTCTCGGAGAATGCCGAATATACGTCTGCCCGGGAGAAGCAGGGCTTCATCGAGGGCCGCATCATGGAGGTCGAGGACATCATCTCGCGCGCCGAGGTGATCGACTTTTCCAAGTTGACCGGCAAGACTGTCAAATTCGGCGCCACGGTTCAGCTCGCCGACGAGGACACCGAAGAGAAGGTGAAATACCAGATCGTCGGACCCTATGAGGCGGACCTTGCCAAGCAGCGCATCTCGGTAACCTCCCCCATCGGACGGGCGCTCATTGGCAAGACTGTCGGTGACACCGTCGAGGTCCAGACGCCGCGCGGCGCACGTTCCTACGAAGTCGTCGGCGTTCAGTTCAAATAGCCGCGGGCCGGACCACGCCGGCACCAAGGTGCGGGAGCAGTCCCGCGGGATGTGCGCGGTCGGTGCTGTCAGGTGGCCGCTACGCCGGTCGTTCTGCCAGCGGCGGCACGGCGCTTCCCGATGGTTGTCATCGCGGCATACTGGACCAGAAACAACACGATCTTGCTCGCGATGCCCCAGGCCGACATCACCGCGGCCCAGCTCTTGGCGTCGAGCACCAGCGCCAACCCGATGTTGAGCGCCGCGGACCCGAACATCAGCCCGGCCCAGGCGTAACCGAAGGCGTTGCCGACATCGGCGACCGGTGCCGCGCGAGGGGGAAGGTAGCGGTTCATCCAGCCGCGCCGCAGCATCACAACGCCCACGATGCAATAGATGACGCTTGGCTTCAGCATTACGAACGTCGGATCGCTTGTGAAAAGAGTCGCGGTGCCGGAGACCAGGATCAGCACCACGCTCAGCAGCTGCAGGCTGCCGATCGGATGACGGCGATGCAGCGCCCAGCCGATCTGCGCCACGCCCAGCGCCATCCCGAAGCCTACAGCGAGATAGAGTTTGTCGGTCGAGAGATAGATCACGAGGAAAAGGATCGTCGAGGCGAGATCGGCTGCCAGCACGCGTCCAGCCTGCAGAAGATTCTTCATGCGATCCTCTGTCCGCTCGAGATTACAAGGCCGGGGAGCCCTATCCCACGACCTTGATGTAGGTGTCCTTCATGACGACGAGGCCGCGGCGGAAGGTATAGAGGTCGCATCCCAGCCACGATTGCTTCTCGCCGCTATGCAGTGTTGCCGTCCGGTGCCACTCGGTCACCGCCCTGTCGCCGCAGATGAATTCGCTGGTGTGCTTCCAGGCGACGTCGCCAGTCGAGGCGAACAAGGGCGCGAAGTAGGAGCGGATTGCCGCCTTGCCCTTGTAGCTCTGGCCCCAGAAATCGGGTCCCCTTGCATTGCGGAACTCGCCATCCTCGGCGAAGGAATTCACGATGCCATCGACGTCCCGGCGCGCGAAGGCGTCGGCGATCTCATGGAGCCGCTCCAAGGTAACGTCGGTCATGCGGTGTTCCCTCTCGTGCCTCGTGCAGCGCCTGGCAAATGCTCTCAATCGATTGAAATGGGCACGCCGGGCAGCTGCTTGGCGTTGCGGAATACCATCATCGATTTCACATGGCTGACGTTGGGCGCCGAGGTGAGCCGCGTGGTCAGGAACCTCTGATACTCGTCCCAGGTCTCGGCCACGATCTTGAGCAGGAAGTCGGCCTCACCCGCCAGCATGTGACATTCGCGGATCTCGTTCCAGCCGGAGACCAGTTCTTCGAACGCCTTCAGGTCGGCCTCGGCCTGGCTGTTGAGCCCGACCAGGGCGAAGACCGAAACGCTGTACCCCAGCTGTTCCGGACTGAGATCGGCATGATAGCCCCTGATGATGCCGGCGCGCTCCAGCGCACGCACCCGGCGCAAGCAGGGCGGTGCCGAAATGCCTGCCCGTTCCGCCAGTTCCACATTTGTCATCCGGCCATTTGCCTGCAGGTCGCTGAGAATACGTCGGTCGATCCGATCGAGCTTTGCCCGAGCCATTAGGTTCCCTCCATTGGCCGCGGTCTATGCCAGAACCATGCCGACCACGCAATAAAGTTGCGAGAACCCACGAAAAATCTGAGGACAATTGCTTCTTGCCTGTAAAGCCCCGTGCATCCGCCGGGAGGTTTGCATATATGTGAGCGTCATGCGGAGGACGGGATGCGAGTAGGTCATGGCAGCAACTCATCACGGTAAGGTTCTCATTCTGGGATCGGGCCCGGCGGGCTACACTGCAGCCATCTATGCGGCGCGCGCGAGCCTCAAGCCCATGCTTGTGCAGGGCATCCAACCCGGCGGTCAGCTCACCATCACGACGGATGTCGAGAACTATCCGGGCTTTGCGGATGTGATCCAGGGCCCGTGGCTGATGGAGCAGATGCAGGCCCAGGCCGTGCATGTAGGCACGGAACTTTTCTTCGATACAATCATCGAGGTCGATGTCAGCCGGCGTCCCTTCGTCTGCATCGGCGATTCGGGTGATCGCTATGAATCGGACGCATTGATCATTTCGACGGGCGCAACGGCAAAATGGCTCGGCCTTCCAACGGAGGAGACGTTCCGGGGCGGCGGCGTGTCGGCCTGCGCGACTTGTGATGGCTTCTTCTTCCGCAATCGGGAGGTCGTGGTGGTCGGCGGCGGAAATACCGCGGTCGAGGAGGCGCTCTACCTCACCCATCATGCGTCCAAGGTGACGCTGGTCCATCGGCGCGACAGCTTTCGCGCCGAGAAGATCCTGCAGGAGCGGTTGTTCAAGAATCCCAAGGTTACCGTTCTCTGGGACACCGTGCTCGAGGAGATCATGGGCGAGAAGGTACCGGCGCCGCTGGTGAAGGCCGTGCGGTTGCGCAATGTCAAGACCGGCACCGAAAGCACGCTGCCGACCGACGGCGTGTTCATCGCCATCGGCCATTCACCCAATACCGAACTGTTCAAGGGCAAGCTGGCCATGGACAGCGAAGGCTACCTGCTGACCCGGCCCGATTCGACGGCGACGGACATAGAGGGCGTCTACGCCGCGGGTGACGTGCAGGACAAGATTTTCCGCCAGGCCGTGACCGCGGCGGGAACCGGCTGCATGGCGGCACTCGAGGCCGAGAAGTGGCTGGCGGCGCAGGAGTCGAGGCTGGCGCACGCCGCCGAATAACGGCGTCGGCGCGGGAGGCAACGTTGATGGATTGGGACAAGCTGCGCATCTTCCAGGCAGTGGCAGATGCCGGCAGCTTCACGCATGCCGGTGAAGGGCTGAAGCTCAGCCAGTCGGCGATCTCGCGCCAGATCGGCGCGCTCGAGGAACAGCTCGGCGTCATGCTGTTTCACCGCCATGCCCGGGGCCTCATTCTCACGGAGCAGGGAGAACTGCTCTACCGCACCGCCCGAGACATGGCGGCGAAAGTGAATACCGCAGAGGCGTTGCTGCGCGCCAACCAGGACAAGCCGGCGGGGCGCCTCAAGATACATGCCACTGTAGGATTCGGCTCCACTTGGCTGACCGCGCAGATGCACGAGTTCATCACCACCTATCCCGACATCGACGTGAGCCTCGTGCTGTCGGACAACGAGCTCGACCTCGGTATGCGCGAGGCGGATGTGGCGATCCGCATGGTCATGCCGCGGCAGCCCGGCCTGGTGCAGCGGCACCTGCTCACGGTGCGCAGCCATGTCTATGCCTCGCATAGCTATGTGGAGAAGTACGGCAAGCCGCAGACTGCCGAGGAACTCGATCAGCATCGCATGATCATCTTCGGCGAGGATGCCCGGGCCCCTGTGCAGGACGTGAACTGGCTGCTCCGGGAGGGCAATCTCGACCAGAACCCGCGGTTGGTCGTGCTGCGGGTCAACAATACCTACGGCATCTTCCGTGCGGTGGAATCAGGCCTTGGGATTGCATCGTTACCCGACTACCTGGCACGCGAGTCGACCAAGCTCGAGATGCTATTGCCGGACCTCAACGTTCGGACCACCGACGTCTACTTTACCTATCCTGAGGAACTGCGTCATTCCAAGCGGATCGCCGTGTTCCGCGATTTCCTGTTGCGAAAGGTGGCCGAGACTCGCTTCTAGCTTCGATTAGAACCTGTATTGCAGGCGAAATGAAAGACATGCATGGGCCGCATGCCAGTATCCAGAACAACGGCGCTCACATTTCTCGTTCGGAAGCGTATTTTAGTGACAGGTCTTCGAAACGAAAGGTTCTGCCGATCGCGTTCGAAACTCGGGATCCTTTTGATCCCACGTCTCCCAGACGTGAAGCCTCCCTGTTTGACTCGCCGGGCCCTTGGGCCCGGCGTTTTTTTTGGTGAGTGCTGGCCGAAGCTGGGGGTGGGGTGGGGCACCGTACCGATTGATAAGCCAGCCTACGGTGCCTAAATATGGTATCACACCTCATCGAGACGAATGTTCACTGAAATCCGCCAAGCCATCCTTCCGTTGGCTCTGCGCAAGCTCCAGCGCCGAGGCGACCTTGAACGCGCCGGTCTGCTGATCGAGTCGCTCGCCAGGCATTGGTGTGACGCCAAGCCCTTCCAACTGCTGATCGTCGCACCCCGCGGCGATGTATCCCTTCTGCGGACCAGCTTGCCTCGGTTCGCCAATCTCGACGTCGATGTTCGCTCCGAGAGCGATTTCTTTCCGATTTTCAGCCGCTTCTACGCAATGACCGGCTGGTATCGCCAACAGATGGTCAAGCTGCACATTCCGGCGATGCTGGGCTTCGGCGGCTTTCTGACGCTCGATTCGGACGTCTGTTGCGTTGGTGATTTCGATTCGCGCACTTTCGTCGAGGACGGCCGGGCGCTATCGCGTTGGGAACCCAAGCACCATCACGATTGGTGGCAAAGTGCGGCCGCCATCGTCGGTGTGCCCTACGATGCGCGAGCGCACGGCCTGTCGGTGACACCCAACATCCTGCACGGCGATCTCGCTGCCCAGTCGTTGGCCCATTTCCGCAAGGGGCCGGTCGACCCCATGACATCTCTCAGTTTCTGGATGTTGCGCAATCTCGGCAGCATCGCCTGGACCGAGTATTCGCTCTATACCAGCGTCGCCGAGCTCAAGGGCAATCTGTTCGATTATCACGTCCATTGGGACCCGAGCTACTTCCACGACACTCAGCTCTTCTCCGAGCATACCTGCGTATGGGGTGCCGACGATTTCGAGCGGCTCGTCCAGCTTCCCGTCGGCACCGATCCCGGCGGCAAGTTCATCATCGTCCAGAGCCATGCGCGCATTCCGCTGGAGCGGGTGCGCGATTACTGCCTCAGCTTCGCCGGCTGATTGAGAGGCTCGCCTGCCGGCGTCGCTGAACGCCCTGTCGAAGGAAGTCCGACAGTCTCAGGTCGTCTGGTTCGGTGCCTTCGATGTCTCGCGCCGCCCGAGCGCCAGCGTCACGGCGACGATGATCAATCCCAGCGCGACGGCATCGAGCCAGGAAACTGGAGCCGCCGTCATGATTGCGCTGCTGCCGAACCCTATGCAGGGCACCACCAGCGTGGTCAGACTGGCAACGGCGGCCGGCAACGCGCGAATGATCCGGAACCAGCAGGCATAAGCGAGCACGTTCGACACCAGGATCAGCCAGGCAAGAGCGGCGAGGCCCCGTACCTGCTCGAGGTGAAAGTACGCATCCTGCGCGAAGGCCACCCACACGATAACTACGGGTACCGTGCCAAGCAGGATCTGCCAGGCGGCGTTGATCGTGACATCGCCGGCGACCGCCATTCGCTTGGTGAGCACCGTGCCGATGCCGAAGGAGATGGCCGCCAGAAGAGTAAGCAGCGTGCCGACCGGCGCGGTTCGGACGGCCGCCTCCTGGCTGACGATGAGGCCGACGGCGGCCAAGCTGAGCATGAGGGAGACCGCAATGCGAAAGGTGATCCGCTCCTTCAGGAGAAACAGTGCGAGCAGCGCCGACCAGGTCGGCATGGTGTAGACGATGATCGGCGTGCGGCTCGGTCCCAGCGTTGCGATGCCCGCGATCAGGAAGATCTGGAACAGCCCCATGTTGAAGAAGCCGGTTAGCGCGAGCTGGCCCCAGAGCCGTCGGTCGGGCAGGGCGGGTGCGCCATTCCAGACTCCAAGGGCGAGGAGGATCGCTCCCGAGATCGGCATGATGATGAGGCGGCCCGAGAACAGATCGACGGCTTCCAGGGACCAGCTCATCAGCGGATAGGAGAGGCCCCAGGCAATCCACACGCACGGCAGGAGAAGACGCGTCATGCCCGGTTGCTTTCGGGCCGTCAGATCTTGCCGTTATGCTCGCCGATCCTGGGCGCCTTTTCGTCGCCGCCGGCGCGCTCGCCGTCGAGGCTGAGAGGCAGGCCGTGGAATAGCGCCGGCGACTCGGCATATGGCCGGCCGAACATGCCGAGCGCTGCGACCTGGGCCAGTTCCAGCACCTGCGGCACCGAGTTCAACGGTCCGTTCGGCACGCCGGCGGCATCGAGCCTGGCCGACCAGTAGGAGCGACTTTCGTGCTTCATGATGTCGCCGATCATGCCGAGCAGCAGCTCGCGTCGTTCGGCACGCTGCACGTTGGTCTTGAAGCGCGCCTCGTCAGGCCATTCGGGATGGCCCAGCACCTCGGCGAACTTGCGCCACAGCCGGTCATTGCCGGGGCAGATCATCAGCGGCCCATCGCTGCAGTCGAACGCCTGGTAAGGCGTGAGGGTCGGATGGCCGGTCCCCTGGCGCGGCGGCATCTTGCCCGTCACGGAATATTGCGCGACGTGATTGGACGCCCACATCAGGCCCGACTCGAACAGCGAGGTGTTGACCAAGCTGCCCTGGCCGGTCGCCGTCCGCTTGGCGAGCGCCGCCAGCACGCCGATCGCCGTCCACATGCCGGTCGAAAGGTCGATGATCGACACGCCGATGCGGGCCTCGGGACCAGACGGATCGCCGTTCAGCGAGATCAGGCCGGCGACCGCCTGAATGATCGGCTCGTAGCCCGGCCGATCCTTCCACGGGCCGGCGTGTCCGAAGGCGCCGAGATCGGCATAGATCAGACGGGGGAACTTGCGCGAGAGCGTCGCGCCGTCGATGCCAAACTTTGCCGGTACGTCGGCGCGGAGGTTGTGGACGAAGATGTCTGCGGCGCCGATCCGCTCGATCAGCGCCGCGCGCTGCGACGGATCTGCCAGATCGCAGGTGATCGACTTCTTGCCGCGATTGAGCGCGATGAAGCCCGTGCCGTCGCCCTCGATGAACGGAGGTCCCCATTTGCGTGCATCGTCGCCCTCGGGCCGCTCGACCTTGACCACCTCCGCGCCGAGGAACGCGAGAATCTGCCCGGCATAGGGACCGGCGAGGTTCTGGCCGAATTCGACGACCTTGATGCCTTCGAGTGGGCGCGCGGTCATCGCAGGTTGCTGCCCAGGATCTCGCGCGCGATCACCATGCGCTGCACCTCGCTCGGGCCTTCGCCGACGCGGCGGATGCGCATCTCGCGATACCAGCGCTCGAGCGGCAGATCCTTTGTCATGCCCATGCCGCCATGGATCTGCATCGAACGGTCGACGACCCGGCCGCCGCCCTCCGAGGCGGTGAGCTTGGCGATCGACGCCTCGATGCGGAAGGGCAGCCCGCGGCGCGCCTTCTCGGCGGCCTCCAGAGTGAAGTGCTTGGCGGTGCGGATGTCGATTTCGTTGTCGACCAGCATCCATTGCACGGCCTGGCGGTTGGCGAGCTTCTCGCCGAAGGTCGTGCGCATCTTGGCCCACTCGATCGCCATCTCGTGGGCTGCGATCGCGACGCCGATGCAGCCCGCGGCGTAGGGGATGCGCTGGCGCGTGAGCCGATCGTTGGCGACGGCGAAGCCCTTGTTGACCTCACCCAGCACCTGGTGGTCCGAAACCCAGCAATCCTTGAACTCGAGCTCGGTCGCGTAGTGCGAGGAGCGCAAGGTGTGGACCACGCGCCGGACATGGAAGCCCGGCGTGTCGCTGTCGATGATGAAGCAGGTGATGCCGGCGCGGCCCTTCGAGGCGTCGGTGCGCGCAAAGACGATGCCGTACTGCGCGCGGTCGGCGTTGGAGATGAAGATCTTGGCGCCGTTCAACACCCAGCCATTGTCCTTGCGCTCGGCCCGGGTCTGGATCGCGCGGGCGGGATCGCTGCCGCCCGAGGGCTCGGTCAGGCCGAAGAAGGCCTTCTTCTCGCCGCGCAGGGTCGGATAGAGGTAGCGCTCCTTCTGGTCCTCGTTAGCCTCGAAGATCTGTGCCAGCCCGGCGCCGCCGAAGGTGCCGTAGCAGGGGACGTAGAGACCGGCCCGATGCTGCGCCATCTCGATCGCCAGCAGCACGCGGGTCACGATGTCGATATCCGGCCCGCCATATTCCTTCGGGATGTCGATGCCAAACAGGCCCATCGCCTTGGTCTTCTCGACCAGCCGCGCATGGTCGGCTGGGTCGAGCTCCGACGCATCGGGATCGAGCTTGGCCTCGAGCGGGATGATCTCCTCGCGCACGAAGCGGCGCACCTGGTCGATCAGCATCTGCTGTTCTGAGCTGGGTTCGAAATCCATGGGAGCCTCGTCAGGAGGGGCTGAGTCGCCCGAGATTGGGCGGCGGGTTCTTCGCGTTGTCCGGCGGCAGGTCGCCGGTGTCGTGCTGGTGCACCATCAGGAGCTCGAACCAGCGCGAGCGGTACTGCTGGTTGACCTCGACGCGGAACTGGCATCCCGCGCCACGTTCGGCGAGCTCACGTTGCAGCTCGGAGCGCAGTCCGAACGGCGAACGCGCGCCGGCTTGGCCGATATAGAGCACCGAGCCCTCCCCATCGCCGACCTGGTAGACGCCGAGCTGGCCCGGCAGGCGTGCCGCCGTCTCCGCGGTCAGCGGCTGCCAGGGCTTGTCGAGGCGGAGCCGGATCGACATCGGTTACCTGCCCTGGAACTTGGCGGTGCGCTTCTCGAGGCGTGCCTTCATGCCTTCCTGCGCATCCTGGCTCTGCATCGCCGCCCGCACGGCTGCATCAACGTCGTCGTGCGGAATGGAATCACGGAACTCGAGCTGGCGCACCGTCAGCATCTTCATCGCCTTGAGCGACAGCGGCGCATTGGCCGCAAGCCGATCGATCACCTTGCTCGCCTCGGCCTCGAGCTGCTCGTGCGGCACGCAGCGCGCGATCAGGCCAAGCGCATGCAGCTTGGTCGAGGGCAGCGGATCGCCGAGCAGCAGCATCTCGCGCGTCGTCACCGGGCCCAGAACTTCCATCAGCTTCTTGGCCAGGAACCAGTTGGGTGCCAGGCCGACCTGGGCGAGCGACATGCCGAAGCGCGCGTTCTGGCTCGCGACCACGAGATCGCAATGCAGCGCAAGCTCGTTGCCGCCGGCGATGGCGTCGCCATGCACCACGGCGACCACGGGAAGCGGGCAGAGCTCGATCGCGCGCAGCATCACCTCGATGCCGCTCGCCTCGCCGGCCCCGGCCGACTTGCTGCGCTCGGCCATGTCGAGGCCGGCGCAGAACACGTTGCCCTTGCCGCGGATCACCAGCACGCGGTCCTCGGCGTCGACCGGCGCGTGCAGCACCTCGATCATGTTGCCGAGCAGCTCGCTGTCGAGCGCGTTGCGCTTCTCCGGCCGATTCATCCAAACGGTTTTGACCGGACCGTTCTTCTCGATAATGACCTTGTTCATTTTCGTTGCTCCGCCCCTTATTCCGGTTCGATCCCGGCCGCCTTGATCGCGTCGGTCCACCACTTGGTCTCGGCCTTCACATAGGCCGCGAAGTCGTCGAGCCCGAGCACGGAGGCTTCCATACGGCCCTGGGTCATGGCCTGCACCGTGGCGGGATCCTTCATCGCCTCGGCGATCGCGTCGAACAGCTTCTGCTGGACCGGCCGGGGCGTCGCCGCCGGCGCGAAGACGGCCAGCCAATAGACGAGCGAGTAGCCCTTCACCGTCTCGGCGATGGCCGGCAGGTCAGGCGCGACCTTGGTGCGCTGGGGGCCGGTAACACCGAGACCGCGCACGCGTCCTGCCTGAACCTGGGTCAACGCCTGCGGCAGGTCGGGAAACATGACCTGCACCTGGCCGGTGGCAACGTCGCCCAACGCCTGCGGGCTCGCCTTGTACGGCACCCGCTCCATCTTCACGCCCGCAAGAGAGTTGAACATCTCGCCGGACAGGCGCTGCGAGGCGCTGGCTTCGGCGTAGTTCAGCTTGCCCGGGTTCTTCTTTGCGTAGTCGACCAGCTCGGCGACCGACTTGACCGGCAGGTCGTTGTTCACGACCAGCGCATTAACGCCCGTGACGCAGCGCGCGATCGGCGCGAAATCCTTCTCCGGGTCGTAGCTGAGCTTCTTGAACAGGGCGCCGTTGGCCGCGTTCGTCGTATTGGTGCCCATCAGCAGCGTATAGCCGTCGGCCGGTGCGGTCGCGACGGCCGAGGCGCCCAGCTGACCGGAGGCGCCGGGCTTGTTCTCGATGACGATCGGCTGCTTCAGAATATCCTGCAGCTTCATGCCCAGACCGCGCGCGACGAGGTCCGTGGCGCTGCCTGCCGCGAAGGGCACGACGATCTTGACGGGCTTGGACGGGAACTCCTGCGCCCGCACCGCACCTGGAGCGAACGCCACGGCAGCAGCGCCAACGAGAGCGGCACGACGATTGATTTTCACGTTTCCTCCGAATGCCAAGTCCAGCCGGGGCCTTTCTTAGCCTCATGTTCCTCTTCCCCGCTAGGGGAAGAGGAACATGGCGGGAAACGGTTCGCCTTGCAGCGCCTTACATGAAGAGCTTTTCTGCCTTGCGATTTGTGTAGAGGCCGGCCACGAACTCGGCATAGCCGTTATAGAGCTGGGTGGGGATGCGGGCGTCGCTGCCCAGCGGCTTTTCGGTCGCCTGGCTCCAGCGCGGATGGGGGACCTGCGGGTTCACGTTGGCCCAGAAGCCGTATTCGCTGGCCTGCAGCTTCTCCCAGAACGAAACCGGCCGCTTGTCGGTGAACTCGATGCTGACGATCGATTTCACATTCTTGAAGCCGTACTTCCACGGGGCCACGAGGCGCAGCGGTGCGCCGTTCTGCTTGGGAATCGGCTTGCCGTAGAGCCCGGTGGCGATGAAGGCGAGGTCGTGCATCGCCTCGTCCATAGCCAGCCCCTCGGTGTAGGGCCAAGGATAGAGGAAATCCTTCTGACCGGGCATGATCTTGGGGTTCGAGACCGTCTGCATGACGATGTACTGGGGATTGCCGACGGGCTTGCAGTATTCGACCAGCGACTTCAGGGGGAAGCCCGACCACGGCACGATCATCGACCAGGTCTCGACGCAGCGATGACGGTAGACCCGCTCCTCGAGCGGCATCTTGGCGAGCAGCTCGTCGAAGCCAATCTCGAAAGGCTTCTCGACCTTGCCGGCGACCTTGATCGTCCAGGGACGGATCGGCAGCTTCTGCGCGGCCCGGTAGATGCTCTTGTCGGTGTCGAATTCGTAATAGTTGTTGTAGGTCGTGGCCAGCTTCTCGGCTGTGATCGGGGCAGGGCTGCCGAACTTGTCCTGACGCCCGACCGGATACTTGCCGGCCGAAGGGTCGTCCTGGGCTTGGGCAAGGCCCGGCACGGCGAGTGCCACGCTGCCCAGTCCCATCGCCTTCACCATGGCGCGGCGATTGAGATAGTGGCTTTCCGAGGTTGCCTCGCGTTCGGGCAGTTCCCAGGCCTTGGTGCGCTTGATCAACATTGTCCTGCTCCTGTGCCGCCCCCGCCCAGACATGGCTTGGCCGGGGGCAAATCGCAAATCAACCCTCGCTCACCGCGCCGTGACGTCGTCCGGTGGGCGTTCAGGCCTTCGTCCCGGTCACTTCGAGGATCTTGGGCCACATTTTCGTCTTCCATCCGTCGTTGCCGGTGGCGGTGAAAATGATCTTGCCGTCCTGGGAGAGGATGAAGCGCGGCGTCCAGTTGCCGCGCTGGGCCCCTTCGTCGCTCATCAGGAACTCGGCGAGGATGGGCCGTGCATCGGCCGGCCAACTCTCCTCCTTCAGGATCAGGCCGCCATTGGCAGGGTGTACGACCCTATAGTCGATCTTCGAGATCGCCTCGGACTTCAGCAGCAGCTGTTCGGACTGGGCACGCCAGATCTTGCAACCGCCTCAAAGCTCGTGGCCGACGAATACCAGCGTCGGGCGCCCTGACTGGGCCACCGCGACCCGGGCCAGGGACGATGAGGCGGCCGTCACCAGGCCGCCCACCATCACGGACCTTCTGTTGAACATGTGAATTTGCTCCTCGCTGAAAAACCTCCACGCGGCGAATATGAAGAGGGCCAGGTTCCAGCGGAAGGCGCCATCACCGCCTTGTGAGCGGGCAAATCCTCAGGGTTCGACGCTCCAGGTGCCGGGCAGGTTGATCGGCTTGTAGGCCGGAACTCGGTCTACACGGTCAATCACCGAGTGATGCAGGACAGGAATCTCGGGGCCGCTCTCGATCAGCCGGGGCTCCCCTCGGGGAAGATAGTACCTCAGGAAGCTTGGCCGATCCCATTCCCGCCACTTGACCGCTTTCGGCAGCCATTCCAGCGCTTTCCAGAAACCGGTCAGTGAGTCGTGTGTATCGGCGAGGAAGTTGGGACTGACATAGCGTGCCTTGCCGCCCACGCCGGGCTTTCCCAGCGCGAGCTGGTTCTTCATCGCGACGTTGATCTTCAGGCCATGCGCGACCGCCTCGTCGATCATCCAGGTCAACGGAAACTTTGCCAGCCCACTCTCCGTCTCGGGATATCCGCCGCCAATGTCCGAATGAACGCCGGCGAACCAGACCTGCTTGATGTCCTGGGCCTGCGGCGGATCCTTGGCAAACCGGTTGGCCACGAACGGCTGTCGGGGCGTCCAACGATTTAGCCGGAACATGCGCCGCCGCTCGTCGATCGCCATCGCGTGCCTGAACACCCGGACGCTGGGATTGGTGCGGGTGTAAGGCAGGGTCAGCAGGGTCGGGAACAGTCGATCTCCGCGGGGCACGATCACCGAAGCTACCGTATCCCAGACCCCCATGAAGCGGATCGTCGCCGGCCGGCTGCCCAGGACCCTGCCGAACTGCCAGGCCAGAGAAAAGTCTTTCTCCTCGCCCGCGCGCTTGTATCCGGTCAGCGCATAGTTCGCGACGTTACGTTGATCGGGCTCCAGCAGCCCGACCATGTGAATGAAGCCGGCCAGAGCGCGAACCGTGTAGGCGCCGCGGCTGAACCCGAACAGAAAGATTTCGTCGCCGTCTTCGTAGTTCTCGCACAGATAGCGGTAGGCACCGAGGATGTCGGAATCGAGCCCATAGCCGGTCGCGAGCCCGAAGACCTCCTTGCTCGCTGTCTTAAATCGGCTCCAGGCATCCCGGGTGCCGATGGTCCCGATCCCCGCGCTGTAGTAGACCCGCTGCTCAGGCGTTCGACGCGCGATCCGGAAGAGCTTGAGGACGTTGGAGAGATTTCCCTCGACCTCGTTTCCCGTGCCATCACAACAGACCACCAAGTTCTTGGGCATGCCCGCCACCCGCACTGATAGTGCTTTATAGCACTCCCTCTCCAAGAGCGACACCACCAAGCCGACGCGTGAGGGTGCGATCCGGGAACAAGGTGGCAGAGCCACCTGAGACACTCCGCTGACAGGGTCGTTTCGCGGCGTCGAACACTTCTGCTCGTTTTCCGCTTACGAACCTATACAATCTTAGGTAGATTAATTTAACAAATGAGATACCGAGATCGTCCTGGTAGGAGGCATGCGTGACGACGACTGTCTACTTTGCGACCAACCGAATCGTGAACCATCCAGCGGATTGGCACGGCAGCTACACCTTCGGCATGGTCTCGCCGGACAATCCGTTGCAGGTCACTTACGGAACGGCTTTCGTCGACAGCGCCGGGCTCACTGCGGACAAGACCGGGGCGATAGACTCCATTCAGGATCTTCAGAAGGGCGGCTTTAGCCCGACGGCCTTCGCTGATCTGGCAGAGGGAGGACGCAATATCCTCGTCTTCATCCACGGATTCGCCAACAGCTTCGAGAACGCCATCACGCGCGCTGCCTTCAACCGGGAATGGCTCGCCGATTGTGGCGTGGCAGACGCCGACACCGCGGTCGTCGCCTTCAGCTGGCCATCGCGAGGCCAGGTCATCACACTGCCGTTTCCGACGCTCCCTTACAGGTCCGATCAGAAGGCCGCGGGCAACTCGGGCATGCACCTGATGAGGTTCTTCTCCAACCTCCTGCCCATCCTCGAGAGGGCTCGCAACAACGGCCGGCGGACCTTCCTGCTGGCGCACAGCATGGGCAATCTCGCGCTGCAAGCCGCCGTAGAGACCTGGTTCGCTCACGGAAACGGAGATGCCCGCCTGTTCGACGAGGCGATCCTGGCTGCTCCCGACGTCGTCGATTCGGCTTTTGTGGCGCCGGGACCGCTGACCTCGCTCAGCCGCCTCGCGCGGCGAATCTCGATCCTCTACAGCAACGGCGACAAGGTCCTCGATATCCTCAGCGAGAATCTGAACAGCGCAACGCGGTTGGGACAGTACGGGCCGCGCAGCCGAGACGACATCACACTGTTTCCGGGGGACACCTATCGCATGGTCGATTGCGGCGGCTTCATCGACTACGACGCCGACTTTCAGGGTTCGCATCAATACTACCGGAGGTCGAAAGGCGTCCGGACGGCGATTGCGGCATTGATGGCTCCGTAGAACCGACGGACGTCTGGCCGCTCGGCGGCCAGACGTCCGTCCGAAGGCGCAGCGCTACGCCGCGGCGCGTTTCTTCGCTTCCTCGACAATGCGGTCGGCGCCGCGGCCGGTCAGTTCTTGGAGGTGGTCGAACTCGGTGCGGTAGGTGCCGACGCCCTGTGTCACCGATCGGATCTCGACGATCATGTCGGCGACCTCGGATTCGGGCATCAGCGCGGACACCTCGTCCCAGCCGGTCCAGCCCGGCCGCGCGTCGAATCCCAGGAGTTGGCCGCGCCGGCCGGAGATCAGGCGCTGGATGCGCGAGGTCGACTCGGACGGCGCCGCCACAGTGACCTTCAGGATCGGCTCGAGCAGCACCGGCTTGCACTTGGGCATCGCCTCGGTCATGGCAATGCGCGCGGCCATCTTGAACGACATCTCGGAGCTGTCGACGGCGTGGTACTGGCCGTCGACCAGCGCCACTTCGAGATCGACCACCGGCTGGCCGAGCGGGCCTTCCTTGAGGTAGTCGATCAGCCCGTCCTCGACGGCCGGGATGAAGTTGCGCGGCACGACGCCGCCCACGATCCTGTCGACGAAACGAAAGCCCGCGCCGCGCGGCAGTGGGCGGACCTCGATCTTGATGTCGGCGAACTGCCCGTGCCCGCCGGTTTGGCGCTTGTAGCGCGCATGCTGGCTCGCACTGGCGCCGATCGTCTCGCGATACGCGACCTTCGGCGGCGCGGTTTCGACTGCGACGTTGTAGCGGCCGGCCAGCTTCTCGACCGCAACTTTGAGGTGCATCTCGCCCTGACCCTTGAGGAGCAACTCGTGGGTCTCCGCGCGCGCTTCCCAGGCGAGCGACGGATCCTCCTCGACGATCTTCTGCAATGCGCCGGTGAGCTTGACCTCGTCATTGCGATTTTTGGCCGAGAGGGCGAGGGCGAAGACCGGCGACTCCGCCTGCGGGAAGTCCGCGGTCGGCGCAATGCCGGCGGCCGAAATGGACTGGCCCGCCGACAGCGAGTCGATCTTGGCCAGGGCCACAAGCTCGCCGGCCTTGGCCTCGCCGATCTTGTCGAGGCGCTGGCCGAACGGGCGGAACAGGCTGCCGATGCGATGGCCGCCGAGCGACTGGCCTTCGGTCAATGTCCCCGACCAGACGCGGCAGAGCGAGAGCTTGCCGGCGTGGGCCTGGTGCAGGACCTTGAAGCATTCGGCGATGGCAACGCCGTTGGACGGCAGGTCGCGGCGCCTGGCCGTCTCGCCGACGAACGGTGCGTCGTGGCGCAACGCCTTCAGGAGACGCCGCACGCCATTCTCGCGGTCGCCGGCGCCGAGCAGCACCGGCGCAATCTTGTCAGCGCCGAACTCGTCGTGCAGATCGCGATAGATCAGCGACTTCTCCGGCGCTACGTCCTCGATCAGCTGCTCGAGCAGCGTGTCGTCGAATTCCGATAAGGTCTCCAGCATCTCGCGTCGTGCTTCGGCCTCGCGCGGTAGGATCTCTGCGGGCATCTCGATCAGGTCCGAGGCGCCATTAGACTGATAGCGATAGGCGCGCTCGCTGGCGAGGTCGACATAGCCGATGGTTTCCTCCCCACCGTCGCCGGTCGGCCGGCGGATCGGTACCTGGCGCAGCACGAGCTTGCGCGACGAGACGGTCTGCAGTGCCGCCAGCATGTCGCTGACGCGTCCCTCCGCGGAGTCGATCTTGTTGATGAAGAAGAGGTGCGGGATGCGGTTGTCCTCGATGTGCTTCACGAGAGGCGAAAGTGCGACGACGCGGTCGGGCGAGGGTTCGCACACGATGACGGCGGTGTCGCACACCGCGAGCGCGGCAAGCGCGTCATGCTGAAACTCGATCGAGCCAGGCACGTCGAGGAAGGTCCACTGATCGCCGAGATGATCGACGGAGGCGATGTTGATCTCGGTGCCCATGCTGCGCCTGCGCGCCTCGAGCGAGCCGTCGCCGACGGAGGTGCCCGCGCGGGTCGAGCCGCGCCGGCCGATGGCTCCCGTGGCATAGAGAAGGCTCTCGAGCAGGCTGGTCTTGCCCGAGAGATACGGCCCGCACAGCGCCACCACGCGATGCGCGCCGCTGCCTGGTCTGCCGCTTAGGATCGTTCCGGTCTTCAGGTCGGTCATGACGACGTCCTCCCTCTTCGCGATTGAAAGCGCGTAGAAGCCCCGAGAGGCGTCGGGCAGCCCCAGCGTCCGTGACGGTCGCTACTAACTCTCGGCCATGACGCGAACGCAGGAGATGAACCCGCGGCGCCTCGATCGGAGCGAAGCCCTATGACCGGCAAATGCTTTCACCGCGGGCCGGGGGAGTCAACGCCGGAAGGCGCCGCGCGAGACGCTGGTGACCGCGCCGGCGAGGGCAAAGCCGCAGGCGACCTCGAGGCACCGGATCGTGGCGTCGGTCCCGGCCATGGCGAAGATCAACGTCACCAGCGCCGAGCCCAGGCACCAGCCGAGGGTACGCGCGACGGCCAGCATGCCGCCCGCTGCACCGGAACGCGACACCGGCCCCGCCGTCATGACCGTAGCATTGTTGGGCGTCTGGTAGAATCCGAAGCCGATGCCGCAGAGCGCCATGCGCCAGGCAATGCCGATGTCGGACGGGTCGGCCGGCATGGTCGCCAGCAAGAACAGCCCGGTGGCGAGGATCGCAAGGCCGACGCTGCTGAGCAGGGCGGCCGGATAGCGCCGGACCAGCCGCCCGGCGAGCGGCGCGGCGATGAAGATCAGCGCCGGCCAAGGCGTCACCAGGAGGCCGGTCGCCGTCTGCGAACGGTGCATTACCGTCTCGAAAAGAAAAGGCAGCGAGACGTAGGCCAGGATCTGGGCGGTATAGGCGCAGGTCGACGTCGCGAGCGACAACGACATGAGCGGGATCCTGAGCAGATCGAGCGGCAACATCGCATTGGGGCGCCCGCTCTGGTGCCACACCAGAAGCGCCCCGCATACGACGCCGGCCGCCATCTCGCCGATCGCCAACGAGCGTGTCCCGCTGCCCAGCGTGTCGACGCCAATCAGCAGCAGGCCGAGCGTGGCGGCGCTCAGGAGGCTCCCGATATAATCGAACGGGCGAGGCTGCGGCCGTCCAGGAGTCGCGAGAGAGAGGAACAGCGGCAACGCAACAAGGCCGATCGGCACATTGACCAGAAACAGCCAGGGCCAGCTCGCGACGGAGAGGATCAGGGCGGCGATGGTCGGGCCGAGCGCGCCGCCCGCCGCGACGCAGAGCGCTATCATCGCAAGCCCGCTGCCGATCAGGCGGCGCGGATAGATGTCGCGCACGACGGCAGGACCGATCGCGGCAATACAGGCGCAGCTCATGCCCTGGACGAAGCGCGCCGCGATCAGCACGGGAAGCGTAGGCGAGAGCGCGCAAGCGAGCGAGGACAGGGTGAATAGAGCCAGGCCGAAGGCATAGACGCGTTTCAGGCCGAGGATCTCGCCCAGCGCCGCCGCCGGCAGCAGGCAGATCACCGAGCCGAGATGGTAGATGTTCACGACCCAGACGGTGGCCGCGTCGCTGGCCCCGAGATCGCGCGCCATGGCCGGGAGCGCGATGTTGGCGATCGCGCCGTCGAGGCTCATGAGCGCCACCCCGCACAGCACGGAGGCGAGAACCCAGTAGCGACGCGGTGTCGGCAGTCCTTCGGACTCGAGCGCGCTGGCTGGGTTGGGGGAACTCATACGCGGATGCTCTCGAAATGAAAACGGCCGGCCCCTCACGGGGCCGGCCGCACCGGTGTCGTCCGATTTGAAGCCTAAGTCAGCGCGGCGCAAGCGCGCTGGATGCGCCGGCCGGCTTCCTCGAGGATGTCCGTTGCCGTGGCGTAGGAGATGCGGAAGGCCGGGCCCTGGCCGAACGCCGAGCCCTGCACGACCGACAGCCCTTCCGACTCGAGCAGGTAGTTCACGAAATCGGTGTCGTCCTTGATCACCTTGCCGTCCGGCGTCTTCTTGCCGATCACACCGGCGCAGGACGGGTAGACGTAGAATGCCCCGTCCGGACGCGGGCACTTGAGCCCCTTCGTCTGGTTTAGCATCGACACGATGAGATCGCGGCGCTGCTTGAAGATCGCGACATTCTTCGGGATGAAGTCGGTCGGGCCGTTGAGCGCCGCCACGGACGCCGCCTGGCTGATCGAGCTGGCATTCGAGGTGCTCTGGCTCTGCACCGTGATCATGGCGTCGATAAGCTTCTGCGGGCCGGCCGCATAACCAATCCGCCATCCTGTCATGCTGTAGGCCTTCGAGACGCCGTTCATGGTCAGCGTGCGGTCGTAGAGCCGGGGCTCGACCTCGGCCGGCGTCGCGAACACGAAGTCGTCGTAGACCAGCTTCTCGTACATGTCGTCGGTCAGGACGTGGACTTGCGGATGTTTCAGCAGCACGTCGCAGAGCGCGCGCAGATCGGCCCTGGTGTACGCCGCTCCGGTCGGGTTGCTGGGCGAGTTCAGGATGATCCACTTGGTCTTCGGCGTGATCGCCCGCTCGAGCGCCTCGGGCTGCAGCTTGAACCCCACTTCCTCAGGGCAGTTCACGATCACGGGCGTGCCGTCGCCGAACATCACCATCTCCGGATAGGACACCCAGTAAGGGGCGGGGATGATGACCTCGTCGCCCGGGTTCAGCGTGGCGAGCATCGCATTGAAGATGATCTGCTTGCCGCCCGAGGTGACGACCGTCTGGCTCGGCTTGTAGTCGAGGCCATGGTCGCGCTTCATCTTGGCGACGATCGCCTGGCGCAGCGCCGGCGTGCCGGGGACGGCGGTGTACTTGGTGTCGTTGTTGCGGATCGCCGCGATCGCCGCTTCCTTGATGTGGTCCGGCGTCGGCATGTCGGGCTCGCCCGCGGCCAGACCGATCACGTCCTTGCCCGCCGCTTTCATCTCCAGGAACTTGCCCTGCGCGGCATTGGTCGGGGAGGGCTTGATGCGGCCAAGACGGTCGGCAATGAACGCCATAACGAGGACGCCTCCTTCGGGCGAGGGAAAAACGGGCGGGAACCTACTGGCCGAGCCTCCGAGCCGCAAGGTTTTCGCCGGCTCAATTATCGTCGGGACGTGCCGTACCGCCGCTAATCCACGGCCTTGACCGAGGCGTCGACCGTCATCGAGGCGTCGCCGAAGCCGACCCGCCGGCCGCTGACCGGGGCGGCGTCGCGGTAGTCGAGGCCGACCGCGACCCGCAGGCTGTCGCCGCGCGGGGATATGCCGTTGGCCGGGTCGAAGCCCACCCAGTCGAGCCCCGGCACCCAGGCCTCCGCCCAGGAGTGGCTGGTGCGGCCGACATGAAGCTCCGGATCGTCGTTGCGCAGGTAGCCGCTGACATAGCGCGCGGGCACCGAGAGCCGCCGGCAGGCGGCGATGAAGACGTGTGCACTGTCCTGTGCAACACCCGCGCCGCGCGCGAGGGCGTCGATCGCCGTCGTGTCGACAGTCGAGACGCCGGTCCTGTAGGCGATGCGCTCGCCGACTCTCGCCATGAGCTCGTGCAGCGCCGCAACCCGTTCGGTTCGTTCCGCCGCCCGCTCGACCAAGCCGTCGATCAGAGGATCGAAGCTCGCATCGTGCCGCGCCATGCCGGTATTGCGCAGCCAGAACGGCGCCGGCAGCGTAGGCGTTTCCGCATAGCGCAGCCACTGGTCGGCGCCGCTGTACTCGTAAAGGCCTGTCACCTCGATCTCGACGGACTGGTGGGCCTGGGCGACCGAGAACGTCGTCACCTGGTTGCCGTGCCCGTCGATCCACTCGGATCGCTTGCCCGGACCGTCGATGCGCCATGACACGACCCTCTGGCCGCTCGCCGGCTTGGGCGTCAGGCGCACATCGTGGATCGAGTGTCCCGAGGGCTGGTCGAACGCGAAGCGCGTGAGATGGTGGATCGCGAACCGCATGGTCAATCCAGCAGGAATTGGCGACCGATCTCGTCGCTCAGCGTCGCCAGGCTCTCGCGAATGCCGCCCAGGAACCTGTGCAGACCGATGTCGTAGATCTGCTCGATGCGGGCGTAGCGTATGCGCGCATGCAGCTCGCCCGCCAGCCGGTCGGCTTCGCCGCGTGTGCCATAGGCGTCGGCCAGCTCGCGCATGCTGGCATCGACCATCCAGAGGCAGTGATGCACGGAGCGCGGCACGTCCCGTCGCAGCATCATCAGCTCGGCGATCTTCCTGGGGTCGAGCGAGCTGCGGTAGATTCGTCTGTAGGTCCGTACGGCGCCGATGCAGGCGAGCAGCTCCGACCAGGCGAAATAGTCGAGATTTTCTGCCTGCGGACTGCCGTCGGGCATCAGCCGGTGATACTTGACGTCAAGGATGCGGGCGGTGTTGTCGCCGCGCTCCAGAAAGGCGCCGAGCTGCATGAAGTTCCAGGCCTCGTCGCGCAGCAGGGTCACCTGTGCGGCACCGACGATCATCACCGCCTGCTTCTTCACCGATTCGATCAGCGCGCCCCGGTCGAGCGTGGCGCGGTCGCCGCGCAGCTTGCCGCTCAGCTCGAGCCACAGCCCGTTCAAGCTCTCCCAGACGTCGACCGTGATGTTGTTGCGCTCCTCCCGCGCATTGCGCCGTGCCGAGCCGATCGAACTCACGATCGAGGAGGGGTTGGTTTCGTCGAAAGCGAGGAAGTCGACGAGGTCGGCGAGCCGGTGACCCTGACGCTGGCCCTGCATCTGGCCTTCCTGGGACTGGCTCTGGCGGAATTCGTCCTCCATGCCGAAGATCGCCACAACGCCCTCGGCCTCCTTGCCGCGCGACTGCAGCGCCATGCGCTGTGTCGCCTCGATGAGACGCGCCGTGGTCTTGGCCCGCTGCAGGTAGCGGCCCATCCAGTAGAGGTTCTTGGCGGTGCTGCTAAGCATCGGGCGCCAGCACCCAGGTGTCCTTCGTGCCGCCGCCCTGGCTGGAGTTCACGACCAGCGAGCCCTCCTTAAGCGCGACCCGCGTAAGGCCGCCCGGAACGATGGTGACCTTCTTGCCCGAGAGGACGAACGGCCGGAGATCGACGTGCCGTGGCGCTACGCCCTGCGCCACGAAGGTCGGGCAGGTCGACAGCGCCAGGGTGGGCTGGGCGATGTAGTTGTCGGGACGCGCCTTCACGAGCAGGGCGAACTCCTCGATCTCCTGCTTGCTCGAGGTCGGCCCGACCAGCATGCCCTTGCCGCCCGAGCCGTGCACTTCCTTTACGACCAGCTCGGACAGGTGTTCGAGCATGTATTTGAGGTCGTCGGCCCGGTCGCCGCGATGGGTCTGCACATTCTGCAGGATGGGCGTCTCGCCGAGATAGAAACGGATCATCTCCGGCACGTAGGTGTAGGTCGACTTGTCGTCCGCCACGCCGTTGCCCAGCGCGTTGACGATGTTGACGCGCCCGGCGCGCAGCGCGCCGAGCAGACCGGCGACGCCGAGGAAGGAGTCCGGCCGCATCGCCAGCGGATCGAGGAAGGCGTCGTCGACCCGGCGGTAGATGACGTCGACGCGCTGCGGCCCACGTGGCGTCCTCATGTAGACGCGCCCCTCGTCGACGAAGAGGTCGGAACCCTCGACGAGCTCGATGCCCATCTCGTCGGCGAGGAACGCGTGCTCGAAATAGGCGCTGTTGTAGTGACCCGGCGTCAGCAGCACGACGTTGGGCTCCGCGTCGTCGCTGAACGACACCGACCGCAACGTCGCCAGCAGCTCTTCGGAATAGTCGGCGACCGGTAGAACGCGCATCGCCGAGAAGAGTTCGGGTGCCAGCCGCATCATCACTTCGCGGTTCTCGAGTACGTACGACACGCCGGACGGCGTGCGGACGTTGTCCTCGAGAACGTAGAACTCCTTTTCGCCGACGCGCACCAGGTCGATGCCCGCTATGTGCGCGTGTACGCCGCCCGGCAGCTCCAGGCCCTGCGCCATGGCGACGAACTCGCCGTTCAGGAGGAGCTGTTCCTCGGGAATGACGCCGGCCCGGCAGATCTCGCGCTTTCCGTAGGCGTCCGACAGGAACGCGTTCAGCGCCTTCACGCGCTGCGCCAGGCCCTTCTGCATGTACTGCCATTCGTCCCAGGCGATGACCCTCGGAATGATGTCGAAGGGAATCGTCGTCTCGGCGCCGTCCCTCGCGCCGTAGGCGCCGAAGGTGATGCCGTGCCGGCGATAGAAGAGGTCGACCTCGTGGCGCGTCGCCGCGATCCGATCGGGCGAGGTCCGGGCGAGCCAGTCGGCGACGCCGCGATAGGGCAGGCGGACCGCTCCGTCCGCGCCCGAATTCATCTCGTCAAATGCCTTGGCCGCCATCCGGCATTTCACCCCCTGTCGAATCGCAATATAAGCAATCCCCAGGCCAACAAGTAAGGGCCAACGAAGTGCCCGTCATGGGCTGCGGAGGAACGCGATGAAGCAGGTCCTCATCGATCGGTACGGAGATCCCTGGGACGTCGCGC
>JAHCJV010000066.1 GCA_026126105.1 Enhydrobacter sp.
CTTGCGGAACATCTCAACGCCCGTCACCACCGTCTTCGTCGTCGCCTTCAGGCCGACGATCTCGATCTCCTCGCCCACCTTCACGATCCCCCGCTCGACACGGCCCGTAACCACCGTGCCGCGACCCGAAATCGAGAACACGTCCTCGATCGGCATCAAAAACGGCTTGTCCTTGTCGCGCGTCGGCTGCGGAATGTAGCGGTCGACCTCCGACATCAGCTTCAACACCGCCTGCTCGCCCTGCTCGGCGTTCTTGTCCTCCAGCGCCATCAGCGCCGAGCCCCGCACAACCGGAATGTCGTCCCCCGGAAACTGGTAGCTCTTCAGAAGCTCCCGAACCTCCAGCTCCACCAGATCCAGAAGCTCCGGATCGTCCACCATGTCACACTTGTTCATGAACACCACAAGCGCCGGAACCCCCACCTGACGCGCCAGAAGGATGTGCTCGCGCGTCTGCGGCATCGGACCGTCCGCCGCGCTCACCACCAGGATCGCGCCGTCCATCTGCGCCGCCCCCGTGATCATGTTCTTCACGTAGTCCGCGTGGCCGGGGCAGTCGACGTGCGCGTAGTGGCGGTTCTGCGTCTCGTACTCGACATGCGCCGTCGAAATCGTGATCCCGCGCTCGCGCTCCTCCGGTGCCTTGTCGATCTGGTCGTACGCCGTGTACGTCGCGCCGCCCGTCTTCGCCAGGATCTTCGTGATCGCAGCCGTCAGAGACGTCTTGCCGTGATCCACGTGCCCGATCGTCCCGATGTTGCAGTGCGGCTTGTTCCGCTCAAACTTCGCCTTCGTCATGGTGTCACGACCCTCGTGATGCCTCAAAATCTGGAGCGGGTGAAGGGAATCGAACCCTCGTCGTAAGCTTGGAAGGCTTCTGCTCTACCATTGAGCTACACCCGCATTTCCTGAACAGAGCCAAACCTCGCGCTGCATACCGCTGGTGGAGGGGGAAGGATTCGAACCTTCGTAGACGCGAAGTCGGCAGATTTACAGTCTGCTGCCATTGACCGCTCGGCCACCCCTCCGAACCTGCGGTATGCAACGCGAGTTCTAGCCTGTTCAACCCGTCGGAACGGGCGCGCGTTGCTCGCAAATCCAATGAGTTACGTCAAGCGCCAAATCCCGTTACAAGCTCGGGCATGAGCGCTCGCCCCCCACGCCCCGCCAAATCGTCCCGCGGCGGCCATCAGTCCGTGTGGCTTTATGGCCGCCATCCGGTGCTGGCCGCGCTGGCCAATCCCGAGCGGCGCATCGAGCGCCTGCTGGCGACGAAGGAGGCCGCCGAACGCCACGCCGCCGAATTCGCGGGCAGGTCCCCACAGATCCTCTCACGCGACGAACTGGGGCAACGGCTGCCTGCCGGCGCGGTGCATCAGGGGCTTGCGATCCTTGCCTCGCCTCTCGAAGAGCCCTCGCTGGAAGACGTTCTGGCGCGTTGCGGCGACGATGCGCTGGTCCTGGCGCTCGATCAGGTGACCGACCCGCACAACGTCGGCGCCATCCTGCGCTCGGCGGCGGCTTTCGGCGCGGCGGCCGTGATTGTCACCGAGCGCAACGCGCCGGCCGATACCGGCGTGATGGCCAAGGCGGCCTCGGGGGCGCTCGAGATCGTGCCGCTGATGCGCGCGGTGAACCTCGCCCGGACGCTCGAGCAACTCAAGCAGGCGGGTTTCTGGACCTATGGTCTGGCCGAGAGCGGCGAGGCACCGATCGGCAGCCTCGACCTCAAGGGCCGGGTCTGCATCGTGCTCGGTGCCGAGGGAGAGGGCCTGCGCCGCCTGACGGCCGAGAAATGCGATAGGCTGGTCACCATACCGACCATGGCCGCGCTCGCGGCCTTGAACGTCTCGAACGCGGCGGCGGTGGCGGCCTACGAGTGGGCGCGACGCTTGAAGACTGCCGCCAGCGCATTGTAAAGACGGGCTCGGGCTGGGTTAGCACAGCGGTAGTGCAGCGGTTTTGTAAACCGAAGGTCGGGGGTTCAAATCCCTCACCCAGCACCAGTTTTTATCCAGCAAAATCAATAACTTAGGTGCTAATCCGTCCTTCGTGTCTGCCGATTTCATGTTGCGTTGTGTTGCGTTTCTTTTCCAAGCGTTTTCAACGAGTTACGAATTGTCCCGGCTGGTCCACGCGACATGGATGCAACATGCAGCACACGGCAAACGGTGATTAGAATTCCCGAAACCGCGCGCGCGGCTCAATCTTGGACGCGCCGTCTAATAGCTCGGGATGCTGCGTAAGGTAGTCACGCGCCCAGTTCGCCAGCGTGTATTCGGGGCCGGTCAAACGATTGAATTCCTGCGCGCCGCATCCGATAATTCTGCGAGCCGCCAAGCTGCCAGCGATCCCATCCGCCGTATCGAAGCGCTGCATTGTCTTAGCGTCTTTGATGAACGGCGCGAGGTATGCCTTCTCATCGGGGGTCAGCTTGTGCAGCTGTTGTTGGTTGGCCCGCTTGTTCGCCGCGCGCTGGGCCTTTTCACGAAGCCGTTGCAGCGCTCTCTGCAGCAAGCTCCCCTTATCGAAGAATTGGACGGCAACAATGATGCCGATGCCGGCTAGCAGGGAAAGCCCGCACTCCGAACGATGCGCAGTCCGGAACGTGTTCAGCCCCAGCGCTGCCGCCCATGGTTCCGGCATAGCGAGTATGCCGCCCCCTAGAACGATCAAGACAACTCCTGCAGCGCCAAACAGCGGCTTGAGCAGAACGAAGAAGCTCTCAATCGTCACGGACCGCGAAGTTAGCCCATTGCGGATCGCGCGCCAATTCGAACCATGCTCCCCTACGCCGCGCCCGCATATCGTCGCTGGCGACTTCCAGATACAGCTTGCGGGCTCGTAAGCACCTTGGTTAGCAACAAATATTTGGAGGATAAATTCGGCAAGCATTTCAGGTGCTTGGGCACTGATACTTGAGACTCACATTTCAGCATGTAGCGGAAAAAATTCCATGCTCGTAAATCGTAGTCGCCCTCAACGAAAGGCGGCAATGTGCTTATCAACTTCGCCCCCAAGATCACCATTCACATCAATGGCCGTGCTGCCATTCTCTTCATTTACACGCTGCATCTACTCGGGTGGATATAATCCCTCGCGACGGCCGCGTCAGGCCGCCACCGCATCTTGCGCCGCTGCCTCGAACGAATCGGCCTCGACGAAGTCGATAAGGTCGGCCGTGGACTGGGCCACCGTCTCGACAAACAGGAGCGCAAACGCCTGCAGCGCACCACGCTCTCAGGCCAGCCGATACTGCCGTTGAAAGAAGGCCGAGTGCACCCCGCCTGCGGGCGGTCTCGCGGCGATGTGCTGCGTAATCTGCGACTTGGTCGAGCCGTTCCCCGCCACCATCAGCACGACGTGATCGACCGGAATGGTCGCAAGCGTTCCCCGGCGCAGGAGGTCGTCGAGGACGACCTCCGGCTCGCCCTCCGGTACGGCCACCCAGTATCTCAGCGCGTCGAGCATGCTCCGCGTCTCCGGATCCTGCCTCCGGTAGTCGCCGGCGACGTAGAGCGTCCCGAGCGTGCGGATCCTGGCGATGCAGATCGGTTCTCCCGCGGCGGCCGGGTCTTCGGCACTGTGGTCGGTATGGAGACCATGAGGCGCGGGAACCGTGAACTTGCCGTACGCATAATGCCCTTTGCGATACCGCGCCGACGGGACGAGGACGCGCATCATTCGATCGACATCCTCATTGTATGAGCGCGCGTGCGCGGCCATCGGGTCGGGCGTACCGGGGCCGAAGTTCTGGCGAAGCCATGTGTCGTCGACATACTCCGTCTTCACGTCGTCGAAACGCCGGGCATGCTCATGGATCTCCTCTGCCGCGGCCCGGCGGAAGCGGGCTATCGACAGAGGCAGGTGGGTGTGAGCTTCCCGATCGTTGAATTCCCGGTGCAGGCGTTCGAGCCACGCCCAACTGCCTGACGAAAGCTGCACTGGCTCCAGCACCTTGAGCTCAGGAGCCAGAGCGGCCCATGCCCGGCGAAGAGGCGTCATGATCTACCGCTCAATGAAGGTGTCTCCCAGCACGAGCACGTCCATCCTGGTGCGCAGGAAGCAGTCGATCGCCTCCTCCGGCCTGCACACCACGGGCTCGTTCTCGTTGAAGCTGGTATTCAGCACGATCGGCACGCCGGTGATGTCACCGAAGGCCTGGATCAGCCGCGCATAGCGCGGGTTGCCCACCCAGGTCACGGTCTGCAGGCGGCCCGAGCCGTCGACATGGGTGACCGCCGGGATCTCCTTCCGCTTCTCCGGCCTGATCCTGAACACCTGCATCATGAAGGGCACGTCGCCGTCGGTCTCGAACCACTCGTTCACGGCCTCGCGCAGGATCGAGGGCGCGAACGGCCGGAACGACTCGCGGCGCTTGATCTTGAGATTGAGGATGTCCTTCATGTCGGCACGGCGCGGATCGCCCAGGATCGAGCGGTTGCCCAGCGCGCGCGGGCCCCATTCCAGCCGGCCCTGGAACCAGCCGATCACCCTGCCCTCGGCGATCGCCGCCGCGGTGCGCCTGCACAGCGTCGCCTCGTCGGCGATGCGCACGATCCTGCAGCCAGCCGACTCGAAGTCGGCGCGACGCCTGGATATCGCCACCGCGATCTCCTCGGGCGTCGCCCAGGGCCCCCAATAGGCATGATCCATCACGAAGTGGCGCTTCGCCTTGTCACCCTCGACCTTGTGCCAGGTCGCGAACGCCGCGCCGATCGAGCCGCCGGCATCGCCGCCGGCCGACTGGATGTAGACGTGCTTGAACGGCGTGCGCTCGAGGATCTTGCCGTTCGCCACCGAGTTGTAGGCGCAGCCGCCCGCAAGCACGAGCGCGTCGGTCCGATAGCGCGCATGCAGAGCACCCAGCAGGTGGAAGAAGGCATTCTCGTAGGTGACCTGCGCCGAGCGCGCAATGTCGCGATGCCTATCCTCGAGCGGCGCGGACGGATCGCGCGGCGGCCCGAGCAGCTCGCTCAGCGCGTCGCTCCACAAACGCCCGCCGGACGGAATGCCCTCCTTCACCGAATAGTTGGCGCCCTCGCCGGAAGCATGGCGGAAGTAGCGCAGGTCGAGTGCGAAGCTGCCATCGTCCTTGAGCCGGACGATCTCCTTCATCTTGTCGACGTATGTCGGCTGGCCGTAGGGCGCCAACCCCATCACCTTGTACTCATCGCCGTAATGCGGGAAGCCGATGAACTGGGTCATCGCCTCGTAGAACACGCCGAGCGAATGCGGGAAGTAGACGCGGCCATCGACCGACAGATGGCCGCCCTCGCCCAGCCCCCAGGCCGCGGAGGAAAAATCGCCGAAGCCGTCGACCGACACGGCCACGGCCTTGTCGTAGGGCGATACGAGGAAGGCCGACGCGAGATGACAGAGGTGATGCTCGACGGCATGCACGATGCCGGTGAATTTCTCGTCGGGCAGCGCGCGCTGCAGGTTGCCCGCGACGTCGGCGCGGTCGCCACGATGCCGCAAGCGCTTGATCACGTAAGCAGGGCTTACGCCCGAGGTCAGGACATAGGCGAGCTTGCGCCAGCGGTTGGCCGCGTTGTCGCTGTTCACGGCGACATGGCCCACCTCGGCCAGCGAGATATCCGCTTCCTTCAGGCAATAGCGGATCGATTCGCTGGGGAAGCCGCCCCAATGCTTGATGCGGCGGAAGCGCTCCTCCTCCACGGCAGCAACGAGTTCGCCGTCCTTGACGAGGCAGGCCGCCGCGTCGGCGTGAAATGCGTTGATCCCGAGTACGTAGGTCATTTGCCGAGGTCTCTACGCAGCAGGTGCATGGAAAGGATCATGTCGGCCGTCACACGCTGCGCCGTATAGAAGAGACCAGCAGTACCGTCGAGCACCAGCCCCTTCACGAAAAGGCAATGGACCGCGACGGCGATCGGGCCCAGCACGCGCGTGCAGCGCAGCCGGTCGGGCCAGCTCAGTTCCGACCACGGCCGCGTCGTCAGCTTCTCTGCCTCGGCGATCTGATAGCGCGACTGGCTCTGCAGCCAGCGCTCGATGCTCTTGCGATCGTCGTGCTGCAGGCGGTTGTTCAACGGCAGGACGGAGCCGTCGATGCGCAGCTTCTCCGTATGCCCGTCCTGGACGAAGGCCTGGCGGCCCCGGCGGAACAGCACGGGCTGCGCGGGATAGAGCGAGGCGCGCAGCGGCTTGCCGTCCATGCAGTAGGTGAAGGCGATCCGGTAGGCCGCCGTCGCCGGATCGGGCACCAGAGCTGCGATCTCGTCGCACAGCGCCGGCTCCATCATGTAGTCGGCGTCGAGGCGCAGGACCCAGTCGCTGGTTACCCCTGTCTCGGAGGTGGCGAACGTCCATTGGCGGGAATGGCTGTCGAAGGGACGGTGAACCACCCGCGTGTTGGCGAAGCCGGCAGCAATGGCCAACGTGTCATCGGTCGAGCCGCTGTCGACGATCACCACCTCGCGGGCCCAGCGCAGACGCTCGAGCGAGCGGCCGATATTGGCGGATTCGTTGTAGGTCAGGATGACGGGGGTGATGTCGGCCAGCACGGCACGGGTTCGATGAATGCGGCTATGTGGTTGCTATAAGAGAATTTTTTGGCCGAAACCAGTTGCTTTCATCAAAAACGCAAAATGATCCGTGACAAAATCGCCTGTCCGGCTTGACGCTTCGCGGACAGGCGAGCAAACGAACGTCGCGAGACCTGGGTAAGTCAAAGGCAATAGCATGTCCAAGGATGATCTTGTCGTCGTCACCGGCGCGGGTGGCTTCATCGGCGGCCACCTCGTGAAGGTGTTGCAGCAGCGCGGCCACACGAAAATTCGCGCCGTCGACTACAAGCCGCTGGCCGAGTGGTACCAGAAGCATCCCGGCGTCGAGAACCAGGTGGGCGATCTCGCCCTGCTCGAGTCGTGCCGCGCCGCCGCAAAGGGCGCCAGGATGATCTACAACCTGGCTGCCGACATGGGTGGAATGGGCTTCATCGAAACCCATAAGGCCGAGTGCATGCTGTCGGTGCTGATCAGCACCCACATGCTGGTCGCCGCCAAGGAAGCCGGCACCGAGCGGTTCTTCTATTCGTCCTCGGCCTGCGTCTACAATGGCGACAAGCAGACCGACGCCAACGTCACCGCGCTCAAGGAAGAGGACGCCTACCCCGCCCTGCCGGAAGACGGCTACGGCTGGGAAAAGCTGTTCAGCGAGCGCATGGCGCGGCACTACCGCGAGGATTACGGCATCGCGACCCGGGTCGCGCGCTACCATAACGTCTACGGGCCGGAGGGCACCTATGACGGCGGTCGCGAGAAGGCGCCGGCCGCGATCTGCCGCAAGGTCATCGCCGCCAAGCTTTCCGGCAAGCACGACATCGAGATCTGGGGCGACGGGGAGCAGACCCGGTCGTTCATGTATATCGACGACTGCACCGAGGGCACGATCAAGCTCGCGGAGAGCGACATCATCGAGCCGCTCAACATCGGCTCCGACGAGCTGGTCAGCATCAACCGGCTGGTCGACATCGTCGAGAAGATCGCCGGCGTGAAGCTGAAGCGCAGCTACAAGCTCGACGCTCCGAAGGGCGTGCGCGGCCGCAACAGCGACAACACGCTGATCAAGAAGCTGATGAACTGGGCGCCCTCCGTCCGTCTCGAGGACGGCATGGAGAAGACCTACAAATGGATCTACGACGAGATGACCTCCGGCAAGGTCTCCGTCGTCAACGCGCTTCCCAAGCAGGCCCTCGCCGCCCAGTAGTGACGTTTAGGGGCGAGGACAGGATCTACCGTCCGACGCGGCTCACGTCCTCGTTGCCCTTGAGCAGGGTGTCGAAGAATTCGATCGTGCGGCGAAGGCCGGTATCCAGATCGACCTTCGGTTCCCATCGCAGCTTCTCGCGCGCGAGCGAGATGTCGGGGCAGCGCTGCATCGGGTCGTCGACGGGCAGCGGCTGGAAGATCAGTTTCGACTTGCCGTTCACCAGTTCCAGGACCTTCTCGGCGAGGTGCCGAACCGGCGTCTCGACCGGGTTGCCGAGATTGACCGGGCCGACGAAATCGTCGGGCGTGTGATCCATCAGGCGCAGCCAGCCGTCGAGCAGGTCGTCGACGTAGCAGAAGGCGCGGGTCTGCATGCCGTCGCCATAGATCGTTATGTCCTCGCCGCGCAGGGCCTGGACGATGAAGTTCGACACGACGCGACCGTCGTTGGGATGCATGCGCGGGCCGTAGGTATTGAAGATGCGCGCGACCTTGATGCGCAGCTTGTGCTGGCGGTGATAATCGAAGAACAGCGTCTCGGCGCAGCGCTTGCCCTCGTCGTAGCAGGCGCGGGGGCCCAGCGGATTGACGTTGCCGCGATACGACTCGACCTGCGGATGCACGGTCGGATCGCCGTAGACCTCGCTGGTCGAGGCCTGAAAAATCTTGGCCCGTACCCGCTTGGCCAGCCCGAGCATGTTGATCGCGCCATGGACCGAGGTCTTGGTCGTCTGCACCGGGTCGTGCTGGTAGTGGATCGGCGAGGCCGGGCAGGCGAGATTGTAGATCTCGTCGACTTCCACGTAGAGCGGGAAGGTCACGTCGTGACGCATCAGCTCGAAATGCGGATTGCCGAGGCAGGACGCGATGTTGCGCTTGTTGCCGGTGAAGTAGTTGTCGACGCACAGCACATCGTGGCCCGCCGTCAGCAGCCGCTCGCATAGATGCGAGCCGAGAAACCCGGCACCGCCGGTCACCAGAATCCGCTTGCCCATGTCGCCCCTTGAATGTCCCGTGTCCCGCGCCCGAAACTACAGGCGTGAACCACGGGAGAAAATAGATGGCCGTCGAGATTGCCTGCCTTGCCGATATCGTGCGGGTCCATGGCGCCCGGCAGCCCGAGTCGGCCGCCATCATATACGCCGGGCGCACAACCTCCTATGGCGCGCTCGACCGCGCCGCCAGCCGCACCGCCAATGCGCTGATCGCCGCGGGTGTACGCCCGCAGCGGCGGATCGCCCATCTCGACAAGTCGAGCGACGTGTTCTTCGAGTTGCTGTTCGGCGCCGCCAAGGCAAATGTCGTGATGGTTTCCGTCAACTGGCGGCTGGCGCCCCCCGAGGTCGTTCAGATCGTGAACGACGCCGACGCGGAGGTGCTGTTCGTCGGTTCGGAATTCTTCCCGGTGATCGAGAAGGTTCGCGACGAGCTCTCCAAGGTGCGCAGGATCGTAGCGCTCGATGGCATTCACCCCGAGTGGGAAGCGTTTTCGGCGTGGGTGGCTCGTGAAGCGCCAATCGACCCCGGCTTGCCGATCGAACCCGGTGATACGGCGGTGCAGTTCTATACCAGCGGCACGACCGGCCTGCCGAAGGGGGCGGAGCTTACGAATCGGAATTTCACGGCCATGCTGCCGCACTGGACGAGGGAATGGCTGCTGGCACCCGGCGTGCCCAACCTCGTCTGCCTGCCCATGTTCCATATCGGCGGCGCGGGCTGGGGCATTGCCGGCCTCTACGCGGGAGCGACGAACCATGTCGTGCGCGAGTTCATCCCGTCACAGATCCTCGAAACCATACAGCGCGAGCGCCTGCAGGTCATGCTGCTGGTACCGGCGATGATCCTGTTTCTGCTGCAGGCGCCGCAGATCGGCGAGACCGATCTCTCGAGCTTGCGCCTGATCGTCTACGGCGCAGCCCCGATTCCGGCCGAGTTGCTCAAGCAGGCCATGGCGATCTTCCCGTGCGGGTTCCAGCAGGTCTACGGCCTCACCGAGACAACCGGCGCGATAACGGTGCTGCCGCCGGAGGATCACGATCCGGGCGACCCCGGCAAGCTGTTGTCGTGCGGCTACGCCCAGGAGGGCGTCGAGCTGCGCATCGTCGGCGACGATGGCCGGGACATGGAACCGGGCAAGGTCGGTGAGATTGCGGTGCGGTCCGTCCAGGTGATGGGCGGCTATTGGAAGCTGCCGGAGGCAACGGCGCGTGCGGTCCAGAGCGACTGGTTCTTCACCGGCGACGCAGGCTACCTTGACGACAAGGGATATCTGTTCATCTACGATCGCGTAAAGGACATGATCGTGTCGGGCGGCGAGAACATCTATCCGGCCGAGGTCGAGAGCGCGCTGTTCGGCCACCCCGCTGTCGCCGATGTCGCCGTAATCGGCGTACCCGACGACCGTTGGGGCGAATCGGTGAAGGCCGTCGTGGTGAAGAAGTCCGGTTCTCAGGTCACTCCCGGGGAGCTGATTGGCTGGGCCCGCGAGCGCATCGCGGGCTACAAGCTGCCCAAGTCGATCGACTTCGTCGAGGCGCTGCCGCGCAATCCTACCGGAAAGATCCTGAAGCGCGAGCTGCGCAAGACCTATTGGGACGATCGGGAGCGGCAAGTGAACTGAAGGTGCTCAAACATTCCTCGAATTAGTTCGTGCGACCGGCTAGAACCTCGGTTTCCCTGAAAGGTCATGACGCCGCCAGCCGATGTCCGAATTGCCCGACAATCTCACGCCCGTCCGCGCAGCACATGTCTTCGACGAGCATCGCCTCGTCGACTACATGAAAGCCAATGTCGACGGCTTTCGCCCTCCTCTTCGCGTGCTTCAGTTCGAGGGCGGGCAAAGCAATCCGACCTTCCATCTCACCGACGGCGGCGGGCGCATGTACGTGGTCCGCAAGAAGCCGCCGGGCAAGCTGCTGCCATCGGCGCATCAGGTGGATCGCGAATATCGCGTCATGAAGGCGCTCTCGGATCATTCCGATGTGCCGGTTCCGAAGCCTTATGCGCTCTGTCAGGACGATTCCGTCATCGGCACGGCGTTCTACATCATGGAGTTCCTGCCCGGCCGCATTCTTGCCGATCCCAAGATGCCCGGCATCGCGCCGGCCGATCGCGGAAGGATCTTCGATTCGATGAACGACGTGCTGGCGCGCATCCACAAGGTGGATTATCGCGCGGCCGGGCTGGGCGATTTCGGCCGCGAAGGCCAATACATCCAGCGCCAGATCGCGCGCTGGTCCAGCCAGTACGACCTGTCGCGCACGGCTCATCTCGAATCGATGGAGCTCCTGAAGGCATGGTTGCCGGCGAACATCCCGCCAGGCGACGAGACGCGGATCAACCACGGCGACTATCGCCTCGGCAACACGATCGTTCATCCGACCGAGCCCAGAATCATCGCCGTGCTCGACTGGGAACTCTCGACACTCGGTCATCCGCTGGCCGACCTTGGCTACAACTGCATGATCTGGCATTTCGGCGAAGGCTTCGGCGCGTCGGAAGGCTACGCCGGCATGGATCTGAAGGCGTTCGGCATCCCGAGCGAGAAGGAATACGTTGCGGCCTACGCGCGCCGCACTGGACGTCAGGACATTCCCGACTGGGATTTCTACGTGGCGTTCTCGCTCTTCCGCCTCGCCGCCATCGTGCAGGGCGTCTACAAGCGCGGCCTCGACGGCAACGCCTCGTCGGACACGGCCAAAGGCTACGGCGATCGCGCGCGCGTCCTGGCCGATCTCGGCTGGTCGCTCGTCAAGGGACGAGCCTGACCGAGCGCACCGCGGACGAGCGAGGCGAGCGCTTCCGCGGCTTGTGCCTCGGTGGCATTGCCGCGCACCGCGACGCCGGCAAGCGCCTCGCCGGCGCCGACCAATCCGATGCAGCGCCGCTCGAGCTCGTCACGCGGCACGAAACTGTGCCGAACCAGCACCGAGACGAACATCGCGACGCAGTAATCGAAAAGCTCCCGTAGGACGGCGGCCTTCTCCTCGCTTCCTGCCAAGGCAGCGCCGATGGCTGCAACCTCACCCTGCGTATCGGCAGCACAGTGGACGAAGGCTTCCGCAAGCTGCCGAACGGTTTCCTGTCGATCCGGCTGGCTCCTCGCCATCGCTTCTCTGAACGCATCGACCCGCTCGCCGTCGAGCCATCGGTAGAGTTCCATGAGCAGCACGGAGCGCGTGGGAAAGTGATCGTAGACGACTGGCTTCGAGATTCCGGCGCACTCGGCGAGGTGGCCCAACGTGAGCCGATCGGCGCCTTCCCGGCGCACGATCAGACGCGCGGTCGCCAGCAGCTGCTTGCGCCGCTCAGCGCTGGTGAGCCTTGGTGAACGCGCGCGCTTGGTCGTTCTCTTCATGTCGACAGGCGCGAGATTACCCTGGCCTTCTGGAACCTACAACGTGTAGGTTCGTTCTAACCTACGAGTGGTAGGTACGCCGAGATGCGCACGTCCTGCGGCTCCCCCGCCTCACTCCGAACAACACGCAAGGATCATTGTCATGGTACGCAAGTTTGCGATCTCCGACGCAGTCTTGGAGCGCTCTCCCGGGCAGAAAGGCGATGTCTTCGCGGGCAACGTCATCGACCAGCGGCACGGCGCGCCGATCACCATCGGCTACGGCCGTTATGGGCCGGACCAAAGCTTGCAGGAGACAGTGATGGTCGACGACGTGATGGTGGTGCTGGAGGGGCGGGTGTCGGTTTCCAGCCGCGCCGGGAGGGTGATCGCCGGTCCCGGCGAGCTCATCCACATGCCGAAAGGCGAAGCGGTCACGATACGCTCGCATGCCGAGGGTGCGATCACCGCCTATGTCACCTACCCGCACTGGCAGGAAGAGCGCCGATGAGCGGAGACCGGGGCGAGTCCGGCGCCCCTCGGCCGTCGCCGGGGTCTACTCGTCGGCGAGCGGCACCATCGAGGTGTCCTCGCCCACGGGGCAATCCTCGCTGTCGATGACGGCATTGGCGGGGTTGCGGAACTTTTCCATATTGTAGCTATCGTACTCACCGGGCGGCCTCGGCGGCGCGGCCTTCAGCGTCCAGGCAACAAGTCGCTTCATCACGCTGCCCAGCGCCTGGTCGAAGGCTTGGACGACCTTTGGCACCTTGTCGGCGCGGGCACGCACGCAGCGCTGGAAGGTGGCGACACCAATGATCTGCCGGTCGGGCATGCGCACCAGCTTGGCAACGATCCGGACATTGACGATTGGCGTTCCGCCGTAGAAGTACATCGCCTCGAAATTTCGGAGATCCGGCTGCAGCACGTAGTTGGCCCGGAGGCCGATCGACTCCCGCGCCACGGCGATGATCTTGCGGCTGTTCTCGAAGGAATCGACGATCCGGGTCTGCACCATCAGGGGCGCCCGGTCTGTCCAGGCGGTCTTCGAGTAATAGTCGGAGGAGGTTCGCGACTGGGCGATCGCGATATGACCCGTGTTGAGATTGGCCGCAGCCGCGGGAACCTCGACCGCGAGCTGCCAGTACACCGCCGGCATGTCCGGGTCGAACGTGCTCTTGGGGGTGATCGTATAGAGGTCCGTCGGCTCCTCGGCGGCACTGATCAGCTGACAGCCGCCCAGCAGCAAAGCCGCCGCCAGCGCACTTCCCTGAGCCGACAGTCGCAACTTCATTTCGGTGTGTATCCCTGCTTGCCGCTGAACACGAAATTTGCCGGATCCCGCTCGAGCTTCGTCGCGATGATGTTGAGGTTCGACGTCAGCTGTCGAAGCTCCCGAATGGCGAGGGAGAGCTCGACCAGTCCGTTATCGGAGAACTGCTTCAGCGGCCCCTTGGTATCACCGATCAGCTTGTTGAGCTGACCAGCGGCCCCATCGATGCTGCTGAGAGCGGCCCGCGCTTCGGACAACGTCTTTCGCAGCTCGCCGGGTTCCTTGCCGGCCAGCGCCTTCTTCGTCGCGGCATCCTGCGGGCCGATTTCCATCGCCACGAGGCTGAGCGTGTTTGCGAGCGAATCGAGCTTGGCGAACGTCTTGTTGAACTCGTCGACCGCCTCCGGCAGCTTTGCCAGGGCGCTCTGGATCGCGCCGTCCTGCTTGGCGATGCCCGCCAGGGTCGTGTTGATGCTGCGGATCGAATCGCTGACGGCCTGGATGTTGTCGGGATTCAGAAGCTCGTTCAGACGGTCGACGGTGGTGCCGGCCTTCGAAAGCAGCTCCTGCGCCGACATTGACGTGACCTGCAGGAAAGAGGCCCCCTCCCGGATCTCGGGATAGGGCTTTTCACCGAGTTTCTTCTTGGGAAGGACCGTATCGACGTCCACCCGGCCGACGATCTGCACGAAGGCCGCGCCGGCGATGAACGGCTTCTCGAACACGGCATAGGAACGCGTGCGGATGTCGATGTCCGAATTGACAGCGACGGTGACCTGGATCTTTTCGGTCAGACGTTCTCGCCCGGTGCTGCGCTGGACGTCGGTTCGCGCCGTCAACGAGATGTCCGCCACGCGGCCAACGCGCAGGCCGCGATAATAGACCGGCGAATCGGGCGTGAGCCCCTGTACATCGCCCGAAAACAGGATGACGTAATAGGCGTAATTCGTCCGGTCGCCGGCCCGCAGCTTCCAGATCACGAATCCCGCAAGGGCGGCGACGAACAGCATCACCGCCGCACCGATCAAGACGTAAGGCGCTCTTTTTTCCATGCGACGCCGTTGCTACTCCTGCCGGATCGCCGCCCGGCCGCGGGGTCCGTGGAAATATTCCCGAACCCAGGGATGATCGTAGGCGAGCATCTCGTCCATGGTACCCACCACGACGCGCTTGTCGAGCAGGACGGCGATACGATCGCATATGGCGTTCAGACTATCGAGATCATGCGTCACCATGAGGACCGTTAGGCCCAGACTTTGCCGCAATTGATCGATCAGTTCGTCGTAGTGAGTGGCGCCAATGGGGTCGAGGCCTGCGGTCGGCTCGTCCAGGAACAGGAGCTCCGGATCGAGCGCCAGCGCCCGTGCGAGGCTCGCCCGTTTGCGCATGCCGCCGCTCAGCTCGGAAGGTTTCTTGTCGCCGGTGTCGGGCGGCAGGCCGACCATGGCGATCTTCAGGCCGGCGATCGACTGCATGAGGGATTCGTCCAGTCCGGCATGCTCGCGGATCGGCACAATGATGTTGTCGGCGACGCTGAGCGACGAAAAAAGCGCACCGTCCTGGAACTGCACTCCCGTACGCGCCTGCAGCGCCTGCTGCTGCCTGCCGCTGACCGCCTGCGAATCGACGCCCAGTATCTCGATGGTTCCGGAACGCAGGGGATTGAGGCCGATGATGGTGCGCAGCAGAACCGACTTCCCGGTCCCCGAGCCGCCGACCAGTCCGACGACCTCGCCGCGAAAGATGTCGAAGTCGAGCTTGTCGTGGATGACGTGGTCGCCGAATTGGGTGCGCACGCCGCGCAGCTTCAGGACGACCTCCCGCCCGTCGCTGTGGTCGACGATCTGGCCGCCCTCCGCGCTCATACGTTTGCCAGCAGAAAGATGATCGAGAACACAGCGTCCAGCACGATCACGCAGAAAATGGACTCGACCACCGAGCGCGTGGTGAGCTGCCCTACGCTCTCGGCGCTGCCGCGGACCTGCAAGCCCTCGAAGCAACCAATCGCGGCGATGATGAAGCCGAACACCGGCGATTTGATCATACCCGTGTAGAAATGCCAGATTCCGACCGTGTCGCGCAGCCGGTCGAAGAATTGTACGAAGGTGAAGTCGAGATAGATCGTGCACGCGACGGCACCACCGAGGAGCCCGGTCATGTTGCCCCAGAAGGCGAGCAGGGGCATCGCAAGCACCAGGGCGAGGATACGGGGCAGCACCAGCCATTCGATCGGGTTCAGCCCGATCGTGCGCATGGCGTCGACTTCCTGGTTCACCTGCATGGTGCCGATCTGGGCCGTGAAGGCGCTGCCCGACCGGCCCGCGACGATGATCGCCGTCAGCAGCACGCCGAGCTCACGGAACATGCCGATTCCAACTGCTTCCACCGTGAAAGTCTCGGCGCCGAACTGCCGGAGCTGCTGCACGCCCTGGTAGGCAATCACCACGCCGATCAGAAAGGTCAGCACGCCGACGATCAGCAGCGCCTTGATCCATACCTCGAGCATCTGGCGCACGATCGCACCAACCCGGAATCGCCGCGGCTGCACGCACGCCCCGAGAAAGACGACGACGATCTCGCCTATGAATGCCGAAAGGGCGGCCGTCTGCTTGCCGAGACCGATCAGATCGCGGCCCAATTCCTCGAGCCAGTGCGTGATCCAGTCGACGTGCCTGGGCTTGGGCGGCACGCACATGTTGTCCCGCACCACCTTGAAGAGCTCGGCGTGCCGCTCTTCGGCAGTCTGCACCTCGGTGTCGGGACCTCCCCCGGCCAGCTGCAGTATCTCCAGCGCGCCGGCGGTGTCGAGACGGTGGAGTTGGGTGGCGTCGACCCTGTTGGCAGCCGCACGATTGCCGCCATCCGTCGAACGGCGCGCCTTGTCGATCGCCGTCCGCAGCCTGCCCATGCTGAACACGGTCCAGGTGCCGCCGACCTCGAGCACGGATGCGCCGCCGCGCTCGACGTAACGGAGAGTGGGGTCAGGCTCAACCATCGCGGCGATTAGTCGTCGGGGTCCTCGCTGGTGTCAATCGCCTGTGGCACGATCGCGCCTGGAGGAAGCAATGGGAAAATGGCCAAAGCTGGACAAGATCGAGATGATCGACGGTCCACTCGACGACGAGACCTACGAGCGTCGCCTCGAGAAGCTGCAGAATCGCCTGCTCGACCTCCAGATTCACCACCTGCGGACCGGAGGGCGCACGATGATCGGCGTCGACGGATGGGACGCTGCCGGCAAGGGAGGCCTGGTCCAGCGCATCGTTTTCGGGCTGGAGCCGCGCTCCATGCATGTCTGGCGCATCGGAGCGCCCACGCCGCTGGAACAGGGACGCCACTTTCTATGGCGGTTCTGGGAAAGGGTCCCCGCCCCGGCGAACTGGGCCTTGTTCGACCGCACCTGGTACGGGCGCGTGCTGGTGGAACGCATCGAGGGTTTCTGCTCCAAGGCGGAGTGGCAGCGGGCCTACCGCGAGATCAATGAATTCGAGCGCACCCTGACCGATGCCGGCGTCCGCTTCATCAAGCTGCTCGTGCATGTCAGCGAGGAGGAACAGAAGAGGCGCATGATCAAGCGGCTGGAGAATCCCCACAAGCGCTACAAGATCGGGCCCGAGGACTTCCGCAACATCTCCAAGCGCGAAAAATATCTCGAGGCATACGACGACATGCTCGAGAAGACGGATACCGAGCACGCCCCCTGGCATGTCATCGCGACCGACGACAAGCGCCATGCCCGGCTTCGCGGACTGGAGATCATTGTCGACGAGATTGGCCGGGACGTGACGCTTACCGAGCAGGAGCTCGACCCGAAGGTCGTCGAAGACGCCTTCAGGCTGTGGGGGTGGAAACCCAAGGACACGAAGTGAACTTGCCCGCGCGGATCTTCCCCGGCTGGTGGGTCGTCGCCGGCGCGTTTGTCTGCATGCTCACCGGCTACGCGGTGGCCTACTCCTTTGCCGCCTTCTTCGGGCCGCTCGAAGTCGAGTTCGGCGCCCAGCGCGGCGAGACCGCTCTGGTTTTCTCGATCTCGGCCTTCCTCTATTTCCTCCTCGGCCTGCCGGCCGGCTTGATCGCCGACAGGCTCGGCCCGCGCCCGGTGGTTGCCGGTGGCCTGCTCGCGATCTCGCTCGGGCTGGTGCTTGCCGCGCAGGCCAACGCACTGTGGCAGGTCTATCTTGGCTACAGCCTGGGCGTCGGGCTGGGCGTCGGTCTCTCCTACGTTCCGAGCGTCGCCGCCGTGCAGCGCTGGTTCGTCCGCCGCCGTGGGGCGGCCAGCGGGATCGCCGTGGCCGGCATCGGCGTCGGCACCCTGATCGGCGCGCCGCTCGCGCACGAGCTGATCGCCGCCATCGGTTGGCGCAGCACCTACCTCGTCCTCGCCTGCATCACGGCGGCGGGCGCCGTGGTCGCGGGCGGGCTGATCCGCTCGCCGCCGCAGCGTTACGGCCTCGGTCCCGACGGCGACCCGCCCGCGCCCGGCGGCGTCAACGTTATCGCTCCGGGCTTCACCCTCGGCGAGGCGGTGCGCTCCCGCCCCTTCTGGATGATCTATGCCGGCGCCCTGCTGCTGTCGTTCGGACTGTTCGCACCGTTCGTCCATCTCGTGCCGTATGCACGGGACGTCGGTCTCGGCGAGGGCTTCGGGGTGATGCTGATCGTGCTGCTGGGACTCGGCAGCACGGTCGGGCGCTTCCTGTTCGCCAGCCTGACCGGCTGGCTCGGCCGGCGGATGTCCTTCGCGATGATGTATGCCGGCGCGGGTATCATGCTGGTGGTCTGGTCGGCCTCGACCAGCGGACCGGCGCTGATCGCCTTCGCCCTGCTGTTCGGCGCCTTCTATGGCGGCTTTGTCGCCATCGCCCCGTCCCTCGCCGCCGACTATTTCGGCGGCCGCGCGCTCGGCTCGGTAATCGGCGCGCTGTACAGTGGCGTGGGCTTCGGTGCCCTGCTCGGCTCGCCCGTGGCGGGCTATGCCTACGACTTCTTTGGCTCTTATACCGGCGCGATCCTGGGCGGTGCGGCGCTGTGCTTCGTGTCCTTCGTCCTGACGATCTTCATGCCGGAACCGTCGCCATGGCAGGCGTTGCGCCCAGCGCCACCCCGACCCACGACAACGCCTCGCCTATCGCCTCCTCGAACTTCCAGGGCGGATTGATCACCGCCAGCCCGCACGCCGACAGCTTGCCATCGGTCGACGGCGGCAGGCGCAGCTCCAGGGTCAGCGCCTTGAGGCCGGCCAGTCCCGCGACGAAGCCGGCGACGGCCTCCTCGTCCTTTAGCGGATACCAGACCGCGTAGCAGCCCACCGCGAAACGGCGCAGCGCCTGCTTGACGGCGCGCGCCAGTTTTTCGAATTCATCAGTCGCCTCGAACGGCGGATCGATGAGGATTAGCCCGCGCCGCTCGGCCGGCGGCAGCAGCGCCTTGACCGCGTGATAGCCGTCGGCCTGCCGCACCTCGACCGCCTGATCGCCGGCGAACTCGCGCTTCAGGGCCAGTGAGTCCTTAGGATGGAGCTCGCAGGCGATGAAGCGATCGCCAGGCCGAAGAGCTGCCCGAATCAGCCGGGGCGAGCCCGGATAGTGGCGCAACGCACCGCCCGCCGGCCCGAACTTGCGGTCGTAGGCCGCGACCGCCGCGAGATAGCGTACGACGGCAGGCGGCATGCCGGCCCGCGACGCCGCCAGGAGCCGCAGGATGCCTGCTTCCGCTTCTCGCGTGCGGCCTGCTTCATCGGCTCGAAGATCGTAGCCCCCGGCACCGGCATGGGTGTCCAGCACGAACAGCTTCTTGTCTTTCGCCGTGAGCAAACGAAGGAGCTCACAGAGAGCCATATGCTTCAGGACTTCCGTGAAGTTTCCCGCGTGAAATGCGTGCCGATAGTTCATGGGTCCCTATAGCATCCGAGGCATCGTTTGTGCTTCAACCTCCGGACAACCGGGGGACACCGCATGGCCACGCATGAACTTCACTCCTCGCCCGAGACCTGCCACTGGGGCTATTTCGACAGCAAGCTGCCGCCGCAGCTCAGGATCAAGTCGGGCGACATCGCGACCATCCATTGCGTGTCCGGCGCCAAGGAGATCCTGCCCGAGCCGCCGCTGAACGTGTTGCCCGAGCACCGCGAAATCCTGGACAAGCTCACGCCGCATCTCGGCCGCCACATCCTGACCGGGCCGGTGCATGTCGAGGGCGCCGAGCGCGGCGATGTGCTGGCGGTCGAGGTGCTCGACATCAAGTTCCGCACCAACTGGGGCTGGAACGTGCAGCGGCCGCTGATGGGTACGCTGCCCGAAGACTTCCAGTTCTACAAGCTGACGCACATTCCGATCGATTCGAACCGCGGCGTCTGCACCATGCCGTGGGGCCTCGAGATCCAGCTCCGGCCGTTCTTCGGCATCATGGGCGTCGCGCCGCCGGCCGAGTGGGGCGCCTGCAGCTCGATCGAGCCGCGCGCCTTCGGCGGCAACATCGACAACAAGCACTTCCAGGTCGGCACCACGGTGTATTTCCCGGTGTTCGCCGACGGCGGCCTGTTCTCGACCGGCGACGGCCACGGCGTGCAAGGCGACGGCGAGGTCAACCTGACCGCGCTCGAGACCAGTCTCAGCGGGACCTTCCGGTTCACCGTGCGCAAGGACATGAAGCTGAACAACCCGCGCGCCGAGACCGCGACGCACTGGATCACACACGGATTCGACCCCGACCTCGACGACGCTGCCAAGGAGGCGCTGCGCGACATGATCCGCCTGATCAGCGCCAAGACCGGTCTTTCCGCGTCGGACGCCTACATGCTGTGCAGCCTGCAGGCCGATCTCCACGTCACCCAGACAGTGGACGGCAACAAGGGCATCCACTGCATGATCGAGAAGAAGGTGATCGGCGGCTAACCGGTCACGCCGGTCGGACCGCCGCCGCCCGCTGGCGCGACGGGAACGGCGGGAAGAAGAGCGCGATCGCCGTCGCGCCGAGGCCGACGGCGAACGATCCGATATAGAGCCAGCCGTAAGTTCCGAAATGGTCGAAGATCCAGCCGCCGATCGCCGGTCCCAGCGCCATCCCGAGGCTCGAGATCATGGCCGCTGCGCCGAACACCGTGCCCATGATGCGCATCGGGAAGTATTCGCGGGCGATCACGGCGTAGAGCGGCATCACACCGCCATAGGCAGCGCCGAATACTATGGCCACGGCATAGAACTCGCCGAGATGGCTTGTGTAGAAATAGGCGCCGGCCGCGAAGGCCTGGATCAGCAGGCCGACCACCAAGGTCGGCTTGGCGCCGAAGCGGTCGCCGGCCAGACCGAAGATCACCCGTCCGCCTAGCCCCGCCAGCCCCTCGACGCTGTAGATCGTCACGGCAGCCAGCGGTGCCAGCCCGCACGCGATGGCATAGCTCACCGTGTGGAAGATCGGCCCCGAATGCATTGCACAGCAGGCGAAGAAGGTCGCCGACAGCACGATGAACTGCGGCGAGCGCAGCGCGTTGCCGACGGTCATGCCGTTGTCGTCCGACAGTGTCCCCGCCATGGCCGGGCCGCCGGACGCCGGGGCACGGCGCACCAGGAATGCCGTGGGGATCAACAGCACCCAGGCGGCAATGCCGATCACCAGCTGTGCCGTCCGCCAGTCGTACGAGGAAATCAGCCAGCTCGCGAACGGCGAGATGGTCATCGGCGCCACGCCCATGCCGGCCGAGACCAGCGACACCGCGAGGCTGCGATGCTTGTCGAACCAGCCGGTCACCGTGGCGATGGTCGGCGCGAAGATCGCACCGGCGGCGACGCCCACGATCAGGCCGTAAACGAGCTGGAATTGCAGCAGGCTCGTCGTGCGGCTCGCCAGCACGAGACCCAGCCCGAGGAGCACCGCACCCGACAGCACGACGAGGCGCGGCCCGAAGCGGTCGGTCAACGCGCCCCAGCCGAAAGCCGCCACGCCCATCGCCAGGAAGTCGATCGTCATCGCCGTCGAGATGCCGGTGCGCGACCAGCCGGTCGATTCCGACATCGGCTGCAGGAAGACCGCCAGCGTGAACAGGCAGCCGATGGCGACACAGCCCATCAAGGCACCGGCGGCAACCACGACCCAGCCGTAGTGGAGCTTCATGACCGTCCTCGTACAAGAACAATAGTTAACATATTGGTTAACTATTAGCCCGTCATGAGCTGCCGTCAAGAGGCGCGATTCGACGTTGGCTACTTCGCGCCCGGTGGCACGACCTTCATCACGAAGGACGTCGGCGTCTCGCTCGGACCGAACGGCCCGACCACCTTGTTCTGCACGGCCGGGATGGTGCGCAGGAACGCAACGATGGCCGCGGCGTCCTGCTTCGTGAGGGCGGCAAAGGCATGGTACGGCATGATCGGCGCCAGCATCCGCCCGTCGGGACGCGTGCCGGTCTGGATCGCCGCGACGATCTGCGCGTCGGTCCAGTCGCCGAGTCCGGTCGCCTTGTCGGGCGTGAGGTTCGGGCCGTGGAACACGCCAAGGCCGGGCAGCTCGAAACCGACATCGGAGCCTCCGAGATACCGCGCCATGTCCGGCTTGCCGAGAAAGAAGCCTGGCGTGTGGCAGTCGTGGCAGCTCGCAATGGTGACGAGATACTTGCCACGCGCGATCATGGCAGGATCGGCAGCAGGCGATGATGCCAACGGCAGGCATATTGCGGCGACAGCCCCTGCCATGGCTTTGACGTTCATCCTTGCGCCTCCTGTTCAGGCCCGATGGACGGCGAGGGCCGCCGGCCGCGGCACCGGCTTGAAGGTCAGAGCGACCGCAACCGCGCCGAGACCGATGCCAAACGAGCCAATGTAGAGCCAGCCGTAGCCGCCGAAGGTGTCGAACGCCCAGCCGCCGGCCAGCGGGCCCAGGGCCATGCCGAAATTGGCAACGGCGGACACCGCGCCGAACACCGTGCCCATGATGCGCAGCCCGAAGTATTCGCGCACCAGAGTAGCGTAGAGAGGCATCACCCCGCCATAGGCCAGGGCAAAGACGACCGCGAGCGCGTAGAACTCACCGAGCTGGCTGACGAAGATGTAGGTGCCGGCGGCGACTGCCTGGATCAACAGACCGGTCACCAGCACCGGCTTCACCCCGAACTTGTCGGAGGACACGCCGAACAGGATGCGACCGCCCAGGCCCGACAGGCCCGCGACGCCGAAGACGCTGACCGCCGCCATCGGGGCAATGCCGCAGCCGATGGCGTAGGTCACCATGTGGAAGATCGGACCGGAATGCGCCGCACAGCAACAGAAGTGCGTGAGCGCGATCGCCACGAAAGCGGAGGTACGGAAGGCCTGTGCCGCCGTCATCGGCGGCTGCGGGATCGGGGCACCGGCGCGTCCGGCTGTCATACCCTGGGCCGGAATGACTGGGGGTGGTCTGCGGATCAGAAGAGCGGCGGGCACCACCACGCCGATCGCGCCGATGCCCAGGGCGAGCATCGCGGTGCGCCAGTCGTAGGCGGTGATCAGCCAGCGTACGATCGGAGCGACAAGCAGCGGCGCCATCCCCATGCCAGCCGAGATCAGCGCCACCGCAAGGCTGCGATGGCGCTCGAACCATGCCGCAGCCGCCGTCATCAGCGGGGCATAGAAGGCGCCGCCCGCGATGCCGATCAGGATGCCGAAGAGGAGCTGAAACTCAAGCAGGTCCGCGGCATAGCTCGTCGCGGCCAGGCCTGCACCGAGCAACACCGCACCCGAGAGTATGACCTGGCGCACGCCCCAACGGTCGCTCAGCCAGCCCCATCCAAAGGCCGAGAAGCCCATGACGATGAAGAGCAAGGTCGCCGCGCTCGACACGCCGGTCCGTGACCATCCGGTGTCCGCCGAGATCGGCTGCAGGAAGATCGCCAGCGAAAAAGCCGATCCCATCGCAACGCACGAGATCAGGGCGCCCGCCCCCACCACCACCCAACCGTAGCGCGTGTTCATGCACCCCATCCGAGCTGCAACCGCTGCGGGTTCATGCCGTTGAAACAGCCAGCCCAGCCTGAAGGAGAATGCACCGTGAAGAAAGCCATTCTTGCCGCCGTCATCGTGGCCGCCGCTTCGGCCTGCACGGTGCGCACCGAACGCACCGTCGTCGAAAAACCCGTCCCAGTCCCGGCGACAGCTGTCGTCGTGGCCGACCCGCCGCCGTCTACCGTATACGTTCCCCGATAACCATCTAGGGCGCCGGCTCCACCCGGAGCTCGGTGCCGTTTACAGCCGCGATGCGTATCTTGGCGCCCGCGACCATGTCCGGCCCGGTGACGCTCCAGCTTCCGTCACCGAGCTGAATGCGGCCGCGGCCGCCGAGGATCGGCTGGTCGAGGACGAACGTTTGCCCGACGAGCGAATGGGCTCTCGCATTGAGCGTGGTCGAAGGACGCTGCAGGCGCCGCAGGGTGCGGCGCAGACCGATCGCCGAGCAGACCGAGACGATTGCGAATACGACGAGCTGGATTTCGAGCGAGGCGTCCGTGGCGATGAGCAGCATTGCGCCGGCTGCCGCGGCGCCGATGGCTAGAAACAGGAAGACCACACCGGGCAGCAGCATCTCGCAGACGAGGAGCAGCGCAGCCAGTGCCCACCAGTACCAGAAAACGATCTTGAACATCCCCGTGCCTCAGCCCGAGCTGGGAACCGATCCGCGCGGGCGACTTGCCTCGCCTGCAACGCCGCGGGCCTGCGCTTCCTTGGCCAGTTCGCCGATGCCCGCGATCGATGCCATGACGCCAGCCGCCTCGACCGGCAGGAAGAAGACCTTCGAGTTGGTGCTCGAGCCCATCCTGGAAAGCGCCTCGACGTATTTCGTGCCGAGGAAGTAGTTGGTCGCCTGCACGCCGTTTCCGGCAATCGCCTCCGCAACGACGGCGGTCGCCTTGGCCTCAGCCTCGGCCAGCCGCTCGCGGGCTTCGGCGTCACGATAAGCGGCTTCGCGCCGTCCCTCGGCAGTCAGGATCGCCGCCTGCTTTTCGCCCTGGGCACGCTGAATCGAGGACTCGCGCACGCCTTCGGCCTCCAGGATAGTAGCCCGCTTTTCCCGCTCGGCTTTCATCTGCCGGCCCATCGCGACGATGATGTCGTCCGGCGGTTCGATGTCCTTGACCTCGATCCGCAACACCTTGACGCCCCACGCGTTGGTCGCCTGGTCGATCACGGCAAGCAGCGTGTTGTTGATCTCATTGCGCCTCGAGAGGGCCTCGTCCAGCGCCATGTTGCCCATTACGCTGCGGATGTTGGTAAGCGCGAGGTTGGTGATTGCGAGATGGAGGTTCTGGACCTCGTAGGCTGCTCGGGCAGCGTCGACGACCTGGTAGAATGCGACGGCGTCGACCTCGGCGGTCGCGTTGTCCTTGGTGATGACCTTTTGCCCCGGGATATCGAGGACGTTCTCCTGCATGTTCATCTTCCGCCCCACCGTGTCGACGAACGGGACGATGAAGTGGAGGCCCGGCGGCAGGGTGCGCGTGTAGCGGCCGAAGCGCTCGATCGTCCAGTTGGTCCCCTGGTTCACGGTCTTCACGCCCGCGAACACCACGACCAGCGCCACGATGACCAGTGCCACGACGAATATCAGAGCGCCCACGCATTCGCCTCCCGGTTATGGGCCGAGCGTAGCCCAAGCGAACCGAAGGTACTATGGCACGGGGAAGCGTTATTCGGCGGCGAGAAGCTGCTCGATCGGACGATTGTCGAAAACGCCGACAGGCTCCGACGATTGTTGGCGCCTGTCGGTCGCCAGCCAGCGATCGACGAAACCGTCGATCCAGCGGTCGAGCGGCGGATCGTAAAGAGGGTGCATGGAGAGATGCACGCCGCGCTGCTGCGCACCCGGCATCCTCAGGCGCTCGGCCGCCGACAGCGTCCAGATCTTCTTCATCTCGAGCGTGACCTCGGGGTGGAACTGGAAGCCGAACGCGTTGTCGCCGCAGCGGAAGCCCTGCGTGGGATAGGTGTCGTTGGTCGCCAGCAGCTCGCAGCAATCGGGAAGTGTCATCCCCTCGCGATGCCACTGGTAGACCTTCATCGGACCAGGCAGCCACCTGCGACCTGCTTCGGTCGGCTCGATGTCGACATAGCCGATCTCGATCTTGCCTTCGGGGTGGGGGCCGACCCGGCCGCCGGCGGCGCGGGTCAGGAGCTGGGCCCCGAGGCAGAGGCCGAGAAAAGGCACACCAGCCTCGACCACCTTGGGAATCCAGTCCAGTTCGCACTTGATGCCAGCGAGCGTGCCGCAATCGTTGGCCGACATCGGCCCGCCAAAGATCACCACGCCGGCGTAGTCCGACATGTCTTCCGGGAGATTGCAGCCGAGGTTGGGGCACAGACGATGGAGTTCGTAGCCGCGCCTTTCGAGGAGTGTGCCGACCCGACCGGGCCGAGAATGCTCCTGATGTACGACGACCGCAATCTTCTTGGGCGCCGCGGTGCGAGCGGCAAATTTCTTGGGCTTTTCAGCCAGTACCGTCATGGATCTGCAAGATAAGGGGAGGTTGTGGCAACGACAAGGCTCGGCGGTGGCCAAGGGACGAAATGGCGCGCGGTTCGGCGCCTCCGGTCGTTGCCAAGTGCCCCGTTGACCGGTGCTACCCTGCAGCCTAGAGACTTGCCCATGGGTAGATGGTCGGCGATTTTGCTCGTCGCTCTGAGCACAGCTTTCCCTGCGATGGCTGGGCCATTGGAAGACGGGATGGCGGCCTACAATCTCGGCAAGTATGCGACCGCGATGAGTTCGCTGCGACCGCTCGCCGAGCAGGGAAACGCTGCCGCCCAGTACAAGGTCGGCGTCATGTACGCGTTCGGCCGAGGCGTGCCGCAAGACGACGTCGAGGCTGTCGCCTGGTACCGCAAGGCTGCGGAACAGTTCGATACCGATGCGCAATTCGGCCTTGGCGTCATGTACGAGTACGGTCGCGGCGTGCCGCAGGATTACGCCCAGGCTCTCTCCTGGTACCGCAAGGCTGCGGACAAAGGAGACGCCGGCGCCCAGTACAACATCGGCTTCATGTATGAAAATGGCCGTGGCGTACCGCGCGATCCCACCGAGGCAGCTGCATGGTACCGCAAGGCTGCCGAACAGGGTGACCCTGACGCGCAGATCAGCCTTGGAGTCATGTATGAAAGCGGTCGGGGGGTGCCGCAGGATCGTGCCCAGGCAATGGCGTGGTATCGCCGCGCCGCCGCGCAGGATGATCCGGATGCCCAGTTCAGCCTCGGCACCATGTTCGCCGATGGGGAAGGTGTGCCGCAGGACTATGCGCAGGCGCTGGCGTGGTACCGAAAGGCTGCCGAAAAGGGCGACGCGGGGGCGCAATTCAGCCTTGGCGCCATGTACGAGTTCGGTCGAGGTGTGCCGCAGGACTATGCCCAGGCGTTGGTGTGGTACCGCAAGGCTGCCGAGAAAGGCGACACCGACGCCCAGTACAATCTTGGAACCATGTACGAAAATGGCCGGGGCGTGCCGCAGGACTACGCCCGGGCACTTGCCTGGTATCGAAAGGCCGCAGAACAGGGCGATGCCGGCGCCCAATACAATGTCGGCCTCATGTACGAAAATGGCCGCGGCATTCCCCCTGACCCGGTGCAGGCACACAAGTGGTTCAATCTGGCCGCGTCACGTTTTCCAGCAAGCGACACTGAGAGCAGGGACAGGGCTGTGCAGGCCCGTGACGGCGTTGCCGCGAGGATGACGCCGGCTCAGGTCACCGAAGCACAGGAACTGGCGCGCGACTGGAAACCTGTGCAATAGCCGTCGTCGACGATCGCTTACTCGCGCGCCTGCCTCGGGCACTTCGCCGTCTACTTCACGAGGAGGCCTGCGGTGCCGACTCCCAGGAAGATATTTGCAGGAAGATATTTGCAGAATTACTGCATTACCCGCTGTTCTGGACGGGCCTGCCGTCAAAGCCCTGCGCTCCAAGCGCCCGAACGTTCAATTCGGGGGCCGCGACTGCGTGTTCCCCCCGCCTCCCCGCTGCTGCCGCTGAAAATCGCGTTGTTCTTTCCGCTTTTCCTGACGTTCCGCCTTCTTGGCGGAATCATAGGCTTTCGCCGGACGCGAGTTCATGCCCTTTCCGTCATTCTGCGCTTGGGCAACCGGAGCAAGGGCAAGAGCGACCAAAGTCAGGGATACTCGCCACAGTACCTTGTTAATGGGCATGAACACCTCGGGTAAACCGATAACGGCTCGGTGCAGGATTCGTTTCAGAATACGACGTTGCGGACCCAAATGTCCCCGCCTGCCGTGAAACACGGCCTGTTTTCCGCAACCAGCGGATCGGGCTCTGTGTCGCCAATGCTGCCCCCCTCGTGTACGAAGTTTGGCGACAGGGCTTGCAAAAGAGCGAAAGGGACGAAATGGCGCGCCGGCTCGACTTCTACTTCGATTGCTCCAGCCCGTGGACATACCTTGCCTTTCACGCCGTCCAGCCGCTCGCGGCCGAGTTGGGTGCGGAGATTGCCTGGAAGCCGATACTGGTGGGGGGCGTCTTCAATGCCGTCAACCAGACCGTCTACGACAGCCGCGCCAAGCCCAATCCGCGCAAGCAGTCCTATATGCTGAAGGACCTCTCCGACTGGGCTCGCCTCTATGATCTAACCATCGTCTTCCCGCCCAGGGTATTTCCGGTGAACAGCGTCAAGTGCATGCGCGGCGCTTTCGTGGCCCTGGAGGAAGGAAAGCTGGTGCCCTATGCGACCGCCGCCTTCGAAGCCTACTGGCGCGATGACCTCGACATCTCGAAGGAGGAGGTTCTGGCCGCCGTCGCCGCCAAGGCCGACATCGAGCGCCAGCGCTTTTTTGCCGGCATCGAGACCGACTCGTGCAAGGCACGCCTGCGCGCCAATACCGATGAGTTGATCGCGCGCGGCGGCTTCGGCAGCCCGACGATATTCGTCGGCGACTCGATGTTCTTCGGCAACGACCGCCTTCCCCTGGTCCAAGCGGCCCTGAGGGGCACCCAAGGCTAGGAGACGCAGGACCGCCGCGAGAAGCGCCGCGCGGTCAGCCGCTGCTCATGGTGAGCTTCGGCAGGAAGGTGACGATGCCGGGAAACAGCGTGAACAGCCCGATGCAGGCAAAGTCCATCAGGACGAAGGGCCAGACGTTGCGGAAGATGGCCTGCAGCGGGATGTCGGGTCTGACACCGTTCACGACGTAGCAGTTCAGCCCGACGGGCGGCGTCAGCAGGCCGACCTCGACCATCTTGACGACGATTATACCGAACCAGATCGGATCGAAGCCGAGCTTGGTCACGACCGGGAATATGACCGGCAGGGTAAGCAGCAGCATGCCGATTCCGTCCATGAACATGCCGAGCACCGTGTAGAGCACGATCACGAAAAGGAGCACGAGGTAGGGCGATACGCCGATGGCGACGATCCAGTCCGAGAAGGTGCTGGAAACGCCTGCGAACGCCAGGAAGCGCACGAAGATCAGCACCCCCCAGATGATCGAAAAGATCATCACGGTGAGCTTCACCGTATCGAGGAGCGAGTCGAGCAGGCCGCGACCGGTGAGCGATCGCTTGAGCAGGGCCATGACGAATACAATGAAGGCGCCCAGAGCGCCCACTTCGGTGGGTGTGGCCCAGCCGGTGTACATGCCGCCGATCACCGCGCCGATCACGAACACGATGGGAAGCGCGTCGGGCAGCGTCACGAACCGCTCGCGCCAGGGAATGCCACGTACCGACTGACCGAGCTCGGGATTGATCTTGAACCGCACCACGATGATCGCGGCGTAAAATATCGCGGAGATGACGCCGGGGATGAACCCCGCCATCAGAAGCGCGCCGATCGAGGTTTCGGTGATGATGCCGTAGACCACCATGATCGCCGAAGGCGGGATGAGAGAGGCCAGCGTCCCTCCAGCGGCAACGACAGCGGCGGCAATGCCCGGCTGGTACTTGAATCGCAACAGTTCGGGAATCGAGATGCGGGCAAAGACGGCCGCGGTGGCGGTGCTCGCCCCCGACACGGCCGCGAAGCCCGCGGCAGCAAAGATGGTCGCCACCGCAAGCCCGCCAGGCATCCATCCAAGCCAGGCCCGGGCGCAGCGATAGGCGCCCTGCACGATGCCGGCATGGTGGGCCAGATGGCCGATCAGGATGAACAGGGGCAGAACCGACAGCGCATAGTTCGTGGTGTCGGAGTAAGGAATGTGGCCGGCGATGCCGACCGCCTTCTCGAACCCTCGCAGCGCCCAGAGGCCGAAGAAGCCGACAAGGCCCGCAGCAACGAAGATGCGGATGCCGGAAATGATCAGGATGGTGAGAGCCAACATCCCGAGAATGCCGATCGTGATGGGTTCCATCAGGCGTCCTCGGGGAGATGCGATGGAACCGGCACGGCGATTGGCTCCGCCAGCGGGTCTGCCACGAGGCGGGCGTAAGCCCACAGCTCAAGCACGATGCGGGCGGTCAGGACGCTGAAGCCGATTACGGGAATGAACTTGGACGGCCAGGTCGGCCACTGGGTGTTGATCGTCGAGTCGCCGATATAGTACGCGTTCTCGAAGAAGTGGAGCACGCCGGGCAGGATGACGACGATCAGGACCAGCGCGGCGAACGAGGCGATCAACTCTGCGATCCACTTTCGGCGGCCCTTGAAGTGCCCCACGAGGACGTCGACCCTGATATGGCCGGCCTTGCGATAGCAATAGGAGATGGTCAGCAACGTGTAGGTCGCCATGCTTTGCTCGATCAGGTCGAGCTGGCCGTAGAGCGGCGCGTTGAACCCCTTGCGCAGGACGATCTCGGCAACGCCGACCCACATCAGGCAAAATATCACGCCGCCGCCGAGCACGGCCGTCACGAACTCGACGACTTGCAGGGCGCGGTCGAGGCGGTCGAGCAACGCTCCGCCCATCGACCGTCCAGTTGGGGCCGCCACGATCGTCTTCGCTTCCTTCCAGCTGCGCCGATCAGCTCTTGTTGAGCTTGGCTTTGGCCTTCTTCGCTTCGCTCAAAATGAGGTCCAGCAGCTCCTGGGCGGGCACGCCCTTCGCGGCATTCTCCGTCACCCAGGCCTTCCAGACCGGGGCTGCTCCCTCTTCCTCGAAGATCTTGAGCTCGGCTTCGGAGTACTTGATCGCCTTCAGACCCTTTTTCTCCCACTCGGCGAGGTTCTTCTTGTCGGTCTCGCTATGGGCCTTGATCAACGCCTGGTACGCCAGCGGCCGCGCCTTCTCGAACAGTTCCTTGTACTGCGGCGGAAGCTTCGCGAACGCATCGATGGCCACTACGGTCGGGCAATTGTTGGCACCTGGCGCCAGGTTCGTCGTGTACCATTTCGCAATCTCGGGGATCTTGTAGGCCGAGAAGGCATAGGTGTACGGAAATGCCGCCGCCCGGAAAACGCCGCGCTCCATCGAGGTATAGACTTCAGGCGCCGGGACCGACGTGGGCACTGCTCCCAGGTTCTTCATCGCGGCCCCGGTACCGCCCAGCGCACGCACACGCATGCCCTTGAAGGCGGCCATAGTCGTCGGCGCATCCCCGGTTCCCATGAACTCCGACTGCGGTTGCAGCACCGACATCAGGATCATGGCATTCCAGCGCTTGAACTCGTTCACGATGTACGGATTCTTGTAGAAGACGTCGTGAACCAGCGCATGAACCTCGGGATCTGCGAGCGGCAGACCGGGCAGGTCGAGGGCGTTGATGCCGGGATGCTTGCCCGGATGGTAGCCGGTGCAGATCTGGGCCATTTCGAAAGCGCCCAGCTTGATATTGTCGAGGTTGTCCGGCCCCTTCGACAGCGAGTCGCCATAGTGGATCTTGATGGTGAACTTGCCGTCGGTCTCCTTGCTCACATAGTTCGCAAGGGTCTCGATGCCCGCCGTGAATGCGCGTGGCGGCCCCCAGACCGAGAGATTCCAGGAGACTTTGGGCCCATCGACGGCAAAGGCGGGTGTGGCGGCCGATGCAATCATCAGGGCCGCGATGCCCAGACCGAATGACCGAATGCTCATCGTATTCCTCCCTGGATTTGCTCTTGATTGATTGCAGTTAGCATGAACGCCCGCCGTATCCCTGTCCACAGCATGTTGCCTTCGTCCGGTTTCTTCCCTGCCCGGGCATCAACCCGCTCAGGATGGTGGGGCGAACCCGGCCGCCAGTCTGTAGTTTGGATTTGAAACAGCCCCCCATCTGTTGTACCCGCTGTCGGTCATTCTTCTGGATAGTGGGTGTGGAGCGCGCGGATGATAATGAAGCTGATGCAGGCCGCAGTTCTGGTAGCAGGCGGCCTGGCGCTGGGCGGATGTGGCGGCGCCAAGACGGCGACCCCCGCCAAGAAGCCCCCGGCGGCGGACTATCAGGCTGCCGTCCCGCCTTCGCCGCCGGCCGGCCAGATCCGCGCCATCTGCTACAATGCGGCGGATCTCAGCACGATGCGGGCCCGCATGCTCCAGCAGGAGATGAGCGTGGTGGCGCTGCAGTGCCAGAATCCGAGCGGCGGTCGCGCCTTCGAGCCCCAGTACGCCAGCTTCCTCAGCAAGTATAGAAGCGATCTGGCGACCAACGCGCGGGAAATGCAGGACGTCGCCCGGCGCAAGCGCCTCAATGTCGATGTCGTGGTGACCGAGTTCGCGAACCGCACGGCCCAGAAGGCGCCGGTCGACCCGGAATTCTGCGGCCGCGGCCTGCGCGCCCTCGAATGGGCGCTCGATCCGAAGACCACGTCGCTGGCCCAGGTGCCGCCGCCGTACGACCTCGGCCCGGATATGAACATCCATCCCTGCCCGGCCCAGTAAACGGGCGGCGCGACAGATCGAAGGCGGTCCCCCCGGACCGCCTTTTCTTTTGCCTACCGCAGACCCGGCAAGAGGCGGCAGGAGACGGCAGCTCACGCGCCGGGATGCGGGCCAGGCGCGCCCGTCCTGCGGGCATCCGGCGCCAAACCCGCCGCTACGCGCCGTGGCGCAGCAGGCGGCCCGAATGGGTGTTGGTCGGCTGCCCGTTGCGCATGGTCACCTCGCCGTTGACCAGGATGCACTTGTAACCCTCGGCGCGCTGGATGCGGCGCCATTCGCCGCCCGGCAGGTCGTGCGCGATCTCGTCCGGCAGCACGCGCAGGCCGTCGAAGTCGTAGACGACGATGTCGGCCGGCGCGCCCTTCTTCAGGACGCCGCGGCCGCGGAAGCCGGCGACCTCGGCGGGCAGCGCCGACAGCCGCCAGTGCGCCTCCTCGAGCGAGATCATCCTGTGCTCGCGCACCACCTTGCACAGCGTCTCGGTCGGATAGCGCCCGGCCGTCAGGAACTTGGTGTGCGCGCCGCCGTCGGAGACGCCGAACAGCACGTAGGGATCGTCGACCAGCTCCTTGAGATGCTCGATCTTGCCGTTGGGCGGCGCGGCGAAGAACTCGGTCTTCAGATCCTCCTCGACCGCCATGTCGAGCATCACGTCGACCGGATGCTTGCCCATCTTCTGCCCGGCATGGGCCAGCGTGTAGTCGAGCCACTTGCGGTTCTTCTCGAGCTTCGGCCCGACGATGGCGACGTCGGGCAGAGGCCCGGTTGCAGTGGCCGGGAGATTTTCCCGCAGCGCCGCCCGCCGCGCCGGATCGGCCAGCTTGGCCAGGCGTTCCTCGCGCGTGCCGGTGGTCGCGTCGCACCAGACCTGCTGGTCGTCGAACAGATTCCAGTCCTCGAAGGTGAAGGTGAAGCCCGCATCCGTGGTGAGCCCCTGCCCGACCACGCGGATGCCGCGCTCGCGGCAGCTCTTCAGCCATTCCAGCAGCCGGCGATGGATGTGCGGCCGGTCGTCGAACGCCTGCACCACGTTCATGATGATCGGCCGGCCGCTCAGGGTCGCCATCTCCTCGTAGAAGGCGCGGTCGCGCGCATTGTCGCCCGACACCAGCAGCATCTGCATGAAGCCGTCGTTGCGCTCGGCCAGCACCTTGGCGAACTCGCGGCAGGTGTCGTCGTGCATCACGTCGGTCGGCATCGGCGAGCCGTCATGGTCGCGCTGCACCGCCGCCGGCCCGGTCGGCAGCATACGCTGGGCCGACCAGCCGCAGGCGCCGGCATCCATCGCCTCGTGCAGCAGCCGGCGCAGCTCGGCATGCTGCTCGGGCGTCGGCAGCTTGCCCGCCTTGGCCGCCTCGAAGCCCATTACCCAGATCAGCATCGGCGACACCGGCACGTAGGGCAGGATGTTCACCGCCTTGGGCGCGCGGTCGACCGCGTCGAGGAACTCCGGGAACGTCACCCAGCTCCACGGCATGCCCTGCTGCATCGAGGCCATCGG
>JAHCJV010000067.1 GCA_026126105.1 Enhydrobacter sp.
GAAGGCGACAAGCTTCATCCGCTGCAGAAGAAGTTCGTCGAGATGGCCGCGCTCCAGTGCGGCATCTGCACGCCGGGCTTCCTGATCGCTTCCAAGGCGCTGCTCGCCAGGAACCCGAACCCGACCGAGACCGAAGTGCGCTACTGGCTGGCCGGCAACCTGTGCCGCTGCACCGGCTACGACAAGATCATCACCGCGGTCCTCGACGTGGCCGCCGAAATGAGGGGGCAAGCCACATGAGCCAATCCCACGAGAAGTCCGAAGCGAGCGCGAAGTACAAGTGGATCGGCACGCGTCCCGATCGTCCGGACGGCGCCGACAAGGTGACCGGCCGTGCCCGCTTTGGCGCCGACTTCAACCTGCCGGGCCAGCTGATCGGCAAGGTGCTGCGCAGCCCGCACCCGCACGCCATCATCGTGTCGATCGACACGTCGAAGGCCGAGGCGCTGCCGGGCGTGAAGGCCGTGGTGACGTCGAAGGACTTTCCCGAACAGGCCAACCTGATCGTGCCGACGGGCGAGATGCAGGTGAACTTGCGCGACATCACGCGCAACATCATGGCGCGCGAGAAGGCGCTCTATGAAGGCCATCCCGTCGCCGCCGTCGCCGCCACCACCGAGGCGATCGCCAAGGCGGCGCTCGCGCTGATCAAGGTCGAATACAAAGTCCTGCCGCACGTGATCGACGTCGCCGACGCGATGAAGCCGGACGCCCCGGTGCTGCACGATCACATGATCACCGAAGGCGTCACCCCGCCGCCGACCAAGCCGTCGAACATCGCCAAGCGCATCGAGTTCAAGAAGGGCGACACCGCGGCGGGCTTCGCCGAGGCCGAGGTGGTGATCGAGAAGGACTACACCACCCAGGCCGTGCACCAGGGCTATATCGAGCCGCACGCCACGCTGGCGAGCGCCAGCGAGGACGGCCAGGTCCAGCTCTGGTCGACGACGCAGGGTCATTTCCAGGTGCGCGGCTTCTGCGCCAAGCTTCTGAACATCGACACCTCGCAAATCAGGGTGACGCCGACCGAAATAGGCGGCGGGTTCGGCGGCAAGACCGTGGTCTATCTCGAGCCGCTGGCAATCAAGCTGTCGCAGAAGACCGGCAAGCCGGTGAAGATGACGATGACGCGCGAGGAGGTGTTCCGCGCCTCCGGCCCGGCTCCGGGCGGCAACGTCAAGATCAAGATCGGCGCCAAAAAGGACGGCCGGATCGTCGCGGCCGAATGCACCATCGAGATGCAGGCGGGTGCCTTTCCGGGCTCGCCGGTCGGACCGGCCTGCATGTGCTCCTATGCCTGCTACGACATCGACAACATCTCCATCGTGGGTTTCGACGTCGTCAGCAACCGGCCCAAGGTCGCGGCCTATCGCGCGCCGGGGGCGCCGATCTCGGCATGGGCCGTCGAGTCCACGCTCGATATCCTGGCGCTGCAGCTCAAGATGGATCCGATCGACCTGCGCCTGAAGAACGCCGCGAAGAAGGGCACCAAGACCGCCTATGGCGTCACCTTCAACACCATCGGACTGGTCGAGACCCTGGAAGCCGTCAAGAACTCCGAGCATTACCGGACGCCGCCAAAGCCGGGCTATGCGCGCGGAATCGCGGCCGGCTTCTGGTTCAACATCGGCGCCGATTCGAGCGCCGCAAGCCACGTCGGCGAGGACGGGTCGGTCACGGTGATCTCGGGCAATCCCGACATCGGCGGCAGCCGCGCTTCGCTGGCCTTGATGGCGGCCGAGGAACTCGGCGTCGATTATGACAAGGTGCGGCCGGTGATCGCCGACACCGCGTCGATCGGCTTCAACTTCGTCACCGGCGGCAGCCGCGTCACCTTCGCCACGGGCCTCGCCGTGGTGAATTCGGTGCGCGACATGATCCGGGAGCTCAAGGTGCGCGCCGCCAAGATCTGGAACGTCGATCCGGAGGGCGTCATCTGGGAGAACGGCATGGCCAAGCCCGCCGGCTCCAATGTCGGCGAGTTCGAGCCGCTCACCCTGGCAGAGCTGGCGGCACAGGCCGGCAGGACCGGCGGCCCGATCAACGGCCATGCCCAGCTCAACGTCACGGGCGCGGGGCCGGGCTTCGGCGTGCATTGTTGCGACCTGTCGGTCGACGCCGACACCGGTGTCGTCACCGTCGGCCGCTACACTGCGGCACAGGATGTCGGCACCGCGATCCATCCTTCGTATGTCGAGGGCCAGCTCCAGGGCGGCGCCGTGCAGGGCATCGGATGGGCGCTGAACGAGGAGTACATCTACAACGACAAGGGACTGCTCGCGAACCCGGGCTTCCTCGATTACCGCATGCCGGTCGCGTCGGACCTGCCGAAGATCGAGACCATCCTGGTCGAGGTCCCGAATCCGACGCATCCCTACGGCGTTCGCGGCGTCGGCGAAGTGCCGATCGTCCCGCCCATTGCCGCCGTCGGCAACGCCATCTCGCGCGCCATCGGCATCCGCATGACCGACCTGCCGTTGTCGCCGCCCAGGCTCTCGGAAGCAATCGACGAGGCGGCCCCGCGGATGGCGGCGGACTGACGTCGCGGCCTTCCCCTTGGCGGACCTCGCCAAGGGGAAGCGCCCTCGTCTGACGCGGGCGGGACGCTATGAAGAAAGCGAAGATCGTTCGACACACACTGGATACGCTGCCGCCCTTGACGGCACGGCAACGAGCGCAACTCAAGGCCCTGGCGGCGAAGCCGGATCGCGCGATCGATGTCAGCGACATCCCTCCGCTGACGGACGCGCAGCTCAGGAATGCCGTGCGCGGCCGCTTCTACAAGCCGCTCAAGCGCCAGATCACGGCACGCGTGGACGCCGACGTCCTGGAATGGCTCAAGTCCTAGGGGAAAGGGTACCAGTCTCGTCTCAACGCGATATTGCGTCGGGAGATGCTGTCGTCGCTGAAGTAGTCGATGCCAATTGCGGCGCTGCCACCGATCGAGCATCTATGGGGGGCTTGCAGGGAGCCCGATCCTCGAACCTGTCAGCCGGTCACGCCGACCACGAAAGCCAGCAACCTATTGAGCGCCAGCATGGCGGCGGGATCGACCTTGCCGATGAGTGTGCCGCAGCGATCGCGGCGGACCGCCACGATCTTGTCGACCATTACCTGGGATGGTTTTGAAAGTCCCGTCGCCTCTGTGGCCGGGAGAGGAAACCTGAACAGAGGTGCATCGCGTATCGTGGTCGTCAGCAGGCAGATCAGCACTGAATCGGTTTCAGGCAGGTGGTCCGTCTGGATCACGAGCGCCGGTCGCAGCTTGCCATAGTCGCCACTTACCGCGACTGTCACAAGGTCACCGCGCTGCACCGCCGGCGTCTATTCGCTGGAATCCGCGACAGCTTCGACGAAGTCCAGAGCCTCGCGTTCTTCTGCCGCGCCGCGCAGCAGAAACGCCTGTCGTCGCGCTTCCCGACGAAAGCCCGGAGCGGCTGGATCCGGCACCCATAGCCGCACGAGCTTCATCCCGCGCTGCTTCTGGCTGGCGCGATAGCGGCTAAACTTGTCGAGACCATCCTTGCGAGCGGGTCGAGGCATGGCGGCAAGGTAGCGCGCTACCTATCTAGCTTCAAGGAAGAAGACCGCAGCAGGGCATCTCCACGACGCAACGCTCGCCTCCCGCGGGCAGCAGAAGCCGCGACGAACCGCCCCGGCGATGAAGCCGCTTATGCGACCGCCGCGAGCCTGTCCTGACGGCTCTTCATCAACGGCTGGATGTGCTGGCCGAACTGCTCGACTCCGACGACGAAGTCGTCGAACACCATCATGATGCCCTTGGTGGCCGTGACCGTCGCCATCTCGTCGAGCATGCGCGCGATCGAGGCATAGGAGCCGATCAGCGTGCCCATCGTGAAGTTGATCGCGCTGCCGGCCGAGCCGATCACGTCGGCGGTGCTGCCGGCGGCGAGGTTCGGGTCGGCCTTCGCCTCGCCGGTCATCCATGTAAGCGCGTCATGGTCGATGCCCTCGTTGTAGAGCTTCCACTTGGCGAAGGCCGCCTCGTCGGTCTCGTCAGCGATGATCATCACCAGCACGTAGTTGCCGACATCGCGGCCGGTCTTGGCAGCGGCCGCTTCCATCAGCTCGTTGGTGTCGACATGCGCCGTCGGCGTGTTGATGCCCCGCGATATGGTGAAGTTGTAGTTGCCGTAAGTCGCGCCGAATTCCATGCCGCGCGGGCTTTGGCCCGCACAGACGATCTTCATGTCGGCCTGCGGGCGCGGCGAGAGCTTGCAATCCTCCATCCTGAAGTACTCGCCCTTGAAGTCGGACGATCCCTTCTCCCACAGCTCTCGCAGGATGGTGACGTACTCGGTGCTGTAGTCGTAGCGTTTGGCGAAGTGGACTTCGCCCGGCCACAGCCCCATCTGCTCGTACTCGCCCTTGGCCCAGCCCGAGACGATGTTGACCCCGAAGCGGCCGTTCGAGATCGAATCGATGGTCGAGGCCATGCGCGCCACGATCGCGGGCGGTATCGTCAGCACCGCGACCGAGGCATAGAGCTGGATCCTGCTCGTGACGGCGGCGAGCCCGGCCATCAGCGTGAAGGATTCGAGGTTGTGGTCCCAGAATTCGCTCTTGCCGCCGAAGCCGCGCAGCTTGATCATCGACAGCGCGAAATCGAGCCCGTAGTGCTCGGCACGCTGGACGATCTGCTTGTTGAGCTCGAACGTCGGCTTGTATTGCGGCGAGGTCGTCGAGATCAGCCAGCCATTGTTTCCGATCGGGATGAAGACGCCCATATCCATTGCAGATCTCCTGACTCGCGGTGGCCGATGGTGTGCAAGCCACATGCCAACGGGCCATGGACATCGCCCCGGCCTTGTCGCATCTAACCAGCCATGCAGCCTAGACCCGGAACCACCGAAACGCTCGCCCGCTTCGTCGTCGACACCGAGTGGGAGGACATTCCTGCCGAGGCCCGGCACGAGGCCAAGCGCGCACTGCTCAACTTCTTCGCCGTGGCACTCGCTGGCTGCCGCACCGAGCCTGTCGAGCTGGCGCTCCGCTCGCTGTCCGAATTCTCCGGCGGCCGGCAGGCGACCATCGTCGGCCGGCGCGAGCGCATCGATGCGCTGAGTGCAGCCTTCCTGAACGCCGCCGGCGCCAACGTCTTCGACTATTGCGACACGCACCTTCCGACCGTCGTGCATCCGACGTCGCCGCTCGCGCCCGCCGTGCTGGCGATGGCCGAGCTGCGCAGGGTCACGGGCCAGCAGCTGCTGACCGCCTTCGTGCTCGGTTTCGAGCTCGAGTGCCGGGTCGGCGCCGCGATCTCGCCCGGCCATTATCCCAAGGGCTGGCACATCACCTCGACCTGCGGCGTGTTCGCCTCGGCGGCGGGCGCGGGCAAGCTGCTCGGCCTCGGCGTCGAGTCGATGGTGTGGGCGCTGGGCACGGCGGCGACGCAATCCGGCGGCCTGTGCGAATGCCTCGGCTGGCCGGCCAAGAGCGTCAGCGTCGGCAACGCCGCGCGGAACGGCCTGTGGTCGGCGCTGCTGGCGGAGAAGGGTTTCGCGGGCCCGCCTGAGCCGCTGGCCGGCGCGCAGGGCTTCCTCGCCGTGATGGACGAGCCGGTGAACTGGGACGCGCTGACCGGCGGGCTGGGCGAGGACTGGCAGGTTGCCAACAACTCGATAAAGCCCTATCCGGCCGGCTTCGTCATTCATCCGCTGCTCGACCTTGCGCTCGACTGGCGGCGCGCCCATCCGGACGCCGTCATCGAGAAGGTCTTCGCGCGCGGCAACCCGCTGCTGCTGCAGCGCACCGACCGGCCGGAGCCGAAGACCGGCCGCGAGAGCCAGGTCAGCCTGCAGCACGGTGTCGCCGCCGCCCTGGTGCTGGGCAAGGCGGGGCTCGATCAGTTCGCCGACGCCAGCGTCAACGATCCGGCCGTGTCGGCGATGCGGCGGCGGATCGCAGTCGCCAGCGCCGCCGGCCTGTCGACCATTGCGGCCGAGATGGATTTCATCACGGCCGACGGGAAGACGCACTCTCTCTCGACGCAGGCGGCGCGCGGCAGCGCCGCCAATCCACTCAAGGACTCCGAGATCGAGGAAAAGCTGCGCATCGAAGCCGCGAGCTGGAAGCCCGGTCACGACATCCAGCCGCTGATCGACGCCGTCTGGTCGCTCGACCAGTCCGACGACGTATCTAGGCTCGCAGCGTTGGCGATCTGAGGTCGGCGGGGCCGTTGCCATGGCCGAGACCGCGCCCCGTGCGCGGTGCCGCCCGCATCCCCGAGCGTCGCGTCGCGAGATGACGAAATCTGATTCGCCATGCCGTCCTCCCGGCTTCGCGGTATCCTGCGCCATGCTTCGACTCCTGAACATCCTTGTCGCGCTCCTGATCGCGACCCCCGCCATCGCCCAGCAGACGCCGCGTTGGATGACCCTGCCGCCAACCCCCTCGCTGCCGCCGCCGCCGGTCAGCGGAACGGCCGAGGTCAACGGCGCCGCGATCTGGTACGCGATGTATGGCAGCGGCCTGCCGGTCGTGCTGCTGCATGGCGGCCTTGCCAACTCGAACTACTGGGGCAACCAGGTCCCGGTGCTGGCGCAGAACTACCAGGTGATCGTGATCGACAGTCGCGGCCATGGCCGCAGCACGCGCAGCGCGGCGCCCTACGGCTACGAGCTGATGGCGTCCGACGTGCTCGGCGTGATGGACAAGCTCAACCTCCAGAAGGCGGCGATCGTCGGCTGGAGCGACGGCGCGATCATCGGCCTCAGCCTGGCCATGAACCATCCCGATCGCGTGGCGCGGCTGTTCGCCTTCGCCGCCAACTCCGATCCGTCGGGCGTGAAGGATGTCGACAAGAGTCCCGTCTTCACCGAGTTCATCAAGCGCGGCGAGGCGGAATACGAGGCGCTGTCGCCGACGCCGAAGGGCTACAAGCAGTTCGTCGAGGAGATCAGCGCCATGTGGGCCAAGCAGCCGAATTGGACCAAGGCCGACCTCGCGAAGATCAAGGTGCCGACGTGGATCGTCGACGGCGATCACGACGAGGCGATCCATCGCGCCAACACCGAGCTGATGGCCGACACGATTCCCAATGCCGGCCTCCTGATCCAGCCCGAGGTCAGCCACTTCTCGATGCTCCAGGCCCCCGATCAGTTCACCGCCGACGTCGTGCGTTTCCTCCAGCGGCAGTGGTGAGCCGATGGTCGAGTTCGAGGCCGCGGTCCTGACGGCGGTCGGCCAGCCGCTCGAGATCCGCCGCACGCGGATCGGCCGGCTGGAGCGTGGCGACGTGCTGGTGCGGATCATGGCGAGCGGCCTCTGCCACACCGACCTCGAGGTCATCGACGGCTCGCTCGCCTATCCGATGCCGATCGTGCTCGGCCACGAAGGCGCGGGCGTGGTCGAGGCGGTCGGCGAGGACGTCGCCGACGTGACGGCGGGCGACCACGTCGTCTGCTCCTGGAACCCGCATTGCGGCCACTGTTTCTATTGCGAGCGCGATCAGCCGATCCTGTGCGAGCCGTTCACCTTCCATCAGCCGCGCGGCCATCTGCTCGACGGCAAGTCGAGGCTGAGCTGCGATGCGGCGACCGTGCATCATTTCTCGGTCGTGTCGTCGCACGCACAGTACGCCGTGGTGCCGCAGTCGGGTGCTATCCGGGTGCCGAAGGAGATCCCGTTCGATCGAGCCTGCCTGATCGGCTGCGGGGTGATGACGGGTGTCGGCGCCGCGGTGCGGCTCGCGCGGGTCGAGGCGGGAGCGTCCGTCGCGGTGATCGGCTGCGGCGCGGTGGGCCTCAATGCGTTGCAGGGCGCTCGGCTCGCGGGAGCGGGGACCGTCATCGCTATCGACCGTGCCAAGGGTCGGCAGACACTCTCACGCTCGTTCGGCGCGGATCTCGCGACCGGCGAACCGGGCGACGATGTCGTGTCGTTCGTGAAGCAGGCCACCGATGGACGCGGCGCGGACTATGTATTCGAGGCCGCTGGCAGCGCCGACGGCTTCCGGCTGGGTGCGGAGATCGTGCGGCCGGGCGGACATCTGGTGTTCCTGGGCAAGGTCAACGTCGACCAGGATGTCGCCTTCCGCTGGGGCGCGCTGATGGGCGAGAAGAAGATCACCCGCTCGAGCTACGGCGGCGCCCGCCCGAAGCGGGATTTCCCCTGGCTGGCCCGCTGCTACCTCGACGGCCGGCTGAAGCTCGACGAGCTGATCACCGCGCGCCTGCCGCTAGGGCGGATCAACGAGGGCTTCGACGCCATGCGCCGCGGCGAAGGTATCCGCACGGTTGTCTTGCCATGGGATTCGACTTGACCCGCTGGCCCATAGGCCGGACGCTACCGCCATGACCAAGCTCCTGAGCGAGGACGCTGTCGCCGCCTATCGGCGGGACGGCTATTATTTCCCGGTCGACATCCTTTCGGCCGCAGAGACGCGTATTCTGCGCGACAAGCTAGAGGCGCATGAGCGTGCGACGGGCGGGCCGATCCAGGGCGACCGGCGGCACAAGACGCATCTCTATCTCACCTTCCTGAACGACCTGATCCGCCATCCGCGCATCCTCGACGCGGTCGAGGACGTGCTCGGGCCGAACCTGCTGTGCTGGAGCAGCAGCTTCTTCATCAAGGAGCCGTCGGACCCGGGCTTCGTCTCGTGGCACCAGGACGCGACCTACTGGGGCCTCTCGTCGCCCGACGTGATGACGGTGTGGGTTGCCTTCACGCCGGCCAATCTCGTCAACGGCTGCATGAAGTTCATGCCCGGCTCGCATCGAGAGCAGCTCGAGCACAAGGACACGTTCGACAAGAACAACCTCCTGAGCCGCGGCCAGGAGATCGCCGTCAAGGTCGACGAGAGCAAGGGCGTCGACGCGATCCTCGAGCCCGGCCAGGCCTCCCTCCATCACGTGCTGCTGGCGCACGGCTCGGAACCGAACAAGTCGAACGACCGGCGCATCGGCTTCGCGATCCGCTACATCCCGACCCATGTGCGGCAGGCGGTCGGCGCCAGGGACAGCGCCACCCTGGTGCGTGGCACCGACAGCTACAATCACTTCGAGCATGAGCCCCGGCCGACGGCGGATTGCTCGCCCGAAGCGCTCGCCCTGCACGCCGCCATCGTCGGACGGCAGGTCCAGGTCCTCTATCGCGGCACTGGCCAGGAGCATTTCCGACCATAGCCAGGATGGACGAGCGTAAGGCGTACCGCATCGGAATCGACGTCGGCGGCACCTTCACCAAGGCAGTGCTGGTCGACGACGAGACTCACGAGATCGTCGGCCGCTATTCGACGCTGACGACGCATGCCGGTGCGCGCGGCGTTGCCGAGGGCGTGGTCGAGGTCTTCCGCCGCGTGCTCGAAGACTCGCAAGTGGCGCCCGAGGACGTCGTGTTCCTCGCCCATTCGACGACACAGGCGACCAACGCACTGCTCGAAGGCGACGTGGCGCCGGTCGGTATCGTCGCGATGGCCAGCGGGCCGGCCGCGGCGCTCGCGGCCAAGCAGAGCCGCATCGAGGGGATCGAGCTCGCGCCCGGCCGCGTGCTCCATCCCGGCCATCGCTTCATCAAGGGCGAAGACCTGGATGAGGCGGGCGCCACTGAAGCCGTGCGCGCGCTTCAGGAAGAGGGCGCGAGGGTGATCGTCGCCACGAGCGCCTTCGGGGTCGACGACGGCTCGGACGAGGAGGCGATCCGCGACGCCGCGACCGCGCTCGGCCTGCCGGTGACATGCGGGCACGAGATATCAAAGCTCTACGGCCTCGCGACGCGCACGCGCACCGCGGTGATCAACGCCAGCATCCTGCCGCGCATGATCGAGACCGCCGACATGACTCAGCAGAGCGTGCGCGAGGCAGGGATCGTGGCACCGCTGATGATCATGCGCGGCGACGGCGGCGTGATGGACGTGAACGAGATGCGCCGCCGCCCGGCCATGACGATGCTGTCGGGCCCGGCGGCGAGCGTGGCCGGCGCGCTGATGCATCTGCGCATCTCGGACGGCATCTATTTCGAGGTCGGCGGCACCAGCACCAACATCGGGGTGATCCGCAATGGCCGGCCGACAGTGAAGTACGCCCGGGTCGGCGGCCACGAGACCTATGTCAGCTCGCTCGACGTCCGAGTGCTCGGTATCGCCGGCGGCAGCCTGGTGCGCGTGGCCGACGGCCGGCTGGTCGATGTCGGCCCGCGCAGCGCCCACATCGCCGGGCTGGCCTACGCCGCCTTCGCCGAGCCCAAGCTGTTCGAGGGCGCGACAGTCGAGCTCTTCCAGCCCGGTCCGGGCGAGGCGGCCGATCACGTCGCCATCCGCTGCAGCGACGGGACGCGCTATGCGATCACCACGACCTGTGCCGCGAATGTGCTGGGGTACGCCAAATCCGGTATGCACGCCTTCGGAAATCCCGATGCAGCCCACGCCGCGATCGCGCCGCTTGCCGTCATGCTCGGCGTGTCGGTCGAGGACGCCGCGCGCCAGATCCTCGAGCGCGCCACCGACAAAGTCATTCCCGTGGTCGAGCAGCTCGCCGCCGAGTATGGGCTCGACCGCGACCAGTCCACGCTGGTGGGCGAGGGCGGCGGCGCCGGCGCGCTGATGCCGTTCGCCGCCGAGCGGCTCGGCCTGCGGCATGTCATCTCGCCCGACGCCGAGGTGATCTCCTCGATCGGTGTCGCGCTCGCGCTGGTGCGCGAGGTGGTCGAGCGGGTCATCGCCGATCCGACGCCAGAGGATCTGCGCGCGATCCGCCGCGAAGCGCTGGATGCCGTGGTCCGGCTCGGCGCGGCGGCCGAGACCGTCGAGGTCACGATAGAGGTCGATGCGCACAGCCAGCGCGTCCGCGCCACCGCGGTCGGCGCTTCGGAGATGCGCGCCCGCAGCCATCGCAGGCGGCTGGGCGAGGCCGAGGCGCGCGCCGTCGCTGCCGAATCGATGGGCGTCCCGCTCGCCGGTACGGCCGTCACCGGGGCGACCGACGGCATGCGGCTGATTCAGGCGCAGATCGACGGCCGCCACTCGCTACGTGCGGTCGATCTCGACGGCGCGATCCGCATCCAGCGCAGCAACGCGACGGTCGAGCGCGCTCACGCCTCCGATGCGCTCGCCGCGCTGAAGGCGCAGTGGAAAGAAGCGAGCGAGATGTTCCTGGTGCTCGGGGCCCATGTCATCGACCTCAGCGGCATCCCTGGCCGCGACCAGGCCATGGCCGTCGCTCGCGCCGAACTGGATGGAGTTCCGGCCGACACGACCGTGCTCCTCGTCGCCGCGCGCAAATGACCTGCCTCGCCGCATCGTGTAAGCTGCCTCTCCGTTAGGGAGGAAGAGGCACGCAATGACGACTGTGAATGACGAGCTCTTTGCCGAGCTGCGCAAGATCGACACGCCGACCATCACCAACGTGGTGGCGACCTATCCGAAGAACCCGCTGTGCCTCGGCCTCTACAATCCCTGGACGGAGAACTGGTACACCGACACCTCGATCCGCTGCATCTATCCCGAGCTGGGACCGACCGTAGGCTATGCCGTCACCTGCGTGTACGGCATGCCCGATCCCAACTTCGCGGGCCGGCTCTCCTTCATGAACGTGATCGACGCGCTCGACGCGATGAAGAAGCCGACCATCCTGGTGATCCAGCAGAAGTGGCCGGACGAGATCATGAAGAAGGCCGGCCTTGCCGGGGAGATGATGGTGAGCTCGATGATGGCGGTCGGCTGCGTCGGCATGCTGTCGAACGGACCGTCGCGCGACGTCGATGCGATCCGCAAGCTCAAGTTCCAGTACATGCTGGGCGGCGTCACCGCCGGCCACGGCGAGATGGCGGTGCAGGCCGTCAACGTCCCCGTGTCGGTCGGCGGCATGGATGTGGCGCCTGGCGACCTGATCCACATGGACGAGAACGGCGCGGTGAAGTTCCCCGTGGAGCACGCCGAGGCAGTGGTGAAGAACGCCAAGGCGATGCTCGACGACGAGGCCCGGCGCCTGGTCGAATTGCGCAAGGCCAAGAGCGCCGCCGAGGTGCGGGCCGCCAATTCCGGCGGCGCCTACACGCAGAAGAAGCCCTAGCCTCTACCGCCTGATCACGAACAGCCAGACGAGCGGTGCGGTCAGGATCGGCACCAGCGTCATCAGGTGGAAGGCGTTGATGTAGCCAATCATGCTGGCCTGCCGGCGGATCTCGGCGGCGAGCCGGGCCTGCACGGTGGTCTCGCCGAGATGGCCGAATGTCTGCACCCACGGCGCGATCAGGTCTCGGCTGAAGTGGGTGATCGACGTCACCATGTTGGCGTTGGCCTCGGCCGTCGAGTGGACCAGCACGAGCAGGGTGAGCGACACGAACACGCTCGAGCCCAGCATGCGGATCAGCGCGAAGATCGCGTTGGCCTGGGTCATGTAGCGCGTCGGCATGGTCGAGAAGGCCAGCACCGCCATCGGCGTGTAGCTGAGGCCGAACCCGAATCCGTGCAGGATGTTGCTCCAGAGCACGCCCTGGATCGTGACCTGCATGTCGAACCCGGCCATCATTGCGCCGGCGAAGGCCTGGATCGACAGGCCGATGAACAGGCAGAGGCGGGCATCGAAGCGTGTGAGCTGCGCCACGATGCAGAAGGAAGCAAGGTTGCCCAGCCCCCGCGAGGCGACCAGGTAGCCGATCGTCGTCTCGGGATAGCCCTGCAGCTCCTGCAGCAGCGGCGGGAACAGGACCATGGGCGTGTATTGCAGCATGCCCATGATCAGCGCGACGACGACACCGATCAGGAAATTGCGGTCGCGCAGCGCGGCCGGCTCGAACAGCGGCGCCCGTGCCGTCAGCGTGTGGAGGACGAACATGACGAAGAACACGCCGGCCAGGACGCACTCCGCGATCGTCTCGGGCGAATCGAACCAGTCGTTGCGCTGGCCGCGGTCGAACATGAGCTGGAATGCCGCGATCGCGATCGCGATGAAGATGAAACCGGTGTAGTCGAACGGGCGGGCGCGGCCCTTCTCGTCGTCGTTCAAGGCGGCGAAGGCGAGCGCGCCTGCCGCCACGCCGAGCGGCAGGATGAGGAAGAAGGTCCAGCGCCAGCTCAGCAGGTCGGACACCAGCCCGCCGAAGGTTGGTCCGAGGATCGGTCCCATGACGCCGCCGACGCCCCACATCATCATGATGAAGGGATGCTGGCTCCGGTGAAACGAGGTCAGAACGATGGTCTGACCCATCGGAAAGATCGGCGCGCCGAACGCGCCCTGTACGATGCGCAGCGCCAGCAGCGCTTCGAGCGTGTCGACCATGCCGCACAGCATCGAGGCGCCAGTGAAGCCGGCGACCGAGACCACCATCAGCGTCCGCCAGCCGAGCTTCGCCGCCAGCCAGCCGGTGAGCGGCGTGGCGATCGCCGTCGCGACGAGGTTGAAGGTGAGGACCCACGAGATCTGCTCCTGGGTCGCCGAGAGCGCGCCCTTGAGCTGAGGCAGGATGACGGTGACGCTGGTCGCGGTCAGGCCAAACAGGATGGTCGTGAACTGCACCGCCAGCAGGATCAGCCACTGTCGGCCGGTGATTGCCATACCGGGGATGGTAAATTCGAACGGCCGGCCGGAAAAGCACTCCGCACCGCTGCGAAACCGCGATTTGCGCAGCGATGGCGGAAGCCGTTAGGGTCGTCCTACCGATAGGGGGAAACGCATGAACGAACTGTCCAAGGACCTGAGCGGGGTGCTCGCGAAGGTCGGCACCTCGACGCTCACCGGCGTGCTCAATCGGCGCGGTCTGAAGAGCATGACCCTGTTCGACGTCTGGCCGCTGCGGCCCGAGCAGCCGCCAATGGTGGGCATCGCCTTCACCATGCGCTTCATCCCCTCGCGCGAGGATAAGGACGGGCCGACCTCCACGAACCGCTCGATGGTCCAGCCGCAGGCGATGGAGGAGTGCCCGCCCGGCCATGTGCTGATGATCGACAGCCGCGGCGACTCGCGCGCGGCGTCGGCTGGCGATCTCTATATCGGCCGCCTGAAGGCGCGTGGCGCGGCCGGCATCGTCACCGACGGCGGCTTTCGCGACACCAACGGCGTGTTCAAGACCGGTCTGCCGGCCTACCACCGCCGACCGTCCTCGCCGCCGAGCCCGATCGTGCATCGTCCGATGGATCTGCAGCTGCCGATCGCCTGCGGCGGCGTGGCGGTCTATCCCGGCGACATCGTGGTCGGCGACCGCGACGCGGTGCTGGTGATCCCGCCCGACATCGTCGAGGCCGTCGCCGAGGAAGCGCTAAAGAACTACGAGTACGAGAGCTGGGCCGAGCTCGAGGTCGCCAAGGGCCGCTCGCTCAAGGGCCTGTTCCCGGCCGCCGGCGACCAGGCTAAGGCCGACTACGAGGCGTGGAAGAAGGCTAACGCCAAATAGCGTCAGGTCTCACGTACCGCGAGCTTCCCGTTCGCTCATGAGAACAAGGCGAACGACGCGCTCTCGGCGCGGGAGACGATGAGGCGGGAGAAGATCTTCACGCGGACGTTGCACCCGTGCGGCAAGCGCGCCGTTCGCGCAGCGGGTCGCGTGGTTTGCGGCTTCCGCTCGACCCGGCCTATGCTTGCGTCGAACCGGCTCACAAGAACAAGCGAGCCGCGTAGCCCGGGATGGAAACGTCATGATGCGATTGCGTGGGGCATTCGCCTGTGTAGCCACTCTGCTCGGCCTCGTGTGGGCCCTCGGCGCCTCGGCGCAGGATGAGGCTTATCCGACCCGACCGGTCACGATCATCGTGCCCTTTCCCGCCGGAGGCAGTGCCGATCTCAACGCGCGCACAGTCGCCGAACGGCTGAGTGTCGCGCTCGGCCAGCCGTTCATCGTCGAAAACAAGGCGGGTGCCGGCGGCAATGTCGGCACCGCTGTTGCGTCGAAGGCGACGCCCGACGGCTACACGCTGCTGATGAGCAATTCCGGCGCGCTGACCGTGAACCCTCATCTTTTTGCCCAGGTCGGTTACGACCCGCTCAAGGATTTCGCGCCGATCTCGCTCGGAATGAAGATCTCCAACCTTCTGCTGGTCCATCCCAGTCTGCCGGTGCGCACGCTGACCGAGCTGATCGCCTACGTGAAGGCGCATCCCGGCACGTTCTACGGCCATAGCAGCGGCTCCAAGCAGCTCTCCGGCGAGGCCTTCCGTCTCAAGTCGGGTCTCGACATGCCACCGGTCGCCTACAAGGGCTCCGCGCCGATGATGACCGACCTGCTGGGCGGGCAGATCAAGATCGGCTTCGATGAGGTGCTGACCTCAATGCAGCAGATCAAGGCCGGCAAGCTCATTCCGCTGGCGACCACCGGATCGGTGCGCTGGCCGGCACTGCCCGACGTGCCGACGATAGCCGAACAGGGGGGCGCGCTCGCGGACTATGAGGTGACGGGATGGTTCGGGCTTCTGGCCCCCGCCGGAACGCCGCCCAGGATCGTCAACCGCCTCGGCGATACGCTGCAGAAGGCATTCGCCGACAAGGACTTCCGCCAGCACATCTACGCACAGGGGTCGGAACCGATCGGTAACAGTCCAGAGGCGTTCAAGGCGTTTATCGCCGCCGAGTACACACGTTGGGGAGAATTGATCCGAACGGCAGGCATCAAGCTTCAATAGGAGGTACCCGTGAGCCTCGTGATCCAGTCGGTTTCGCCGCACATCGGCGCGGAAGTCATCGGTGCCGATCTCGCCCAGCCGGTCGGCGACAATCTGTTCCGCCAGTTGCATCAGGCGTGGGTGGATGCCGATGGCCTGCTCGTCATCCGCGACCAGCGTCTCACGCCAGAGCAGCAGATCTCCTTCAGCCGTCAGTTCGGCGAGCTCGCCTCGGCCGGCGACAATCCGGTGATTCAGAAATACACGCTGCCCGGCTATCCGGAAATCTTCCGCGTCTCCAACAAGAAGCAGGACGGCGAGCCGCTCGGCCGCGAGGATGCTGGCACCTACTGGCATTCCGACGGCACATGGCAGACCTTCCCGTCGAAGGCCTCGCTCCTCTACGGCATCGAGATTCCGCGGGTCGGCGGCAATACCATGTTCGCCGACCTCTACCAGGCATGGGAGACGCTGACGCCGACGATGCAGCACATGGTCGAGGGCCTGAAAGCGGTGCACGCCATGGCCAATGCAGGCGGCACCAGCTTCGAGCGAGAATTCACCGGCAAGGGCGACGTCGTTGCCGCCAAGACCGCAATACATCCGCTGGTGATCACCCATCCCGACAGCGGCCGCAAGGCGTTGTTCGTCAATCGCGGCTACACAGCACGGATCGTCGGCCTGAGCCGTCCCGAAAGCGATGCGCTGCTGGGATTCCTGTTCGATCATTCGACGGCGCCCGAGCTGGTCTATCGTCACACTTGGCGCTCGCGCGACTTGGTCATCTGGGACAATCGCTGCACCGCGCACTACGCCATTCCCGACTACAAGGCGATAGGCGACCGTTACCTGCACCGCACGTCGGTGAAGGGCGACCGGCCGATGCAATGACGGAGACCCGCATGCCGGAGAGCATCCTGAGCCCCGAGGAAATCGCCGCCTACAACCGCGATGGCTACATCGTTCCGCGCTTCCGGCTCGAGGGCGAGGATCTCGCCGGGCTGCAGCAAGCGGTGGCGCAGCTGGTCGAGGACAATCCGACGCTGCTCGACCAGTCGATCGTCGCGCCGCACGTGCCGGGCAGCGGCGTGCAGGGCGTGAAAGTGCGCTCGCCTGAATACTGGAAGCGGGTCGCACTGCATCCTCGCATCGTCGACATGGTCGAGCAGGTGGTCGGCCCCGACATCGTGCTGTGGGGTACCACGCTGTTCTACAAGCGCCCGGTCAGCGGGCCGGCGACCGGCTGGCATCGCGACGGCCAGGTCTGGCCGATCAAGCCGCTCGCCACGACCAGCGTCTGGATCGCCGCGACAGAGAGCACGGTGCGCAACGGCTGCCTGCGCGTGATTCCGGGCTCGCACGCCGCACAGCGTATCGGCGAGCATGTCTTCGAAGACCGCAAGGACATGATCGTCCGACGCAGTCTCGCGAAGGAGGAGTTCGACGAGAGCGCCGCCGTCGATGTCGAACTCGAGCCGGGGCAGATGGTGATGTTCGACGTCTATACCGTCCACGGCGCCACCCATAACCGCGGCGCCGTTCCGCGCGCGGGCTATGCGCTGCGGTTCATGCCGTCGAGCTGCCATTTCGACCACGACGGCGCCGAGCGCCGCGACGAGCCGGGCTACGCCCACAATACGCGACCGCTGTTCCTCGCCCGCGGCCGCGACGTCAGCGGCCGGAACGACTTCCAGCGTGGTCATCCCCAATGATCTTTCGTCGGGGCGCACTGAAGTGACGCGCCCCGGCGAAGACTAAAGTCGCGCCATCACCTCGGTTTTGAAGCGCTTCATCTCGGCCAGGATCTCCGGGACGGTCGAGCCGGCGAAGTTCATGTCGATGGCGCCGACACCGTGTGCGGCGAGCGCCTTGATGTCGGCGGCGAGGTCGGCCGGCGTGCCGGAGAACAGGCGGCGCTCGCCGTCGCCTGCCTTGTCCGGCAGCGTGTCGCCGAAGCGCTGCAGGCGCATGGTGATGCCGACGGCCTTGGGATCGCGACCCGCATTCTTCACCATCCCGGCGAGCTTCTCGGTGGCGGCGGCGAAGCGCTTGAGGCTGTCCAGCGGGAAGGCGGGGTTGGTCGGGATCGGGTACCACGCGTCGCCGAGCTTCGCGGTGCGCCGCAGCGCCGGGCCGGACTCGCCGCCGACCCAGATCGGGATGCCGGCCTTCTGCGCCGGCTTCGGCGCGAACACGATCTTGTCGAACTTCACGTAGTCGCCCGCGAAGCGGGGCTTGTCGCTGGTCCACAGCTCCTTGAAGGCGGCGATGTACTCGTCCGTCACCTTGCCGCGCTCGGCGAAGGGCGGGGCGCCGATCGCCTCGAACTCCTCCTTCATCCAGCCGGCGCCGACGCCCAGAACAACGCGGCCGCCCGACAGCACGTCGATCGTGGCGAGCTGCTTGGCGGCGAGCACGGCCGGCCGGTGCGGGATGACCATGACGGAGGTGACCAGGCGCAGCTTGCCGGTACGGGCGGCGACGAAGGCGAGCTCGATCAGCTGTTCGTTGCGCTCCCCATTGCCCTGGTTGCTGAATTCGCCGGACGCGCTGTAGGGATAGGGCGAGGAGATGTCGGTCGGGATGACGACATGGTCGCTGAACGTGGCGTAGTCGAACCCCAGCTCCTCCGCGCCGGTGCAGAGCTTGGTCAGCGGATCGAGCGCGGACAGAGGCCCCGCTGTAGGAGCATTGAAGCCGATTTTCATGACGTTTCCTTCAAGTGGCGAGCGTGGTGCGGATTTCGAGGCTGCGCTTGAGGGTGAGCGTCACCGGCGTGCGCTCGGCAATCTCGGCCATGCGCTTCTTCTGCTCGGCGTCCACTTCGCCCTCGATGTGGAGCACGCGGTCGATGCTCTCGACCTTGTCGTCGCCGCGCCTGAAATGGATATCGGCGTGAACGGCCGTGACAGGCCATTCCTTGCGCTCGGCGTACATGCGCAAGGTGATCACCGTGCAGGCGCCGAGCGCCGAGACGAGCAGGTCATACGGTGCCGGCCCGACATCATTTCCGCCCAGCTCAGGACCTTCGTCGGCGGTCAGTTTGTGCTGGTGACCGGTCTCGATCCTGGTCGCGTAGTCGACCGTGCCGATGCTTGCCTTGGCGTGCGCCATTCCTGTCTCCTCGGCTGCAGTCTAGCGCACTTTGAACCGAAGCGGCGGTCTCGATCAGCTCTTCAGGACAATCCAGGTGCAGGTCCCCAGGGCGCACAGGCGGCCGGAGTCGGTGTAGAGCGCCGTGCCGGAATAGAGCTTGCGGCCCTCGGCGCCGATTCGCCAGCCAACCACGGCGCAGCGCTCACCCACCTTGGGGGGCTCGATTACCTTCGCCGTCATGCGGCCGGTCAGAGCAGGGCGCATGTCGTCGGGATCCTGGGCGGCGAACGCGCCGGGGCAATCGAGCGTGCCCCAGACGAACTCAGGCCTGATGCGGCCCTCGGCATCGGCATGGTTGGGATGCGGCACGTAGCAGGAGAGCGACGTGCCCGGCTGCGGCCCGGCCGTGCCCAGCACGCGAAGGCCATCACCCACGGCTCGACCCCGGCCGCAAACGATGCACCAGTGGAAATCGGTGTCCGGCGGGCTGCCCCCTTCCTCGCCGCGCCGCATCACGTCGTTCCAGTCGGCGGGCGCAGGGGGCGGCTCAAGATGTGCGACGGAGCCCGCCCGCGCCTCGCAGATCAGCGTCTCGCCGTCGCGCAGCAGCAGTGCCTCGCCCTCGCGCACGACCTGCAGCTCGCGGGCGAGCGGGATCGGCGCCCGCAGCGTGATCTCCACCGTGCCGTCGCCGCCAAACACCTTCGTGTATCGCTCGGCCAGCACACCGCTCACATAGCCGCCATTACCCGACAGGCGCGGACCGTTGAAGCCCGGCGCGATGATGATTGGATCCACGCTACCCCTCCGCGGCGCGAAACCTGCAGGAGCCTCGCGGCTGACGCAAGTCCTGCGGCATGCGAAGGAACTTGACGATGAGTCGCTTTGTGCCCTGGTTTCTGGTGGCGCTGTGTTTCGTAGTGGGCGTGGCCAGCCGCTCGATCAGCGACGCCTTCCCCGTCTTCGTGCCCGCCCTCGAGCACGACTTCGCGGCGAGCCGCAGCGCCGTCACGATCATCTACAGCTTCGCGCTTCTGGTCGGCGGCATCTCCGGCCCGGTCAACGGCTGGATTCTCGATCGCTTCGGCCTGCGGACGCTCACCGTGACCGGCATGAGCCTCGCGGCGCTCGCCACCCTGGCCGCCTCGCAGGCGACGGCGCTGTGGCATCTCTATGCCACCCTCGGCGTCATGCTGGGTTTCGGCGGCGCCGCCCTCTCGGGCGTGCTCAGTGCTTCGCTGCTCGGTCGCTGGTTCCCGACGCGGCGCCTGGGCGTGGCGCTGGCCGTCGCCTGGTCGGCGTCGGGAGTCGGCACGATGCTCATGATCCCGCTCGCCCAGCACATGATTGCAACCACGGGCTGGCGTCACGCCTATCTCGTGTTCGCGCTCGTGAGCGCAATCTTCGTGCCGCTGCTCCTGGTGCTGCCTTGGCGCCGCATCGCGGCGGGCGCACCCGGGCTGGTCCGGCAGCATGCTGCAGCAGGCGCCGGACCGACCGTCGGCGAGGCGGTGCGCGGTTGGCCGTTCTGGGCGCTGACCTTTTCGTTCGGGCTCACCTCGCTCGGAATTTTCGCGATCGTGCCGCAGGCGATGAGCTACCTGCTCGAGCGCGGCCTCGAGGGCGGCTACGCTGCGCGCGCGCTTGCCGTTTCCGGCGTGCTCACCCCGCTCGGCATGGTCGGCTTCTCCTGGCTGGCCGATCGCGGTGGGCGCAAGATCGCAGCCCTCCTGGCTTACGCCTGCTCGATCCTGGGCGTCGGCGCCCTCGCCCTGGTGCAGGGACCGGGCGACGTGCTGTGGCTGTGGCTGTTCGTGCTGATGTTCGGCGGCAGCCAGGGATCGCGCGGGCCGATGATCTCGACCCTTGCCACCTTGCGCTATCGGGGCGCCCATTTCGGCCGCATCTACGGCTTGATCGGAATTGGCATGGGTCTCGGCGGATTCTTCGGCGCCTGGATCGGCGGCCTGCTGCACGATCTCACCGGCGGATACGCCGCGGTGATGGTCTTCTCCGTGTGCGCGCTCGCCCTGGCCGCCGCCTCGCTCGGCAGCGAGGCCGGCGCGCGCGAAAGACTCAGCAGATAGAGTTGGCGTCTTTCCCGGAGTTGCCGTCATGACTGGTGAAGACTTCGTAAAAGCCATCGAGCGCGTCGTTCGGGACGCGGCGGTCAGCGATTCGCTTGAGAGCCTCGAGCGTCCACTTGGAAGGCGACCAGACCAAATCGTAGTTGCCCAATCGGAGTGGTACCGATCCCTGGGTCCGCAGGAGCAACAACTGCTCAAGGGAGTTTTACAGCGAGCGATCGATAATGCGATCTCGTCCTCAACTATGTGAATCGAACATCCACGCCGCTGAACGGGCCCGATCTCCCGATGCTTCACGACCTCTACGTCGGTTGCTGAGACGCCCGCCGCTTGACAGCAAGAGATGAACTGAGGTTCATTTCTTGGATGGTTTACCGCCAGACTGAGAAGGCGACGCGCCGCCTTGCCGACACGCGGGGGCGCATCCTCGCTGCGGCGCGTGCTCTCGTGGCCGACGGCGGATGGGCCGCCGCCCAGGTCGACACGGTCGCCACAAAGGCGGGCGTTGCGACCGGCACGGTCTATCGTCATTGGTCCTCGAAGGCCGAGCTGTGCGCCGAAATAGTCGCTACCGTCTCGGCCCGCGAGGTCGGCATCGTGGCGGCGGTCGTCGAGGCGGACGGCACGCCACCCGGGAAGCTTGAAGCGGCGATCCGCACTTTCGCCGGGCGCGCGCTGCGCGGACGCCGGCTTGCCTATGCCCTGATCGCCGAGCCGGTCGATCCCGAGGTCGAGACGGTCCGCCTCAAGTACCGGGCGCAGCTCGCGCGCTGCTTCGAGCGCGTGCTGCGCGAGGGCATCATGCGCGGCGCTTTTCCGCCGCTCGATCCCGCCGTAGCCGCGGCCTGTATCGTCGGCGCCTTCATGGAAGCGCTGGTCGGACCGCTCGCGCCGTCGAAGGGCACCGGTCCGCGCGCCGATCGCGCGCTGGTCGACCAGATCACGCATTTCTGCTTGCGCGCCAGCATCGGCGCCGGAGAGGCCAGGACATGAGCGCCGCCGATCTGTTTGCCCGCCTACCGGCGCTGCCGCCGGAGGGTTATGCGACGCATGAAGTGATGAACCAAGCCTCGCCTTTGGTGGGCCACAACGCCTTCACCGGCGACCGCCTGCTGGTCGAGATCGCGGGTCGCGAGAAGGTTGGCTGGGCGCAGGCTCTGCTGAGTGAGGCCGGTGCGACGGTCGCCAGCGCGCGGGTCGCCCGGCTGGCGCACGACGCGAACCGCAACCTGCCGGTGCTGCGCAGCCACGACCGCTTCGGCCACCGCGTCGACGAAATCGAGTTCCATCCTGCGTGGCACGAGCTGATGTCGCTGGCGATCGGTCACGGCACGCACGCTTTGTCCTGGACCACGTCGCAGCCGGGTGCGCACGTCGCGCGGGGCATGCTCTCCTATCTGTGGAACCAGGGCGAGAACGGCATCTGCTGTCCGCTCGGCATGACCTACTCGGCCGTGCCGGCGCTGCGCCTGCAACCCGACCTGGCTGCGGTCTGGGAGCCGTTCATCCTGTCCACACGCTATGACTCTACGCCGGCACCGATGAACGCCAAGACAGGCGGCACCGTCGGCATGACGCTGACGGAAAAGCAGGCCGGCTCCGACCTGCGCGCCACCCAGACCACCGCCCGTCCGGCCGGCGCTCGACGCGGCGCGGGCGAGGCCTATGCAATCGACGGCCACAAGTGGTTCTTCTCGGTCCCCCATAGCGACGTGTTCGTCACTCTGGCGCAGACCGATCGCGGCCTGTCCTGCTTCCTGCTGCCCGGCTGGCTGCCCGACGGCTCGCGCAACCGCCTGCTGATCCAGCGGCTCAAGGACAAGTGCGGCAACAAGTCGAATGCCTCGAGCGAGATCGAATATCGCGGCGCGCTCGGATGGCTGGTCGGCGAGGAGGGCCAGGGCATCAAGGCGGCGCTGGCGATGACGCACCTGACGCGGCTCGATTTCGCGATCGGCTCGGCCGGGCTGATGCGTCGGGCCCTGTCCGAGGCGGTCCATCACACCACGGCGCGGCGCGCCTTCCAGCGCCGGCTGGCCGATCAGCCGCTGATGCAGAACGTGCTGGCCGATCTCGCGGTCGAGGTCGAGGCAGCGACCTTGCTTGCCTTCCGGCTGGCGCGCGCCGTCGACGACGAGCAGGCCGGTGACGAGGCGGCCGGGTTGCTGGTGCGCATTGGCACGCCGATCGGCAAGTACTGGAACTGCAAGCGGGTCGTCGGCGTCGTCCACGAGGCGCTAGAATGCCACGGCGGCAACGGCTTCATCGAGGAGGGACCGATGGCGCGGCTCTATCGCGAGGCGCCGCTCAACGGCATCTGGGAGGGCAGCGGCAACATCATCGCCCTCGATGTGCTGCGCGCGGCCGCGCGCTCTCCGCAGAGCGTGCCGGCCTTCCTAGACGAGGTGCGCCGCGCCAAAGGGGCGGACCGCCGCCTCGACCGGATGGTCGACCGGCTCGAGACGGAGCTGCTCGCGCGCGACGAGCGCGAGGGGCGGGCACGCCGCATCGTCGAGAAGATGGCGATTGCCCTTCAGGCGAGCCTGCTCGTGCGTCATTCGCCGCAGACGGTCGCCGATGCGTTCCTGGCCACACGCCTCGAAGGCGACGGCGGCGCGACCTACGGCAACCTGCCCGCGGGCCTCGACCAGCAGGGCATCGTCGAGCGCGCCCGGATGGCGGCCGATGCGTGACTTCGAGGGCAAGGTGGTGCTGGTCACGGGCGGCGCGACCGGGATCGGGCGCGCAGCCGCCCTCGCCTTCGGCCGCCGGGGCGCCTCGGTCGTGATTGCCGGACGCCGCCGCGAGGAAGGCGACAACACCGTTTCCGCCCTGGCCGATACCGGCTCCACCGGTCGCTTCATTGCGACGGATGTCACGGACCCGGCAGCGATAGAGGCGTTGCATCGAACCATCGTCGCCGAACACGGCCGGCTCGACGTCGCCTTCGACAATGCCGGCTACCAGGAGCCGCGCGCGCCCGTCGCCGAGCAGGATCCCGCACTCTACGACCGCGTCTTCGATACCAACGTGCGTTCGGTCTATCTCTGCCTGCAGCACCAGATCCGGATCATGACGCAGCAAGGCGGCGGCGCGATCGTGGTCAATGCCTCGGTGAGCGGCTTGCGCAATCCCAATCCCGGCCTTGCGCTCTATTCGGCGTCGAAGGCAGCGTTGATCTCGCTCACGCGCTCTGCCGCGATGGAGGCGGCAGAGAAGGGCGTGCGCATCAATGCCGTGGCGCCGGGCCGCGTGGTCACCGACATGATGCTGGCCTCGAAGATCATGGACATGCGCGCGGTCGCCGCCGGCCTGCCGGTCCGCCGCATGGGCCAGCCCGAGGAGGTGGCGGAAGCCGTCGTCTGGCTGGCCTCCGGTGCTGCCTCGTTCGTTGTCGGGCACGTGCTGTGCACCGACGGAGGGTTCATGGCGTTATGACGATGTCGATCCACGCCAGACGCGCTCGCTACATCCCGGTCGAGCAGGGCTTCAACATCGAGCGACCGGTGCTCGCGCCGCACGCCTTCGTCGATGAGATGCGCCGCAGCTTCGCCGACGAGACGCCGACCGGCTTCGTCACCCTCGACCTTTCGCCCACCCTCGGCACTCCCTATGCCGCGACCACGCCGTTCATGCTGGCGCGTTACGCACGGGTGCGATCCGGCGAACGACTCGCCTGCACCCTGGCGGCGAGCGGCGAGATCTGGGCGGTGCTGCGCGGCGCGGGAACCTTGGCGCGCGACGGCGAGACGCTGCGCTGGCGCGCGGGCGACATGCTCGCCCTGCCCGGCGGCGTCGCCTCGATCTGGCAAGCCGACGAGGATGCGGTGCTGTGGCTCGTGACCGACGAGCCGGCGCTCGCCTTCCAGGGCGTTCGAGCCGAAGTGGCCGAGCGTGCGCCGGTCGAGCCGACGCACTATCGCGCCGAGGACATCGTCCGCGAGCTCCGGGTCCTCTACGACCGCCCGATGGCCCCGGACACGCCGGGCCGCGCGCTCTTCATGGCGAGCGAGCGCACCGAGCGGCTCGGCACCTGCCTGCCGGCGATGACACTGACCCTGAACGCGGTGCGGCCCGGCGAGGCGCAGCGTCCGCATCGTCACAACGCGGCCGCCCTCGTCCTCGCGCTCCGCGAGGCGCGCTGCGCCTCGAGGATCGGCGGCATTACGTTCCCCTGGACCCCGCATGTGACCCTGCTGACGCCCGCAGGCGTCCCGCATGACCACCGCAATCCGCCGACCGTCGACGGCAGCCCCGCCGCCGTTTGCGACGACGATATCGCCCTTGCGCTGATCGTGCAGGACGGCGGCCTTTACTATTACGGCCGCACCATGGGCTTCAGCTTCGCTTGACGCTGGTCAGCGGTAGACGGCGCATCCCCGGCCTTCCAGCTCTGCGAACCACGGCGGCGGACTGAATGTCGTCACCCAGCGAAGATCGAGCTTCTCCAGGCGCGGCAGCGCCAGCAGGCTTTGTGGCAATGCGGCGATGGGATTGCCTCGGAGATCGATCTGGCGAAGCTCGATCAGCGAGCCGATCACGTCGGGCAATGCCGTCAACCGATTGTTCCGCAGGTGCAGCTCGCGCAATCGCGCGAGCTGCGAGATCGACGCGGGGAGCTCGGCGAGGCGATTGTCGCTGGCCCGCAACTCGAGCAAGGCGGACATGCCGGTTACAGCCTCGGGCAGAACCTCGAAGGCATTCTCGCTGATGTTCAGGTAGCGAAGGCGGTTCAGGCGGCCGAGCGACGGCGGAAGCGCCGAGAGCTGATTGTCATGCAGATAGAGGAAATCGGTCAGCTGCTCGAGTTGGCCCAGGCTCGACGGGAGATCGCGCAGCTTGTTGTGGCCGAGATCGAGCATGCGCAATCGGCGCAGATCGCCAATGCGGTCGGAAATCTCCGTCAGGCCGTTGTCGGCGAGGACGAGCGTTTCAAGGTCCGTCCGGTCCCACATGGCGGCGGGCACGACGCCCAACGCCTGCTTCCAGAGGGAGAAATGCGCTGGCGGCATTCACTTTCTATAGGATCGCCGAGTGGACGAAGTTCGCGACCATGTCGAGGCGCTTGGAGTGCCACGGGTCGGGAACCCGGTTGTTGGTGATGTAGGCGAACGAGACGCCGGAGTCCGGATCGCCCCAGCAGTACGACGTGCCGACGCCGCCATGGCCGAAGGCGCTGGGGCTGGCGAAGCCGCCGAGGCCGCGCACATTCTCGGTCGTGCCGCGCAGATGCGGTCCGAGCCCGCGATGCATCGGCATGCCCATAAACTCGTCGATCCGGTCGCCGGTGTGGTTGCGGATGGCGTATTGCAGCATGCGCGGCGACACGATGCGGGTGCCGTTGAGCTCCCCGCCGTTCAGCATCATCTGGTAGAGTGCGGCCATCGCGCGCGCGGTGCCGTAACCCGCACCACCCGGAGCACCGGCCTTGCGCCAGTCGGCGGTGTTGGCGTCGGTGCTGGGCTGAAAGCCGTCACCCGTCGGCTTGGGTTCATGCATGTCGGCGGCGCGGCCGAACTCCGATTCGGGCAGGCCGACATAGAGCTCGCGCGACAGGCCGAGCGGTTCGGTGACGGTCTCGCGAATGACGTCGCGGAAGTCCTTGCCGGTCACTGCCTCGATCAGCACGCCGAGCGTCCAGTGGGCGGTGAGGCCGTGATAATGCACCTTCGAGCCCGGCGTGAACTCGAGCGGAAAATTGCATACGACCTCGCGCAACCGCTTGTGATCGGCCCAGGCGTCCTTGCCGACCACGGCGTTGGGGAAGCCGGCCTGATGGGTGATGGTCTGCAGCACCGTAATGTTGCCCTTGGCGAACTTGGCGAACTCCGGCACGTGATCGGCAATCCTGTCCGAAAAGCCGAACAGGCCGCGCTCGGCCAGCACCCATAGCGCGACGGCGGTCACGACCTTGGTGTTGGAATAAAGCAGCCAGAGTGAATCGTCGGCTGCCGCGCGTTTCGCCGGTTCGGTGACGGCGTCGCCGAAGCTCCTAAACAGCGCGAGCTTGCCGTGGCGGGCAAGCGCGATCTGGCAACCGGGATAGCGGCCCGAGGCGATGTGGCGCTCGATCAGCTCGATCAGCCGGTCGATCTGGTTCTTTCGAAAGCCGAGCGACTCGAGGTCGGCCTGCGGCAGGGGAAAGCTCGTTTCGGGGCGAATTGCGGTGTCCATGGGTGTCTCCTCCAGCGACAATCATATTACCTTTGTGAGACACGTCGATGACCTCGGCATCGACATGTTGTGTTTCCAGAAATCCTTGGCACAATGGCGGTACCATGGTCGACCGCATCGACTTTCCCAGTAGTCCCTGCCAACGGCGGCGGAGCTAGCCGTGACGCCCGGCCTTGAGTCCTGCCACGCGCTGGTGCTCAACGCCGATTTTCGGCCGCTCTCGTACTTTCCGCTGTCGATCTGGTCGTGGCAGGACGCGGTCAAGGCGGTGTTTCTCGACCGGGTCAGCGTCATCTCCGAATATGACCGCACGATCCACAGCCCGTCCTTCGAGATGCGGCTGCCGAGTGTGATCGCCCTCAAGGAATATGTGCCGGCGGCGCGGCGGCCGGCCTTCACCCGATTCAACGTCTTCCTGCGCGACCACTTCACCTGCCAGTATTGCAAGGGCGATTTCCCGACCAACGAGCTGACATTCGATCACGTGGTGCCGAAGTCGCGCGGCGGCCGCACCGCCTGGACCAACGTCGTTACCGCCTGCAGCCCGTGCAACCTGCTCAAGGGCAACCGTTTGCTGCGCGAGAGCGGGCTCCACCTGCACCGCTACCCCTCGGAGCCGACGACCACGGAGCTGCAGGAGAATGGCCGCGCTTTCCCGCCCGGCTACCTGCACGAGAGCTGGCGCGACTTCCTGTACTGGGACAGCGAGCTGGATCAGAATTGACCGAACGAGGAGGCTGACCGCGGGATAGGACTCGTGGTCTGGCTGGGTCAAATCCTCGTGGATAACCAGATTGCCAGTTTGGAGCCGGCCTTGATGACCGAGGTCAGCGCTTCGTAGGCCGGCGCCTGTTCGGCCCCGGATGCGAGCGCCTCATCCTTGTGGGCGATCTCGTCGGCGCGGAACTTCTCGATGGTGGTTCGCAGATCGGCCTCGTCGTCGCCGAGCTGGGCGGCCTGGTCGGCATAATGCTCCTCGATCGTCTCCTCGACGGCGACGGTGCAGGCCATCGCGGCCTTGTCGCCCATCAGCGCGGTCGCGACGCCCAGGCCGAACCCCGCCAGGCTCCAGAGCGGTGACAGCGCGGTCGGACGCACGCGGCGCTCCGCAAGTATCCTGTCGAAGGTCGCGCGATGGTCGCGCTCGCCGCGCGCCATTTCCGCGATCTTGCGGCCCGCGTCACTGTTGGCGCGGCCGGTCCAGCGCAATGCCGCTAGCTGACCTTCGTAGATTCGCACCGCGCCGAATTCTCCCGCCTGATCGACGCGGATAACGCGTTCGACCAGCACGCGGGGTTCGGGGTCGCCGGGATTGCGTAACTCGCCGGTCTTCATGCGCCTGTCCTCAGATGACGAATGAGGCTGCCCGACAGCAGAATCGCGAGCCCGCCCGACAGGATCGCATTCCAGCCGGCCATCGAGATGCCCCACATCTTCCACGCCGCCTCGTCGCATCGAACCATGCGCGCGCCCAGCAGTATCTTCTTCAGCTCCTCGGTCGACAAGCCGGTAGGAATGCGGCCCGAGCAGGCCTGCGGCCCTTCCCACCAACGATACTCGACGCCGGCATGGAAGACACCGATGCCCGCGGTCGCGAACAGCGCGAGGACCGCCAGCAGCGCGAACGCTAGTGCCGCCCGCGGGGCCTGCATCAACGGCAGGGTGAGCAACCCGAACAGGATGGCCAGCATGTGCGGATAGCGTTGCCACAGGCACATCTCGCACGGTGCCAGACCGACGACGTACTGGAACCAATAGGCGCCGCCCAGCAAGACGATGCTGAAGAGCGCTGCGATCAGGCCAATCCGAGTGAGGTAGGGGAGCGACATGGCCTCTAAGCGAACAGGAACTTCACCGCGACAAAGCCGCCGATCAGCGCGATCAGGAACAGCCACATGACCAGAGTCAGGCGCTTTTCGATGAAGGCGCGGATTGGCTCACCGAACTTCCATAGCAAGGCTGCCACGAGGAAGAAGCGGGCGCCACGCGTCACGATCGACGCCCACACGAACGTGAAGAGATCAAAATGCGCGGCACCTGAAGCGATCGTCACCAGCTTGTACGGGATGGGCGTCAGGCCCTTGATCAGGATCACCCAGGTGCCGTAGCGGGCGAATTCGTCGCGGAACCTCTCCATGCCGGCCTGCAACCCGTAGGTCTTCACCACCCAGGCACCGATCGTCTCGAAGAAGTAGAAGCCGATGGCGTAGCCCAGCAGCCCGCCCAGCACCGAGCAGACAGTGCAGATGAGCGCGATGGTGAACGCCTTCTGCCGGTTGGCCAGGATCATCGGCACCAGCATCACGTCGGGCGGAATCGGGAAGAACGAGCTTTCGGCGAAAGACACCACACCCATTGCAGGAATGGCCCGGGGGTGCCCGGCCATACGGATCACCCAGTCATAAAGTCTGCGCATTTGGAGGGGATGACTAACAGGTGCCTCCGGGCTTTGGCAAAGCGTCCGCCACTTGGAAAGCGACCGCAAAACAGGAATTCACTCCATCAAGCTCCCACGCAATTTCACCCAAGCCCTCCTGATCGTCTTCGCAGCAGCCGTCGTCGCGGCCGTTGTCGGTTTCGGCGCCAATTACTTGCTTTCGCCCTCTGCCGCCGAAATCCAGCGTGGCGTGGATGCGGCGAAGGAGATGCCTCTCGTCGGCCTGGTGATCGAAGAGAACCCTCCCTTGGAGGAGAAGCTGCGCATGGTGATTGCCGAGGAGCTGAATAACCCTGGGCAGGTGCCGTCCCCCGGCTCGCGCTTCGGAGTCGAGGTGAGGCAACAATACATCGTTCCGACACTTCTCGCGGCCGATGACGCCAGCGCCCTGAGCGCCGCCGCCGGAATGGAGAAACTGGCGAGGTATCTGCAGATGAGGGATCCGGCCCTCTGCCGCGAGCTCGGGCTGGCCGGCCTCCAGAACGCCAACAAGCTCGACGCCGATGGAAAGACTCTGCTCAACGAAGCGCTTGCCCTGCAGGAGCAGGCGTATCGCAACGGCAAGGGCGGTTCCCCCAAGACGGCGCTGAAGGCCGATGAGGTCAGGCCCGTGCTGGAAGAAGCGGGCTACACCGAGAAGGACCTCGAGCAGCTGAGCAGCTTTGCAACACTGTCGACCGCCGACGGATGCGCCGCGACCGTGAAGTTGTACGGTGCCCCTCGCGCCCTCCCGACCGCCGGAGGCGGTACCCTGGCGCGTTGGCTCCTGACGGTCGCGCCGTGAGGATAGAGAATCGATCGGGATCTTACGTCCGCGGACGACGGAGGCCGATCGCTACACCCGCTCTTCCTTGCCGGTAGCGCCGTCGCGCCTTCGTGCAAACATCGATTCGCCGCCCTCGCGCACGGCTGCGTGCCCTTGCGAATCGCCCGATCTCGGCCGCGTGTCGGAGCGATAGAGGTGCCAGGCGAAGCCGCCGGCGCCGGCGAGCACGACGACGGCGAGGATTTCGTAGAGGGACATGAAGCGCGCTACTCCGCCGCTTCCTTCAGTCGCGTCGGCACCGTCTCGCCAGCGAACAGAGCGGCACGGGCGGCATCGTACTCGGCCTTGAGGCGCGCCACGATCTCGGCGGCGGGCGGTGCGTCAAAGATCTGGCCGACGCCTTGGCCTGCGCCCCAGATGTCACGCCATGCCTTGGCCTTCTGGTTGCCGCCGGAATTGAAGTTCATCTTGCTCTTGTCGGCTTCGGGCAGATTGTCCGGATCGAGGCCGGAGGCGGCGATGCTCTTCTTCAGGTAGTTGCCGTGCACGCCGGTGAAGAGGTTGGTGTAGACGATCTCCTCGCCGCTCGAGTCGATGATGCACTGCTTGTTGTCTTCGGTGGCGTTCGCTTCCTTGGCGGCAATGAAGCGCGTGCCGAGATATGCCAGGTCGGCGCCCAGCGCCTGCGCGGCGAGGACGCTTGCACCGTTGGCGATCGAACCCGAGAGCAGGATGCAGCCGTCGTAGAATTGGCGCACTTCCGGCACCAGCGCGAAGGGCGACATTCGGCCGGCGTGGCCGCCCGCACCGGCGCACACCAGGATCAGGCCGTCGACTCCGGCCCGTAGTGCGCGCTTGGCATGCACGATGTTTGTCACGTCGTGGAAGACCAGGCAGCCGTAGCGCTTGGCCGAGACGACGACATCGTCGGGGGCACGTAGCGAGGTGATCTGGATCGGCACCTTGTACTTTTCGCAGAGGTCGACGTCGTGCTGCAGCCGGTCGTTCGAGCTGTGCACGATCTGGTTGACCGCGAAAGGCGCCACCTTCTTCTCGGGATGCCTGGCCTTGTAGTCGGCGAGCTCTCCGGTGATGCGCTTCAGCCACTCCTCGAGCACCTCCTTCGGCCGTGCGTTCAGGGCCGGGAAGGATCCGACGATGCCGGCCTTGCACTGCTCGATCACCAGGTCGGGATTGGAGACGATGAAGAGCGGTGCACCGACCACGGGAAGCGAAAGGGTGTCGCGCAGCAGAGCCGGAAGAGCCATGTCGTTGTCCTGTTCCTATTTCGTCAGTTCGTAGGGACCGCCCTTTGCAAGGGCGCGCTTGTAAGCCGGCCGCGCGTGGATGCGGTCGAGGAAGGCGGCAAGCTTCGGCATCCGGCGCACGATCGGCGCACGTGCCGAGGCGGCTTCGAGCGGGAAGCTCATCTGGATGTCGGCGGCGGTGAATTCCGGCCCGGCGAACCAGTCGCGCTTGGTAAGCTCGGTCTCGAGAAACATGAAATGGTTGCCGATTTGCGGGTCGAGCAGGGCGGAGTTGGCGCCCTTCACGATCGCGCGGCCGACCGGCTTGAACAGGAACGGCAGGCGGTCCGGGATGCGGCTGAAGATGAGCTTCATGACCAGCAACGGCATCAGCGACCCTTCCGCGTAGTGCAGAAAGTATCTGTAGTGGATGCGCTCCGTCGTGCCGGCCGCCGGGATGAACCGGCCGTTGCCGTAGGTCTCGACGAGATACTCGAGGATCGCACCCGACTCGGCCAGCGTCTTGTCGCCGTCGGTGATCACCGGCGACTTGCCGAGGGGATGCACGGCTTTCAGCGCCGCCGGCGCCTGCATCGACGGCTCGCGCTCGTAGCGCTTGACCTCGTAATCGAGGCCGAGCTCCTCCAGCATCCACAGGATGCGCTGCGAGCGCGAGTTGTTGAGGTGATGGACGACGATCATCGTCACAACGTACCCGGCCGCCAGTTGCCGTGGAAGCCTGCGGGCACGCGGCTCGACAGGTGCGCCAGGGCGATCGGTCCCTTGGCCAGGTCGGTGGCCTCGAAGACCGCGAGATCGGAGCGCTTTTCCTCGCCGCGATAGAGCACGCTCAGGAGCCAGCCGTCGCCCTCGGCGGCAGTCTCGGACCGAGGCACGAAAACCGGCTCGCCGAAGCGGTCGTCCTTGCCGGCGCTCCAGGCCGTGCTCCTGCCGGTCTTCAGGTCGTAATGGACCAACCCGTCCTGGCGCGGCTCGCCGGTCTTCGGATCGGTGACGTCGCCGGCGACGATCCAGCCATGGCGGTAGTCGCTCATGCAGAAGCGCTCGTCGAAACGCGGGAACTCGCCCGAGCGGTCGTCCAGCTGCTGCTCGCGGAAGGTGTTGCCGTGACCGTCGAAGTCGAACGTCCAGCGTGTCAGCTTCGCGAACGGCAGCTCCTTCGTCGAAGGAGAGCCGTCGGGCAGCGGAAACAGCGGAGCGACGTCGAATTTCATGACGTCGACCACAATCTTGCCGTCGTCAGTCTCGTAGTGGTTCATCGGATGAAAGACATAGCAGGGCGGCGCGCTCACCCACTTCACGTCGGCAACGGTGCCGTTTCGAGGAATGAAGGCGATGTGCGTGCCCTTGTCCGGCTCCCAGGCGAAGGGCGGCAGGCCCGACATCGCCCGTTCCATCGACGAGGTGAGCGGGAAGATCGGCAGCACGATCCAGTTCTTCGTCACCGCGAAATCGTGAATCATCGACGGGAACGGACCCTCGAGGATTTCCGACCGTGTGATGCGGCCGTCGGCGGTCACGGTCTGCAGGCTCACTTCCCTGCTGAAGCGGCCCTTTGCCGAGTAGCCGAAGAACACCATCTCGCCGGTCACCGGGTCGAGCTTGGGATGGGCGGTGAACGGCCCGACCAGCTTGTTGCCCCAGGTCTCGTAGCCGCCGTCTGGCCCGACCGGCATCAGCGTCGCGGGATCGAGCGAGAAGGGCGCGTGCGCCTCCTCGAGCGCGAGCAGCTTGCCGCCGTGCCACACGATGTTGGTGTTGGCGATCGTCGAGTTGAGCGCCATCACGCGCGGATCCGTGTAGCGCGGATTGCCGAAGGTGCCCGAGAGACCTTCGCCTTCTTTATTCTCGATCTCCCACTTGGGCGTGCGCACCCAGCGGTTCTTGTACGACACGTTGCCGTTCTCGATGTGGAACGCGTGGATCATGCCGTCGCCGCCGAACCAGTGGTACGGCCCACGCGGCGCGAACTGCGGGTTCGGGCCGTTGCG
>JAHCJV010000068.1 GCA_026126105.1 Enhydrobacter sp.
CGAATTCTACAACGATTTCCTTCGCCGCAAGGTGAGCATGTACCATGCCGCCGGCGCACTCATGACGTTGGGCGGCGGGAGAGTGGGCATCGTCGGCATCCACAGGCCGAAGGACCATGAGGAATTTTCCGATCGCGATATCGTGACACTGGGGCGGCTGTTGCCCCACCTCCGCGCCTCCCTCCAGCTTCGTCAACGTGTTCAAGTCGCCGAAGCGACCACGGCATCTGCCCTCGAGGCGCTCGACCGGTTGTCGGGCGGCGTGTTCCTGCTGTCCGCGACAGGATTGCTCCACGCAAACAGAATCGCCGAGGAAATTCTTCGCGCCAACGACGGCCTCGCTCCTGGGATCGGCGGTCTTCGCGCTGCGAGCAGGGCCGAAGACGCGCGACTGCAAGCCCTCATCGCCGGTGCCCGGGCGACCACACAGAACTCGGCCGCACCTCGGACTGCCGGCGGGCGAGTGCGCATCAGGCGGCCTTCCGGTCGTCGCGCCTACATGGTGGCAGTCATGCCCTATGGCCGCAGCTTATCGTTTGCAGGCAAGGCGAAGCCCGGCGCGATCGTTTTCGTGACCGATCCGACGCGCCGTCCAGTCCTGACGCAGGATGCCCTTATGGTCCAGTTCGGCATGCCTCCGGCCGAGGCAAAGCTGGTCATCGCCCTGGTCTCCGGCATTTCCCTGCCCGATTACGGGGTCCAAGCGGGGATCTCCTACCATACGGCGCGAGCCTTGCTCGCACGGGCCTTGGCCCGCACGGAAACCAGCTCGCAGCTGGACCTGGTTCGGCTGGTTCTCGCCTCGGTGATGGGCATCGACTGATCACCTCGCGCGTGCTCGTGTAGCCCAATTGGAGGACATGGGGAGCTGACGTCGCTGCTAGCGTTCGCGATCCTGTGCTTGCAGATTGGGTGCTGCGGACCTTGGGGGTGGGATAATGGCAACGCGCAACGTACCGGGCACGTATGCGACGATCTCAGCGGCGGTCGCCGCTTCGGCCGCTGGCGACACCATTGTGGTGGATGCGAGTTATGCCGGCAACGAAGCCGTCGCCGTTACGGTCAACAACCTGACATTCGATGCACCGGCAAACGTCACCGGCATCGTTCTGACGGCGGCGGCCGGCATCCTGCAAATCATTCTTGCAGGAGCGTCGCCAATAGAGATCGTGGGCAGTAGCGCCAACAACAACTTCACCGGCAACACTGGCGCGAACGTCATCTCCGACGGCGGGGGCGGCAACGACACCCTGAAAGGTGGCGGCGGGAACGACATCGTAACCGTGACGGGAGGCACCGATATCGTCGATGGCGGAGCTGGCGCCGACGACCTGCTCGTCGTCGACTATTCGACCGCGACAGCGAGCGTCACAAGCGGCGCGGCAGGCGCATCCGATGGTGGGACAAGGACGGTAAGTTTCGACAGAGTGGAGCGGTTGAAGATCATCGGCGGCTCAGGTGCCGACAACCTCAGCGGCTTGTCGGGCAATGACATTCTCTCTGGCGGCGAGGGCAATGACACGCTCGGCGGCGGCACAGGCAACAACATAGTCGACGGGGGCAACGGCAACGACACCGTCGTCTTTTCGGGTGGTGTCGATACGGTGACGGGCGGCGCCGGCGACGACGTCCTGCGGCTCGACACCTATTACACCGGACTGCTGGGGACGATGGATGGCGGCACTGGGACCGACACCGTCCGGGGCTTCGACCTCACCCAGTTCACCTATACCGACGTCGAGATCGCCGACGCATTTGGAAGCAGCAGGATGCTTGTGTCGGTGGCCCAGCTCGCAACGTTCAACACCATCACGGACAGCCTGGGTGCGGACAACAGCCAGCTCAAAATAGACCTGCTCGGTGCGGGAACGCTCGACTTCTCCACACGGGTCTCGGGAGCCCATTCGGTCAAGGTCGTCGACAATGGCCTGACCGGGGCTGTCACGCTCACCGGCACGGTCAACGCCGACATCATGGACGGCTCGTCCTTCGACGATACTCTGCACGGTGGCGCGGGCAACGACGCCCTCTACGGCGGTGATGGCATTGATCTGCTGCATGGTGGCGCGGGCAACGACACGCTCTATGGCAACGGCTACAGTGCTACCGCGACCTACTACGATGCCGGCGGCGGAGTGAAGGTCAGTCTGGCAACGGCTACCGCGCAGAACACCCTATCGGCTGGCAAGGACACCCTGTCCGGCATCACCAACCTGATCGGCTCGGCTTACGACGACCAGCTCGCGGGCGATGGCAGCGCCAACCGTCTCGACGGTGGCGCCGGCAACGACACGCTGTCCGGCGCGGCCGGCAGCGACGTGCTTGCCGGCGGCCTGGGCAACGACACGCTGACGGGCGGCGGAGACATCGACACCGCGACGTACGCCGACGCGACTGGGGCGGTGACCGTCAGCCTGTCGATCGCAGCGGCGCAGAACACGGGCGGCGGCGGCACCGACACGCTGGCCACGGTCGAGAACTTGGTCGGTTCGGCCCATGACGATGTCCTGACCGGCAGCGGTTCGGTGAACCGCCTCGAGGGTGGTGCAGGCAACGATACCGTGGATGGCGGCGCTGGCGACGATGCACTGTTCGGTGGTGCAGGCAACGATGCCATTGATGGTGGCGCCGGCAACGATACGCTGATCGGTGGTGGCGGGGACGACGTGCTGACGGGCGGCGCGGGCACCGACTTGATCAATGGCAACAGCATTGCCAGCCCCCTCTATTCCGGCTTCGGCAAATACTACACGTTCGTCGCGACCAATATGTATTTTTCCGATGCGCAGGCGCTCGCGCAGGATCTGATGCTCGAGAACGCCGCGGGCCGCCTTGTGACGATCCTGTCGGCGGCCGAGAACGCGTACGTAATCGAGACGGTAGCCAGCGGAAGCTCCTTTTGGCTCGGGGCCAGCGATGCAGCCAGCGAGGGGGCTTGGTTCTGGCTGTCGTCGGACGGCCTGCCCACCCAGCAATTCTGGACTGGTGATGGGTCGGGTATGCCGGTGAACGGTATGTACGCCAATTGGGAACCCGGCGATCCCGATTCGACTTACGATCATGTCCTCGCGAACTACCGTGGCGATCACTTCTGGGTTGATGCGACGGGAAACCTCGACATGGGAGGGATGCTGGTCGAGTGGGACCAGAGCGCCGTCGGTACCGTGCTTCAAGGCAACGATACCGCGTCTTACGCGGCCAGTACCGGCGCAGTCACGATCGACCTGTCAACCGGGCTGGCGAGCGGCGGCGATGCGGCTGGCGACACGCTGATCTCGATCGAGAACCTCATCGGGTCGGCCAACAACGACTCGCTGACTGGCGATGGGAATGCCAACAGCCTCGACGGTGGCGCGGGCAACGACAATCTATCCGGCGGCGCGGGCGACGACGTGCTGACGGGCGGCGCCGGGGACGACAAGCTGGCAGGCGGCGGCGGCACTGACACCGCGAGCTATGCAACGGCCCTCGGGGCGGTGACCGTCGATCTGTCGGTCACAGGAGTCGCGCAGAACACGGGCGGCGGCGGCAACGATACGCTGGCAACGATCGAGAACCTGACCGGCTCGAACTTCAATGACAAGCTGACCGGCGACGCCAACGCCAACGTTATCGACGGCAGCGGTGGCAACGACCGGATGATCGGGGGCGGCGGCAACGACACGCTGCTGGGCGGCGGCGGCACGGACACCGCGGTAGTCGCTGCCAGCTGGCTGGAGACAACGATCACCGAGGCCCCCGCCGGGGCATTCCAGCTCCTGATCGGTGGCAGCACGGTGAGCGCCACAGGCGTCGAAAGATTCCAGTTCACCAACGGCACCTTTGGCGCCGGCGCGATCCTGAACGACGCCCCGATCGGCGCCGACGATTCCGACAGCTCGCTTGTGGAAGCCAGCGGCGACACTCCGGGCACGCCAACGGCCACCGGCAACTTGCTGACGAACGACACCGACGTGGACACAGCGCTCGGCGACGGGCTCGGAGTCACCGGGATCCGCACCGGCACCGAGCTCGCCGGTGGCGGCTTCTCGACCGTTGTTCCCGGCACCTCGATAGCCGGCCTCTACGGCAGCCTGACTCTCGGTCCCGACGGGACGTGGAGCTATGCGCTCGACAACGCCAATGCGACCGTCGACGCCCTTCGCACCGGAGAGACGCTGACCGAGGTCTTCACCTACCGGGTGAGCGACGGGAAGGGCCTGACGGATACCGCCCAGCTCTCGCTGACGATCGACGGCAGAAACGATACCGGCATCGTGGCAACCGACGACCGCGGCTATGTCTCGCGTGGCACCAGCCGTATCGGCGAATATTTGCTGACTGCCAACGACATCAGCGAATCGGAAGAGCAGCCATGGTTCACAGCGGTGAGCAACGCGGTGAACGGCTCCGCCACTCTGCAGCCCTACCACGAGGACCATTCGAATGTCGAATTCAAGTCCGCGACCGATCCGGCGCTGACGAATGCCTCCTTCGACTACACCGTGGCGGATGGCGGTCCCAGGACCGACACCGCGCATGTGTCGCTCAGCCTCGTCACCACCACAAAGGGCAACGATACGCTGACAGTGCCGACCCTTGCCGGCGAGTTCTCCTGGATCGACGCGCTCGGCGGAAACGACACGGTCAGCGGCGGCGCCGGCAAGGACTTCTTCATTGGCGGCGCTGGCAAGGACATCCTGTCGGGCGGAGCGGACTGGGATTACCTGTTCGGCGACGCGGGCGCCGACAAGCTCTACGGCGGAGATGGTGACGACTACCTCCAGGGCGGCGCCGACGCTGACAGTCTTTACGGCGAGTCCGGCGACGATACGCTGTGGGGTGATGACGGCAACGACGTACTCGACGGTGGGGCCGGCATCGACTTCATGGGCGGCGGTGCCGGGAATGACACCTACATCGTCAATGGCGTGCTCGACACCGTCAGCGAGGGGGCTCCTTGGGACCACCAGGCGGATCAGGGCGGCATGGACAAGGTGGAGGCCAGCGTCTCCTTCACCCTCGGCGATTTCATCGAGCACCTGACACTGACCGGCAATACGGCCATCAACGGCACTGGGAACGCCCTCGCCAATGTCCTGACCGGAAACGCCGCCGCCAACATCCTCGACGGCGGAGACGGCACCGATACGGCAAGCTACGCTACGGCCACTGCCGGCGTGACCGTGAACCTCGGCATGGTCGGCGCGCAGAATACACGCGGCGCCGGCACCGACACACTCTTGAACGTCGAGAACCTGGTCGGCTCCTCGGATGGCGACACGCTGACCGGCGACGGCAATGCCAACGTGCTCGATGGCGGCGGCGGCAACGACGTCCTGTCCGGCGACGGCGGCAGCGACACGCTGAACGGCGGTGGCGGCACCGACAGGGCGGTGATCTCGGGGGCCTGGCTGGCATCGGCGATCACGGCCGGACCGGTCGGCACCTACTACATCACGACCGGACCCAATGTCGTGACCGCGACAGGAGTCGAGAAGTTCCAATTCACCAACGGCACTTTCGATGCCGCCGCGATCCTGAACGACGCCCCGATCGGGGCCGACGATTCCGACAGCTCGCTGGTGGAGGCCAGCGGCGACGCTCCGGGCACGCAGACGGCCACCGGCAACCTGCTCACCAACGACACCGACGCCGACATCGCGCTGGGCGATGGGCTCGGCATCACCGGCATCCGCACCGGCACCGAGCTCGCCGGCGGCGGCTTCTCGACCGTCGTCCCCGGCACCTTGATCGCCGGCCTCTACGGCAGCCTCACGCTTGGCCCAGACGGGACGTGGAGCTACGCGCTCGACAACGCCAACGCCACCGTCGACGCCCTCGGCGCCGGGCAGACGCTGACCGAGATCTTCACCTACCGGGCGAGCGACGGAAAGGGCCTCACCGATACCGCCCAGCTCTCGCTGACGATCGACGGGTCCGACGACGCGCCCGGCATCGTGGCGGTCGACGACCACGGCTATGTCTCGCGCGGCACCAGCTCCATCCAAGGTTACCTGTTTAACAACGACATCTTCGACTCGGCTGAACAGCTTCGGTTTACGGCTGTAGGCAGCGCCGTAAACGGTACCGTCAGCTTGCTCGGCGAGCATGAAATTGAGTTCGTATCCACAAACGATCCGGCGCTGACGACGGCCAGCTTCGACTACACCCTGTCTGACGGGGGTTCGGCCTCCGACACCGGACACGTGTCTCTCAACCTAATCACGACGACGAATGGCAGCGATACGGTGACTGCACCCACGCTCGCGGACGAGTTTTCGTTGATCGATGCCTTGGCCGGAAACGACACGCTGACCGGCGGTGCGGGTTACGACATCTTCAACGGGGGCGATGGCAAGGACACGCTTGTTGGCGGCGCTGGGCATGACGAGCTGTGGGGGGGCAATGAGGCCGATCGGCTGTACGGTGGCGACGATGCTGACTTAATGTTTGGCAACGCCGGAGCCGACAAACTTTACGGCGAGGCGGGGAACGATATGTTGTTAGGCGGCGCCGGATCTGACACTTTCATCTTCGAGGCTGGTGACAGTCCCTCGACGGCCGGGACCGAGGCCTATGACACCATCGCCGACTTTCAGACCGGCTTCGACAAGATCGACCTCTACACGATCGGCGGCGGTGGGCTGTCGCCTTCCGCCTACATCGAGACGACGACGGTCGCCGCCGACTTCGCCGGCGCCGCGAGCGCCGCCACGGCGGCGATGGCCGACGGTCTGCACAGTGTGGTGTTCGTCGCCGGGGCGACCGACGGCTGGCTGTTCTGGAACACCGACGCCAACCTGCAGACCCACGAGCAGGCCGCCCGCCTGGTCGGCCTCAACAACGTCAACGCCTTCCAGCACGGCGATCTGAGCTAGGGAATCGAAGCCTGAACACGGCTCGTCGGCCCTTAAACGACGGTTGCCGCAGCGTCGTAAGATGTGCCTTTCAAGCAGGCGTGGCCCAGTTGCAATTGCCTGCCGTGCGCCTAACATCGCGATGGGGACGGGCGCCATTGGCGTGTGGGAAGAGTTCAGCCGGCCGCTCGATAGAGGCCCCGCAGAGAGCGTAAGCGCAAGCGTACAGGTATGGCCGGTGCACATGGCGCCTCTTGCCCGTTCACCCGGTTCGTTCTCGGGGGAGCGCGTATGGCGGATGTGGGCGAAGGCGAAATCGTGGGCGCCTTGTACGACGCGGCGATGGGCAATCGGTCCTGGAACGAGGTTGGTCATCGGTTGATGACGCTCGCAGGCGGCCAGTCGCTCATTCTGCTGGTGCACGAGCCGCTGGAGCTCATCGTCACCCAGAACCTGCCGGACGAAGCTTTGCGGACCTATGCCGCGCACTACGCGCCGATGGACGTGTGGACACTCGGCATGGAGAAGAAGCAGCTGACCAACCGGCCCGTGCTCGGTGCCGAGTTGATCGACTATCGCTCACTCGAGAACACGGAATTCTACTGCGACTTCCTCAAGCCGCGCGTTCCCATGTATCACGTCGCCTGCAGTCTTCTGACATTGGGAAAGGATTCGCGGGCCGGCCTGGGAATCCATCGTCCGCGCGATGCCGGCGCGTTCGAGCAGCCTGACGTCGCCCTGATGGCACGGCTGCTGGGCCATGTCCGCACGTCACTCGACTTGCGCCGGAGACTTCGCATTGCCGGCGAAACAGCAGCCTTCGCGTTTGCCGCGCTGGACCGGCTCTCCACGGCCGTCGTGCTGCTGGCGCCCGGTGGTGGGGTGCTGCATGCAAACAGCGCGGCGGAAGCAATCCTTCGCGGCAGAGACGGACTCACAGCCGGCCCAAACGGCCTTCACGCCGCGATTCCGGAGGACGACAGGCGTCTGCAGAAGGTCATCGCCGGAGCACGGGCAACAACATTCAATTCGGCGGTCGGCCAAGCTGGCGGCGGCCGCGTTCGGATCAACCGGCCGTCGGGACGACGAGCCTATGCCCTGACGGTCATGCCGGTCGGCCGGCATTTGTCGACTCCCGGTGTCCCGAAACCTGCCGTCATCGTTTTCATCGCCGATTCGGCCGTGCGCCCGCCGTTGAATCCAAGAGTACTGGAGGTCCAATTCGGTCTCTCCCCCGCCGAGGCAAAGCTCGTCGTCGCCCTCGCCTCCGGAACCTCTCTTCCGCAGTACGCGCAAGAGGCGTGCATCTCCTACCACACAGCCCGCACGCTGCTGGCCCGCGCCCTGACACGCACGGAAACCGGATCGCAACTCGAACTGGTGAGCCTCGTCCTCACGTCCCAGGCGGGCATTGGCAACGAGTAGGCTTGGACGCGTGGACGCAGGAGGCTAGCGCTTCCCGGCCGATCAGAAGAGCTTGTCGAACCAGGCCAGGTCAGCGCGAGAGGCAACGCGGACGAAACAAACTCGCTCGGGCCATGCAGTATGGGGGAAACGCGTCGCCCCTATTGTCCTCTCATCAACGGACGGAAACCGCCGTCAGCCGACGAGGAGAGACAGTATGTCGACCATCCTTTCGTTCACTGCCCTTGCCGCCGCCAGCCGCCTGCACGCGCCGTCCCTGCCCTCCAGGGCAGGCCTGAAGCGCACGGCTGCCGGCCTGGTCCTGTTGGCGACGCTCGGCTTCGCAGGGGCAAACGGCTACGACTACTGGAAAACCGGGCGTTTCCAGGTCTCGACCGACAATGCCTATGTCCGGGCCGACTACACGACGGTGTCTCCGAAAATTTCGGGGTACATCGCGCAAGTCCTGGTGCGGGACAACGAGACCGTAAAGGGAGGGCAGGTCCTGGCCCGCATCGACGACCGCGACTTCCGGGTCGCGCTCGATCAGGCGCGGGCCGGTGTGGCAACCGCCAAGGCCGTCATCCGCAATCTCGACGCCCGGATCACCCAGCAGCAGTCGGTGATCGACCAGGAGAAGGCCGACATTGCCTCCGCCGAGGCTGCGCTCTCCTTCGCCTCCGCCGACAACACTCGCTACGACAATCTGATGAAGGCGGGTTATGGCACCGTCCAGCGTGCGCAGCTCGCCGAGTCGGCGCTACGCGAGAAGACGGCGATGCTGCACAAGAGCCAGGCCGGGCTCGTCGTCGCCGAGCGCAAGATCGACGTGCTGGCTTCGGAACGACGCAAGGCTCTGGCACAGCGCGAGCACGCTGAGGCGGTCCTGCGCCAGGCCGAGCTGAACCTTTCCTACACCTCGATCGCAGCGCCGGTCGACGGCACGATCGGCGCCCGCTCGCTGCGGGTCGGCCAGTACGTTCAAGCGGGCACGCCATTGATGGCCGTGGTGCCGCTGGACGCCGTGTATGTCGTCGCCAACTTCAAGGAGACGCAGCTCGCCGGCGTTCGGGCGGGCCAGAAGGTGACCATCGAGATCGACACCTTCCCCGGCAAGCCACTGAATGGCCATGTCGACAGCCTCTCGCCCGCCAGCGGGCTCGAGTTCGCGCTGCTGCCGTCCGACAACGCGACCGGCAACTTCACCAAGATCGTGCAACGCGTGCCGGTCAAGATCGCTCTCGACGACCCGGCCCTGACCGGCTTGCTGCGCCCCGGCATGTCTGTCCAAGCGACGATCAATACCAGGACAACCAACTAGTTCCATCGCCGCAGCCCGAGGAGCCCGCGATGTCCACGCCCGACTCCACCGCCGTCTCCGCCAGAACCTGGATCGCCATCGTCGCCTCGGCGCTCGGCGCCTTCATGGCCGTCCTCAACATCCAGATCGTCAACGCCTCGCTGGCCGACATCCAGGGCGCGATCGGTGCCAGTGTCGACGATGGCGGCTGGATTTCGACGTCCTATCTCGTGGCCGAGATTGTTGTCATCCCGCTGAGCGCCTGGCTGACCCGGGTTTTCTCGATCCGTCTCTACCTGATAGGCAGTGCGGTGCTGTTCCTGCTGTTCTCTGCAGCCTGCGCCTTTGCCCAGAACATCGAGCAGATGATCGTGTTGCGCGCCCTGCAGGGCTTCGCCGGCGGCGCGCTGATCCCGCTGGCGTTCACCCTCATCATGACCCTGCTGCCGCAGGCCAAGCAGCCGATCGGGCTCGCCATGTTCGCAGTCGCCGCGACCTTCGCGCCGGCGATCGGCCCGACCATCGGCGGATATCTCACCGAGAACTGGGGCTGGGAGTACATCTTCTATCTCAACCTGGTGCCGGGCCTGCCGATGCTGGCTCTGCTTGTCTATGCGCTCGATCGCGCGCCGCTGCAGCTCGGTCTGCTGCGCCAGGGCGACTGGTGGGGCATCGCCACCATGGCCATCGGGCTGGCGGCGCTGCAGACCGCGCTCGAGGAAGGCAACAAGGAAGACTGGTTGGACTCTTCTTTCATCGTCAGGCTGCTGCTGGTCGCGGCAATCGCCCTGCCGGCGTTCATATGGATCGAACTCACCACCGCCAATCCTCTGGTCAATCTGCGCCTGCTCGCCCGCCGCAATTTCGGCTTCGGCGTCGTCGCGACTTTCCTGGTGGGCGTCGCGCTCTATGGTTCGGTCTTCATCTTGCCGGTCTATCTCGCCCGGGTGCAGGGTTACAATTCCGAGCAGATCGGCCTCGTGCTGGCCTGGACCGGCCTTCCGCAGCTGCTGGTGATCCCGCTGGTCCCTCGGCTGATGCGGCGCTTCGATGGGCGCTACCTCGTCGCCATCGGCTTCGGTCTGTTCGCCGTGTCGAACTTCATGAACGTGACGATCACCACGGACAGCGCCGGCGACCAGTTCCTGCTGCCCAACATCGTGCGCGCGCTGGGCCAGGCGCTGGTCATGACTCCACTGATCGCGCTGGCCTCGGCTGGCATCGAGGCCGAGAATGCAGGCTCCGCCTCCGCGTTGCTGAATGTCATGCGCAATCTCGGCGGCGCGATCGGCATTGCCGTTCTGCAGACTTTCCTGGCCAAGCGCGAGCATTTCCATTGGACGATGATCGGCGAATCGGTCTCGATCTTCGACGAGGCGACCCGGGCCCGGCTCGATCAGCTCACGCTCCATTTCATGGCGCGCGGCATAGGCGACCCGGCGGTTGCCTGGCAGAAGGCTGTCGTTGCGATCGGCAACCGGGTGCACCAGCAGGCCTACACCATGGCCTTCAGCGACGCCTTCTATCTGCTCGGCGCCACGCTGGTGATCGCCCTCGTCGCCGCCCTGATGCTCAAGAAGCCCGCCAGCCTGATTGGAAGCGGTGCCCATTGACACCCTTCGCGATCTGCTGCGCGCACCGTTCCGTCACGGTAGGCAGCCGCTAGGCGAAGCTCTCCAATTGACTTCCGCGCCGCCGGTTGTCCTAATGTCATGACAATAGGAGAGCAGGTCCCGTGAGAGACCGGCCAACCGGAGGATGACCATGAAATCGGTTCGCACGATGTTGGCCGCGCTTGCGCTCGGCCTCGGCCTGGCAGGCGCTGCCCGCGCGGAGGATATCGTCGTTACCCACTACGGCTCGCTGCTCTACGGCACACCCTATGCGGTGGCGCTGGACAAGGGCTACTTCAAGCAGGCCGGCGTCGACATCTCCAGCATCCTGACCTCCAAGGGCGGCGGCACCAGCGTGCGCAACATGATGGCGGGCGACACGCTGTTCGCCGAAGTGGCGCTCTCCGCAGCGCTCAGCGCGCTGAAGGAAGGCTTCAACATTAAGATCGTCAGCGGCGGCACCGACGGCCCCAGCAGCTTCTGGGTGACGCGGCCGGGCGAGAAGATCGAAAAGCCCGAGGACCTCAAGGGCAAGCGCTTCGTCTACAGCCGCCCGAAATCGGTCAGCGAGAGCACGATCTTCGCGGTCCTCAAGTCGCACGGCATCAAGCCGTCGGAAGTGACGATGGTCGCCATCGGCGATTTCGGCGCGGGCCTGACGGCGCTCGAGCACAACAAGATCGACATCGCCATCATTCCCGAGCCGATCTACTCGCAGAAGATGAAGGCCGGCGCCAAGTACCAGATCATTCCCTGGCTCGACTCCAAGGTTCCGCCCTACACCCAGACCGTGGGCATCACGACCGACGACATGATCGCCAAGAAGGGCGACAAGCTGCGTGCCGTGATCGAAGGCCGCCGCAAAGGTGTCGACTTGATCTACGCCAACCAGAAGGAGGCAGCCGCCAGCCTGGCCAAGGGCTACAACCTGCCGCCGGACATCGCCGCGTCGGCGCTGGCCGGGCTGCTCAAGCAGACGCCCGACTGGTTCGGCCGCGGCGACCTGAAGATGAAGCTGATGGAGCTCACGGCGCAGTCTCTGGTCGAGAACGGCGCGCTCGCGGGGCCCGTCGACTGGAAGACGGCCGTGGACGATCGCTTCGTTCCGAAGGACCTGCAGTCGAAGACGCAATGAGCGCCGTTGCCTCCGGAGTCGTCGCGCGTCTCACCGACGTCTCGCGGATCTATCCGCCGCGCGCCGGACACGCGGCGGTGCATGCGCTCGGCCCCCTGTCGCTCGAATTGCACAAGGGGGAATTCTTCAGCGTCGTCGGACCGTCGGGCTGCGGCAAGTCCACCCTGCTCGACGTGCTGGCCGGCCTCGCCGCACCGAGCCAGGGCACGATCGAGTTCGAAGGCCGGACGGTCGCCGGTGTCGTGCCAGACGGTGTCGGCGTCGTCTTCCAGGAAGACGCGTCGTTTCCCTGGCTCACCGTCGAGGACAATGTCGCGTTCGGCCTGCGCCGCCTCGGCGTCGATAGCGGAGAGACGCGCCGGCGTGTCGACTTTGCCATCGGCTTCATGGGGCTGAGTGATTTCCGCCGCGCCTATCCCAGCCAGCTTTCGGGCGGCATGCGCCAGCGGGTCTGCATCGCGCGCACCCTTGTGCTGCAGCCGCGTCTCATCCTGCTCGACGAGCCGTTCGGTGCTCTCGACCAGCAGACGCGGCTGTTGATGGGGGACGAGTTGCTGCGGCTGTGGCGCGAGACGGGCGCCACGGTGATGCTGATCACCCACGCGCTCGACGAAGCCAATCTCCTTTCGGACCGGATCGGAGTGATGTCGGCGCGGCCCGGCCGCTTCATCGACGTCGTCGAGACCGGCTGGCCGCGCGACCGCGATTCGCGGCTCGCCGAGCGGCCCGATTTCGGCGCCGTCACCTCGCGCCTGTGGTCGCTGCTGCGCACCGAATCGATGCTGGCCATGGGCCAGGGACGAGCGGCCGCGGAATGAGTTCATCACTGGCCCCACCTGCTCCCCCTCATCCTGAGGAGCGGAGCGAAGCGGAGCGTCTCGAAGGATGGCAACGGGCGAGGTGCGGGTTGCCACCCTTCGAGACGCTCGCTGCGCTCGCTCCTCAGGGTGAGGTGTCATTTTGGCGGAAGCCATGAGCAAGGCCGGCTGGATCCGCTTGTTCGTGCTCGCCGCCTTCTTCGGCACTGTCGAGGTGCTCTGCCGCACGGGCGTGATCTCGCCCAAGCTGCTGATCGCGCCGTCGGCGATGGTCGAGTCGATGGGCAAGCTCCTGGCATCGGGCGAGTTCAACGACGACATCGGCCAGACGCTGTCCTCGGTCGGCATCGCCATGAGCCTGTCGATCGTCGGCGGCTTCGCCCTGGGCTGCGTACTCTACTGGCTGCCGCCGCTGCGCCGAACCTTCGATCCGCTCCTCGCCGCCTACTACTCGTTGCCGCACTTCGCCTTCTATCCGCTGCTCATCGTGATCTTCGGCCTGGGCGCCCTGCCGCTGATCGTGCTGGCGACGCTGTTCGCCATGGTGGCGATGATCATGGCGACGCTGGGCGGCCTCGACCGCATCCCGCGCGTGCTGCTGAAGACCGCGCGGATGCAGCGACTCTCGCTCCTGTCCGAGATCTGGCACATCCGTCTGCCGGCGGCCGCGCCGCATCTCTTCTCCGGGCTGAAGCTCGCGGTGACCTATTCCTTCATCGGCGTGATCGCGGGCGAGTTCATCCTGTCGACCAGCGGGCTCGGCCACCAGATCGCCTTCGCCTACGACAATTTCGAGAATGCGAAGATGTACGGCCTCATCCTGTTCGTGCTCTGCATCGCCACCGCGTTCAACCTGCTGGTCTTCGCCTACGAGCGGCGGCTGGCAAGGCAGCGCGGCCTGTGAGCGCCGTTCGTTCCCTGCGTGGCCCGTTGGCGCTCACCGTCACGCTTCTGGTCGCGTGGCAGATCCTTCATCAATGGGCAGGCGACACCGCGCTCACCGCGCCGCTGCCCACGCTCGAGTACATGTGGGAGATGATCGGCCAGAAGCGTTTCCTGCCGCATTTGCGGGAAACCGGCCTCGCCTTCCTGCAGGCTCTGGCGATCTCGGTGCTCGGCGGCGTCGGCATCGGCGTATTGCTGGGCGGGCATCGCCTGTCGGGAGAAGTGGCCGAGCCGATCCTGGTCGGGCTCTATTCGCTGCCCAAGATCACCCTCTATCCCGTGATCCTGCTGCTTTTCGGACTTGGCATGCCGGCCAAGGTCGCGTTCGGCGCGCTGCACGGCATCATTCCCGTCGTGCTGTTCACGATGAACGCCGTGCGCAACGTCAACCGCACCTACCTTCGGGCCGGCCGCGCCATGCGGCTTACGCCCACCCAGATGGGCTGGCACATACTTGTTCCCGCCACGCTGCCGGAGATCTTCACCGGATTGCGCATCGGCTTCTCCCTCACGCTCCTCGGCACGATGCTGGGCGAGCTGTTCGCCTCGCAGCGCGGCCTGGGCTTCCTGCTGATGACCGCGATCGACCTGAACGACGTGCAGACCATCCTGTCAATCGCCGTGCTGATCTCGCTGTTCGCCGTCGGCGCCAATTCGATCCTTCTGGCGATCGATCGCCACCTGCATCGCGGATCTGCGGCATGAGCGGCATCGCGGTCGCCCGCGACCTCGGCACCCCGCTGCATCATCAGATCTACCTGGTGCTGGCCGACGGTATCGCCACGGGCCGTTACGGCGCAGGCGAGCTGCTGCCGACCGAGGAGCAGCTGACCAGGCTGTTCAACGTCTCGCGCATCACCGTGCGCCGCGCAATGGCCAGCCTGCAGAGCGCCGGCCTGATCGAGCGCGGCGCCGGTCGCCGCACCACGGTCAAGCCGCTCGGCCGACCGCTGCGCATGCCGATGGCGTCGGTGATGTCCAACATCGCCGCCTACGGTGCGGAGACGGTCGCGCAGGTCGTCGAGTTCGGCTACGGACCGGCACCCGTCTTCCTGCGCGGACGACTGTGGGACGCGGCCGACAAACCAGTGCAGCGCGCCGTGCGCATTCGCAGCCAGGACGGCGTGCCCGTCATGCACCTCACCAGCTACGTCCCCGAGACGCTCGGCTGCACCTTCACCGAGGCCGAGCTCGACCGCATCCCGATGTTCCAGCTGCTGGCCCGTGCCGGCGCAAGCATCGCCGCCGGCGAGCAGATCGTGTCCGCGACGCTTGCGGAGCCCGTCGTGGCGCGGCGTCTCGACGTCAAGGTCGGCGCGGCGCTGATCGACCTGCGCACCATGATGCTCGACCAGAACGGCCGCGCGGTCGAATACGTCGAGATGCTGGCCGTGCCGAATCGCCTGAGCCTCCACTTCGAGCTCGGTGCCGACCAGCTCGGGTCCGTCGGAAATCAAACCAAGCCAATAAGGAGTTCGTCATGAACCAGGCAGCCAAGTTCAATGCGATGTTGAAGAGCGGCAAGATGATCGTCGCGCCCGGCGCGATCGACTGCATTACCGGCAGGCTGATCGACCAGGCGGGTTTCGAGGCCGCCTACATGACCGGCGCGGGCACCTCGGCGACGCTGGGATATCCCGACTACGGCCTGATCACAATGACCGAGATGGTGGCCAACGCGTCGCGGATCGCCAACTCGATCAGTATCCCCCTGATCAGCGACAGCGACACGGGGTTCGGCAACGAGCTCAACATGTTCCGCACGGTGCAGGAGTTCGAGCGCGCGGGCGTCGCGGCGATCCACGTCGAAGACCAGATATTCCCCAAGAAGTGCGGCCATCTCGACAACAAGGAGCTCGTGAGCCGCGAGGACTACATTGCCAAGATCCGCGCTGCCGCGGCCGCCAAGCGCACGCCCGACTTCACCGTCATCGCCCGCACCGACGCGCGCGCCGTCGCGGGCTTCGACGAGGCGATCGCGCGGGCCCAGCTCGCCCTCGCCAACGGTGCGGACGCCGTGTTCGTGGAGGCGCCGCAGACGATGGAAGAGGTCGAGAAGGTGCCGAAGCTGGTCAAGGGCCCTTGCCTCCTGAACATGGTTCGCGGCGGCAAGACGCCGGACATCGCCCTCGCCGATGCCGAACGCATGGGCTATGCGATCTCGATCCTGCCGGGCCTGCTGCTCGGCAACATCATCGCGATCTGCGACCAGACGCTGGCCGAGACGAAGCGACTCGGCAAGTATCCGCCGCCGCTGGTAGAGTCCTCCCCGGCAAAGACGTTCGCCCGGTTCGGCGCCGCCGACTGGGATGCCCGTCGCACCGCGTTCCGCGACGAACTCAAAGCCGCCGCCGAGTAGAAAAGGACCCACGCGATGACCGCCCCGCGGACCATGTTCCAGAAGATCTGGCAGCGCCACGTCGTGGTGGACCGGCCGGATGGCTACACGCTGCTCTACATCGACCGCCACCTGATGCATGACGGCTCCTCGCCGGCCTATGCACGCTTGAAACAGCGCGGCATGGGCCTGCGCCGGCCCGACCGCGCCGCCGCCACGCCGGACCACTACGTGAAGACGGACAGCCGCACCAAGGACGTGCCCGATCCCGATCATCGCCGCCTGCTGAACGACATTACGACCAACTGCAACGAGGCCGGCGTCACGCTGTTCGACCTCGGCGATGCGCGCCAGGGCATCATCCATGTCGTCGGCCCCGAGCAGGGCCTGAGCCAGCCCGGTATCACCCTGGTGTGCGGCGACTCGCACACCTCGACCCACGGCGCGCTGGGCGCGCTCGCCTTCGGCATCGGCTCGTCTGAGGTGACGCACGTCATGGCAACGCAATGCCTGTGGCAGCGCAAGCCGAAGTCGATGCGCATCACGGTCGACGGCACCTTGAGCCCGCATATTACCGGCAAGGACATCATCCTCGCCATCATCGGCAAGATCGGCGCCGCCGGTGCCGTCGGCTACGTGATGGAATATGCCGGCAGCGCGATTCGCAACCTCTCGATGGAAGGCCGCCTCACGCTCTGCAACATGTCGATCGAGGCCGGCGGCCGCGCCGGCATGGTCGCGCCCGACGAGATCACCTTCGATTACCTCAAGGGCAGGCCGTTCGCCCCCAAGGGCGAGAACTGGGACAAGGCGATGGCCTTCTGGAAGACCGTGCCGACCGACGAAGGCGCGACGTTCGACCGCGAAGTCACGCTTAACGCCGCGGAGATCTCCCCGATGGTGACCTGGGGCACGTCCCCCGAGGACGTGCTGTCGATCAACGGCCGCGTGCCCGATCCCGCTTCCGCGCCCGACGCCGGCAAGCAGGAAAACATGAAGCGGGCGCTCGAATACATGGATCTCAAGCCCGGTACGCCGATGGACACCGTCGCCGTCGACCGAGTCTTCATCGGCTCCTGCACCAACAGCCGCATCGAGGATCTGCGCGCGGCAGCCGCCGTCGCCAAGGGACGCAAGGCCAAGATCCCCGCGTGGGTCGTGGCCGGCTCGGGCCTCATCAAGGAGCAGGCCGAAGCCGAGGGGCTCGACAGGATCTTCCGCGAGGCCGGCTTCGACTGGCGCGAGCCCGGCTGCTCGATGTGCATCGGCGTCAACGGCGATGTCGGCACGCAGGGCCAGCGCATCGCATCGACCTCCAACCGCAACTTCGTTGGCCGCCAGGGCGTTGGCGTTCGGACCCATCTGGTGAGCCCGGCCATGGCCGCGGCAGCGGCCGTCACCGGCCACTTCACCGACGTGCGCAAGCTGCTGGCGTAGGAGCACCCGACATGGACGCCTTCACCACTCTCACCGCCGTCGCCGTGCCGCTGGACCAGGCCAACATCGACACCGACCAGATCATCCCGGCACGGTATCTCGGCCGGCTGCGGCCGCAGCAGGTCGAGGGTTACTTCCACGACTTCCGGCTCGATCCCAATGGACGGCCGCGCGAGGGCGTGACCCTCAACAATCCCGCCTACAAGGACGCGAAGATCATCGTCGCCAACTACAATTTCGCCTGCGGCTCATCGCGCGAGAACGCAGTCACGGTGATGGTGGACAATGGCTTCCGCGCCTTCATCGCCCCGTCGTTCGGCGACATCTTCTTCAACAACTGCTTCCAGAACGGCTGCCTGCCGATCCGCCTGCCGGCCGAGCGGGTGGCGCGCATTCGCGTCATCCTGCACGAGCTGCCCGGCGCGGAGATTTCGATCGATCTCCCGTCGCAGACCGTCGTCGGGCCCGACGGGCAGAAGGACAGCTTCGAGATCGATCCCTTCCGCAAGGACATGCTGCTGCAGGGCGCCGACGAGGTGAAGATCACACTCGGCTACGAAACCGACATCGCTAGCTTCGAGGCCAGGCAGCGCCAGGAGATGCCCTGGCTGTAGGCCGACGACCCGCGGCTTGGATAATCAGGGTCGCCGCTCCAGCCGACGTAGGGAAGCGTCGGCCGGAGCCGTTCGACGATCTGGCGAGGTCTATCTCTTCGCCTCGGCGGATGGGCTGTCCCTGTCGAGCCAGACGTTGGCGAGATCCTGATTCAGGTAGTGACTCGGGCTGATCTTCCAGCCCTTCACGTAGGACCGGCCGAGCACGATGCGGTGCCAGTAAGGCAGCACGATCTCGTGGACCATTGTGTCGAGCGTGTGCTTCTCGTAGGCGCGCATGGCCTCACGCTGCTTCTTGACGTCGGTTTCCGTCTGCATCTTGTTGTAGAGTTCGACCGACTTTGGGTCGTCGTAGTAGCCGAAGTTCTCCGGGTAGACCGTGTGCGGCAGGTACTTGCCCGTATCGAGCAAGGGATTGACCACACTCTGGCAGTTGGCCTCCATCGCCACATCGAAAGTCCCGGAGCGCATGTTGGCCAGCCAGGGACCGGTCGGCGTGACCTTCTGCTCGACCTCGACGCCGATCTTCTTCCATTCGGCGATCACCCACGTGCCGACGAACTTGTAGGGCTGGTCGACGTTGCGGTTGAGCAGCTCGAACCGGAGCCCCTCGGCGCCGGCTTCCTTGAGCAGGCGCCTTGCCTCGGCACGCGACTTCTCGATGTCCGGCCAGTAGCCCGCCATCTGCTCGAGCTCGGCCTTGGTGGCGGCGAGGGGCGAGCCGGGGAAGACGATGCCGCCCACCGTTCGTACGGTCGCGATCTTCGACAGCGCCGGAGCCCCGTGCCACTGGTCGATCGCGAGCGCGAGCGCCCGCCGCACTCGGACATCGTCGAAGGGCTTCCTCCGATGGTTCGGCGTGAGGATATTGCCGCAGTTCCAGTCGCTATCCTGGACGGTGATCTTGTCGCCCAGCTCCTTGACCAGATGGTCGCGCGCGGACGGCGGCAGACCGCGGAACTCGATCGAGGCGCGGTCGGCTCGCAGCGCATCGGTTCGCACCGACTGCTTGGCGGCGAAGATGCCGACGATGCCATCGAGATAGGGCTGGCCCTTGTGATAATAGTCCTCGTTGCGTTCGCCCTTGATCGACTGGCCGGCTTCGTAGGCGACGAACTTGAACGGGCCGGAGCCCAGGATGTTCTTCTCGTACCAGTGCGGGTCCCTATTCAGGATCTCCTTCTTGTAGATCCACGTGTAGGGATCTGCGAGCGCTGGCAGGAAGGCATTGGTCGCGTATTTCAGCTTGAAGACAACCGTGGAATCGTCCGGCGCATCGACCGAATCGACCATCGCGTAGTAAGTCTGGCGGGCGCTCACGACGCCCTTGGGGGGATTGACGATGTACTTCCAGCTTTCCGCCACGTCCTTCGCAGTCAGGTTGCTGCCGTCGTGAAACTTCACCCCCTGGCGGATCTTGAAAGTATAGGTCTTGCCGTCGTCGGTCGGCTTGGGCATCTCGGTGCAGAGATCGCACACGAACTCCGTGGTCGAGGCGGGATTGTCGGGCGGGACCCGGATCAGCACGCTGTAGTAAGGCGCAGCGGCGTGGATCGTCGCGTAGGTCGTTTCCCGATGCCCGTCGAAGCTCGGAGGCGAATCGGCCGGAATCAAGTATGTAAGCGTACCGCCTCGTTTCGGCGTCTCCGCCCCCGCGGGACTGACTGCAACCAACACTGCCAGGCAAAGACCTGCACGCCACATTACCGTTGGTACGCTCATCGCCACCTCCTGTGTGTGTTTCCTTGTCGTGCTAGTGCACCTCGTTGTGAGTGACCCAATGGCTGCGCGGGTCTGACGGCAGGACGAACCACCACGGCGAGCAATCTCGCTGGTGCGCACGTCCTGCCGCTGACTCGTCGTCTCTCTGGTGTGAAGCCTGTTTCCTCGTCGCGCTGCCCACCTTCGGCGGGCGCAGCCTCTTTCGGGCTGCGAAAACCTTACGGGAAGCTTACAGGCTGCGCAAGCGGCTCGATCCGGGGCGGGAGCTTTGCTCCAAAGGCGACGAAGACGGCCAGCCCCGCCAGGCATCCGAACACCGTGAGCGACAAGGTGTAGTCGCCGCTCCCGTCGCGCAGGACACCGGACAATAGCGGGCCCGCCGCCTGCGCAAGCGTCTGCACCGACAGCACGACGCCCCGTATGGCTCCAAAGCTCTCGCGACCGAAATAGTCAGCCCATGCAACCGGCAGCAGGGTCATGATGCCGCCAATCCCGAGGCCGAAGAGACCTGCCGCCAGATAAGACCCATGAACGCTGGCTACGCCGATCAGGGCGAACGTGCCCATCGTCAGCAGAACGGCCAGCGCGGCCAGCGTGTAGCGCAGGGGCAATCGCCGCGGCAGGAACCCGACGCCGAAGCTTGCCACCGCCGTCATCGCCGAGAAGACGCTGATCACCGTCGCAGCAGCGATCGGTGTGAGCCCACGCTCGATGAGGTGCGCGGCCTGATGCAGGCTGACACCGGCCTGCACCGGAAAGACCAGCACGGTGAAGAGCGACAGCAGCCAGAAGGCGCGCGTGCGCATCGCTTCGGCCCGGCTGAAGCGCGGCTCCGGCGCGGCAGCCGTGGCGCCAGGGCTGGCCTGATCGGGCACAAGGCCCAGATCCTCCGGCCGGCGCACCAGAAACAGCCACACCGGCACGAAGCCCACGACCAGCACCGTCGCGCCGACCGCGATCCAGCCGCTGCGCCAGCCGCCGTCCTGCATCGCGACCTGCGCAATCATCGGCAGCGCGACGAGTCCAGACATCTGCGCCACGGTCGCGATCGAGGTGGCGATGGTACGACGCGAGACGAACCAGCTGTTCAGCGCGCCATACAGACCGAGATCGAACGGGCCGGCCCAGACCATGCGCGCGAAGCAGAACAGCAGGTAGAAGACGACGAGCGACTGCGTCAGCGACAGGACCATGGTCGACAGCCCGGTGCCGAGGACCGCGAGACAGAGGATCAGTCGCGCGCCGCGCCGGTCGAGCATGGGACCGAGCACCGGCGAGACGAAGGCCGCGATCAGGCCACCGAGTGACACCGCGCCCGCGATCTCCACGCGCGACCAGCCGAACGCCTCGGTCATCGGCACGACGAAGACCGCCAGCACGGCGACCGCCGGTCCTTGACGTGCAAAGCCGGCCAGGCAAAGGCAGCCGAGCACGACCCATCCGTAGTAGAATGGCAGGCGTGGCGCGAGCAGGCGGGGCAGCAAGGGAGGACGCATCGACTGCACTGTAGAATGGCGCCGTATGGATTGCCTGCTCCTATCATGCGAGCAGCAATGATTCGGCGGCGCCACCTCGGCTCGGCGTTGTCGTTTCGTCCGACGCCGCGCTATTGTTCGAGGATGCCCACCCACGACACCATCCCGATCATCGATCTCGGCCCCACCCTGGCGGGCGAACCGGGCGCGCTGCAGCAGGCCGCCGGCCAACTTCGCCATGCGCTGACGGAGATCGGCTTCTACTTCATCGTCAATCATGGAATCGAGCGGCGGCTGATCAGCGGCGCCTATGAGCAAGCCGCACGCTTCCATGCGCTGCCGCTCGAAGAAAAGATGAGGATACGCATCGACAAGCACAACGTCGGGTACCTGCCGATGAAGGGGGACACGCTGCGGACGTCGGTGGTGCAGACCGTCACCAAGCCCAACCTCAACGAGGCGCTGTTCATCGCCCGCGACCTGCCGATCGATCATCCCGACGTTATCGCCGGGAAGCGCTTTCGCAGTGCCAACCAGTGGCCAGCCGATCTACCCGGATTTCGCGAGACGGTAATGGCCTATTGCGACGCCATGGAGCGGTTGGTGCAGAAGCTCATTCGGCTCTATGCCGTCGCGCTCGACCTGCCGCCGACCTGGTTCGACGCGGCATTCCAGGACTACCAGTACAAGCTGCGCATGACCCATTACCCGCCGCAGCCCGAGACGACGCCGGAGGACGAGTTCGGCATCGCACCGCACACCGACACCAGCTTCCTGACGGTGCTCGCGCCCAACGAGGTGCCGGGGCTCGCCATCCGCAAGCGCAACGGCGAGTGGATTGATGCGCCGGCGATCCCGGACGCCTTCGTGGTCAATGGCGGCCAGCTCCTGCTGCGCTGGACCAACGACCGCTTCCTGGCGACGCCTCATCGCGCGATCAACCGCAGCGGCCGCGAACGCTATGCGCTCGCCTTCTTCTGCGACGCGACGATCGACTGGCCGATTGCCGCGGTGCCGACGTGCGTCGGCCCGGACAAGCCGCCGAAATACCCGACGACGACCTACACCGACTACATGATCGCTTACCAGAAGCGCACCTACGACCTGCTGCAAGCCGCCGAATAAGGGAGAGAATCAATGGCCGTGGTGGAAACCGAACGACACGGGCAAGTGCTCGTCGTGCGCATGAATCGGCCCGAGCGGCTGAATGCGCTCAACACGGAGATTCGCGGCGAGCTTGCACGGATCTGGACCGACTTCCGTCACGACAAGGAGATGGAGGTCGCGATCTTCACCGGCACGGGCCGCGGCTTCTGCGCCGGCGAGGACATGAAGGAGTCGCTCGAGAAGGGCAAGCCGGGCGGCCAGCGGCCGGCGATGGAAGACCCGTTCATGAGCGGCGCGCTCGAGAAGCCGGTGATCGGCGCGATCAACGGCTTCGCCATGGGCGGTGGCTTCATGCTGGTGGAGCGCACCGACCTGCGGGTCGCCGTGCGCGAGGCGGTGTTCGAGGTCTCCGAGGCCAAGCGCTGGCTGCTGGGCGGCTACAATCATGGCCACGTCGCCAACCTGCCCTATCCGATCGCGATGGAGATGGCGCTGGGTTTCCGTTTCACGGCGCAGCGCTTCTACGAGGTGGGCTTCCTCAATCGCATCGTCGACGCCGCCGAGCTGATGCCGACGGCGATGAGCATGGCCGAGCATCTGCTCACCCTGCCGCCCGCCTCGCGCGTCAACACCGTGCACATGATGCGCCACATGCGGCCGGCCGCGAGCCCCGAGATGCAGATGCTGGCCGAGGCGCTGCACAACCACGGCGACAAGGACGACCTCATGGAATCCCGTGCCGCCTTCGCCGAGAAGCGCAAGCCCAACTTCAAGGGCTGGAAGGATCCGGCCGACCGCCACCGCCTGCCGACGCCGCAGAGCGTCCGGGCAAAGTACCGCTGATCGCTGAAGCGGGGCACGCCAATGCCGCGTGCCCCGCGAAGACCTTACGGCAGAGCCACGCTGCAGGACACGTTGTCGACGAAGATGTTGCTCGGCGGGCCGAAGAAGACCAGCCCGACCCGGGTTCCACCGGCAACAGGGCCGACCTGAACGTAGCTCTCCAGAACGACATTGCCCGCATTGGTGAAGCGGCAAGGCAGGCCAGGCGCCAGGGTGTTCGCTGAGTTGTTCTGCAGGTACATCACAACCTGCCAGCGCGTGCCGGCGACGCTGAGCGTGACATTGTCGATATCGACGAGGGGGACGGTCGGGCCGGCCGTGATCGGCACCTGGCCGACGACGGTCACCTGAGCGTTCTGCTGGAAGACCTGGCCGATCGTGACCGTCTGCGCGTTCGGATTGAAGGCGCGGTCCTGCGGCGCCGTCGGCGGCGGTCCCCCACCGACATTGTTCGGCGTCCAGACCTGCCCGGTCTTGGGATCCGTGAAGGATGGCGTCTGGGCGGTGGCAACCAAGGTGAAGAACATCGTTGCCGCGACCAGTGGCAGCGCAAGCAATCTGGCACCCATGCGTGTGTCTCCCGTTGGAAGGTGGTATCTTATGCTGAAACCACCGCCCGGTCAGCCGCGTCGAGCGTCATCGTCTCGCCATCCCGGATCATCTCGGCGAAGCCTTCGTTGGGAACCATGACGGTCAGGCAGTAGAGCTTGTCCGGGCCGACATTCTCGACCACGTGATCCAGGCCCGGCGGCAGCATCAGCGTGTCGCCCTTCTCCATGTCGAAGATCTCGCCATTGCAGTGGGCTTTGCCGCGGCCGCTCAGCACGTAGAACATCTCGTGTGCCTGGCCGTGATGGTGGCGCGGGGTCTTGCCGCCGACATCGAAGATCTCGACGACGGAAATGAACGGCGACTTGTCTCTCAGCGGATCGACCAACATGACGAACTTGTTGGTGTCGGCCGGCTTGATGCGCGAGGTGCGGCAGTCGCGGGCGCGGCGTAGCAACGGCTTGTCCATGGCTCTCTCCTATTCCGCCGCCTGGCGGGACGTGTAGTGCCGCGTCTGCTCGGTCTCGCCATGCCTGGCAAAAAGCTCGAGCAGCATGCGGCGCATCAGCAGGCCAGGCTGATCCGACGGCATATGCTTCTCGATGCCCGAGTTCATGTCGAGCGGCACGTCGTGGTCGGTCGTCTCCAGCACCGCCTGGTCCTCGGCCGTCACGCGGCGATCGAAATCGATGATGTTTGCGGCCGGCGCGTCGGCCTCGGTGTCGTTGCGAAAGCAGAATTGCACGACCTGGCAGGCATCGTCGGCGACCGGTGTCGCGGCGGTGACGATGATGTGATCGAGCCCGTTCGGGTATCGGATGTGCAGGCGCCGCAGGAACGGCATGTACCAGGTGGCCGTCATGTGGCGGATGGTGACGGCGCTGGCGTCGCGCAGGTTCTGCTTCTGCAGGTCGTTGTTGTAGACGGGCACGTCGGAGCGCGCGACGAAACCAAACTCGGCGCGCTCGATCGTGGGCTGCGGCGGGTTCGGATCGTTGATGTCGCCGAACGTGTTGCGATGCACGAAGTGGATGTGCGCATTGTCGAAGCTGTTCTCCATCAGCCGGAACGAGGCGCAGGTCCACGGTTCGTAGAACTGGTCGATGCGCCGGTAACCCGGATCGCGCTCCTCCGGCCAGTCGGGGATGGGCGCCAACGGCTCGTCCAGCGCGACCCAGACGTAACCGTAGCGCTCGGCGCAGGCGAAGCTCCTGACGACGGGCTGCCTTGACGACCCGGCATCCGGTCGCTGCGGGATGCGCAGGCAGACACCGGATTGGTCGTAAGTCCAGCCGTGATACGGGCAGACGACGGCGCCCTCGTCGAGCCAGCCCTTGCTGAGCGCGGCCGAGCGATGCGCGCAGCGGTCTTCCAGCGCAGCGTACTGCCCGTCGCCGCGCGACCAGAGGACCAGCGGTTGACCCAGCAGGGTGAAAGGTTGCGGTCCCTTCTCGAGCGACGATGCCGGCAACACCGGGTACCAGAAGCGGCGTAACACAGGTTGGCGGGTGGTGAGCATGATCTACTCCGCAGCCGACGCAAGAAGCGCAGGGCTGCAACCGCCACGGCGCACCTCCTGCTCGCCATGCTCGGCGAGCAGCCGCGCCAGCATCCGGCGCATCTCGAGGCCGGGCCGGTCGGTCGGCATGTGCAGCTCGCCCGCCGGCGAGAGTGGGACGTCGTGGTCGCAGCCCTCGAGGATGGCCATGTCCTCGTGCGTCACCTGGCGGTCGAACCTGGTCAGGTTCTCAGCCGGCGCGTCTGCCTCGCTGTCGCTGCGCAGCAGGAACTGGATGACCTGCGAACGGCGGTCGTCGATCGGCGCGGTCAGGGTCATGATGATGTGAACCAGCCCGTTGGGGTAAGTCACCTTCATCTTGCGCGAGAACGGCATCCACCAGGTCTTCTCGTAATGTCGTACGGTGCGGTCGGCGTCGATCCCGAGGTTGCCGCGCTGGATCTCGGGGTTCTTCACTGGCACGTCGGCATACATCACGAAGCCCGCGGGATCGGGCTCGAGCCGGGGCTGCACCGGCTCGGGCTCGTCGACGATGCCGAAGCTCTCCTTGTGCACGAAGGCGAAGTGCGCGTTGTCGAAGGAATTTTCCATGATGCGCAGCCCGGGCGCCTCCCACGGCTCGTAGAACTCGAAGACTCGGCGATAGGCCGGATCGTCGTACTCGGGCAGCGCGGGAATGTCGCGCAACGGCTCCTCGAGCGCGACCCAGACCACGCCGTAGCGTTCGGTGCAGCGGAAGGATTCAATGGCGATGTTCTTTCCCGGGTCGCCGCCCGGCCGCTGCGGGATGCGCACGCAGCGGCCGTCCCCGGCGTAGGTCCAACCGTGATAGGGACAGACCACGTTGCCGGCCTCCACCCAGCCCTTGCTGAGCCTTGCCGTGCGATGACAGCAGCGATCCACCAGGGCGGCAGCCTTTCCCGCGGAGTCGCGGAACAGAACCAGGTCGGTGTTAAGTAAGGTGAACGGCAGAGGCTCCGTCGCCAGCCGGTCGGCCGGGACGACCGGATACCAGAAGCGCCTCAGGACCTTCTGTTGCGTCACGAGCATGGCGTGTTCCTCATGAATGAGCGGTCGCGTCTGCCTGCTTCTTGCGCAACGGGCCCGCGCGAAGGGCGTCGAGCGGGTAACGGTCGATCTCCTGCAACAATTTCACAAACCGCGCGGCAGCATGCTCGACCAGCTGGGCGCCGCGTTCGGCGTCGGCGTTCGTGGCATTGCCGCAGGCGCCGGGTGGGCTGAGATCCTGAGTCTCCCAACCGAAAGCGATACTGCCTTCCGGCGTCAGGATCTCATAATCCCTTTCCATATCGAGCGAGCGCGACCGGAAATTCGCGAGCTCCTCTCGGCGCACGAGATCGGGATGGAGATGCATCATGATCGAGGTCTCGACCGAGCCGCCGTGGATACCGTGCTTCAGCTCGTCGGCCGGAAAGAGGCCGGGCGGCTGGCCCAGCGCATAGCTGCTGGCGATCACGACGAACATCTCCCGCCGCACGCGCAGGTCACGCGCGACGATGTCGGCGATCTGCGGTTGGCCGCCATGACTGTTGAAGATCACCAGCTTGCGCACACCGGCGCGGCTCACGCTTTCGCCGATCTCCGTCCATAGCCGGATCAGCGTCTCCGCCGACAGGGTCAAGGTGCCGGGATAGGAAATATGCTCGTTCGACTTGCCGATCGGCATGGCGGGAAGGAACGTCACCGGCAATTCGGCCGGCATGAGCTCCCGGGCGCGCGCCACGATTCCGCGATTGATCGCTGTGTCGACCTCGACCGGCAGGTGCGGGCCATGCTGCTCGATCGCCGCCACCGGCAGCACGGCGATCACTCTCGACATGTCGGTGAGCTGGAAATCCTTGGTCGTCATCTCGGCCCAGTCGCGGCGCAGTCGGCTCGCCATGGTCTCAATCCTTCACGATGCGGCTCCAGTCGAGCTTGGCCTGCTCGACATTGTAGCTCCGCAGCGAGTCCCAGTGCCGCGCAAGATCGCCCTGGAACAGGCCCCGCGTCAGGCCGGAAACGAGCCGCGGGATCGACGAGGTGAGCGCGTTGATGCTGCTGCCCGACGGGCCGAAGCTCATCGTCGCGCCGATGCCGAAGACATGGATGCCGGCGAGCCACGGCGCCTCGCCGGGCGTGCGCTCGACGAAGGAGAAATCAGGCGCCAAGTAAGGGAAGCCGCCCAGCCAGTCGTCCTCCTCGCCCGGCGGCGGGACATAGCGATCGCGCCAGGTCGCGATCTTGTCGGCGAAGGGCGCGAGCTCGGCGCGCTGGCTCACATCCTGCCGGATGCCGGTACCGCAGATCGCGTAGTCGGCATGAAAGGCCCCCTTGGGGGTGTCGATACGGATGCGCCCGTCTTCCATCGTCGCGCCCGTCCACGGTCGCTCGACATGCATTCGGAAATCGGGAAAGGCCAGCACGCGCTGATACGTGTCCGCCGGAAAACCTTCGCGGGAACGCATGATGTGACTCATGATCCGCCACCGCCATTCGTCGGGCAGGTCGCCCATGTGCTTGAGAAAGCCTGCGAAGGTAAGCCAGCGATACTGCTGCACCATCGACGGCGCCCGGCGCCGGCAGAAGACGTCGGCCCTCGCCCCGTGCTCGAGCGCGACGGCGGCGTTATCCATCGCCGATGCCCCGACCCCCAGCACGGCAACCGTACGACCGCGCAACCGCCCGAAGTCGATCATGTCGGCGCTGTGGGCGCGGCGCTCGGGCGGCAGGGCGCGCACGAAGTCCGGCATCCACCATTCGCCCGTGCCGTCCTGGCCGGTCGCCAGCACAAGCTTGCGCGCCGCCAGCACCTCGCCGTTAGCCAGGGTCACCAGCAGGCAGTGGCCGCCGTCATCGAGCGTGGCCGGCGCTATCGCCACGGCCTCGGCATCGTTGCGCACCGGCAGGTCGAGCACCTTGCGATACCATTGCAGGTAGTTGTGCCAGTCGACTGCCGGGATGAGATGGAGGTCGGTGAAGGCGGTCGGGCCGTGCTGCGCCTCGTACCACGCCTGGAAGGTGAGGCTCGCGAGGCCGAGGTCGGGTCCGGTCTGCTCCTTGGGGCTGCGCAAGGTCGGCATGCGCGCGTAGGTCACCCACGGCCCTTCCCGCCCGGCGGGCGCACGGTCGATCAGCAGGATGTTGCGGACCCGGTCGCGCATCAGCGCATAGGCGGTGACGAGGCCCGACTGGCCCGCGCCGACGATCAGCACGTCGAGTGCCGGCCGGCCCTGGAACAGGCGAGGCTGCATCCACTCCGCACGCGGATGCGCCGTCATCTCGATCTCGCGGTGGACGCGGGCGTCGAGGGCGGCAAGGCAGTCGCCGCGCAGGAAGGAGGTCGATGCGGAAAGGCTCATGCGGTCGGAAGGATGGCAGCAAGTCGTGTGCCAGTGCAGCCCTCCCGCATGCCTCTGGCATATATATTGCGTTGCAGCGCCTGTGGGTTCGCACACTCGGGAGGGCGCATGCGCAAGGATGTGAGCAAGATGGGGACGCTGTCCCGCCGCGGATTCGTCGCCGCTTCTGGCGTTGCGGCAGCCGGGACATTCCTGCCGAAGAAGGTCTTCGCGCAGAAGAAGATCGCCATCAACTACACGCTCGGCTGGCTGCCCGAGGGTGCCAACATCTGGTCCTACGCCGCCAAGCCGTTCTGGGCGAAGGCCGGCCTGGACGTCACGATCGAGAAGGGCACCGGCTCGGCCGCCGCGACCCAGGCCATCACCCAGGGCAAGTACCAGTTCGGCATCCCGGCGACGCCCAACTCGATCCAGCAGGCGGTGAAGGGCGCGGCGCTGCTGTCGCTCGGCTGCTTCAATTACGACACGACGATGGGGGTCGCGGTGCGGCCGGAATCGCCGATCAAGGAGCCGAAGGACCTCAAGGGCAAGAAGCTCGGCTCGACCCTGACCTCGGGCGAGTACCCGTTCCTGCCGACGTTCCTGAAGAAGTTCGGCCTCACCATGAATGACATCCAGTCAATCGCCCTCGACAGCAAGGTTCGCGAGGTCGCGCTGATCGAGAAGCAGTGCGACGGCATCACCTGCTTCGTGGCCAGCGCGCTGCCCAAGCTGGTCGCGTCGGGCGTCAATCCGCGCGTCTTCCTCTACAGCAAGTACGGCATGCCGTTCTACGCGCACTCGCTGACCACGACGCCCGACTACTTCGCCAAGGAAAAGGGCGTGTGCGAGGCGATGGCGATGGGCCTGGCCGAAGGCGTGAAGTTCGCTCTGCTCAACCCGCAGGAGACGATCGAGCTTTTGTTCAAGGAGCTTCCGGAGTTGAAGCTCGCCTCGACCGCGAAGGAGCAGCTCGAGATCGGCATGGGCGTATGGGCCGCCAACTACATGAGCAAGGAAGCGATGGAGAAGGGCGTCGGCTATTCCGATCCGGCGATCTACGCCACGATGACCGACCTGATCTTCGAGACCTCGGGTACGGCAACCGACAAGAAGCCCGATCCGAACACTCTGTTCACCAACGAGTTCGTCGGCAAGCTGAAGCTCACGGATGCCGAGTGGGCCAAGGTCAAGGCGGGCACGGCCAAGTACGCGCTGGGATGACGACCGACTACGTCGCCGTCGACAACGTCCGCAAGGTCTTCAACGCGGGAAGACGCGGGGAGGTCGAGGCCGTGGCGCCGACTTCGTTCAGGATCGAGGCCGGCGAGTTCGTCTCCCTGCTGGGACCGTCGGGCTGCGGCAAGAGCACCCTGCTGATGATGGTCGCAGGACTCGAGGACCCGAGCGAAGGCGCGATACGGGTCGGCGGCAAGCCGATGTCCGCACCGCGGGCCCAGACCGGGATCATGTTCCAGGATCCGACCCTGCTGCCGTGGAAGAGCGCGCTTGAGAACGTGCTGTTTCCCTTCCGGGCCATGAACCGCCCGGTCGGGCCGTACATCGACCACGCCAAGGCGCTGCTCGACGAGGTTGGCCTCGAGGGCTTCCACGACCACAAGCCACGCCAGCTTTCGGGCGGCATGCGCCAGCGGGTCGCGATCTGCCGTGCGCTGGTCTATCAGCCGGACCTGCTGCTGATGGACGAGCCATTCAGCGCGCTCGACGCAATCACGCGGGACGAGATGAACCTCGTGCTGATGAAGATCTGGCAGGAGCACCACCGCACCGCTCTCTTCGTCACCCATTCGATTCGCGAGGCGGTGTTCCTGAGTGACCGCGTGCTGGTGATGAGCCAGCGGCCCGGCCGCGTCATCGAGGATATCCGCATTCCCTTCGCGCGGCCGCGCGGGCTCGAGATCGGCGAGACGGCGGAGTTCAACCGGATCTGCGGCCATCTGCGCGGCAAGATCCAGCATCGGCGGCACTGATGGTCTCCGCGGTCGATACCACGCCTCTGACGGCCGCTCCGGTCGGTCTCGCCTTCGATCACGCACGAAGCATCGCGCTTCCTATTGTGTTCGGCGCCGGTTTGCTGCTGCTATGGCACCTCGCAGCCGTCGGCTTTCAGATCCCGAAGGTCATCCTGCCCACTCCTGGCGACGTGTTCACCGCGCTGGTGAACAATGCCGGCACGATCTGGCAGCAGACCATCCCGACGGTGCGTGACACGCTGCTCGGTTTCGGGCTCGCGACCGTTCTCGGGATCGGGCTGGCATCACTGCTCAGCTTCAGCCGGCTGCTGCGCGATGCAATCTATCCGCTCGTCATCGTCATCCAGCTCGTGCCCAAGATTGCCTGGACGCCGCTGTTCATCGTCTGGGCGGGGATCGGCTGGCAATCGCGGCTCACCATCGCCACCTTCATCTGCTTCTTCCCGATCTTCATCGCCATGGTGGCGGGCCTCGAATCGACGGACCGTTCCCTGGTCCGGCTGTGCCGTGGCCTCACTGCCTCGACGTGGCGGACGTTCTGGCTGGTCCGCCTGCCCGGCTCCCTCACCTACCTGTTCGCGGGCCTCAAGATCGCCATCACACTCAGCGTCATCGGCGTCATCGTGGCGGAATTCATCTCCTCCTCGGAAGGACTAGGCTTCCTGATCCTGAAGAGCGCCGCGCTGCTGCAGACCGACATGATCCTGGCCGCAATCACCGTGCTCTGCGTCGTTGGCCTGATCTGCTACGGCGTCGTCCATGCCGGCGAAGTCGCTGTTCGACGCTGGAGGGGCGAGTGATCGCTATCGCGTCGCCGGTCCGCACGGTGGCACCACCGGCAATCGCCGCCCTGTTGCTGCTCGCCGGCTGGGACCTGCTGGCGCGCAGCGGCGCGGTGAGCGCGCGCCTGCTGCCGGCGCCGGACAAGGTCTGGGACACGCTGCTGCGCTCGATGAGCGTGCTGCTCGAGCAGGCGCAGCCGACTTTCTGGGCGGCGATTGCCGGCATTCTGGCCGCCGCCTTGCTCGGCATCCTGCTGGGGATCGCCGTCTCGGTATCGCGCACCGCGATGCAGGCAATCTATCCGACCATCGTCTTCTTCCAGCTCATTCCAAAGGTCGCTCTGGCGCCGGTGTTCCTCATCTGGTTTGGCACCGGCTTCACGGCGAAGGTGGTCTTCGCAGTCTTCATCGCCTTTTTCCCGGTGCTGATCGGCACAATCGCTGGCCTGCAGGCCGCGCCGCCAAGTTACGGCCGGCTCTGCCAGGCGCTGCTGATGAACCGGCTGCAGACGCTGCTCACGGTCGAGTTGCCCTTCGCCTTGCCTCACATCTTCAGCGGCCTCAGGATCGGCGTCACCTTCGCGGTGATCGGCGTGGTGCTGGGCGAGTTCATCACCGCCCAGACCGGCCTGGGCTACATCATCCTGTTCTCGGCCAACAACTTCGAGACGGCGCTTCTGCTCGCGGCGATCCTCATGCTTTGCGCCGTCGGCATCGTCCTGTTTGCGCTGTTCCTTGCGCTCGAGGCGATCGTCACCCGGCTTTACGACAGCCGCTAGCTACAGCGATCGCTTCTATCCAGCTCTGTCTCTTGGCGTCGAGCCTCCCGAAGGCCGTCCACCTCATTTCGCTCAAATACTTCAAGACCGCGATCGACTGGTTGCGCATCTACACCGGTTGTCGACCGCGATCGCATCGGTATTGTCGGCGGCTAGGCTCTTGAGCGCTCATGGATGTTGGCGAGCACCTTGAGGGCCGTGTCGCGCGTGTTGAGGACAAGTTCGCGGGCAATCCGCTCGGCGACTGCAAGCTTGCCATCGCTCATCGCCGCCACCAACTCGCGCCAGTTGGCATAGGACTGGCGGCGGCGCTCCGGTGTCGAGAGACTGAGCTTGGTGTAGCGTGCCGTCTGACGGCCGAACGACAGGATAAGGTCGGCGAGCCGATTGCTGCCGGCATTGCGCACGCAATACTCGCTTATCGCAAGGCTGGCTCTGGCGTAGGCGTCGCCGTCTTCTCGTGCCGTCCGCAGATCCTTGAGAAGTTCGTCCAACCGGTTGCGGTTCTCGGGCGATGCGGCCGCGGCCAGACGCTGGCAGGCGAGTCCCATCAGGTTGGCGCGGATCTCGAAAATGTCCTGAACTTCTTGCGCGGACAGGATTGTCACCTGGGCACCGCGTTGCGGCAGGATGGTGACCAGCCCCTCGTGCTCGACCATGCGCAGCGCTTCGCGCACCGAGGCGCGACTG